>NZ_AQXM01000064.1 GCF_000376245.1 Acaricomes phytoseiuli DSM 14247 | reverse complement strand
GATCCGCTTGTTCGCCTCGCGGAGCTGCTTACGCTCGTCCTCGGTCAGGCCCGGCACGCGCCCGTCTTCGATGTTTGCTTTTTTCAGCCAGTTGAACAACGAGGCTTCGGAAATCCCGAAGTCTCTCGCAATCTGCGATAACGGGGCCCGGGCTTTACGGGCCACAGCCACGACATCGTCACGGAACTCTTTCGGATAGGGCTTGGGCATGAGATACATCCTTCCAGCGAGGACGAATCCTCACAGATCAGATGTCAACCAAACCCGGGGCAGACCCCTCCAGCTTTCTGAGTTGTTCCTTGGGCCGCGGCCACGCAGACACGGCCGATGAGTCGTGGCACAATAAAAGGCATGGCTGAGCTCAGTATGCGTCACCGTACCGGTGGATTACTCTTAGTGTCCTTGAGCGCAGTGCTGGTTCTGGGCGCTTGCAGTCCAGAGCCTCTTCCGGCACCTTCGGCCCCGCCGACGAGCGCTTCGCAAAGCCCGGCCGAAGCTCTAGCGGCTGAGGTCCGGAAAGCGGTGAATCAGATGGCCGAGAATTCCCCGAACCCCAGCCAGCAGCAGTTCCGGGATGTTTTGAGTCCTTTCGCGAGCTCGCCCTCGGACGTCGAAGTTGCCGTCTCCAGAACCCCCACCGGACTGGCGGTCGATACGATTCAGGGTGCGGTTAAAGCAGAAGGCGCCTGCATCGTCTCAGGGGTGCGAGATGGTGTGGCCAGCACTACGGTGCTGCCCGTGCTGAGCGACGGATTGTGCTTCGTCGGAAGCCAGCGCTGACCCTGGACCAGCACCGGATCTTCACCGCTAGCTGAAGATGTGAGTTCTCTGCGGTGAACGACTAGCCTTAGAGTCATGGCGGAATTCATTTACACCATGACCAAGGCCCGTAAGACCGTGGGCGATAAGGTCATCCTCGACGATGTCAGCATGTCCTTTTTCCCGGGAGCGAAGATCGGCGTCGTCGGGCCTAACGGCGCCGGTAAATCGACGATCCTGAAGATCATGGCGGGCCTGGACACCCCTTCTAACGGCGAAGCCCGGCTGAGCCCCGGCTATACCGTGGGCATCCTGCTCCAGGAGCCGCCGCTCAACGAGGAGAAAACCGTTCTGGGCAACGTCCAGGAAGGCGTCGGCGAGATCTACGGCAAGATCGAGCGATTCAACCAGATCTCCGAAGAGATGGCTGATCCCGATGCGGATTACGATGCGCTGCTGGAAGAGATGGGCAAGCTCCAGGAAGCCATTGATGCCGCCGATGCCTGGGATCTCGATTCGCAGCTCGAACAAGCCATGGACGCCCTGCGCTGCCCGCCGCCGGATGCCGATGTGAAGGTGCTCTCCGGTGGTGAGCGCCGCCGGGTCGCGCTGTGCAAACTGCTCCTGCAGAAGCCGGACCTCTTGCTCCTGGATGAGCCCACCAACCATTTGGACGCGGAGAGCGTGCAGTGGCTGGAACAGCATCTGGCGAGCTATCCCGGCGCCGTCCTGGCCGTCACTCACGACCGCTATTTCCTCGACCACGTCGCCGAGTGGATCGCCGAGGTCGACCGCGGGCACCTCTACCCCTACGAGGGGAACTACTCCACCTACCTGGAGAAGAAGCGCGCCCGCCTGGAAGTACAGGGCCGTAAAGATGCGAAGATGGCCAAGCGCCTGGCCGAAGAGCTCGACTGGGTCCGCTCCAATGCCAAGGGGCGGCAGACCAAATCCAAGGCTCGTCTGGCGCGCTACGAGGAGATGGCCGCGGAGGCTGAGCGCACCCGTAAGCTGGACTTCGAAGAAATCCAGATCCCGCCGGGCCCCCGCCTGGGTTCCGTCGTGCTGGAAGCCGAGAACCTGGAGAAGGGCTTCGGGGATCGCACCCTGATTGACGGCCTGTCCTTCTCCCTTCCGCGCAACGGCATCGTCGGAGTCATCGGGCCCAACGGCGTGGGCAAGTCGACGCTGTTCAAGACCATCGTCGGCATGGAGCCCCTAGACGGAGGGGAGCTCAAGATCGGCGAATCGGTCAAGATCTCCTACGTCGATCAGAGCCGTGGCGGCATCGATCCGGAGAAGACGCTCTGGGAGGTGGTCTCCGAAGGCCTGGACTTCATCCAGGTCGGCAATGTCGAGATGCCGTCCCGCGCTTATGTCTCCGCTTTCGGGTTCAAGGGCCCGGATCAGCAGAAGAAAGCCGGGATCCTCTCCGGAGGTGAGCGGAACCGGCTCAATCTGGCGCTGACGCTCAAACAGGGCGGTAACTTGCTGCTCCTCGATGAGCCCACTAACGATCTCGATGTGGAAACTCTCTCTAGCCTGGAGAACGCCTTGCTCGAATTCCCCGGCTGCGCCGTGGTCGTCTCGCACGACCGCTGGTTCCTGGACCGAGTGGCCACGCACATCCTGGCCTATGAAGGAACCGAGCAGGATCCTGCGAGCTGGTACTGGTTCGAGGGCAACTTCGACTCCTATGAGCAGAACAAGATCGAACGCCTGGGGCCCGATGCGGCGCGTCCGCACCGGGTGACGCATCGCAAGCTCACCAGGGACTGATCTGCAGATATAGCAGATAGAGAGCGGCGCCGATCCGGGTGCCGGAGGGCCAGGTCTACCGCAACTGGCTCTTCGGCACCCGGATCATTCCTTCTTGGGCGACCGAAGCGACCAGGGCGCCGCTGCGGTCGAAGAACTTGCCGGTGTTCAAACCGCGCGCCCCGGAGGCGCTGGGCGATTCGGCGAGGTACAGCAGCCAGTCGTCCACTCGGGCCGGCCGGTGCCACCACATCGCATGGTCCAGGCTGGCGATGCTCATCCCCGGGGCTATCCAGGGCAGGCCGTGCGCTTTGAGCGAAGGCTCCAGCAGCGTGTAATCACTGGCATAAGCCAAGGCCGCCCGATGCACGATCGGGTCATCCGGCATGGGGCCGATGGTCTTCAGCCAGACTGCCTGGTGCGGCACCCGCTGCCCGTCATCGACGCAGAGATAGATATCCCCGCTGGCGTGCCGAACATCGAACGGCCGCCCGTACGCCCACTCCCGAGCGACCGGATGATCGAAACCGCCGAGAAACTCTGCGGTACTCGGCAAGGATTCCGGCTCCGGTATTCCCTCCGGGGCCCGATCCTGGTGATCCAGACCGGAATCCTCGGTCTGAAAAGAAGCGATCATCGACAGGATCGGCTTGCCGCCCTGATACGCATGGACGCGTCGGGCGGAGAAAGAGCGGCCGTCCCGCAGCCGCTGCACTCCGAAAGTGATGGGCTCCTGGACATTGCCGGCACGGAGGAAGTATCCGTGCATGGAATGCATCGGCCGGTCAGCATCTACGGTGCGCGCCCCGGCGATCAATGACTGAGCCAGAACTTGTCCGCCGAAAACGCGTCCGCTAGCGCGGTTCTCCACTCCGCCCAGAAAAATATCTTCATCTGTTCTGGCTCCTGCGCCCCTGAGGTCCAGGGTCTCCAGGAATTCGGTGAGGCGCCCCCCGCCGTGCCCGGGCTCGGCAGCGGCAGGTTCAGGAGAGTTTTCAGTCATAGTAAGAACTCTAGAGCCTGGTCGCCTCAGCACGCCAAGTCCGGTGCCGGGGGCGGTCGGAGGCATGTTCGACGAGGATTTGCGAAGATGGAGCAGTGACGTTCAGCTGCGGTACTTCTCTGCCTTCCATTCCTCCGCATTCCCTCTGGTGCGCGTGCAAAGGCATTGCGGGTGCCGCATGACGGGGGCCCTCGCCTTCCAGGATCCTCGGGATGTTTCTGATCTGAAGACCTTGGTGTCCCGTGCCAGAGCCGCCTATGACGGCGCAGTACGGTTGCAAGCCAGCGGCAGCACTTTGGCGCTGTGGGTATGCTCCATGCGACCCCGGCTGCTGGGGGAGGGCACCCCCACGGTGCTCGGGCTCCGGACCGTGGCGCTGGGGCAACCGGCAGAGTTGGACCGTACCGTGAGCCTGGCCTCGATGGCCGATCGTTTAGCCCGGCTCGGCCCCGATGACACAGAACTGCCGGTTCCCGAGGTGACTCAGCGGGAGGCTTGGGCCTCGATCAGCCCGCCGCGGGAAGCCTGGCTGCCGGTATCGAGCATCCCAGCGGGCGAGCTCATCGACGAGGCGCAGCGAGGCATCGCCGAGATAGCTCAGATCCTGCCTTCCAGCCCCGGTGCGCTTCTGGTCAACAACGCCCGTGCCACGGTGTGGGGCAGGCCGTCATCGCTGCTTCCGGCACTGCCGGCGGGTGCTGCCTTCGCCGGGGTCGCCCTCGGGTTCTGGCGTCCTGAGGACCGGATAGAGGTTTTCAATCATGGCCGCTGGCATCGGCTCAGCGCGCCCCTGGGGCATGTGCTGATCCGCTCCGGGGCCAGCCTTGACGAAGCCTAACCCGGCCAAGCAGGCTAAGCTGATCAGCCCGCCGAATTCACCATGGAGTGCGCAGCGCGTTCCAGATAGTCCCAGAGCGTTGCATCCTGCAGCGGCGGCAGCTCCAGAGTGTCCAGTGCGCTGCGCATCAGCTCGAGCCAGCGGTCCCGGGCCTGCGGGGTGATCGTGAAGGGGGCGTGGCGCATCCGCAGCCGAGGGTGCCCGCGCTCCTCGAGATAGGTCCGCGGGCCACCCCAGTACTGCTCGAGGAAGAGCAGTAACCGGCGTTCCGCGGGGCCGAGATCTGCTTCGGGGTACATGGGCCGTAGCAAGTCATCGTCGGCGACACAGCGGTAGAACTCGCGAACTAGGGCGGCCAAGGTCTCATGACCGCCCACTGCGGCATAGAAGTTCTCCGGCGGCGGCGCGAACTGGCCGCCAGGGGCAGCGGCGGGCTGCAGACGCGCGATAGGGCGGCCCAGATCGCCCGCGGCAGGCAAAGGCCGGTCCGTCTGATCTTCCGCGTGTTCGCCGGGACCGCTCATCACTGCTCCTCTTCGCCGTTCGTAGCCTCTCGAGGCCCAGGGTCACGATACTGGCCAGAGCCACGATACTGGCCCTGAGAGCGATTCCCCACTCGGAGAATCTCTCCGTTGCGCAAGTACCAGATGGCGCCGTCTTCCCCGCGGACCCTCGTGATCCGCAGATTCACCGACTCGACGGTGCCCACCACTTCGGAAGTCTCGATCACATCGCCTATGCCGAACTGGTCTTCAAGGGTCAGGAAGATCCCGGCCAGAAAATCACGGATCAGCTGCTGGCAGCCGAAGCCTATGGCGACGCCGATGATGCCGAAGCTCGTCAGCAGTGGGGCAACATTCACCCCGAAAGCCAGAAGCACATAGACTCCGGTGATGACTACCAGTACCGTGCCGTAGACGGAGGTCAGCAGGGATCCGATGGTCCGTGCGCGCTGCACCCGGCGTTCGGACTCCCAGGGCCGCAGCGCCGGCTGACTCCAGGCTGGCTGACTCCAGCGTGCGGTGCGTGCAGGGGCGGGGCTCTGTTCCGGCTCCTGTGCCCGGCTCAGCCGGCGGGTGATGCGGGAGATGACGAACCGGCCCAGGAACCAGAAGATCAGGCCCAGGGCCAAGGCCGTGGCGGCGTCCAGCCAGGGACTGAACGGCATGGTCAATCTCCTCTTCCTTCTAGCTCTTCTGGTCTTTCCGGGTTCTCCGAGAGCTCGTGACGGACCGGGAAATTCACACTCCGGGCCATGAAGCACAGCGCCGAGGCCTCCGCATGCAGCTGCTGCATGATCACTGTTCCAACCGGCTCAGCGGTTTCGACCTCGGGGCGTAAAGTAGCCGAACTGAACTCGCCGCTGCCATCAGGGTTGAGGCGCAAGGCGGCTTCTGACTGATCCCGATAGGCGGTGACCCGTACATCGTGCCGCAGGGCCACATGCAGGAAAGACAGCATATGGCATTCGCTCAGGGCTGCGAGCAGTAAGAGCTCGGGGTTCCAGCGCTCGCGGTCACCGTGGAAAGCGCGGTCCGCCGAACCGAGGAGCTCCGGCAGGCCTTCGGCCCGGATCACATGATTCCGGCTGTAATCCCGGTAACCCGAGGTCCCGGTTCCCCGATTGCCCGTCCACTCGGTGCTGATCCGATATCGATGCTCTGCTGGCATTCCTGCCTCCGGTTCAGTTCGCCTTGGTCGGTTAGTTCGCCCTGGTCAGTTAGCGGAAGTCATCGGCACTCTGCGCCCGCAATGCGCGCGCCACAGTGTCTCGACCCTCCCGTACCAGGCGGCCGAGTGCGGGCGCTTCCTCGCCGAGTTCAGCGAGGAAGGCGTCGGTGGCTGCGATGCTGGCCTGATCCGTCAGTTCCGCGGGGTAGAGGCCTTCGACGAGACCGGAGGCGATTTCATGAGACCGCTCAGCCCAGATCTGCCGGATCGTACCGAAGTAACGGCCCCGGAAGGGGCTCAACAGCGCGGTATCGTGCACCCGTGAGAACCCACTGATCGCAGCGCGCTGCGCCGCATTGGGCAGCGTGTTCTCCTCGACCAGTTCATTCCACACGCGCTCTTTGTTCTCCGCGGTGGGGATGGCCGCTGCAGCAAGGGTGGCGGCAAGCTGTCCCGTCTGCGTATTGTCCTGCTGGAGTTCGGCGGTGATCTCCTCCTGGCCGGCTCTGCCGCCGGCGGCGAGTGAGGCGAGCAGTTCCCAGCGGAGATCTTGATCGACGTTCACCCCGGGCAGCGCAGTTTCACCGCTGAGCAGGCTCGCGATCAGATCGAGCTGTTCCGGGCTCTGCGCCAGCAGCGCGAAGGCCTTGACGAACTGAAGCTGCGAGTCCGATCCAGCCTCGGCCTCGTTGGCCAGCGTCCAGAGCCGCTCAGCGGCGGAGACCTTAGCCTTCTGCTGCGCCTGCGGAGCGACATAGAAGGACAGCGCGGTACCGAGCTGGCGCAGCAGCACCATCACCACTGAAGAATCCGTTTCCGAGCCGATATTCGCCAGCACCAGCTCCACGAAATCCCGGGCAGGTGTTTCGCCGTCCCGGGTGGCATCCCAGGCCGAGGCCATGACTAGGGTCCGCGGCAAGGATTCCGCGAAATCTTTAAGGTGCGCGGTCGCGGTGGCGAGTGAGGACTCATCGAGGCGGATCTTGGCATAGGCCAGATCATCGTCATTGAGCAGCACCAGAGCGGGGCGCTTGTGGCCGATGAGTTCCGGTACTTCGGTGCGCTCGCCACTGACATCTAGCTCCACCCGGTGACTGCGCACGAGCTGCGGAGCTTGCGTGCCCGGCACTTCGGCCAGATCGTAGAAGCCGATGGCTATCCGGTGAGGGCGCAGGGTCGGGTACGCTTCGGGAGCGGACTGCTCCACCGCGAAGGAGGTGATGACCTCTTGCCCGTGTTCCCCGGCTTCTTCTGTGGCTTCCCCGGTTTCTTGCTGGGTGCCGATCACGGCACGCAGGGTATTGACCCCGGCGGTCTCCAGCCACAGCTGGGACCATTCGGAGAGGTCGCGCCCGCTCGATGCTTCGAGCTTGCGCATCAGATCGGCAAGCTCAGTATTGCCCCAGGCGTGCTGGGCGAAATAGGCACGCACGCCGGCCATGAATTCTTCCTGCCCCACCCAGGCCACCAGCTGCCGCAGCACTGAGGCGCCTTTGGCGTAGGTAATCCCATCGAAGTTCACCTGGACGTCTTCGAGATCTCGGATCTCCGCGACGATGGGGTGGGTCGAGGGCAGCTGATCCTGGCGATACGCCCAGGACTTCTCCAGCGAGCAGAACGTAGTCCAGGCTTGGGTGAATTCGGTGTTCTCGGCAGCGGCCAGCGTGGACATGAACTCCGCGAAGGATTCATTGAGCCACAGATCGTTCCACCAGCGCATGGTGACCAGGTCGCCGAACCACATATGCGCCAGCTCGTGCAGGATCGTGATGGCGCGCCGCTCGACCATGGCCCCGGTAACCTTGCCCCGGAACACGTAGTTCTCCAGGAAGGTCACCGCACCGGCGTTCTCCATAGCGCCGGCGTTGAACTCCGGGACGAAGAGCTGATCGTATTTGGCAAACGGGTAAGCGGTGCCGAACTGCTGCTCGAAGAATTCGAATCCCTGCCGGGTCAGCGCGAAGATATTCTCCGCATCCAGGTACTGCATGAGGGAGGCCCGGGCATAGACCCCCAGTGGGATGGTCCGGCCGCCGGCGCTCGTCAGCTCGCTGTGCACGCTCTGGTAGGGGCCGGCGATCAACGCGGTGACGTAGCTGGAGAGTTTGGGCGTCGGCTCGAAAGCCCAGGTCTTGAGGTCGATGCCCTCCGCAGAGATTCCCGCGTCGACGGGTTCCGGGGTAGGGGAGTTGGAGACCACCGACCAGTGCGCCGGTGCGGTCACCGTGAACTGGAAGGTCGCTTTCAGATCAGGCTGCTCGAAGACCGCGAACATCCGCCGGGAATCCGGAACCTCGAACTGCGTATAGAGGTACACCTCGCCGTCAACCGGATCGACGAAGCGGTGCAGGCCTTCGCCGGTATTGGTGTAGCGGCCATCGGCGACGATCCGCAGCTCGTTCTGCGCGGCCAGCCCGGGCAGGGCGATCCGCACTCCATCGCAGACCTCGGCGGGATCAAGGTCGACGCCGTTGAGCGTGACCGAGTGGACGGTCTCGGTGATGGCATCGATGAAGGTGTCCGTGCCGGGTTCAGCGGTGAAGGAGACCACCGTGGTCGTGCCGAAAACGGTGTCTCCCCGAGCCAGGTCCAGATCGACGGCATAAGAATCGACAGAGATCGAGGTGCTGCGCTGACGGGCTTCCTCACGGGTGAGGTTCATTCCGGGCACGGGGATCCTTTCATCGGTGTTCTCATCCCGGCACGGGAACCGGAGGGCTCGAGCCATGATGAGATTCAGAGGCTTCTCTTATTTGTAGCACCGCTGGTCGCCCAGCTCCAGGAGCCGTTGTGCTCATCTGTGCTCATCTGTGTTCGTCTGGGCTTGTCTGGTGTGGTTGTTTGTCACACTGGGAACATCAAAGGCGCATAACAGACGCACAATAGTGGAAACGGCAGCGAACGGGAGGTGATGATCATGGCAGAGCGGTTCGATACCCGGTTCACTGCGTTCGGCGTTATTTTTCCCTGGGCCGTGGCTTTCTGCTTCGCTGCCATCGCGCTCATGCTCAGATCCGGGGTGCCGGAGACGCTCGGCCTGAGCTGGCCCGGTGGTGCTTCTGTCATCGTGACTTTCCCGGCCTTCGTGGTTCTGCACGCGGCGGTGATCGGGGTCTTCGGTTCGCTCTGCGGGGTTCTCGCAGGAGCCCGCTGGCCCCGCCGCTGGGTGCGGCGAGTGCTGATGGGTGCCGCGGTGGGAGTGAGCCTGATCGGCGCGACGATAGGTGCCGCCTGGCTGATCGGCCATCAAGGAGTGAACAGCCCCCATGAAGGGCGATTCGACCCGGTGGTCTTCGCGCTCGGGGCCGGTGCCGCCCTAGCCCTGGGCGTCATCATGATCTTCGTCTATCAGCCGCAGCAGCGCTGGGGCGCGGTGGACGAGAAGGCTCTGGCCGAGGCCATGGCGGCGCATGAAGGCAAACCCACTGTGCGGTTCTGGGTGCATTCGCGCGCTTCGAGTTTCGTCTTCCTAGGCATGCTGGGCATCTTCCCCGCCGGTCTGCTGCTTGCCGTGAATCCCTGGTTTTCACTGATCCCGTTAGTGCTGGCTCTGCTGTTCGCGGGAACACTCTTCGCCCGGGTCAGGATCGATGGCGGCCAGGTGAGTCCAGGCCGGTTGCGGGTTTTCATCGCCGGGTTCGTGCCCTTCGTTGCTTTCGACCTCGAGAGCGTCGATGAAGATGCGGTAGAAGAAACTGCCGTACGAGTCTGGTCTCAGGGCGGCCCAGGGCCGCGGATCCACGGGCAGCGGTATCAGTACCTCTGCCGGAATGGTGCAGCGCTCAGCCTGACTGTTCAACCTGCTTCGGGGCAGAAAGCGGGGCAGAACAGGCAGTTGCTGCTAGGCGTGCCGGAACAGTTATCAGCCTCCAGGCTCGCGGACTACCTGCGCCAGCGCGCCGCAGAGCAGTAGCGGGCCTGACGTCTAAGCATGAAGAGTGTAGATTTTCAGTGCATCTCCAGGAATTCGCTTCTGAGGATT
Source organism: Acaricomes phytoseiuli DSM 14247 (assembly GCF_000376245.1). Taxonomy (GTDB): domain Bacteria; phylum Actinomycetota; class Actinomycetes; order Actinomycetales; family Micrococcaceae; genus Renibacterium; species Renibacterium phytoseiuli. The sequence goes on along the minus strand of NZ_AQXM01000064.1, from coordinate 235,350 downwards.
CCCATCTGAATCTGGGCCCAGTACCGTCCAGCATGGAATGCTGCGGCGCGCCGAGTGCCTTCCACCACGAAGCCGGCGCTCTTATAGGTGCGTAGAGCGCGAGTGTTGTATTCCCACACGTTGAGCTCTATTTTGTTGAGGCCTAGTTCTTCGAAGGCAAAGCGAAGGATGATTTTCATTGTGTCAGTGCCGAAACCCTGCCCTACATGCGGGGTTCCGATCATGATTCCCAAGCTCGCAGCCCGGATTGTCGGGTCGATGCCCCATAGCGCCACATGGCCCAGCAAGGTGCCGTCATCGATTTTCTCTATCGAGAAACCGACTCCACCGGCGTCTTTGTTCTTGCTCCAGGCCTGAAACATTTCAACCGTGGCTGCGGCAGGGGCCGGGACGACCTTCGTGCTTTGGAAAACAGCCCATTCTGGCTCATTCCACCAGGAGGCCAGTGATTCGGTATCCTCCTCTCGTAACGAGCGCAAACGGACCTTGGCTCCTCGCAGTAGGCCTGCTGCATAGTCTCTTATCGCGCTCATTTCACCCGGCTGCAGATCATTCATCGAATTCTTCCAATCGTCGGTAGAGGTGAATGCTCTACGGAGATAGCAAAGCTACCAGGAGAATCAACAGGCGGCCTTGGTCCGGGCCGGCGGCTAGAGGTACTCTCAACAGATGACCCTGCCTCGTGTCCATATCGCCACCGATCATGCTGGCCTCAAACTACGCGACTATCTCATCGAGCATTTGTGCGGGCGGGGGTTCGAGGTCGTCGTTCACGGCCCCGCCGCCTATGATGCCCAGGACGATTACCCGGCCTTCTGCATCCGGGCCGCGCAAGCAGTCATCGCAGACACCGAGGCCGGGGAGCCCGCACTGGGCATCGTGCTCGGCGGATCGGGTAACGGCGAGCAGATCGCCGCCAATAAGGTTCAGGGTATTCGGGCCGCGCTGGCCTGGAATCTGGAGACCGCGAAGCTCGCCCGGCAGCATAACGACGCCAATGTGGTCGCCGTGGGTGGACGGCAGCACACGGTGGAGGAAGCGGCAGCCATCATCGATGCGTTTCTGGATGAGCCTTTCAGCGGAGCCGAGCGGCATACCCGCAGGATCAACCAGATCGCCCGGTTCGAAGCCACCGGTGAGCTGCCTGCGGACAGCACCGGAACCGAAGTCTGAGCAATGCCGGAGGGGCATACTATCCACCGGCTGGCCCGGCAGCTCGAGGACGTTTTCGGGGGCCAGCGGGTTCATGCCGAAAGCCCTCAAGGCCGATTCTTCGCCGGCGCCGACCGACTGGACGGTAAGATCCTGGAGTCCGCTCGGGCCCACGGCAAACAGCTCTTCGTAACTTTCCAGGATGAGCAGATCCTGCGGGTGCATCTTGGCCTCTACGGGGCTTGGGATTTCGGTGGGGATGCCACCTTCCAAGGAGCTTCCAGCATCGGAGCTCCGCGCCGGATCGGAGAGAACGAGGCTTCCGGGCAGGCCATCGCGGAATACACCGGCCCGCCGGCTCCAGTGGGTGCTGTCAGACTGCGGTTGACCTCTGAGCACGGCTGGGCGGATCTGCGCGGCCCCAGTGCCTGCGAGGTTCTTGGCCCGGGGGAAGCCGAGCTGGTACTCGGCCGGCTGGGGCCGGACCCACTCGCTGACCTCACATCGGGGGAGAGCCGTTTCCTGGAAGCCGTGCAGCGCAGCGCACGCCCTATCGCGGCCCTGCTCATGGACCAGGAAGTCGTTGCCGGGATCGGTAACGTCTACCGCGCTGAATTGCTCTTCCGTGCAGAACTGGCACCGATGACGCCCGGAAAATCGTTGAGCCCGGAAAAAGTGCGCCTGCTCTGGCGGGATGCGGCCGGGCTACTGGCGCGTGGAGTCGTCGAAGGACGCATCGTGACCACCGAGCCCATCCATCGTGAGGACCAGAACGCTCCGGTGGCGCAAGCATCGGACGCGCATTATGTCTACCGCCGGTCAGAGCTGCCCTGCCGGATCTGCCAGACTGCGGTCGTTGGAACGGAACTGGCCGGGCGGAATCTCTTCTTCTGCACGGGCTGCCAGAGCGCCTGAGGCAGAGCGCGGAGCCGAGGCGCGTACCCCTCGACATCAGTAGCCGGGGGCGGCCGGAAAGCCGTAGTACTGCTCCAGGGTGGGAACGCTGCGCTCATGCATATCACTGGCCACTTCGCGGCCTACAAACCGCACATGCCAGGGCTCATAAGAGTATCCGGTCACCTCGCTGTGCCCCTCTGGATAACGGATGATGAACCCGTAACGCCAGGAGTTCTCTGCGATCCATCGCCCTCCGGGGGTGTCCCTGAAGCATTGCTGCAGATCGCACTCGCCGGACACGGCTCCGACATCCAGGGCTAGGCCAGTCTGGTGCTCGCTGTAGCCGGGCCGTGCGGAGATGCGATCCGCCTGGGCCTGCCCGTACTGGCTAACGTAACCGTTATAGAGGGTCGTCTGAGTCGCGTAGGGCCGATATCCGCTGATAGTTTTCAGCGGGATTCCAGCCGAAGCGGCGCCGGCGGTCATTTCTCTTGCGGCATCGGCCGCGGGGGACCACAGCGTCGCCGCGCCGACAGAAGATGTGCTCCTCGGCGCGTAATCAAGCGGTAGCAGAGGCTGTTGCTTATTGATGACCGCTGTGGTGTAGGTGATCCAGGCACCTTCGGTCTCCGTGCGGGTGATCAGCCCGCCCAGGAAGTTCTGCTCGCAGCGCCCGGACGCGCAGTTCTCTGAACTGTTCGGATAGTCGAGCGGGCCGTTCTCATGGTGAGCCTGAGCCCACAGGTCAAAGGTTCCTCCGGTGACCGGATGGGCACCGGTGCTGGGGGACCAGTAAACAGAGCCGTTCTGGAAGGCCTGGTAGCAGCCGTCTCGGTGCAGGCCGCAGGTGACTTCGCCACGAGCGCCCCCCAGGGGGTCAGACATCCCGGTTTGCTGCACAACAGCGCCGATGGCGGCTACCCCAGGGTGCTCCGAGGTCTTCGGGCTGGGGGTTGGGTCGCTTTCCGCTGTTTCGGTGACCGTAGGTTCTGCGGGCGAGACCGTCGGCTGTGTCACCGGGTTGGAAGGCGCAGGTGTGAAAGGTATAAATGCCAGAACGATAGCGAATAAAGAGGCGATCAGAATTGCACCGAGTGCCAGAGCGGTGATCTTGCGTCGGTGCAGCAGGGAGGTTCTGGACGTGCTGCGGCGGGCCGCCAGGGCTTCTGCGCGGGAGAAAAAAGATTCCGGGTCGTCATTCATCGGCGTTTCCCTGAAGAAGTACTCGCATCTGGAACGACTATCCTACAGATCTTGAGAGGGGATGACGGGAATCGAACCCGCGTAATCAGTTTGGAAGACTGAGGCTCTACCATTGAGCTACATCCCCGTGCCTGGGTCTTTCTTTACCGGAGTATCGCACCAGCCCTAGCAGGACACCACTACATCATACCGATTCCGTTGGAACCAAATGCTCTGCCCGGCGCACAGTATTATGGTTGCCCCGGTATTCCCGCGTTAATGTGCGTTGAAGACAGCGAAGCCGTAGACTGTCCCGAGCAATACCCGGGGCGTAGCGTAGTGGCTAGCGCGCCTGCTTTGGGAGCAGGAGATCGCAGGTTCGAGTCCTGTCGCCCCGACCCATGATCGAAGCTATTTCCCACCGATCCCAGGAGTAAAACGCAGTGAAGAGCGCTGTTGAGAACCTCTCGCCCACTCGGGTCAAGCTTGATGTCGAGGTTCCTTTCGAGGAACTGAAGCCGAGCATCGACAAGGCCTATCAGGAGATCTCAGAGCAGATCCAGATCCCGGGATTCCGGAAAGGCAAGGTGCCTCAGCGATTGATCGATCAGCGGGTGGGGCGCGGCTACGTCCTGGAAACCGCGATCAATCAGGGCCTCAACGGTTGGTATCAGGAAGCGGTGACGGAAAGCGGTATCCGCCCAGTCTCCCGTCCCGAGGTCGAGATTGGTGAAGTGCCGGATCCTTCCGATACTGAAGGGGAATTCAAGTTCTCCGTGCAGGTCGACGTCCGGCCCGAGGTCGAGTTGCCGGATTACGCGGGCCTCACGGTAGAGGTCGCGGCTGCGCAGCGCGCTGAGGCCGATATCGATAAGGCGCTCGATGAGCTGCGCGGCCGCTTTGGCACGCTGAAGCCCGCAGACCGCCCAGCTGCCAAAGACGATTTCGTGACGATCGATATCGCCGCTGAGGTTGACGGCGAGGACGTCGATTCCGCATCGGGGCTTTCCTACCAGGTAGGTTCCGGGACCATGCTCGACGGCCTGGACGAGGCTGTTGAGGGCTTGAGCGCCGATGAAGAGGCGATCTTCGAGACCACCCTCGTCGGCGGCGAGTACGCCGGCAAACCGGCTCAGGTGAAGGTCAAGGTGGCCGGCGTCAAGGTCCGTGAACTGCCCGAGGCTGATGATGAATTCGCCCAGCTCGCGAGCGAGTTCGACACCATCGGTGAGCTCCGTGACGATCTGGGCGCCCAGGTGGACCGCGCCAAGGTCGCGGAGCAGGGCATCGAAGCCCGGGACAAGGTTCTGGATAAACTGCTCGAGACCGTCGAGGTTCCGGTGCCCGAGTCCGTGATCGATGATCAGCTCGAGCAGCATTTCGATCCGGCTAACGCCCACCCGACGGCCGATGGCGGTGAGCACGACACCGAAGAGCACCGCGCCGAGGTCCGCGCTAATACGGAGCGCGCTTTCAAGAACGAGATCATCCTGGACGCCATCGCGGATCAAGAGGAGATCGGTGTCTCCCAGGCGGAGCTCATCGACTACATCGTGAACTCGGCGGGCCAGTACGGTATGGATCCGAACCAGTTCGCGCAGATGCTCGATCAGTCCGGCCAGGTGCCGATGGTGGTCGGCGAAGTGCGTCGGCGCAAGGCTCTGGCTCATGTCCTGGGGCAGGCCACTGTCACCGATGACGCTGGTGCCGCAGTGGACCTGAGCGAATTCGTGAAGCCTCCCGTGGATCCGGATCTGGAGCAGGCCGTGAACGAGGTCGCTGGAATCAGCGAGGAAGCCCCGGAGGGCGCCCAGAGCGATTCGGCTCAGCCGGCTGCTGACGATCCGGGTGCCGCGCGCTTCTAATTCCCGGATCTTCTCGTATCGAGTGGTCGGATGCGGTGGCTTTGAGTCCTTGAAAGCCGCCGTATCCGACCACTCAGCGTTTAAGCTTCGGACCTGCGCCAACAGCGAACAGTGCCGTTCTGCGGAAGAGATCGGCGGCGCAAACGGCTATGGTCCATGTAGCGACAGGATGCTAGCTGCGGAATGAGGAAGTTGATCACACTATGACTGAACGGACGCCCATGACCCCCGCTCCCGCGCGAATGGCTTCGGTGGAGCCCATTGCCCGCGAAGATTATGTTTATAACCGACTGCTCCAGCAGCGCACCATCTGGCTCGGATCCGAGGTGCGCGATGACAACGCCAACCTGATCTGCTCCCAGATGCTCCTGCTTGCGCAGGAGGATCAGGACAAGGACATCTACCTTTACATCAACTCTCCGGGCGGTTCGGTGACCGCTGGCATGGCGATCTACGACACCATGCAGTTCATCCCGAACGATGTGGTGACGGTAGCCACCGGTCTGGCGGCTTCGATGGGGCAGTTCCTGCTCTCTTCGGGCACCAAGGGCAAACGCTACGCGACGCCGAACGCCAGAATCCTGATGCACCAGCCCTCCGGCGGCATCGGCGGAACCGCATCGGATATCAAGATCCAGGCCGAACTGATCCTGCACATGAAGAAGATCATGGCCGAGCTCACGGCAGAGCAGACGGGCCAGAGCGTGGAGACGATCCTCCGGGATAACGACCGCGATAAGTGGTTCACCGCGGAAGAAGCCCTGGAATACGGCTTCTTCGACAAGATCAGTGCGCACGCCGGGTCGGTTTCCGGTGGCGGCGGCACCGACGCACGGTAGTCCGGACGGCGAAAAGGTTTGACAGAGGAGAACACGAAATGACGATGGATTTCAGTGCCGCCGGCAGGCCCGAGATGTTGATGGGTGCTGCTCCTGGTGGAGCAGCCGGCCAGATGCCCAGCTCCCGGTACGTGCTCCCGCAGTTCGAGGAGCGGACCCCCTATGGCTTCAAGCGCCAGGACCCGTACACCAAGCTCTTCGAAGATCGCATTATCTTCCTGGGCGTGCAAGTGGACGATGCCAGTGCCGATGACATCATGGCTCAGCTGCTGGTTCTCGAGTCGACTGATCCGGACCGGGATATCACCCTCTACATCAACTCTCCGGGCGGGTCCTTCACCGCGATGACGGCGATTTACGACACCATGCAGTACATCCGGCCGGAGATCCAGACCGTGTGCCTGGGCCAAGCGGCCTCAGCCGCTGCGGTGCTGTTGGCAGCCGGAACCCCGGGTAAGCGCCTGGCTCTGCCCAACGCGCGGGTGCTCATCCACCAGCCGGCGCTTTCCGGCGGCCAGGGTGGCCAGGCTTCGGACTTGGAGATCCAGGCCAACGAAGTGATGCGGATGCGCAGCTGGCTCGAGGACACCTTGGCCAAGCACTCCGGCCGCACTGCGGAACAACTCAATATCGACATCGAGCGGGACAAGATCCTGACGGCGGAAGAGGCCATGGCCTACGGTTTGATCGATCAGGTGCTTGAGTCCCGCAAGATCAAGCCGGCAGCGATCACCAAGTAACAAACCCTTGGTCTATTTTGATCTTTATAAGTTAAGGTCATTGCGGCGAGTAAACGCCGGTGAGTCTTCATCTCCTGAAGGCTCACCGGCGTTTACCCTTTATTCTGCAAGGTTTTAGCCTAGAGTGGACGGTAGCCGTGGTGTGCGGCACCGAATGGAAGGGATGGCAATGGCTCGAATGGGCGAGAGTACTGACCTGCTCAAATGTTCTTTCTGCGGAAAGAGTCAGAAGCAGGTCCGCAAACTCATTGCCGGCCCCGGAGTCTACATCTGCGACGAATGCATCGAGCTGTGCAACGAGATCATCGAAGAAGAGCTCGCAGAAGTCGCGGATCTCGGTGCTTTCGAGTTGCCGAAACCCCGTGAGATCTTCGGTTTCCTGCAGGAATACGTCATCGGCCAGGAGCCGGCCAAGCGGGCTCTTTCCGTAGCGGTCTACAACCACTACAAACGCATCCAGGCAGGGGCTGCGAGCAGTAGCAAGGGGGCGGCCCTGCTGGCCGAAGGCCCCACGCTGACTGACGGCGCGGCTGTCGATGATGTGGAGATCGCCAAGTCGAATATCCTGTTGATCGGCCCCACCGGCTGCGGCAAGACCTACCTGGCGCAGACTCTGGCCCGCAGGCTGAACGTACCGTTCGCGGTAGCCGACGCCACAGCGCTGACCGAAGCCGGGTATGTCGGTGAAGATGTCGAGAACATTCTGCTCAAGCTCATCCAGGCTGCTGACTACGATGTCAAAAAAGCCGAACAGGGCATCATCTACATCGATGAGATCGATAAGATCTCCCGGAAGAGCGAGAACCCCTCGATCACCCGTGACGTCTCGGGAGAAGGAGTGCAGCAGGCACTGCTGAAGATCCTCGAGGGCACGGTGGCTTCGGTGCCGCCGCAGGGCGGGCGCAAGCACCCGCATCAGGAGTTCATCCAGATCGACACCACTAATGTGCTCTTCATCGTGGCCGGCGCTTTCGCCGGCCTGGAGGAGATCATCGGGGCCAGGGCGGGTAAGAAGGGCATCGGCTTCGGTGCCCCGCTGGGCGCCCTCGCCGGCGAAGAAGCCGGATACGCGGATGTCATGCCGGAGGATCTGCTCAAATTCGGTCTGATCCCCGAGTTTATCGGCCGTTTACCGGTGATCACCACGGTGTCTCACCTGGACCGCCCGGCACTGATCCAGATTCTTACCGAGCCCAAGAACGCCCTGGTCAAGCAGTACCAGAAGATGTTCCACCTGGACGGCGTTGAACTGGTCTTCGAGGACGAAGCGCTTGAAGCCATGGCTGACCAGGCTCTGGACCGGGGGACCGGGGCCCGCGGTTTGCGTGCCATTCTTGAGGAAGTCCTGCTTCCGGTGATGTTCGACCTGCCGAGCAGGGAAGACATCGCTTCGGTCGTGATCACCGCCGAAGCCGTGGCCGGCACCGCTCAGCCGACGCTTATCCCTCAGGCCGTTGCGGCGAAGCGTCGTAACAAATCAGCGTAATGCGTTATTGAACTCGTCACTGCGTCACCGAAGGCGCACTATTTGCGAAGAACCTGCGAAGAATCTGCGAAGAAGGGGAAATACTAGATGACTCAGCCGCCGTATGTGCCGCGGGAAGAGCCGCATGAGCCGGAGCAGCCGCTCGGTAGCGAGCCGGAGCCGACTCAGCAGACTGAGTCTGGTGCATCTGCTTCGGAAGCAGCTCCGAAGGCCGGTTCCGACACCGTACCGGGAACCGAGCCCGGTGCATCGGAACCGCAATTTTCCAGCCCGGAGGCCCCTGTCGCGGAAACCCGGCCAGCTGAGGCTCAGTCGCAGTGGGCTGCCCCGCAGCAACCGCCGGCACAGCCCCCGCAGTCTCCGGGGCAGCCTGGCTACCCACCTCCGCCAGGGAGCTTTTCCGGCGGAAATTCTGCCGGAGCTCAGCCCGGCGGCTATCAGCAGCCGCAAGCCGGTCAGTATCAGCACCCCGCCTACGAGGGAGGCTATCCGCAAACCGGGCTGATGACCCCTGCGCTCAACGGGGCTCGGCCGGTTTCAGCGGGGCGCCAGATCCTGGCGTGGCTCATCGACTCTGTGCTCATCTGGCTCGCCACGATGATTCTGGGGCTCCTGGCGTTCATTCCGGTTTTCACCGGGGTGGCCAGATCGACTGCCGTGACCGATCGATACGGCAATGTGGTTTCCGGCAATTTCGATCCTCTCTTCGCGGGGGCCTCGGTGTCTTTCGTGCTCGTAGGCGTCGTGATACTGCTCATTCATGGTACTTACTGGTGGCTCCTCGCGACTAAGGGCATCACGCCGGGGATGGCCATGCTGGGGCAGCGGCTCGTTTCGGTGGAGACCGGTCAGCCGGTAGGCTGGGGCAAGGCCTTCCTTCGCGGTGCGCTGATCGTCGTCGGCAGCTGGTTGACCAGCGGCATCCTGTGGCTACTGCTCTGGCTCTCGCCGCTTTTCGATTCGACCACGGGCTGGTTCCAGGGCTGGGCGGATAAGATGATCCGCGCCGTCTTCATCGACACGCGGAACGGCCGGGATACGGCGAATCAGTAAGCCTTCGACTAGAGGGCCGGAAGCTCAAGTGACCGCCGCTGGTATCGATACCAGCGGCGGTCACTTCTTTAACAGATTCACTACAGGCAGCTCCCTGGCTGCGCAGGTGGTTCGGATCCGACCATTGACTAAAAGAAAAGTAGTTATAACAATTAATGGCTCCTGAGAAATTCATGAGAATAGGGGCTCATTATGGCAGGAAAGAAGAAGCAGAAAAGTCAGTTGTTGCGACGAGGCGGTGCCGCGGTGGCGGGATTATCGCTGCTGGTCTTGGGGGCTTTTACCGCGGTCGCGGAGAATGCCCAGGCGACAGTTGACCCGGCCAACGCAGTTGATCTTGATCAGGTGCCGGTGCAGCGAGATTCCGAAGGCCGCGTCATCCAGGTATTGCCGGAGGAACCATTGGCTGCTCCGGTTCGAGGCGCTTCTCCTGCTAAGGCCGCAGAAGCTTATGCGCCAGGGCTGGCGGAGACCTTTGCCGCCCAAGGGGTGGGGCGAATTCGTCGTCGATAAAGTCTTCCCCATGGGTCAGGGCAGCACCGTGCGCCTGAGCCAGGAAATCGACAGTATCCCGGTTTTCGGTGCAACCATAACTCAAGCGCTCGACCAGGAGGGCGCTTTGATCTCTGCGCTCGGCTCCGCAGCGCAGCAGGTGCAGGGCAGTTATCCGACTCCGGCGGAGCAGCAGCTGCCCGGGGCCGAGGAGACCGCGCTCAAGACGATTCAGGACGACTATCAGGCAATCGGGGCCCGGGTCTACGCATCTGATGCCGCTTGGTACACCCCCCGGCTCGTCCGCGACGAGCCCGGTGCGGAACTGGTCGCACGGCCTGCTTATCGGGTTGAGATCTCTGATGGGCTGAGCGGAAGCTGGGTGGTTTTCGTCTCGGCCGAGGATGGCAGGGTCCTAGACTCCTGGGCGCAGACTGCTGATGCCGCCCAGCGGGTGATCTGCGATGCAAATAGCATGATCATTAATCCGAGCGGCTCTATTCCATTCCGGTGCGGGGGTGCGCCGGCGATTTTCCGGGAGAGCCGAGTGGAGGGGCACCCTCGTCCATCGCGGATGTGAACCGCTTGTACGACGCTTTCGGGGATACCACTAGGCTGTACGAGACCTGGACGACGTCCGGCCCCCTGAATGAGCTCATGGGCACCGATAATTCTTGGGGCCCGGAACCGGGGGATCAGTACGGCAAGGCGATACGGGCCGTAGCCCGCTACTGCGGACTGAGCGAGGTGGATATAGTAACGTGCCCGATGCGGAACGCGTTCTGGAACCCCAGCACCAAGACCATGGGCTTCGGTGAGGCCATGGCGGTAGATGATGTCGCTGCGCACGAGCTCACGCACGGGGTGACCCAGGCGACCAGCGGGCCGATCTACCGCGGGCAGTCCGGAGCGATCAACGAGTCGATGTCGGATCTCTTCGGAGAGCTCGTGGATATGACCAATGGCAGTGTGGATGACACGGTGGCCAACCGCTGGAAAGTAGGCGAAGGCAGTGCACTGGGCATCATCCGGGATATGGCCGACCCGACCGCTCACCGGCAGCCGGATTCGATGATTTCCCCGTACTATGAGTGGCCCCGTGAAGTGATTAGTGTCCACACCAATAGCGGAGTGGGTAACAAAACCGCCTTCCTGATCGCCGATGGTGGCGATTTCGGTGGTGAGAGCATCACCGGGCTGGGGCTGCGCAAGACTGCCCAGCTTTACTGGACCGTGCAGACCCTGCTCCCGGAGAACGCCGATTACGCGTTCCTCGGTGCGGCTCTGCGCAGCGCATGCCAGCAGAATGCGATCATGGGGACCGCTGGTTTCCAGAGGCAAGATTGCGAACAGGTAGCTAAAGCGACGCAAGCCACGCGACTCGGCTGGGGAATGTCCTAGCCGGAGAAGCTATAACCGGAGAAGCCATCGGCCGCCGGAACTGCTCCGGCGGCCGATGGCTTCTGTCTGGATATAGTTATCAGGAGCAAGCGAGTAAAGCCGAGTAAAAAAATCAGAGCACGAGCGCCGAAAGGGCATCCTCATGGCAGAGAATGCAACGAGTACCGTCGATTTCTGGTTCGATCCGCTGTGCCCTTATGCCTGGGTGACCTCTCGCTGGATGGATGAGGTGGAGAAGGTCCGCGATGTGCGGGTTCGCTGGCACGTCATGAGTCTTTCGGTGCTCAACGAAGGCCGGGAGCTCTCCGAAAGCTACCGGGATCTCATGGACCGGGGCTGGGGCCCGGTCCGGGTGATCATCGCGGCCCAGCAGCGCTACGGCGACGATGCCGTGAAGCCGCTCTACGACGCTATCGGCACGGCGATCCACCCTCAGGGCATCGCCGATTTCGACGAGGCGATCAAACGGGGTCTGGAAGCGGCAGAGCTGCCCGCAGAGCTCGCCGAGTACGCGCATAGCGAGGAGTACGATGAGCAGTTGCGCGCCAGCCACGAATCCGGAAGCTCCCTCGTCGGCCCAGACGTCGGCACCCCGGTGCTGGCCATCGACGACATCGCCTTCTTCGGCCCGGTGATCACCAGAATTCCCCGGGGCCAAGAGGCCGGGAAGCTCTGGGATGCTGCTGTAGCCCTGGCCGGCTACCCCTACTTCTTCGAGTTGAAGCGCTCGCGCACCGAAGACCCTCAGTTCGACTGATAACGAGCCCTGCTACGGTGAGGAGTGGCCTCGATTTATTCCGATTCCGCCAGCACAACCTCGGTCAGCGAAAGCTCCGGCCCCTCGACAAGCGTCAGTTCACGGGCATTAGCAGCGGCTTTGAGGTCCACTAGCCCCGCCCGGAGCCGGTCCAACTCAGCAGCAGGAGCCGTCAGAGTCGCATTCAGGACTTCGGTGCGCTGTTTCACTTTCGCCTCTGATTTGGCTTTGCGCAACCTTCTGAGCGCTTCGCCCAAGGTCGTCAGCACCGCTGGATCCGCCTCGCCCAGCTCAATCGCGGCGGGCCACGGCTGCTGATGCACTGAGCCCTGCCGCCACCAGGACCAGATCTCCTCGGTGGCGAACGGCAGGAACGGTGCGAAAAGCCGGAGGAAGGCGTCGAGGGCGGTTTCGAGTGCCGCCAGCACGCTGCGCTGCTCTGCTTCGCCCGCGGCACCGTAAGCACGATCCTTCACGAGCTCGACATAATCGTCGGTGAAGGCCCAGAAGAAGCTTTCGGTGAGCTGCAGAGCCCTGGCGTACTCGAAGTTCTCGAAGGCTTTCGTCGCCTGGGCGACAACCCCGTGCAAGCGCATCAGCATGGCCCGGTCCAGCGGGTTCGTGATGAAGTCGCCGTTATCGGCATTGAGAACATCGGCCTCGGTAGCGCCGAGTCCCAGCACGAACTTGGAGGCATTGAGCAGCTTGATCGCCAGGCGCCTGCCGATTTTCAGCTGGGCTTCCTCGAAGGCCGTATCGGCCCCCAGTCGGGCCGAAGCGGCCCAATAGCGCACAGCGTCCGCGCCGAACTGATTCAGCGTATCCGTCGGGACGATGACATTCCCCTTGGACTTTGACATCTTCTTGCGGTCCGGATCCAGCACCCAGCCGGAGATCGGCGCGTGCCGCCAAGGTGCTGCGCCCTGCAGTGCATCGGCTCGGACGATCGAGGAGAACAACCAGGTTCGGATGATCTCATGTGCCTGCGGGCGCAGGTCGAAGGGGAAGACCTTCGCGAAGAGCTCTTCATCGCGGCCCCAGCCGCCTACCAGCTGAGGGGTGAGCGAAGACGTTGCCCAGGTGTCCAGAACATCCGGATCCCCTGCGAAACCGCCCGGCTTACCGCGCTGTTCAGCCTGATACCCGGGTGCCGGTTCAGCGGCCGGATCCACGGGCAGTGCTGAAGTATCGGGCAGAATCGGGTTCTCGTAGTCCGGCTCACCGGCCGCGTCCAAGGGGTACCAGACGGGGATCGGCACGCCAAAGTAGCGCTGCCGGGAGACCAGCCAGTCACCGTTGAGCCCTTCGACCCAGTTCTCATAGCGGCTCCGCATGAACTCCGGGTGGAAAGCCACCTCTTTGCCGCGGCGCAGCATCTGCTCCCGGCGGTCTTCGTCGCGGCCACCGTTGCGGATGTACCACTGCCGGCTGGTCACCACTTCGAGCGGTTTATCGCCCTTTTCGTAGAAATTCACCGGATGCGTGATCGGCTTCGGCTCGCCATCGAGATCGTCGCTTTCGCGGAGCATCCCGACGATGCTCTCTTTGGCGCTGAAGGCAGTCTTACCCGCCAGGGCCTGGTAGCGTTCGGCAGCCTCGGGGCCTTCGATCCAGGCCGGTGTCTCGGCGAGGATCCTGCCGTCCCTGCCCATGATCGGCCGGGTCGGCAGGTTCAGCTCGCGCCACCAGGTGACATCGGTGAGGTCGCCGAAAGTGCACACCATGACCAGGCCCGACCCTTTATCCGGTTTGGCCAGCGGATGCGCTTTGACTTCGAGCTCCACGCCGAACAAGGGGGAGCGCACCGTGGTGCCGAAAAGCTCCTGGTAACGCTCATCCTCGGGGTGCGCGACCAGCGCCACCGCCGCGGGGATGAGCTCCGGCCTGGTGGTCTCGATGAACACTGGCTTAGCGTCATCGGCCCGGTGGAAGGCCACGCGGTGGAAAGCCCCGGGCCGCTCTCGATCCTCGAGCTCAGCCTGGGCCACTGCGGTGCGGAAGGTGACATCCCAGAGCGTCGGGGCCTCGGCCATATAAGCGTCCCCCGTGCGAAGATTCTCTAAGAAGGCGCGCTGGCTCACGGCCCGGGCATCGGCGTCGATGGTGCGGTAGCTCAGGTTCCAATCCACGGAGAGACCGAGCGTGGTGAAGAGATCCTCGAAGACTTTCTCGTCTTCTACTGCCAGCTCCTCGCACAGCTCGATGAAATTGCGGCGGGAGATCTGCACGAAGTCGCGCTCGTTCTTCGCCGGCTCGGCCGGAGGAGTGAAATCCGGGTCGTAGGAGATCGCGGGATTGCAGCGGACGCCGTAGTAGTTCTGCACACGGCGTTCGGTGGGCAGGCCGTTATCGTCCCAGCCCAGCGGGTAGAAGACGTTCTTGCCGCGCATCCGCTGGTAGCGGGCGATGACATCGGTCTGAGTGTAGGAGAACATATGCCCCACGTGCAGGGATCCGGAGGCCGTTGGTGGGGGAGTGTCGATGGAGAAAACCTGGTCTCGGCTGGTCTGCGCATCGAAAGCGTAGGTCTGCTCCTCCTGCCAGCGCTGGGAGAGCTTGCTCTCCAGGCCCTCCAGGCTCGGTTTATCCGGCACCTGGCTTGGGGCAGCTGATGCAATGGCTGTGGTTTCGGGCGTGTCTGTGCCTGGGCGGTTCTCAGTCATGCCCCTATTCTTTCACGTCTTGTTCTGCGTCGTGCAGGCCGGGTCCGGACACGGGCGGCCGGTCTGAGTAGGCTGATGCTATGACGGACTCTGAGAGCTCTCAATCTGCAGCCGGTGCCGCACAAATTAGCGCGGCACAGCGCGCCGCAGTAGTCACTGGCGCCAGCACCGGCATTGGTGAAGCGACGGCACTCGAATTGGACCGCCGCGGGTGGCGAGTCTATGCGGTGGCTCGCCGCGCTGAGCGGCTTGAGGCCCTGGCCCAGCGCAGTGGGGTGATTCCGATAGCCGCGGATATCTCCGAGGACGACGGCGTGGCCCAGGTGCTTGCCGCGGTCGAACGGAATGGCGGCGTGGACACCCTCATCAACATCGCCGGTGGTGCGGGGGGGGGGGGGGGGGACTTCGTAGCGGCGGCGAAGACCGACGATTGGGAGTGGATGTACCGGGTCAATGTACTCGGCACGATGAAGCTCATCCGGGCTTTCCTGCCGATGCTGCGCGGGCAGGGCGCGGGCACCGTGCTGACCCTCAGCTCCACCGCTGCGCTGGTCAGTTACGAAGGCGGCGCCGGGTACAACGCGGCCAAAGCCGCTGAGCGGGCGATGACCAGAGCGCTGCGACTCGAAGAAGCCGAACACAACGTCCGGGTGATCGAAGTGCTTCCGGGCATGGTCAAAACCGCGGAGTTCTCCTTGAGCCGTCTGGGCGATGCGGAGGCGGCCGAAGAGGTTTACCGAGGGGTGGCGGAGCCGTTGCTCGCCGAGGATGTTGCCGACGTTGTCGCTTATGCGGTCTGCCTGCCGCAGCACATCAATCTGGACGAGATCGTGATCCGTCCCGTTGCCCAGCCCGCGCAGCATAAGGTCATCCGTCGTTGAACCCGAGCCGTTTTTGATGCCTTCCGTGACTTTTGATGGCCTACGGGCAGCATCAAAAGTCACGGAAGGCATCAAAAACGAGGGGGCTGCGGGGTGAGGAGTGGGCTAGACTGAACACAAGAGGCGATGATCCGGCGATCACCGGTGAGCCTCCGGAAGAACGGGCATCTGTGCGATGCCTCAGTAGAACCGGACGGGACAGCCCGTGACAGCTGATGAGGAGTGGCTGCCTACCCGCCTCGGTGGGAAGAAGAGCAGCAAGCGAGGTGGTACCGCGGTGCCGGGCAGACGCCCTGGCCATCGTCCTTGCACCGGAACGACCGCAGGATGCCGCCAGATGAGTGAACGCATGGACGATAAGCGCCATTACCCCTTGGTCTCGACCGGCCTGGACGCCGCCGGCAGTGCCGGGGTGCCCGCGAGTGTTTCCTTCCCGGCCTTGGAACAGGGCGTGCTCGACTACTGGGCCCAGGACGGCACTTTCCAGGCCAGCATCGACCAGCGCCCCGCACAACTGCCAGGGCAGCCCGAGGGCTCCAACGAGTTCGTCTTCTATGACGGCCCGCCTTTCGCCAATGGCTTGCCGCATTACGGTCATCTGCTGACCGGTTACGCCAAAGACCTCGTCGCCCGGTTCCAGACCCAGCGCGGGCGCAAAGTGGAGCGCCGCTTCGGCTGGGACACCCACGGGCTGCCCGCCGAGCTCGAGGCGATGAAGCAGCTCGGCATGTCCGAAAAAAGCGAGATCGAGGCGATGGGCATCGCCAAGTTCAACGATGCGGTGCGCGAATCGGTCATGAAGTACGCCCACGAATGGCGGGACTACGTCACTCGCCAGGCGCGCTGGGTGGACTTCGATAACGACTACAAGACGCTCAACGTCGATTACATGGAGTCCGTGCTCTGGGCCTTCAAGCAACTGCACGCCAAAGGCTTGACCTACCAGGGCTTCCGGGTGCTTCCGTACTGTTGGAAGGACGAGACCCCGCTGTCCAACCATGAGCTGCGGATGGATGACGACGTTTACCAGATGCGCCAGGATCTCTCCGTCACCGTGGCCTTCCCGATCATCGATGACGGCCAGCCGCTGGCTGCTGAACTGCAGGGCGTGAACCTGCTCGCCTGGACCACTACGCCCTGGACCCTGCCGACGAACTTCTCCATCGCGGTCGGCCCGAAGATCGAGTACGTCGTGGTTGATAACGGGCAAGGCGCTTATCTGCTCGCGGAGTCTTTGCTGCCGAATTACGCCAAGGATCTCGGCTTCGAATCCGCCGAAGCGGCCCAGGCTGCTATTCAGAAGCGCTTCCGAGGCGAGGAGCTGGGCGGTCTGCGCTATGCACCGCTCTGGGATTACTATGCGGATCAGGAGAAATGGGGCACCGGCACTTCCTGGCAGGTGCTGGTGGAAGATTACGTCACCACGACCGATGGCACGGGCCTGGTGCACCAGGCGAGTGCCTACGGTGAAGAGGATCAGCGCAGCAGCGAGGCGCACGGCATCCCGGTGATCGTCTCGGTCGATGAAGGAGCCCGGTTCCTGCCGATGTTCGCCGAGCCGCCCGAGGGCAGCGATGAGGCCCCGTTGGCGGAGATCGCAGGCCTGCAGGTCTTCGAGGCGAATAAGCCGATCATCAAGATCCTGCGCGCCTCGGGCCGGCTGATCCGCGAAGCCAGTTACGAGCACTCCTACCCGCACTGCTGGCGCTGCCGGAACCCGCTCATCTACAAGGCGGTCTCCTCCTGGTACGTGCGGGTCACCGAGTTCAAGGACCGGATGCTCGAACTCAACCAGGAGATCAACTGGATCCCCGGAAACGTCAAAGACGGCCAGTTCGGCAAATGGCTCGAGAACGCCCGGGACTGGTCGATCAGCCGCAACCGTTACTGGGGCAGCCCGATCCCGGTCTGGGTCTCCGATGATCCGGCATACCCGCGGGTCGACGTCTATGGCTCCCTCGCTGAGCTGGAGACCGATTTCGGCCGCCTGCCCCGGAACCATGAGGGCGAAGTGGATCTGCACCGGCCCTTCATCGACGAGTTGACCCGGCCGAACCCGGATGATCCGCGCAGCGCTGCAGAAGGCCAGTCCACGATGCGCCGGGTCGAGGATGTGCTCGATGTCTGGTTCGATTCGGGGTCGATGCCTTATGGCCAGGTGCATTACCCGTTCGAGAACCGGGAATGGTTCGACACGCACAGCCCTGCGGACTTCATCACCGAGTACATCGGCCAGACCCGCGGCTGGTTCTATATGCTGCATATCCTCTCCACGGCGCTCTTCGACCGCCCAGCCTTCAAGAATGTGATCAGCCACGGCATCGTGCTCGGCTCAGATGGCCAGAAGATGTCCAAGAGCCTGCGCAACTACCCGGATGTCACCGAGGTCTTCGACCGGGATGGCTCCGATGCCATGCGCTGGTTCCTGATGGCTTCGCCGATTCTGCGCGGCGGCAACCTCATCGTCATGGAGCAGGGCATCCGGGACGGTGTTCGTCAAGTGCTGCTGCCGTTGTGGAACGTCTACAGCTTCTTCTCCCTCTACGCGAACGCCGCGAACCAGGGGGAGGGGTACCGGGCGCAGCTGCGCTATCGGGGCTACCAGGACAGCTTGGATCGTTATCTGCTCTCCAATACCGGGCTGCTCGTCCGGCAGCTCGGTGAGGCCCTGGCGGACTACGATATCTCCACCGCCTGCGAGCTGCTCCGGGATTATCTGGATATGCTAACCAACTGGTACGTCCGGCGCTCCCGGCAGCGCTTCTTCGATGAGGATCCGGACGCTTTCGACGCGCTCTACACCGGGCTCGAAGCGGTGTGCCGGGTGGCGGCACCGCTGCTGCCCCTGGTCACCGAGGAGATCTGGCGCGGCCTGACCGGTGGGCGCTCCGTGCATCTGACCGATTGGCCCGCCGCGGTAGAAGGAGCCGATGAGTTCGAGCAGGATTTGCCCCTGGTCGCCGCGATGGAGACCGTCCGGCAGATCTGCTCGGTCGGCTCCTCACTGCGCAAAGCTGCGAAACTGCGGGTCCGACTCCCGCTCGCGGCGCTCACTATCGTCATTGAGGATCCTGATTCTCTTGAACCCTTTGCTGACCTTATAGCTGATGAACTCAATGTAAAGTCTGTGAATTTTGCGATGAGAAATGGAGCTTCAGCAGCACGGTACGGGATTAGGAGCGAGCTTATTGTTGACGCTCGTGTAGCGGGACCAAGATTGGGTAAAGAGGTTCAGAAAGCAATCAGGGGAGCGAAGACCGGCGACTGGGAATGGACGATGCGTACAGACGGCGATGTGGTTATTGAAAACATCGTTATTGCTGGTGGCATCCGACTGATTGAAGGCGAGTATGACGCTAGAAGTGTTATCTCTTCGGAAGAGGGTAAGCAGTTTGAGACAGTAGCAATGCTACCGGGGTTTGCTGGCCCTCGTGGGGGCTTCGTGGTGCTGGACACCGAGGTGACCCCGGAGCTCGAGGCCGAAGGCACCGCGCGGGACTTGGTGCGCACTATCCAGCAGGCCCGTAAAGACGCCGGCCTGCAGGTCAGCGATCGCATCGTGACCACCATCCAGGCCCCGCAGGACACCCTCGACGCGGTATCCCGCAACGAGACTCTGGTCCGCGCCGAGACGCTATCGGTTCAGCTGGTTTTGGTGCCGACCGCTGCGGGAGCCGAGGAGATGACCGTGAACGTGACGCGCAGCAGTGCTGAAGAAGGGGCAGAGGGATGAGCGAAGAACACTCGGTAGCAAGCATCTACACTGATCTGCTGGAGCGCGCCCCGGAGAACAAGATGGAGCCCCGGCTCGAGCCCATGCGCCGGGCTATGGAGCTGTTCGGCGAGCCGCAGCGGGCGTACCCGGTGATCCATCTGACGGGGACCAACGGAAAGACCTCGACCGCCAGGATCATCGAAGCTGGGCTACGGGCCTCCCAGTTGCGCACCGGTCGACTCACCAGCCCGCATCTGAGCCAGGTGACGGAGCGGATCAGCATCGATGGCGAGCCGGTGCCGGATGAGACCTTCGTGCGGATCTGGGAAGAGATCCAGCCGCAATTGAATATGGTCGATCAAGAGCTCGAAGCCCAGGGGCAGCCGAGGCTGACCTACTTCGAAACGCTCACGGTCCTGGCTTTCGCGATCTTCGCCGATGAACCGGTCGATGTCGCGGTCGTCGAGGTGGGACTGGGCGGTATCACCGATGCCACTAATGTCGCTGATGGCACGGTTTCCGTGGTCACGCCGATCTCCTTGGATCACACCGACCTGCTGGGGGAGACGCCCGGGGAGATCGCGGTGGAGAAAGCCGGAATCATCAAGCCCGGTGGTTTCCTGGTCTCCGCGGCTCAGCCCGCGGACGCTGCGCAGGTGCTGCTGGAGAAAGCCCAGGAAACCGGGGTGCCCTTCCGGTTCGAAGGCGTCGAGTTCGGGGTGGTGGAGCGGCAGGTCGCGGTGGGCGGGCAGTTGCTCACCATCCAGGGCCTGGCCGGGCGCTACCCGGAGCTGATGCTGCCGCTGCACGGAGCGCATCAGGCGGAGAACGCCGCGGTCGCGGTAGCCGCGCTCGAGGCTTTTATCGGAGGCGGAGACAAGGAGCTATCGCTCGAAGTGTTGCAGGACGCTTTCGCCCTGGTGAGTTCCCCGGGGCGCTTGGAAGTCGTGCGGAGCGCACCGACCATCGTGGTGGATGCGGCGCATAATCCAGCGGGGGTCAAGGCCAGCGTCGAAGCTCTTCAAGAGGCTTTCAGCTTCAGCAAGCTCGTGGTGGTTCTGGGCGTGCTGCAGGATAAAGATGCCGGGGAGATCCTGAACCAGTTGCGGGAATCACTCGACTTGCCCGAGACCGCGGAGTCCTTCGGCGAGATCTGCCTGACTCAGTCCGGTTCTCCACGGGCGATCCCTGCGGGCGAGCTCGCTGAGCTCGCGGTGGATGCGGGGTACGCGGAAGAGGACGTGCATATCGCAGAGAAGCTCGACGATGCCATTGAATGGGCGGTGGAGCGGGCTGAATCCAGCGCCGATCTCGCTGGAGCGGTGCTGGTGACCGGTTCGATTACCCTTGTCGCAGAGGCCCGTATTCTACTGGGGAAGAGCTGATGGCGCGGCAGAGCGGGGAACGTCGAACCGGGAAACATCAAACCAAAGCCCAGCGCGAATGGCACCCGGGTATGAAGCGGCAGCGCCGTTCGACCAAGATCATGCTGGCCTCCAGCGTGCTGGCCTTGGAGTCTTTCGTAGCGTTCTTCGCCACGCTGGTGATCTTCGGTCTGCGTTCCTCTGAGATCCCCGCCGCCGTGATCCTCAGCGCCGGGCTGGTTTTGAGCGCCCTGCTCGTCCTGGCCTGTGCCGTGCTGAAAAAGCCCTGGGGCATCGGCTTCGGCTGGCTGCTTCAGTTCGCTCTGATCGCGCTGGGGTTCGTGGAGCCGATGATGTTCATTATCGGACCGCTTTTCGCCGGCGCCTGGTGGTACGCGCTTTTCCTCGGCCGCCGGATAGATCAGGAGAATGCCTTGCGGGATGCCGCTCAGGAGCGTTGGGAGCGCGAGAACCCCGTAGACTGATCTCGCGATTTGTCTTTTTCTTTTCATAACATCGTCACTGATCAGGAGGCACTGATGACTGCCCAACGCACGCTCGTTCTCGTCAAGCCGGATGGCGTGGCCCGGAATCTGACCGGGGCCATCCTGGCCCGGATCGAGGCCAAAGGCTACCGTCTCGCTGAACTGAAGCAGGTGCGGGCCTCCAGGGAACAGCTCGCCGCGCATTACGCGGAGCACGAGGGCAAGCCGTTTTACGAGCCGCTGTTGGAATTCATGTTGTCTGGGCCGATCGTGGCAGCGATCTTCGAAGGGGAGCGGGTCATCGAAGGCTTCCGTTCTCTGGCCGGGACCACTGACCCGACCACCGCGGCCCCCGGCAGCATCCGCGGAGACTACGGCCGTGACTGGGGGCAGGCGGTGCAGCAGAACCTGGTGCACGGCTCGGATTCCGCAGAGTCCGCCGAGCGCGAGATCGGCATCTGGTTCTAGACTCGGGCTTGAATCTTGCCGCGCCTGATCGCCGCACCGCTGAGTCAGCGGGCGGGGCTATCAGGCGTTGCTGCCGATGAAGACATTGATGAAGCGGAAGAAGATACTGGCCGTAACTGCAATGTAGATCAGGATCACCAGGGTCCAGCCCCAGCTGGAGAGGAATTTGGTGAGGCCGGCCGGGGCGGGGAGCACTGCGTGCACCAGGTTCCGGATGGTCGTCCAGATGAACAGCGGGATCATCATGGCCCAGACCACCATGCAGTAAGGGCAGAGCAGATTGATCGCGAAAAGCGCCTGCGACCAGAGCCAGGTCACGAACACCATGCCCAAGGTGACACCCAACTGGAAGCAGAGCCAGAACCATCGGGAGAAGTTGGCCCCGGCAAGGATCGCCATGGCCACGGTGATCACGACGCTGAAACTGACAACACCGATCAGCGGGTTCGGGAATCCGAAGAGTGCCGCCTGCCAGTTCTCCATTGTGGAACCGCAGGAGACCACGGCGGTGAAGTCGCAGGATAGCGTCGCTGTGGGATTCTTGTAGAGCTCGATCCGCTCCAGGAGGAGGGTTAAAGAAGCCAGGAAACCGATGATGCCGGTTACCAGGAGTAGCGCTGCAAAAGGTTTGCCCCGGCTGATGTAAGGCCCAGCGGGGGCTGCTCCTTGTCCTTGCGACACGCCCGAAGCGGAAGCGCTCTCGGCTCCGGTGACTGAAGATGAGGCGTCAGGAGCAGACTCCAGGCGGGCGGGATTTTTCGACGTGGCCATGCGCTGATTCTAACCATGACGGCTGGGTTCCTGCACAGCTTCCGCTTCACTGTGCGATCTTCACTATGAGATAATGAATCCTGGTCGGCAGAATGTGCCACATGCATTCTCCGGTCCAGCGCTATGGCTTCCCGCTCAGGGAACAGGCTCGGAGCAGTGTCCGTATCGTAACTGCGTCAGATAGGCGTTTCGAGGAAGATTCTGCTGATCGAGGCTCAGCGCTGGCGAGTCATCGTCGTTTCCCCATGAACGGGGCGTGCGGGCTCGTAGCTCATCGACTTTCAGCCGAAGCCCGAGGGTATCGGCACCAGAGCCCGGCCGGCATTGAATGTGGCGGTTCCGTCGGGGTGGAGTACAGCTAAACATGGAGATTGAAGAGAACGTTGCACCATTGCCCGAGCAAGAAGCAACCGTAAAGTCTCGCCGTTCGACGAAGAAGAAGACCGCAGACAAAGCCGATCAGGCCGTAAGAACCTCCAAGAAGGCTCAGAAGAGCCCCGAGGGTAATGCAGAGGCCCCGGCGACAGAAGAAGTGCAAGAAATATCGGCGCAGTCTTCTGCAGAGGCTGGCAGCCTCCCGGGGCCTGAAGCGGAGAAGAAACCCGCCAAGAAACCGCAGCGCGGCGGTCGGAAAAAGAAGGCAGTTGCAGCTCCGGAAGATGCCGATCAGGCAGCAGAGCAGGCCGAGACCGACCAAGATCAGAAGGCTGTGCCCCAGCGCAGAAGCCGGAAGCGCGCTGCTTCGGCAGAGCCGGTAGCGGCCGCCCAGGACGCCGAAACCGCTGAGGTTCAGCCTGGAAGCTCGCTTGAGTCCTCGCCCGCCGAGGCCTCAACTCCTGCTGCCGCGCCGGCCTCAATGCTCTTCCAGGCCCCGGATTTTTCCCAGTTCGCAGCGTCAGCACCGAAGGCAGCAACATCCCGAGCCTCCCGCGAGCAGGAGTCGGACGATGAACTCGACGAGCAGCTGGAAGGCCGTCAGCGGCGGCGCAGCCGCGGACGCCGGGGCAAAGTTGAAGTCGGCTCGGACAACAAAACGCAGAGCGCGGCCGAGGGCGCAGAGGCCGACGAAAGCCACCCAGGCCAGGAAGACGACGGGGAGGCATTGCGCAGGCGCCGCAGGCGTCGCCGCGGCGATAGCGATATCGAGCTGACCGGCGGCGGGGAAGACGATCCGCCCAATACCGTTACCCGGGTTCGTGCTCCCCGTAATGGGGGGGACGCCGGGGGCGATAAAGACAAAGTAGCCGCGGTCAAGGGCTCCACCCGACTGGAGGCCAAAAAGCAGCGTCGCCGGGAATCCCGGGAGAGCGGACGCCGCCGCCATGTCATCACCGAGGCTGAGTTCCTGGCGCGGCGCGAGTCTGTGGATCGGACCATGGTCGTCCGGCAGCGCGATGACAGGATCCAGATCGGAGTCCTGGAAGACGGTGTGCTTGCGGAGCACTTCGTCTCCAGGACGCAGCAGGATTCACTCATCGGCAACGTCTACCTGGGCAAAGTCCAAAACGTCCTGCCGAGCATGGAGGCCGCTTTCGTGGATATTGGACGCGGGCGCAACGCTGTGCTCTACGCCGGTGAGGTCGTCTGGGATGCGGCCAAGCTGGGCAACTCTCCTCGGCGCATCGAGAACGTCCTCAAATCGGGCGACTCTGTACTGGTTCAGGTCACCAAGGATCCGGTAGGGCAGAAAGGCGCCCGACTGACGAGCCAGATCTCCTTGCCCGGACGCTACCTGGTCTATGTCCCCGGTGGTTCCATGACCGGTATTTCCCGGAAGCTCCCCGATGTCGAACGGAACCGGCTCAAGCGGATCCTCAAGGACAATCTGCCCGAAGGCGCCGGAGTGATCGTGCGCACCGCAGCCGAGGGCGCCAGCGAAGAAGAGCTGGTCAACGACATCAACCGGCTGCGGGCGCAGTGGGAGAACATCGAATCCCGGGCGAACTCCAAGAAGACACTCGCTCCGGAGATGCTCTATGCGGAACCGGACCTCACTATCAAAGTAGTCCGCGATGTCTTCAATGAGGACTTCTCGCAGCTCGTCGTCGCCGGAAACGAGGCCTGGGATACGATCGAGGCGTATGTGACCTATGTCGCCCCGGACCTACTGGACCGTCTGAAGAGGTGGGATCAGCCGGAAGATATCTTCACCGAGTATCGGGTCACCGAGCAGATCAACAAAGCACTCGATCGAAAGGTCTTCCTGCCTTCTGGCGGTTCGCTCGTTATCGACCGCACCGAGGCGATGACCGTGATCGATGTGAATACCGGAAAATTCACCGGGTCAGGCGGCAACCTCGAGGAAACCGTTACCAAGAACAATCTCGAGGCCGCTGAAGAAGTGGTGCGCCAGCTGAGACTGCGGGATATCGGCGGCATCATCGTCATCGACTTTATCGATATGGTGCTCGAATCTAACCGGGACTTGGTGCTGCGTCGCCTGGTCGAATGCTTGGGCCGGGATCGCACCAAGCACCAGGTAGCCGAGGTGACCTCGTTGGGTCTCATCCAGATGACCCGCAAGCGCATGGGCACCGGTCTGTTGGAAGTCTTTGGCGAGCAGTGCGATGCCTGCGCCGGCCGCGGCGTCGTAACGCACGAAGAGCCCGTGGAGCACCGCACCACCCACGCTGCTGCGCCGCAGTCGGATCAGCAGCGTCAAGGTGGCAACAACCAGGGCAATCAGGGCGGTGGCAAGGAAAGTCGCAGCGAGAAGCGACGCAATCGGCAGCGGAAGCAGAACAACAATGCTGCCGAGGTCGAGACTCAGCCAGGTCAGGACGAGGAAGGCGGCGAGGTGAAGGCCGCTCAGGCCGAAGCGACCCGCCAGGCTTTTGCGACGATCGCCGCAGCCGCAATGGCGGCGCACCATCCCGAGGCTGAAGCCGGAGATGAGCCCAGCGCCCAGCCGGATCAGCAGAAGTTCGACCGGATATCTGAGCAGAGCCCGGCACCTAGTGAAACAGGGCAGGCCGGTTCCGGAGCAGATGAAAGCCACGCTGTGCTGACCTTCGGGGCGGACACAGTGGAACTGCCTCGCGCGGAGAAATCAGCACAAGAGCCGGCAGCCGCTTCGGCACCTCAGCCGGAGCTCACGCTGGACCGGCTCAGTGATGTCTTCGACCATATGGCTCCTGAGCCGGAGGGGGCAGCATCCCAGGATTCCGACGGAGGCGTTCCGGAGGAGGCTGCAGGGCGCCCGCGTGCTCGGCGACGTCGGGCTGCAGGCCGTGCTCAGGGGGCGGCGAACAGCACCGCGCTGGATGCCGCGCTGCCAGCGGCGCAGGGCACTGAGTCCAGCTCCCCGGAACCTGAGGCCGATGCGTCCCAGTCCGAGGTGCCCCAGCGCAGAACCAGAAAACCGCGCTCGGCGCAGGCGCCGAAGAAGCACAGCGGAAAGAGTCAGGATGCGCAGAAAGCCGCCCAGAAGGAGACGAAGCCAGTGGTGGAGCCGATGATCCTGGGCGTAGGAGTTCCGGCCTCAGAGCTCTAAAATCTCGAACATTCCGATTCACGACTCCCCAGCCCGCTAGCGATAGGCTGGGAAGCGACACGGGGTGCAGGCCAGACCGGCCGGCTGAGAATCGAAACCCGTTGAACCTGTCTGGTTAACACCAGCGAAGGGATGTCGCATGCCCCTGATGTCACCCATGACCAAGCCCTTCTCACCGGGAGCGGCACAGCAGAGCGAAATCATCGCCGGGAGCCAGCCGGTCCTCGCGCCGCCCCGAGTCCCGAAAGTGCTCAGCATCGCTGGGTCGGATCCCTCCGGCGGTGCTGGGATCCAAGGTGATCTGAAGACGATTGCGGCGCACGGTGGTTATGGCATGGCCGCATTGACCGCGCTGACCGCGCAGAACACTCAGGGAGTCCGCCGGGTGCATATCCCGCCGCCGGAATTCCTGCGGCTCCAGCTCGAAGCGCTCAGCAATGATATCGAGATCGACGCGGTCAAGATCGGCATGCTCAGTAAGGCCCCGGTGGTTGAGACCGTCGCTGCCTGGCTGAAACAGGCCGCGCCGGCGATCGTCGTGTTCGACCCCGTCATGGTGGCCACGAGCGGAGACCGGCTGCTCGATGCGGATGCCGTCGCCGCGCTGCACGAGCTGATTCCTTTAGCGGATCTGATCACCCCTAACCTTGCCGAGCTGACGGTACTGACCGGGCAGGAGCGCATCCCGGACTGGGTCTCGGCCCTTGAGCTGGCGCAGCGCCTAGCCGAGAGGTATCAGCTGACGGTTTTGCTCAAAGGCGGTCACCTCGAGGAGTCGGAGCTCGTCCCCGATGCTCTGGTCGGGCCCGACGGAGATCGATTCGAGCTGACGTCAGCCCGAATCGACTCGAAGCATACACACGGTACCGGGTGCTCGCTCTCATCAGCGATGGCGACCTTGCAAGTGCGCACTGGAGACTGGACGGAGAGCTTGAGCCTGGCCAAGCCCTGGCTGGTCGAGGGCATCCGGCAAGCGGTGCACCTCGAGGTCGGTCAGGGCAATGGGCCGGTCCAGCATTTTCCTTCAGACCAGCCCAGCAGCATCACGCAGAGTTGGTGGCAGCAGAGCGCAGAGCTCCGCGGCAGGATGATGGGCCTGGAGTTCCTCAGCGGACTCGCTGAGGGAAGCCTGCCGAAGCCTTGGTTCGACTACTACCTTATGCAGGATGCTCTTTACCTGGAGGAGTATTCGCGAGCCCTGGCTCGGGTCTCCGCTCTGTGCTCGCAGACTGCGGATCAGATGTTCTGGATCAGAAGCTCTCTGGACTGCCTCGAGGTGGAGGCGCAGCTGCACCGGGACTGGCTGACGGGCGCTGGATCAGTTGTGGGTGCTTCAGCTGATTCTCTGGCTCTGCCGGGCCCCGTGACGAGGTATTACACCGATCATCTGCATGCTGCGTGCGCAACGGGTGAGTACGGGGTCGCCGCGGCTGCGATGCTGCCGTGCTTCTGGGTCTATGCCTGGGTGGGGGAGCAGCTGGAGGAGCGGCGAGCAGCAGTAGCTGCAGGAGAGCCCACCGGGACGAGCGCGACGCACCCTTATGCGCGCTGGTTGGACACTTACGCTGATGAGGAGTTCAGGTTGACGACGACGCGTGCCATAGAGATCGTGGAGCGCGCCGGATGCGCCGCGACCCCTACGCAGCGGGAGCGGATGCGGGAGGCCTTCAGGTATTCGTGCGAGTACGAGCTCGAATTCTTCGACGCACCACGACTCTTCGCCGGATAAGCGAGGAGAAGCTCCGAGAACTCCTTAGTGTTCTGGAGTGTTCCGACTCCGGTCGGAGCGGCGCACCGGCAGTGGCGATATTTGCGAGTCTGCTAGTGAATGCCGTATCCTAGACTGTCGGTGCATATGCCGTGCCCACTTAATGAATTGCTGCTAAACTGCTGAAGAACTGCTCTAGAGAGCAGCGCTGATCAAGCATCTTTATTGTGCAGCATAAGAAGTGGTCCGGGGCGAAGCACGGCGCATAGTGTCTGAGGCTGAGAAGACATCCAATGCGCGGGCCGAGAAGGCAAGACACAAGCATCAGCAATTTAGAAGCTAGCATCGTCGAGAGAAGTGAGTTCCGCAGTGGTGTACGCGATTGTCCGCGCAGGCGGCCGCCAAGAGAAAGTCTCTGTAGGAGATTTCGTAACCCTGAACCGTGTCCAGGGCGAGGCCGGTAGCACCATCGAGCTGCCCGCAGTGCTCCTTGTCGACGGTGAGAAGATTACTTCGGATGCCAAGGACCTGGCCAAGGTCAAGGTCAAGGCCGAGATCCTGGAGAACCTCCGGGGCCCGAAGATCGTCATCCAGAAGTTCAAGAACAAGACCGGCTACAAGAAGCGTCAGGGTCACCGCCAGGCGCTGACCAAGGTCAAGGTCACCTCCATCGCTTAAGCATCCGTATCAAGGCAGGACAAGAGGCTAAATCATGGCACATAAAAAGGGAGCTAGCTCCACCCGTAACGGCCGCGACTCGAATGCTCAGCGCCTCGGCGTGAAGCGCTTCGGCGGCCAGGTAGTCTCCGCTGGTGAGATCCTGGTGCGTCAGCGCGGAACCCACTTCCACCCCGGCGCCGGTGTTGGACGTGGCGGCGATGACACACTGTTCGCCCTCGAGGCCGGTGCTGTCGAGTTCGGTACCAAAGGCGGCCGTCGCGTCGTCAACATCGTTACTGCCGGCTGAAGCACAGTAGCAGCAAACTAACGTTTTCGGTGGAGCGGGCCAGCAGGCTCGCTCCACCGGCGTTTAACACCGTTAATACGGTGGACCGACCACGCCGGCACCTGCGCTTCTTCTAGAATGGGAAGCACGCTTTGACCGCCGGGCAGGTTCGCTGCTCGCGGTATTCAATGTCAGTTCCAGCCGGTCTTTGCTTTGATCGGTTTTGAGGTCAGATTAGTGAGGAGTCAGCTGTGGCAAGCTTCGTCGACCGAGTGGTGCTCCACGTTTCCGGAGGCCGGGGCGGTCACGGCTGCGTCTCGGTCAAGCGGGAGAAATTCAAGCCATTGGGCGGCCCGGACGGAGGCAATGGCGGTGACGGCGGTGAGGTGATCTTACGCGTCACCAATCAGACCACTACCTTGCTGGATTACTACCACACCCCGCACCGGCAGGCTGGTAACGGCGGCCCCGGCATGGGCGGCTTCCGGCATGGCAAGAAGGGCGAACCGCTCGTGCTCCCCGTGCCCGAAGGCACCGTCGTCAAAACCAAAGACGGCGACGTTCTGGCGGATCTGGTCGGCGAGGGAACCGAATACCTGGCCGCTGCCGGCGGCCAGGGCGGCCTGGGCAATGCGGCGCTGTCCTCACAGAAGCGCAAAGCCCCCGGCTTCGCGCTGCTCGGCGTGGACGGCCAGGAGCGCGATATTGTCTTGGAACTCAAATCCATCGCGGATATCGCCTTAGTCGGCTTCCCTTCCGCCGGGAAGTCCAGCCTGATCGCAGCGATCAGCGCGGCCCGGCCGAAAATCGCGGATTACCCGTTCACCACTCTGGTGCCGAACTTGGGCGTCGTCGAAGCCGGCGAGGTCCGCTTCACCATCGCCGATGTGCCAGGGCTCATCGAGGGCGCCAGCGAAGGCCGGGGCCTGGGCCACGATTTCCTGCGGCACGTTGAACGCTGCGCCGCCATCGTGCACGTGCTGGACTGCGCCACGCTGGAAAGCGACCGCGACCCGCTGAGCGATCTCGCGATCATCGAAGTCGAGCTGGAGAAGTACGCGGTGGATATGGGGCACTCCGGGGACCAGAGCGATGTGGTGCCGCTCAATGAGCGGCCGCGACTCGTGGCGCTCAACAAAGTCGATACCCCGGATGGCCGGGATATGGCGGAGTTCGTCCGCGATGAACTGGAAGAGCGCGGTTACCGGGTCTTCGAAGTCTCCGCGCTCACTCGTGAGGGGCTCCGCCCCCTGGCCTTCGCTATGGCCGAGCTCGTCATCGAGGCGCGGGCCTCGGCTGAGATCATCGCGCAGACCGTTCAACCGCCGGTGCTCCGGCCCCGTGCGGTGAATCAGCGCGAATTCCGGATCCGCCCGGAGCAGCGCAATCTGGAGCCTCTGTACCGGGTGCTCGGCGAGAAGCCCGAGCGCTGGGTACAGCAGACAGACTTCACGAATGAAGAAGCTGTGGGCTATTTGGCGGACCGGCTCAATAAGCTGGGCGTCGAAGACGAACTCTTCAAGCTCGGTGCCAAACCGGGAGATGCGGTGGTGATCGGCGAGGACAGCAAACACGCGGTGCTCTTCGACTGGGAGCCGACACTGATCGGCGGAGCCGAGCTGCTCAGTGGCCCTCGAGGCACCGATGCCCGCTTGGCCAGTGCGGAGTTCGGCGAGCGGCCCACACGCAGCCAGAAACGTGAGGAGTACCAGGAGCGCAAGGATGCCAACGCAGCGGCCCGGGCGGAGCTTGAAGCCGAGCGGCGGGCAGGTCTGTGGTCTGAAGATAGCGCTGATGAATGATTCAGCGGCGCAGATGCCTCCCGGGGCCGGCCGCGAGTCGCTGCGTGATGCTCGACGGATCGTCGTCAAAGTCGGATCCTCTTCGCTGACCTCGGTGAGCGGCGGTATCTCCACCACGGCGCTGACAGCCCTGGCGAATGTACTGGCGCGCAGGCAGCTGGCCGGCGGCGAGATCATCCTGGTCTCCTCGGGAGCTATCGCTGCAGGGCTCGCCCCTCTGGGGCTGGTTCGTAGGCCGAGGGATCTGGCGACCCAACAAGCGGCCGCCAGTGTAGGTCAGGGGTTGCTCCTGGCCCGGTACACTGCAGCCTTCGCGCACCACGGTGTCACGGTCAGCCAGGTCCTGCTGACTGCTGAGGACTTTAGCCGCCGCACTCATCACGCCAATGCCCACCGGGCACTGGAGCGGCTCCTGAATCTTGGTGTGCTGCCCATCGTCAATGAGAACGACACCGTGGCCACGCATGAGATCCGCTTTGGCGACAATGATCGTCTCGCGGCCCTGGTGGCTCACCTCGTCAAAGCCGATGCCCTGATCCTGCTCTCCGACGTCGACGCTCTCTACGACGGGCCACCGGCCGCGGGGGCCCGGAGGATTCCTGAGGTCGCCAGTCCGGAGCAGCTGGCCGGGATCGAGATCGGCAGTCCCGGAACCGCTGGCGTGGGTACCGGCGGCATGGTCACCAAAGTTCACGCCGCTACTATCGCCGCCAGTTCTGGAACCCCGGCGCTCATCACGGCGGCAGGCAGTATCGCAGGGGCGCTAGCGGGGGAGGACCTAGGCACTTGGTTCCCGAGCTATGGCACTCGCCGCCCCGCCAGGCTGCTCTGGCTGGCGCATCTGGCGGGTACACATGGTCGACTGCATCTGGATGAAGGCGCTGTCCGCGCGGTCCGCGACCGGCACAGCTCACTGCTGCCGGCTGGCATCACCGGAGTGGACGGCGAGTTCGAAGCCGGGGACGCCGTGGAGCTCGTCGATCCGGCAGGACGCGTCTTCGCCAGAGGGCTCGTCAACTACCACGCCGGAAAACTGCCGCGGATGCTCGGCCGCAAAACCGATGAACTCGCTACTGAGCTGGGCCGGGAGCATATCCGCGTGGTCGTGCATGCAGACGATCTGGTCCTGCTCTCTCCCCTCGGCGGGCCCTGAGCAACTAGACTCGCGCTTATGGTGATGAGATCGATGGCAGCAGGTACGGAGCAGACGCCCGCAGCGGGCGGTACCGCGGTGGAGGCTGTCACGGAAGCGGTATACGAGATCACAGACCGGGCCCGGGCTGCATCGCGTGGCCTCGCCAGGACCAGCCGCGCTCAGAAAGACCGGGGGCTGCTCGCCGTCGCTGAAGCGCTCGAAACGCACCGGAATGAGCTTCTGGCGGCGAACGACCAAGATATCGACCGGGCCCGGTCAGCCGGCACCGGATCGAGCCTGTTGGATCGGATGACGCTGACTGCCGAGCGCATCGGCAAACTCTCCCAGGCCTTGGTGGACCTTATCGCGCTCCCTGATCCGGTGGGTTCCGTCGTACGCGGGCAGAGCCTGCCCAACGGCCTCAGGATGCGACAGCAAAGAGTTCCGCTGGGCGTCGTCGCCGCGATCTACGAGGCCAGGCCCAACGTCACCGTGGATATCGCAGGCCTTGCGCTGAAAAGCGGTAACTCGGTGATCCTGCGTGGAGGCAGTGCGGTAGCCCAGACCAACGCCACGCTGATCCGCGTTATTCAGCAGGCTCTGCGGGAATCCGGTCTGCCAGCGGATGCCGTACAGGGCGTTGACGCCTTCGGCAGGGAAAGCGTCGAGGTGCTGATGCGGGCCAGGGGCCGGGTCGATGTCCTGATTCCGCGAGGCGGCCGCGAGCTCATCCAGCGCGTCGTCAATCACTCCACGGTCCCGGTGATCGAAACCGGGGAGGGGAACGTGCATATCTTCATCGATGAATCGGCCTCGGTGGAACAAGCCGTGGCGATAGTGCTCAACGCCAAGACCCAGCGTCCCAGCGTATGTAACACCGTGGAAACCCTGTTGGTTCACCAGGATGCACCGGCTCTGAACCCGGTTCTCGAGGCGCTCAGCGCTGCCGGAGTCAGCTTGCACGCCGATGAGCGGGTCATCGCAGTGCTGCCGGAGGGAGTCGAGGCGCAGGCCGCCGATGATGCGGACTGGGCTGCGGAGTACCTCGATCTGGACCTGGCCGTGCGTATGGTCGACTCTGTCGACGATGCGCTGGAACACATCTGGCGCTGGAGTACCGGCCACACCGAGGCGATTCTGTCGAACGACCTGGCGAATACCGAGCGATTCATCGCAGAGGTGGATTCAGCCGCCGTGATTGTCAATGCCTCGACGCGGTTCACCGATGGCGGCGAGCTCGGTCTGGGCGCTGAGGTCGGTATCTCCACCCAGAAGCTGCACGCACGCGGTCCGATGGGCCTTGCCGAGCTGACCACGACGCAGTGGGTTGTCCATGGTGCGGGCCATATTCGTGATTGAGTCGGGCCGATTCGCACAAGGCCAGGTAGCATAGACGTAAGACACAAGCAGGATGCGTCGCATCCTCAAAGCGTAATCAGGGCCGTGCAGCGGACCTGGTAAAAGATAGGAGGCAGGGAGAATGCAGATACAGCTCGCCGAAGCGTTGAATCTCGCCAGCGAGGAGGAGCTGGCACCCCTGTGGATGCCGTCCTGGATGTTCGGCGTGGTGATGCTGCTGATCTTCATCGTGCTTTTCGTCGTCACGATCTCCTTCGCCAACCTGGGCAATCGGCATGAGGTTGTCGAAGAGATTCCGGACCCGCACCGCCAGCACCCCAATAACCACGAGCGCAAAAACCAGATCAGCTCGGGTCACTGAGCTACCGGTGGCAACGCCGGAACGCCGCACTCGATTGGGCGTGATGGGCGGTACGTTCGACCCCATCCATCACGGGCATCTAGTCGCCGCGAGTGAAGTCGCAGCACGATTCCAGCTCGATGAAGTCGTTTTCGTGCCCACGGGCCAGCCCTGGCAGAAATCCGGCCGGAAAGTCAGCGAACCGGAGCACCGTTATCTCATGACGGTCATCGCCACGGCGTCGAACCCTCGGTTCACCGTGAGCCGGGTGGATATCGACCGCCCGGGGCCGACGTACACTATCGATACTCTGCGGGACCTGCGGCGGATGCGCCCGGAAGCAGATTTGTTCTTCATCACCGGCGCGGATGCCATGGCTCAGATCATGTCATGGAAAGATAGTGATGAACTCTGGAGTCTGGCGCATTTGGTGGGGGTGACCCGGCCTGGTCATGAACTCGGTGATCCGGGGCGGCAGGGAGTGAGCCTTCTGGAGGTTCCTGCCATGGCGATTTCCTCCACGGATTGCCGGGAACGGGTCGCAGAGCAGCAGCCGGTCTGGTACCTGGTTCCGGATGGAGTGGTGCAGTACATCGGAAAATACGGACTGTACCGGGATCATGACGGAGACAGCTAGGGCCGGCCGAGAAGTTGAAAGCCAGCGAGAACTAAAACTCAGCGGATACAGAAAGACGCATTGATGAGCCAGGACGCCGAGCAGCCACGCAGCCGTAGGGAACTGCGTCGCCTGCAGCTCTCTGAGCAGAACAAGAGCGCCGAACGCGCGTATCCTTCGGTGCCCTTGCTGCCACCGATGCCCCCAGAGGAAGAGGCTGTCGCCTCTGGATCCTCTCCTGAAGAACTCGCTCTTTCCGCGCAGCCGCGAGATGACGTACCGGAGGTCCAGGGGAGCGCCCGGCATGCTTTGAGCAGTGAAGCACAGGCTATGACAGCCCCGGCCGAAGGGATGACTCGCCAGCAACTGCGCGCCAAGGAGCGCGCTGTGCAGACCTCGACGCAGATGCCGACGGAGTCTACGGAGTCTACGGAGTTTGCTGCGGAACCGGCTGTGGACCCCGCTAAAGCACCTCAGCCTGAGTTGTCCGTTCTGCAGACTGGGCACGGTGCGGCTGCCGAGCCCGAAAGCACTCTGGTGCCGGGGCCCCGTCGCCGCCACCTCGCTGCAGAAGCCGTGACCATCGATTCTCTGCCGAGCCGGCGGCAGCTCCGGGAAGGGGCAATAGCTACTGTCCCCGTGCAGAATGCCTTGGCGCCGAATACTTCGATGCACAACGCTTCTGTGCAATCAGCTGGCGAGCCCGAGAACGCAGCCAACTCGAGCTCCGAGTCAGTGTCGCAGCCAGAAGCAGCCACTATGGCCAAACGCATAGCTGAGCGCCCATCACAGCTGCGGGCGAGGGATCGTGCGGCGCTCAGGGCGTACCGCGAGTTGTCACAGACAGAACCTGATTCGAACGGGACGGCGGCTGCTCAGGAGGAGCTGCCGTCCCGGCGCAAGCTCCGGCAGCAGGTGTTGAATGCTGAGTCCGGGCTGAACGGTGCCAGCAGCGGCGATAGCGCTTCGACCCAAAAGTCACTCGCGCAGGCAGAGGAAAGTCAGCAACCAGGGGCGCTTGAGCAGGAATCATTGCTGGAAGCCACTCGGCATCATCTAGACAGTCTGCCGGTTCAGGACGACCCGCTGACGGTGGACCTCGAGGTTCTGGCCGAGCAGAAGAAACTCGCGGAACGAGCTGCTATTGTCAATCAGCGCGCTGAGGCGAGGGCAGCTCTGGCACGCGAGAATGCGGCGAGAGAAGCAGTGCAAGCTAAGCTCAACGATCCCACGACGGCGCATAATCTTGCCATGGTCACCCCGGCTCAGTTCATTCAGGTACCAGGGCTCGACCGTCCTGTGCCGAAGCCACCGGCAACCGCTCATGTGCCGATCGTCACCCGGGGGAATGACGAGGTCTCCAGCCTGGCTGTTGAGGTGCTGTCGGTGCCCGCGCCCGAGACGAATGGGTCGGTCTTGTCCGACAGTGAATCCCTCGAAGCTCCAGCTGTCGGGGCAGCGCGCGGAGCGGAAACCGCTCGCAGTGCTGCCTCCGGAGGCGAGCGGACCGAGCGCAGTGCGGTGCTGCGCCGAGCGGCGGAAGTCGCGCAACAGCATTCCACAAGTTTCTCCGAAGAAGAGCTGGAGTCTTCGCCGCTACCGGCCAACAGTGCCCATGGCCTGGAGCCGCTGGATGCTTACACCGCAGGTCTGGCCCAAGCACGCCGGGCCCGGCTCTGGCAATGGGTTATCGTGGCTGCCGGGGCCGTGGCCCTCGTGCTCGGTGTCACCCTGAGCATCTTCACCATGACTCGTTGAGTCGAACAGGAGCATTGTGACCGCTACTGACTACGCCATCGGGCTGGCGACCAAAGCCGCCGGGGCCGCTGCAGAGAAACTGGCCGAACAGATCGTTGCCATCGATGTCAGCGATCAGCTAGCGATCACAGATGTCTTCCTGATCGCCTCAGCACCGAGCGAACGTCAGGTCAATGCGATCGTCGATGGCATCGAAGAGGCGCTGCTCGCCCAGGGAATCCGCCCGGTGCGCCGTGAGGGGCGCTCTGAGGGCCGCTGGGTGCTGCTCGACTACGCGGATATCGTGATTCACGTCCAGCATGAAGAGGACCGGGAATTCTACGCTCTGGAGCGGCTCTGGAAGGATTGCCCCGTGCTGGATCTGGAGCTTCCCGAGCAGGCCGGGCCGCAGGCTTCCGAGGCATGAAGCGGGTTCTGTTCTGGCGGCACGGGCAAACGGATTGGAACTTGCAGCGCAAGTTCCAGGGGCAAGCGGATATCGAGCTCAACCGCACCGGGCTGATCCAGGCCGAACGCGCCGCAGCGCTGCTCGCCGGGCTCAAGCCGGATCGGGTGATCAGCTCCGATCTTGACCGAGCGGTGAACACCGCTGCGGCGCTGCTGGCCTTGATTCCGGGCTTTGCTGCTGAAAGCGATCCGCGCTTGCGGGAGACCAGCATCGGCCTTTGGGAAGGCATGACCTTCGATGAGATCACCGGGCAGTTCCCGGAGGAGATGGCGCGCTGGGAATCCGGTGCCGTCGACAGCCGCCCCGGCCGCACGGGGGAGACCCGGCGGGAGGTGGCCGCCCGGATGTCCGAGGCGGTTAGCGAGGCAGTTGCCGGGCTGCCTGAGAACGGGCTGTTGGTAGTCGTCAGTCATGGCGGAGCGATCCGTTCCGGCCTGCTCGAGCTGCTGGATGTGCCGCATGATCGCTGGGGGATGCTCTCCGGTGTGGGCAACTGCCACTGGTCCGTGATTGAGGAGCGTTCCGCGGGCTGGCAGCTCGTGGAGCACAATGCGGGAAGTCTGCCGGAACCGGTGATCGGAGATGAGGCTTAGGATTTGGTCCCGCAGGCCTGGCTGGTCTAGGATAAATGAGTTATTCCGGGGGTATGGCGCAGTTGGTAGCGCGTCTGCATGGCATGCAGAAGGTCAGGGGTTCGAATCCCCTTACCTCCACCACGGATCAGGAGCCGGTTCCGCATCATGCGAAACCGGCTCCTTTGTTTTCCGTTATCAGCCTTGCTGCGGCAGGAACACCCCTCGGAAGCGCATCTTGCCTGTGGAAAGCCGGTCGAAGGCCTCGGTGGCCTGATCGAGCGTGAAGGTCTCCGTGATCGGCTTGACCTTGCCCTGACCGGCGAGGTCGAGGACTTCGCTCAGATAGTGCTGGCCGCCATGGGTGGAGCCGATGACCTGCTGGCGCATCATGTGGAACGGCACGCCTTCCGAGGAGATCTCGAACGGCTGGGTGAAGTCGAGCCCGCTCAGTACCACGCGGCCGCTCGGCCGCAGGCCGGTCATCGCGTCTTCGGCGGCATCGAAGGCATTAGTGGTGACCAGCAGCACATCCGCCCCGCCGAGCTCGGCTAGTTCCTTGCCGTTGGCGACGACGTGATCGGCGCCGAGCTCTTTGGCGAGGTCGTGCTTATCGGGGGAGTGCGTGATGAAGATGGTCTCGAAGCCGGAGGCCTTGGCCAGCTGCAGGGCCACGTGCCCCAGGCCGCCGATGCCCACCACGGCGATCCTCTCGCCGGGTTGCAAGCCGGCATCGCGCAGCCCGCTCCACGTGGTGTACCCGGCGCACATCATCGGTGCCGCATCGACATAGTCCAGGCCTTCCGGCAGCAGCACCGTACCCTCGGCGGCGATAGCGATGTACTCTGCGTGCCCGCCTTGTGCGGCGAAGCCGGTGGTCCGCGCGGCGGCGCAGTTCATCACGGTCTGCCCGGTCAGCGGCAGGTTCTGGCGGCAGTAGTCGCAACGGCGGCACGCCTGCTGCACCCAGGTGGTGCCGACCCGGTCGCCGACCTCACGGCCGTTGACGCCGGCCCCTACCTCGACGATCTCACCGACCACCTCGTGCCCGGGCGTCTGGGGATAAATATCCCCGCCGGCGCCCTGCGTCGCCCATACATCGGTGTAGCACATGCCTGAGGCATGCACTTTCACCAGCACCTGCCCCGGCTCCGCAACCGGAGTCGGTACCTCCTGCACTTCCCAGGGCTGGTTCGCCCCGGTCATTACAACAGCCTTCATCGCAAGTCCCCTATTCCGCGGCCTCAGAGCGATACCCCGGCTGCACTTTGTACCTATCTGGTTCGGCACACGTTAAGAGGGAGTGCTCCTGCCTGTCAAAACCAACTGCTTACTTGGGAATGAGAGTTATTCCCGGTTGCTAGATGGTTATATGCGTTCGCAATCCAGCCGGATCTCTGCAGTCTGCAATAAGCGGTTCTTGCTTGCCTCGGTAATGATGGCAGCTTCGCCCGCACGTCTTTGCTGCTCAGTCGGCGCCTGCCGATATCGTAAAGGGTAAGACGCAGGGCACGTACTGCTCTTGCCCAGAAAGGAAGCCAGCTCCATGCATGAGATCCGCTGCCCGCACTGCGGTAAGGCGTTCACCCTCGATGAAGCCGGGTACGCCAATATCGTCAAGCAGGTGCGCGATAGCGAGTTCGAGCAGCAGCTGCATGAGCGGCTGGAACTAGCCGAGCAGAGTAAGCAGGAAGCCATCGAACGGGCGGAGCTCAAGGCCTCCGGCGAGCTTCAGCAAGCCACGGCGGCCAAGGATACCCAGATCCAGGAGCTCAAGGCCAGGCTTGATGCCGGGGAGGTGGCGCAGAAGCTCGCGGTGGCCGAGGCACTCAGTACGGTGGAAAAAGAACGCGATGGGCTGCTCGGCGAACTTGCGCAGACCAAACGGGAGAACCAGGCCGCGGCGTCCCTAGCCGAGAGCAGATTCGCCAGTGAGCTGCAGCAGGCCGTCAGCGCGAAGGACTCCCAGATCCAGGAGCTCAAGGCCAGTCTCGATGCCGGGGAGGTGGCGCACAAGCTCGCGGTCAACGAGGCCCTGAGCACGGTGCAGAAGGAACGGGATGCGCTGCAGAACGGTTTGGAGCGGGCTGCGCTGGAGAAGCAGCTCTCCGAGAAAGCTCTGCAGGACAAATATGAGACCCAGCTCAGAGACCGTGACGACGCTATCGAGCGATTGCGCGATATGAAAGCCAGGCTTTCCACCAAAATGGTGGGGGAGACGCTTGAGCAGCACTGCGAAACCGAGTTCAACCGGATCCGGGCCACCGCGTTCCCCAGAGCTTATTTCGAAAAGGACAATGACGCGCGCACCGGTAGTAAGGGCGACTACATCTTCCGCGAATCGGAGGAGAACGGCACTGAGATCGTCTCCATCATGTTCGAGATGAAGAACGAGAACGACGGCACCGCCACGAAGCACAAGAACGAGGACTTCCTCAAGGAACTCGATAAGGATCGTCGGGAGAAGGGCTGCGAATACGCGGTCCTCGTCTCCCTGCTCGAGCCGGAGAGCGAGCTCTACAACTCGGGCATCGTCGATGTCTCGCATCGCTACCCGACGATGTACGTGATCCGCCCGCAGTTCTTCATCCCGATGATTACCCTGCTGCGCAACGCCGCGCTGAACTCCCTCCAGTACAAATCGGAGCTGGAACTCGTCCGCGCGCAGAACGTCGATATCACCAACTTCGAGCAACAGATCGATGACTTCAAAAAAGCCTTCGGACGGAATTGGCGGCTGGCTTCGGAGGGGTTCGCAGAAGCCATCAAGCGCATCGACGAGGCGATCAAGGATCTCGAGAAAACCAAAGAAGCCCTGCATAAATCGGCTAATAATCTGCGGCTCGCCAACGATAAAGCCGAAGACCTGACGATCAAGAAGCTTACCCGGGGCAATCCGACGATGGCGGCTAAATTCTCTGAACTCGACGAGGAATCGCTATGACCAGCACAGGCTCATCGCTGCCGGAAGGCGCTGGCCTGCCCAGGATCGGGCGGCCCGCAACGGATGCTCTAACTCGGGCCGGCTACTCCGGCCTGGACCAGCTCACCGGGATGACGGCCAAGGAGCTGTTGACTCTGCACGGCGTGGGGCCGAAAGCCATCCGCATACTCCGTCAGGCGTTGGCGCAACGGGGCGAGTACTTCGCGGACGAGACCCCAGAAGAAACGCGTTGAACCGGCAGGCTCGTGAACGCGAAGAGAGCGCTATCAGAAGACTGCTAGCGCTCTCTTGTTCGATGTGCCCTCGACAGGATTCGAACCTACGACCTTCTGCTCCGGAGGCAGACGCTCTATCCACTGAGCTACGAGGGCATGAGGACTTTATGAGCTTATCAGGTTGCGATCCGCTGAAAAAACTCATGCCACCCCGGCGCTCACCCATGCCCCGGGATGTTCAGTACCCCAGGAAGCTGTCCGTGCGCAGAGATCGTGCACCAGCGGCATGAGCGGCCTGGCGGGCCTGGCCGACGAAGGCCGGGGAACCGGAGATGTAGACCCGGCGGCTCGCGATATCCGGTACCAGCCGCAAGAGTTTTTCTGCGCTGGGATAGGCCTCATCTATCCAGCGCAGGCCCGGGTCGCATTCGGCCTCCGGTGCGCCGCAGACAGTGAGTAGCTGCATTATGCCGGCGCGCTCGAGCTCTTCCAGCTCCTCCCGGTAGCCGTACTCCTTCGGGGCCGCGACCGTATAGAGCAGCACCGCATCTATGCTGTTCCCTGCCGTTCCGAGGTTGCCGCCGTCCAGGGCCAGTGAACGCAGCTGGCTGAGGAAGGGGGTGACTCCCACACCGCCGGCCAGCATCAGCACCGATGCATCGCCGCGGGTGCCGCCGGGAAGCACGAAGTCTCCCCACACCCCGGTGGCCGAGACCTTCTGGCCCGGTTCCAGCCGGTTCAGGGCGTTCTTGAAGCTACTGGACGGCTCAGCCAATCTGAGCCCGATGCCCGCTTTATAGGGATTGCTGGTGGCGGTGGTCAGGCTGAAGACGCGGCGGCTGCCGCGGGAATCCGGCTTCTGGTGCGGCAGCGAAAGCTCGAGATACTGGCCGCTGCGGAAGCGCAAGGGCCGCAGGCTCTCGAAGAGATACTCCCGACTGCTCGGCGTCAGTTCCCGCGATCCGGAGAAGCGTAGCTGGATGCCGGAGCGTCGGCTGAGCGCAAAAGCCAGCAGATTGCCGATCAGCAGGGCCAGTTCCGGCGTCGCGTAGATCGGGCCCAGCTGATACGGAACGGCGAAAAACACCGCTACGAGCACCGCGAGGCCTAGCTGCTGCCACTTCCGGGGTGGGAGCGTTAGGGGCTCCGAAAGCATGAAGCCGACGAAGAAGATCCCCGGCAGGGACAGGAAGGGCTGGCTCAGTGCGGCCTCTGCAGCCCCGGCGCTGAAAAGCCGCACCGCGATGATGCTGCTAGAGACCAACAGGAAGACCAGGCCGAAGACCAGCTTGCCGGTGCGGTAGAGCACGACGAAGGCCGCAGGCAGCACCAGCCAGAGCATGGCCGGGGTGGCCACCCACCAGGTAGCGAGATTCAGGCCGGTGAACCAGACGACGAAGGCCCCCAGCGCGGCCGGGTTGAAGATGTGCCTGCCGCGGAAGGCGAGGAGGAACTTCGAAACTCCGGCGATCGCGCTGGCGAGTGCGATGCCGCCGAGCTCGTCGGGTTCGAGCGTCGGGTTGAACAGGAAGTAGAGGAGCGCGCCGGTGATCAGACTGGATTCCAGATGGGCTGGTGCGCGGAAGAGTTTCCCCAGCAGCCAGCTCACCAGCGCAACGGGCAGTATGGCAAGGACTAGGGTCACGATGATGGCCGCAGGACCTAAGCGAAGCCAGCCCAGCAGATCCAGCGCTATCGAGTAGAGCACCAGAGCACCGAGTGCCACCGAGACGAGTCGGTACATCGTGCATCTGCCCAGCAGCCCGTCCAGCTGGCCCAGGGCAGCGGAGACGGAGCGGGTAGCAGCTTTTTCAGAATTAGCCATCATGCCCTTGCAGAAGTAGTGAATAACTCGCTGTCGAAACTGACCCCGGACGTCCCTGAAGCCACGGTGCCGATACTGCCATCAGAATGCACCCACAAGCCGGCAAAAGAGTAGTGCTGAGCGAGCCGTTGTGGGTCAGCGCAGAAGAGCGCGGTAGCCAGGGCGTCGGCCAGGAGCGCGGATGAGGCGATGACCCAGCTGGCTACTACGGTGCGAACCGGATGGCCGGTGCGGCCATCCAGAATATGATGCAACCCGTCTCCCCAGGCTCGCCGGTTGGCGGCCGAAGCGCAGATGGCGCCCTGGTTCATGGTGATGACGCCGATGGCCTGATCAGCCTGATAAGGGTGTTCCAGAGCGATCCGCACGGGTTCCGCGGTGCGGATCCGAAGGTCCCCGCCGGCATCCACAATATGCTCCGCGTACCCTGCCTGCACCAGGCAGTTGCCCACGAGGTCCACCAGCTGGCCTTTACCCGCCGCGCCGATATCCAGGGTCACAGAACGTAATGTGCGCAGGGTCGTGCCCTGCCAGTCGATGGCGTCTGGCCAGGAGAGCGGTTGCGGCTGGCCGGGGGATGGACGCAAAGAGTATCCGGGATCATAACCCCAATGCGCCAGCGCATCGCCGAGCAAGGGCGTCAGAGCACCATCAGTGAGGTCGAACAGCTTCCGGTAGAGCTCGCAGAGCGCTGCAGCCTCAGCGGGAAGCTCATAGGTCCCAGGTTGCGTGGCAGCCCGGGATATCAGTGAGTCCGAGCGGAAACGCGAGAACGCCGCATCGTAGGCGTCGATACGGGATGCAACTAACCGCTGAGCGGCCGCATC
This sequence comes from Acaricomes phytoseiuli DSM 14247, assembly GCF_000376245.1. Lineage (GTDB taxonomy): Bacteria > Actinomycetota > Actinomycetes > Actinomycetales > Micrococcaceae > Renibacterium > Renibacterium phytoseiuli. Next base: position 193,151 of record NZ_AQXM01000064.1, on the reverse strand, counting down.
AAGCGGCCGCTCAGTGTCGATCTGCCATAGGGTGCCGATAGCTTCGAACTCATGCCGATGCGGCAGCGCCCTGGAACTGCCGGACATCAGTCCTGACGGTCAGAGGCATCGGCTTTGATCTTCGCCAGAGCCTCGTTGAACCCGCCGCTGGTCAAGGAAGAGCCGGAGACTTTTCCGACATTGATCTCATTGAGATTCTTGCCGACCACCTCGGCATCGATGCCGCTTGCGAACTGATCCTGGAAGCGCTGAGTATTCGGGTTTGACGGATAGGTTGTGAGCTCGACCGCGGTGACCACGCCGTTATCGACGGTCAACTGAACACCGAGCTTCTCCTGCCCGTTAGGAGAGGTGTAGTTGCCATCCTCTTCATACTGGCCATCGCGGTAAGTGCTCGTGCCGGCAACCGACTCAGTGCTCGTCGCGGGATCCGAGGCTGCCGGGCTGGTGCTCGGGGCAGTGGTCTCCGAGGTTCCCTGATCCGAGGGCGCGCAGGCGGCGACAGTTCCCAAAACAGCCAGACCGGCGGCTCCGGTCAGCAGGACCTTGCCCGCTGGCAGGGACACGAGAGTCGTATTCATCAGGGATTCTCCATCTCATCATCGGGTCAACGGAACCACGCGGATTACCGGTAATTCTGCAGCAGCTCAATAAGCCTAGTGGTTCGCCAGATATCTCTGGCACTTCGATATGCATTTATCCGTTTATTATCCGGTTAAGTAGAGAAGTACTAGTCCATGCCGCTAGGGGATCCCTGTGAGCAAGAAGACATCTCTTCGGTTGCTGCTGCGCCCTATCGGGCCGGTACAGTCGATGCGTGGTGAAAGCGGAAGGCTTCAGAGGACGGCTCCTCGTCATAGCGGGGATTCTGTTAGTAGCACTCACTTTGCGCGCGGCCGTGACCGCAGTGCCCCCTGTCGCCGCGGAGATCAGCCGGGACCTTCCGCTGGACTCGCTGGCCCTCGGGCTGCTGGGCATGTTACCGCCGCTCACTTTTGCATTCTTCGGGTTCCTCACCCCTTTCGTCCTGCGCTGGGCCAGCGTGGAACGGTTGACCGTCATAGCGATGGTGGTGGCCGCGATCGGGCAGATCGCCCGGGTCTTCGCTCCCGACACTCCGGCATTCCTGGCGCTCACAGTGATCGCCCTCGCCGGCATGGGAGCGGGCAATGTTCTGCTGCCGCCGCTCGTGAAACATTACTTCCCGGATCGGGTCGGCCTCATCACCGCACTGTATGTGACCGCCATGAGCCTGGGCACCGCGATCCCCGCGCAATTGGCCGTACCGGTGACCGAGACGCTCGGCTGGCAGATCTCCCTGGCCAGCTGGGCCGGAATGAACCTCGTGGCAGCGCTGCCGTGGCTGAGCAGCTTCTTCCGCCGCCCCACACCAAGCCTTGCCGAGACCGAGCATCAGGACAGCGTGGAGACTGTTCCTGTACCGGTCCCTGCTCCTGAGCAGTCGGCGATCAACCAGGTCTCCTCCCGGAGCCCACGCAAGGGAATCCGCATCTGGCGCTCGCCGATGGCATTGGGGCTGACGCTGTTCTTCGGCTGCACCTCCTTGAACACCTATGCGATGTTCGCCTGGCTCCCGCAGATCCTGAGTGAATCCGGGCTTAGCCCCGCCGCAGCGGGGAATCTGCTGGCCCTCTACGCCGGACTGGGCTTGCCGATGAGCTTGCTGATCCCTGTTCTGGCGAGCCGGATGCGCAATCAGTTCCCCATCGTCCTGGCGCTGCTCTCCTGCTACGCAGCCGGGTATCTGGGACTCTTACTGGCTCCGGCGGGCCTCACGGTGCTCTGGGTGATCCTCGCCGGAATCGGCCCCGGCACTTTCCCGCTGGCCCTGCTGCTCATCAACCTGCGTACTCGGACCAGGGAGGCAGCAGGGGCGCTTTCCGGGTTCTGCCAAGGCGTCGGCTACGCGATAGCGTGCCTCGGCCCTTTGCTTTTCGGCTTATTGCATCAAGCGACTGGGAACTGGGCGGCCGGATTCGGGTTCCTCTTCGTCGTCCTGCTGGTGCTGGGCGTCGGCGCTTTCTTCGCCTGCCGCCCCGTGTATCTGGAGGATCAGCAAGGGCGCAGCTGAGCGCTTGGCTTATTCTCCGGATATTACCCGTCAACAATAGGGAAAAGCTCTGCTTGTTCTCAGCCTGAGTCTCTACATTGGTCACACGTGGAGGGGGCGTTACCCGTTTCCTCCGGATCAGATTCTTCAGAGCGCGGGGAGGCGGAAGAATGGCTCTTCGAATCGACAGCATCAACAGTGGCCGGAGCGGCTCTGCGCGGCATACGGCTGAAGTGCCCTCTACTCTGGATCCCTCGACGCTGGATGCAGCCCTCGAGGGTGCATGGATTTCCTGGGCTCCCTGGGCGTGGTGGCTGACCCTGGCGGGGCTCGCAGCACTGGCGCTGGGACTGAGTATTCTGCTTGCAGGAGTGGTCGGAGCGGAGCCGGAACCCGTGCCGCCGGCCACCACTATCCCCACGGTGTATTTACCACCCCAATAGCGCATCGCAGCCGGGCATCGCCGGCAATAATGCGCTGCATGCCTAAGATGCCTTATGTCATCACGGCGGCCCCGATGCGGGAACGGCCCGCAGAGGCAATTATGCTGAGACAGTGACTCCAGACGATCTCTCCTCAGCCCTGGCCTCGGCATTGCGCGAGGCCACTCAGAACGGCGATCTCAGCATCGCCGTCGACGCCCTGCCAGAGCAGGTACGCGTGGAACGGCCGAAGAATCGCGATCACGGGGACTGGGCCACCAATATCGCCTTGCAGCTGGCGAAGCCTGCGGGCCAGAACCCGCGAGTGCTGGCAGAACTTCTGCAACCGCGTTTCGCCGCTATCGAAGGCGTCGCCACTGTAGACATCGCAGGCCCTGGATTCCTCAACTTCACGCTAGACACTGCCGCGGCGGCAGCACTGGCCAAGGACATTGTAGAAGCGGGAGCTGCTTTCGGCAGCAACAACAGCATGGCCGGGCGGATCATCAATCTGGAGTTCGTCTCGGCCAACCCCACCGGTCCGCTGCACCTCGGGCACACCCGCTGGGCCGCTCTGGGCGATGCGATCGGCAGGGTGCTCAGAGCTAGCGGGGCCCAGGTGAACACAGAGTATTACATCAATGACGCCGGGCTGCAGATGAACAACTTCGCGGCCTCGGTGCTCGCCGCAATCAAGGGCGAGCCCACCCCGGAGAACGGCTACCCGGGTGCCTACATCGATGATCTGGCGCAGACCGTCAGCAGCGAGCATCCGGAGCTCCGGCAGCTCGAGGACGCAGCGGCCCTTCCCATCGTGCGAGCCGCTGCGTACGCCGCGCAGATGGCCGATATCAAGAAGACCCTGCTGGATTTCGCGGTCCATTTCGATGTCTTCTTCTCCGAGCAGGAGCTGCACTCCAACGCCGCCGTGGAAAAGGCCGTGGAGAGGCTACGGGAGCAGGGGCATGTCTTCGATCAGGACGGCGCGATCTGGTTGCGCACCACCGACTTCGGCGACGATAAAGATCGGGTACTCATCCGCAGCAACGCAGAGCCGACGTATTTCGCCGCGGACGCCGCGTATTACCTTGCCAAAAAAGATCGCGGATTCGCCGAGAAGATCTACCTGCTGGGCGCTGACCATCACGGCTACATCGGCAGACTCAAGGCGATCGCGGCATGCGCCGGTGACGATCCGGAGACCAGCATCGAAGTGCTCATCGGCCAGCTGGTGTCGATCAATGGTGCGCGGTTATCGAAGCGCGCGGGCAATATCATTGAACTCCGGGATCTGCTGAACTGGCTCGGGGCAGACGCGCTGCGCTACTCCCTGGCTCGTTACCCCGCGGATTCGCCGCTCACGCTAGACCCGGAGCAGCTCAGGAAAGCCAGTAACGACAATCCGGTCTTCTACGTCCAGTACGCTCATGCCCGGACCAACGCCGTGGCGCGCAACGCGCTCGCCGCGGGGGTCGGCAGCACTCCGGAGGCGAACTTCAACGCTGCGCTGTTGGAGCACCCCAGCGAATCGGAGCTTCTCGCGCAGCTGGCAGCCTTCCCCGCCGTCGTCGCGGATGCCGCGCGATTCCGTGAGCCGCACCGAGTGGCCAGGCACCTTGAAGTTCTAGCCGGCGCCTACCACCGCTGGTACGACTCCTGCCGGGTGGTTCCCGCGGCGGGGGACGAGATCGATGACGCCAATCGCAGCAGACTATGGCTCAACAACGCTACCGGGCAAGTGCTCGCCAATGGGCTGGGGCTGCTGGGCGTCAGCGCCCCAGAACGGATGTGACCGTGGGCTACGAGGGGAAGAGCGAGGCGGATCAGCCGGCCCGGGGCTCGGTGCTGGCCCCGGACTGGTTGAGCGTGCCCGAGGATCTCGACGCCCTGAGCCCCGAGCAATGGGCCCAGGATGTATCCAGGGATCCGGACAGCGGCGAACTCGCCGTCGCCGGAATCGGGGTGCGGCAGCTCGCCGAGGAATTCGGCACCCCGCTCTTCGTGGTCTCGGAATCGGATTTCAGACAGCGCGCCAGGGCTTTCAAAAAAGCTTTCGATGAGGCCTTCCAGCAGCTCTGCGGAGGGGCCGATGTCTACTACGCCGGGAAGTCCTTTCTCTGCATCAGCGCGGCCCGCTGGGTCCGCGAGGAAGGGCTTCGTCTGGACACATGCTCCGGCGGGGAAATGCTTGTCGCTCAGCGAGCAGGGTTCCCGGGGGCGGAACTAGGCCTGCACGGCAACAATAAGTCCGATGCGGAATTGCTCTGGGCGCTGGAGCTCGGAGTGGGCCGGATCATTGTCGACTCCCTTCCGGAACTGGACCGCATCGATGCGCTTGCCGGGCAGCTGGGGGTCACCGCTCCGGTGATGCTGAGGCTCACCCCGGGCGTCCATGCGCACACCCATGAGTTCATCGCCACCGCGCATGAGGATCAGAAGTTCGGGCTCTCTCTGGTGGCCGGGCCGCTGTCCGAGACGAGCCCAGCGGAACAGGCCGTGGTCGCGGCTCAGCAGGCCGAGCATATCCGCTTGCTGGGTCTGCACTGCCATATCGGCTCGCAGATCTTCGAGCCGGCGAGTTTCCAAGTCGCAGCGGAAAGGCTCATGAGCTTCGCCGCGCAGATGCGCGACCGTCACGGCATGATCTTGGCGGAGTTGGATCTCGGCGGGGGGTACGGTATCGCTTATACCGAGGCGGACTCGCCCAGGAGTCCTGAGGAGATCGCCGGGGCGATGGCTGAAGTCGTGGCCGCTGAATGCGCTCGCTGGCAGCTGACTCTGCCGCGGATCTCGATCGAACCGGGGCGGGCTATCGCCGGGCCGAGTACCTTCACTCTGTATCGGGTCGGCACGATCAAAGATGTCGCGGTGGAGCCCGAGGCCCACCCCGCTGCTCCAGTTCCTTCTGCAGCTTCGTCTTCGGCTCTGCGCCGCTATGTCTCCGTCGACGGGGGGATGAGCGACAATCCGCGCCCCGTGCTCTACGAAGCCGATTACACCGCGGTGCTCGGCCGGCCCGCAGCCACGGGCCGTGCTGAGCCCGGTCAGCCGGTCCCGGTGCTGAGCCGTGTGGCCGGTAAGCACTGCGAATCAGGGGACATCGTGGTACGGGACGTCTACCTGCCCGGGAATATCGAGGCGGGGGATCTGCTGGCCGTGCCCGGCACTGGAGCCTACTGCTGGTCGCTCGCGAGCAACTACAACTACCAGCCCCGCCCGGCGGTGATCGCGGTCCGGGAGGGCGAAGCCCGGACGATCATCCGTGGCGAAACCGAGGCGGACCTCCTGACGAGGGACGTCGAATCCTGAATGACCTATCGGGCAGGGCCGTGCAGAAACCGAGCAGAGGGGAGAGGCGCACTCATGAGTGATCAGACAGCCGAGAGATCCGCCGGGGGAGTCAGCGGAGGGACGCGATCCGCGCCGATTCGGATCGCCTTACTGGGTGCCGGCACCGTCGGAGCCCAGGTCGCCCGGATCATCCTGACGGATTCTGCCGACTTCGCCGAGAGAATCGGTGCGCCGCTGGAGCTGACCGGCATTCTGGTCCGTGACCCCGGTGCGCAACGGGATGCCGAATTGCCGTCGGAGCTGCTGCGCACCGACGCGGAGGCGCTGCTGGCCGAGGCGGATATCGTGATTGAGCTCATCGGCGGGATCGAGCCGGCCCACCAGTACGTGCGCCGGGCCCTGCGCAACGGCAAGAGCGTGATCACTGGCAATAAAGCGCTGCTGGCCAGGTACGGCCCGGAGCTGTACCAGCTGGCTGACGAATCGGGGGCGCACTTATCCTTCGAAGCAGCAGTCGCCGGGGCCATTCCGATCATCCGCCTGATCCAGGACTCGCTTTCCGGCGATCGTATCCAGCGCATCCTCGGCATCGTCAACGGCACCACTAATTACATGCTGGATCGGATGGACACTCATGGCGTCAGCTATCAAGAGGTCTTCGATGAAGCGGGTGCGCTAGGGTACCTGGAGGCGGATCCAGCCCTTGACGTCGATGGCCATGACGCCGCGGCTAAAGCCGCGATCCTGGCATCGATGGCTTTTCATACCGAGCTGCGCCAGGAAGACGTCTACACCGAGGGCATCACTCGGGTGACTGCCGAGGATATCCGCGCCGCCGCTGAAGACGGCTATGTGATCAAACTGCTCGCGGTCGCCGAACTGCTGCCGCTGCCCGCGGCGGCGGGCCAGGGCGTGAGCGTGCGGGTCCACCCGGTGCTGGTGCCCAGAGACCACCCGCTCGCCGGGGTCCGAGGCGGCTACAACGCGGTGTTCGTGGAGGCTGAGAACGCCGGACAGCTGATGTTCTACGGCGCCGGCGCCGGCGGTGCGCCCACGGCTTCAGCAGTGATGGGAGATGTCGTCTCCGCGGCCTGGCGGATCGCTTCCGGCGGCCCCGCGATCACCGAGATCACGCCGTTGCGATTGCCGGTGCTCGCGCTCGATCACGCGGTGTCGAGATTCTCCATCGCCCTGGAAGTCAACGATGAACCCGGAGCCCTGGCACAGGTCGCCGGAGTCTTCGCTGAGCAGGGAGTCTCCATCGAGGCTTTCAGACAGAGCGTGAGCGTGCCATTGGAAGGAGTCGCCGAAGAAGGGGCTCAGGGCACTGGTTCGCCGGAAGCGGGGCTCGCCCAACTGCGCGTGATAACGCACCGGGCCCAGGAAGCAGATCTGGCCGCGACGGTCGCCGGGCTCGAAAGATTGCCGGTGGTGTACTCCGTGTCCTCCGTGCTGAGAGTAGAAGGAAGCTGAACCGTGATTGACGCAACGCCTGGGGCGCCCCAAGAGAAGAACAACGCCACCGGTGCCTCGTTATGGCGCGGTGTGATCCGAGAGTACGCCGACCGGCTGCCGGTGACTGCCCAGACGCGGGTGATCAGTCTGGGCGAGGGCGGCACGCCGCTGGTCCGGGCCGAGAAACTGGCTGAGCTGACTGGATGCGAAGTTTGGATCAAGGTCGAAGGCATGAACCCCACCGGCAGTTTCAAAGACCGCGGCATGACGATGGCGATGACCGCCGCGGTAGCCGCCGGTGCGCAGGCGGTGGTCTGCGCTTCCACCGGTAACACCTCGGCCTCTGCTGCTGCGTATGCGACGGCCGCCGGCTTGAGCTGCGCAGTGCTCGTCCCGGAAGGCAAGATCAGCATGGGCAAGCTGAGTCAGGCTTTGGCGCACGGTGCACGACTGCTGCAGGTGGACGGCAACTTCGACAACTGCCTGGAGCTGGCCCGCAAGCTGGCTGAGGCCTATCCGGTGTTCCTGGTGAACTCGGTGAACCCGGCCCGCATCGAAGGTCAGAAGACCGCGGCTTTCGAGGTCGTCGACGTTCTCGGCGACGCCCCAGACATCCATGCGCTGCCGGTGGGCAATGCCGGGAATATCACGGCCTACTGGAAAGGTTATCGAGAGTACGCCGAGCCCTCTGGGAATGCACCCGCTGTTTCCGCACGACGCCCGCGGATGTGGGGGTTCCAGGCGGCTGGTGCGGCACCCATCGTTGCGGGTCACCCCGTGACCGAGCCGGATACCATCGCTACGGCGATCCGGATCGGGAACCCGGCCTCCTGGGAACAGGCGGAAGCAGCCCGGGATGAATCCGGGGGAGTGATCGAGGCAGTGGCCGATGATCAGATCCTGGAGGCGCATCGATGGCTTTCCGCTCGAGAGGGCGTCTTCGTGGAACCCGCATCGGCTGCCGGTGCGGCGGGCATCTTCAAGAAGTTCCGGGCCGGGGAGCTGCAACCGGGCCAGCGCATCGTGATTACGGTGACCGGACACGGTTTGAAAGACCCCGATTGGGGCCTGCAGAACCTCGATGGCACACCGATGCAGCCGGAGAAAGTCGATTTCGACGTGGTGAGCGCCGCCCGGGCGCTCGGGCTGGAAGGCTGAACGATGCCGATCGCCTTGCCGCTTCCGATCATCAGCCCTGGCCAGCAGGTCTGCGTGCGCGTGCCGGCCACCAGCGCGAATCTGGGCCCGGGGTTCGATTCCCTGGGACTGGCGCTGAGCTGGTACGACACGTTGACCGTGGAGGCAGCAGCCGATGACGGTTTGGAGATCGAGATCCGGGGCGCCGGCAGTGATCGGCTGCCACGAGATGCCAGCCACCTTTCGGTACGCTGCATCGACGCCTTTCTTGCCCGGTATCAGTATCGGCGAGGTGGGCTCCGCCTGATTGCCGAGAACAGCATCCCGCACGGCAGAGGCCTTGGTTCCTCCGCCGCGGCGATCGTCGCAGCTTCGCTGGCGGCTTGGCAGCTGCTTCCGGAGGAAGCACGGCCGGGCCTCGATGCGGTTTTTGCCGCCGCTGCTGCGTTGGAAGGCCATCCGGATAATGTGGCCCCGGCCCTGCACGGAGGCCTGACGATTTCCTGGCACAACTGGCGTGGGGCGCAAGAAGAACAAGAAGAACAAGACGGCGAGCATAAAGACGAGCAGAAAAGTGAGCAGAGCCGGCAGTATTTTGTCAGCGGAGTTCCGCTGAATCAGGGGCGCTTGCGCGCCGTGGTGGCCGTGCCGGAATACGAGCTGGCGACCGAGCGGGCCCGGTCTTTGCTGCCGGAGACCGTGGCTCACTCATTGGCGGCCGCCAATGCTGCCCGGGCCGGGCTGCTCATTCACGCACTGACCACGGATCCTTCATTGCTTCTACCGGCGACCAGGGATTACCTGCACCAGGATTGGCGGGCAGTGGCCATGCCGCAGAGTGCAGCCCTGTTGCGGCACTGGCGCGAGGCCGGAATCGCCGCGGTGATCTCCGGTGCGGGGCCGACGGTTTTGGCTCTGGTCGATGGACCGGAGCGGGTTCGTGAGGCGATCGAAGTAGCCGAGCGGTTCCTGAGATCAGCGGAACAGCGAAGAGATGAAACCGCATCTGGGCAGGAGCGTGCCGAATCGCTCTGGCGTGTCCGGGAAATCGGAATTGAAGCAGAAGGTGCTAGAATTATCAGTGCATAGGCTGCATAGCCGTTTGCGGGGGTAGCCTGAAGATTGCTTCATGAACTTTAAGCCCGCATATGCGAACCTCTGATTCAGCTTTATTTGTGACATTCCCAGCCAGTGGTATGAGAACTATCTCACTGGCCGGACTTCGCAGGCAGCATGGCGAGAATTTCGCGGGGGAAGCTATCTTTTCCGCAGTGATCGTGGCTGTGCCGCCGGGGCGACGCATGATGCCTTGCGAGCTGGATAGCTGGTTTTTGGTATGCCGAGGTGATGACGCCGGCGAGCCAGCTGCACATTTAATCAACGCGGCTCCTACTCCTAGGAGTCGATATCGAGGGGGAAGGATCCTTCGTGACAGAAACCACCAGCCTGGAAACAGGTGTGGAGCGCACCGGATCTGCCGCATCTGCGGCCGGTAACGCATCTCAAGGTCTTGCTGGCTTGAAGCTGGCGCAGTTGCAGGCACTTGCCGGGCAGCTCGGCATCACGGGAGGCTCCCGGATGCGTAAAGGTGACTTGGTCACCGCGATTTCCGCGCATCAACGCGGTTCCAGTGTGGCTGACCGGGGTAACGGCGCAAAAGGGCAGGCGGCGGGTAAAAACGCTGCGGAGTCCCCGGTAACTGCCGGAACCAACGGGCAGGAAAAGTCGGAGCAGCCCGCAGTACAGGAATCCGGCGATGACACGCAGCCGGCTCGTCGGGGCCGTGGGCGCCGTGCCGGCTCCAACGGCAAGGTCGAGGCGGATGCAGCAGAGGCTGCGAGCGGTGCGGGCGACTCCGCAGCGGATTCCGCTGACTCTCAGGATTCGCAGAGCGCAGGCCAGTCCGGCCAAGGGGAGGGCAACTCCAACCGTAGGCAGCGCGGACGCAATCGCCGGAATGGCTCCGAGAATCAGGACGGCGCTCAAGACACTAAAGACAACGCCAAGTCGGAGGCTTCCGGTTCCGCAGCCACTGAAAGCGATGAGAGCAATGGTGGGCGGCAGCGCAATGACCGCCGTCGCAGCCGGGATCGCGATCGGGACAATAACAACCAGGACGGCGGCCGGAACAACCGTCGCAACCGGAACGAGCGGCGCAACGAACGCCGCCGCGGCCAGGGCCCGGAAGTCGATGATACGGAAGTCACCGACGATGACGTGCTGCTGCCGGTAGCCGGCATCCTCGATGTCCTGGATAACTACGCCTTCGTGCGCACTTCCGGCTACCTGCCCGGGCCGAACGACGTCTACGTTTCACTGGCGCAGGTCAAGAAGAACAACCTGCGCAAGGGCGATGCGGTCGTCGGAGCTATCCGCGCTCCTCGTGAAGGCGAAGAGAATCGCGGCAATCAGCGGCAGAAGTTCAATGCCCTGGTCCGAGTCACCAGCATCAACGGCAAGAGCCCGGAGGAGATGAAGGACCGGGTGGACTTCGGCAAACTGGTGCCGCTGTACCCGGAGGACCGGCTGCGCCTGGAGACCGAGCCGAAGAAGCTCGGCACGCGTGTTATCGACTTGGTCGCGCCCATTGGCAAGGGTCAGCGCGGGCTGATCGTCTCCCCGCCCAAGGCGGGAAAGACCATGATCCTGCAGTCCATCGCCAATGCGATCACGACTAATGACCCCGATGTGCACCTGATGATGGTGCTGGTCGACGAACGCCCTGAAGAAGTCACCGATATGCAGCGCTCCGTGCGCGGCGAGGTGATCGCTTCGACCTTCGACCGGCCGGCCGATGACCATACTCAGGTCGCCGAGCTCTCCATCGAACGCGCCAAGCGTCTCGTGGAAATGGGGATGGATGTTGTGGTTCTTCTCGATTCCATGACGCGTCTGGGCCGGGCCTACAACAACGCAGCGCCTTCCTCCGGCAGGATCCTCTCCGGCGGAGTCGACGCTGCCGCGCTCTACCCGCCGAAGCGATTCTTCGGTGCCGCCCGGAACATCGAGAACGGGGGCTCGCTGACAATCCTCGCCACGGCTCTAGTGGAAACCGGGTCCAAGGCCGACGAAGTCATCTTCGAAGAGTTCAAGGGCACCGGCAATATGGAACTCCGGCTTTCCCGGCAGCTCTCGGAGAAGCGGATCTTCCCGGCCGTGGATGTCAACGCATCTAGCACACGGCGCGAGGAGAACCTGCTCTCGCCGGAAGAGGTCAAGATCATGTGGCGTCTGCGCCGCCTGCTTTCCGGCCTCGAGCAGCAGCAATCACTGGAGCTGCTCACCACCAAGCTGCGTGAGACGCAGAGCAACGTCGAGTTCCTCATGCAGGTGCAGAAGACGACTCTGGGCGCCAAGTCTGAAGACGACAAGTAGCTAGTTCAACGCTCGTGGTCTCCCCCGCTTCAGGAGGAGACCACGAGCGTTTTTCGTGCAGAGCCGCGCGCCGCGGCATGAGAGAAACGCCAGTTGTGGAGGATGGGATGTTCGATTCGATCAAAGGGCTTCTTGATGAGCATGCCGAGCTGCAGCTCCGGCTCAGCGACCCGGCGGTGCACGCTGATTCCGGGTTGGCCCGGAAATTAGGCCGGCGTTACGCGGAGCTGAGCAATATCGTTGAGGCGCATCATCGGGTCGGCCAGCTGAACGACGATCTCGCGGCGGCCCAGGAAATGGCTGAAGAGGATCCGGAGTTCGCTGCGGAAGTCCCTGAATTGCAGGAGCAGCTGGAAACAGCGCAGGACAGGCTGCGCCGGTTACTCATTCCCCGCGATCCGGATGACGCCCGGGATGTCATCCTGGAAGTCAAAGCGGGCGAAGGCGGGGATGAATCCGCATTGTTCGCCTCCGATCTGGTCCGGATGTATACCCGCTACGCCGAGTCTCGGGGTTGGAAGACCGAAGTCATCTCCGTTACGGAATCGGATCTGGGCGGGTACAAGGATATCCAGCTGGCGGTCAAGGGCCGCTCCAACGACCCTGCGGAGGGAGTCTTCGCCTCGCTTAAATTCGAAGGCGGCGTGCATCGGGTGCAGCGGGTCCCGGTGACCGAATCACAGGGCCGGATTCACACCTCAGCGGCCGGGGTTCTGGTGTTCCCGGAAGTCGACGAGCCGGAGGAAGTGGAGATCAGCCAGAACGATCTCAAGATCGACGTCTACCGCTCCTCAGGCCCCGGCGGGCAGTCAGTAAACACCACCGACTCAGCGGTGCGGATTACGCACCTGCCCACCGGGATCGTCGTCGCGATGCAGAATGAGAAGTCCCAGCTGCAGAACCGCGAAGCGGCGATGAGAGTGCTGCGCGCCCGTCTGCTCGCTCATCAGCAGGAGCAGATCGATGCTGAGAACGCCCAGGCGCGCCGCTCTCAGATCCGCACGATGGACCGTTCCGAACGGATCCGCACGTATAACTTCCCGGAGAACCGGATTGCCGACCATCGCACAGGCTACAAGGCCTACAACCTGGATGCGGTGATGGGGGGAGATCTGGGCCCTGTGGTCCAGTCCGCCATCGATATGGATGAGCAGGCCCGCCTCGACGCCTTGGGCGGATGAGGGATGAGGCACGAATGATTCAAGACATGGACTGGCAGGAATCGGAAGACCTGGCCGGGGCGGTGCGCGCTGCGGCTGCTCAGCTGGCGGAAGCCGGGGTGCAGAACCCTGTTCTTGACGCCGAGTTGCTGGCCGGGCATCTTCTGGGGATGGGCCTAGGCGAAGTCCGCGCGGTGGCGCTCCGCGGCGCCCAGATTCCACCAGGATATCCGGAGCTCGTCGCGCAGCGCGTCCGCCGTGTGCCGTTGCAGCATCTCACCGGTATCGCGCCCTTCCGGCATCTGGAGCTAGCGGTGGGCCCGGGTGTTTTCATTCCTCGACCGGAGACCGAGATCGTGGCGCAGGCGGCCATCGAAGAACTGCAAAGGCTGGTGAGTTGTGCGCAAGCTCCTGTCGGTGCACCGATAGCGATCGACCTGGGCACCGGATCCGGGGCGCTGGCGCTGGCGCTGGCTAGTGAGGTGCCGGAAGCCCGGGTATACGCGGTGGAACTATCGGCGCTGGCCGCGGCCTGGGCTGAGCGCAATATCCAGAGGACCGGCCTTGCGGTGACTCTGCAGCAGGCGGACATGCGGGAAGCCTTTCCGGAGCTCGAAGGCAGAGCGGATGTCGTCGTCAGCAATCCGCCGTATATTCCGGATGAGGCGGTGCCGGTCGATCCGGAAGTCGCTGAGCACGATCCGGAGCTGGCGCTCTATGGCGGCGGGCCCGAGGGTATGACGCTGCCGGCAGCGGCAGCGCACCGAGCCGCCAAGCTGCTGCGCCCCGGCGGATACTTCATCATGGAGCACGCCGAGAGCCAGGCCGCTGCAGCCCGAAGAGTGCTGCTCGCGGAAGGCTTCGCCGAGGTCGAAGGGCATCGCGATCTCACGGGGCGGGACCGGGCCACGGGCGGCCGCTTAGCGGCGAATGGCCGCAAACATGGACATCAAAGTGAAAGAATGAGCACGTGAGCGGAATTGTCTACGACTGCACGGTGCCCGCGCAGCGGCACGAAGGCTTGGAGCATGCGCGCAAAGCGATCTCGCAGAAACAGATCGTGGTGATGCCCACCGATACGGTCTACGGTGTCGCCGCGGATGCTTTTTCGCCGGTTGCGGTCGCTACCCTGCTGGCGGCTAAGGGTCGGGGACGGTCGATGCCGCCGCCCGTGCTCATCCAGCGGCTTCAGACCCTGGACGGGCTGGCGGCTGAGGTCAGCGATGAGGCGCGGCAGCTTGCCGAAGCGTTCTGGCCGGGCGCGCTCACCATGATCTTCTACGCACATCCCACGCTGGACTGGGATCTCGGCGACACCAAGGGAACCGTAGCCCTGCGGATGCCGGACGATCAGCTGGCGCTGGATCTGCTGACGCTCACCGGGCCGCTAGCGGTATCCTCGGCGAACCGCACGGGCGAGCCCACCGCCAGGACAGCTGCCGGGACCAAAGCCCAGCTGGGGGGAGCGGTCGAAGCCTATCTCGGCGATGGAGACCGCCCGGCTGATGGAGCCGAACCGGTGCCTTCTACGATTGTCGACGCCACCGGAGGCCGTTTACGCGTGGTCCGTCTGGGCGGTATTACCTTGGAACAGCTGCGTGAGATTGTGCCGAACGTGCTCGGTATCGGTGAAGAACCGGAACCTGCCGAATCCGATGCAGCTGAGCCCGCATCGGCCGAGCCGGAGCAGTCAGAGGTGGAGCCGGCAGGGACCGGTGTGGCCTCTGATTCGACCGGTCCGGCAGAGCATCCGAGTGCGCAGACTCCGCGCACCGAACGCCCGGAACAGAGCGGATGAGCGATCAGCCGCGCGTAGCTGCGGTACTGGTCAGTTATAACCGGCGCGACCTCCTGGAAGCCGCGATCACTGCGCTGGTCTCGGGGGAGCGGCTGCCGGAGGCCTTGGTTGTGGTGGATAACGGCTCGGATGATGGATCCGTGTCGTATTTACACGCCCTGCGCGCCGAGCTCGAGACCAAGCTCGATTATGAGCTCGTCGAACTACCGCAGAACACCGGCGGCGCGGGAGGGTTCACCGTGGGAATGGCCCACGCACTGGCTCATCACGATCCGGATCTGCTGTGGGTCATGGACGACGATACCGAACCGCATCGGGACACTCTGCAAGAATCCTTGAAGCTCTGGCAGAGCTATCCGCAGGGTCGCAGGCCCGCTCTGATCGCGAGTCGGGTGCTCTGGCACGATGGCCGCGAGCACCCCATGAACCGGCCCCGGACACGCTGGCGGGCCGGTGCCGGGGAGCTAGCTCAGGCGCAGCAGCGAGGTGCCCGTCCGGTGCGCTCCGCCTCATTCGTCTCTCTGCTGATCGATGCGCAGGCGGTGCGTCACGAAGGGCTCCCCGTTGCCGCCTACTTTCTCTGGAACGATGACTTCGAATTCAGCGCCCGGCTCGCGCGAGGCCGGCTCGCGCTTTCCAGCGACCGATCTGCGGTGACGCATCGGACTAAAGTTTTCGATTCCAACACCGTCGATATCGGCGAACGATTCTATTTCGAGGTGCGCAATAAGCTCTGGATGTTCAGCCGCTCCAGGTCTTTGACGGCCCAGGAGAAACTACTGTACGGCCTCGCCTCGCTACGACGCTGGGGGTTGATGATCCTCCGCTCCAGCGATAAGCCCGTAGTGCTGCGCGCCGGGGCGCGCGGGCTGCGGGACGGCTTGTTGCGATCGCCGCAGAGCAATGAGCAGGTGCTGGCGAAAATCCATGACCTGCCGAAGTGGCAGCTGGGTTCAGCTGAGCCGCAGGCCGGGGTGGCAGAACCGTTTTCCGTGCTGCTGCCGGTGTACTCCGGCGATTCGCCGGAGATGTTCCAGCGCGCGGTGGTTTCCGCCGGGGCGGAGCAGACCCTGCCTCCTGCGGAGATCGTCGTGGTCCGGGACGGTCCGGTGCCCGAGCCCTTGGAGGCCGTGCTGCGTGCGTTCGAGGCCGATCCGCAGCCGGTGCCGCTGCGCGTGCTCAGGATGCCCGCGGCTCAGGGTTTGGCGGGGGCTCTGGACGCAGGCCTGGCCGAGTGCCGTAACGATATCGTCGCCCGGATGGATGCCGATGATGTCTGCCTGCCGGAACGATTCGAGTATCAGCTGCCGTATCTGCGGGTTGGGTACGATATTGTCGGCTCCGCGATCGAGGAGATCGGTGCAGCGGAAGACGAGCCGCTGGCTTACCGCCGGATCCCGACGGACCCGGCAGAGATCTCTGCGAACACCGGGTTCCGCAGTCCTTTTCATCATCCGTCCGTGGTTTACCGGCGCTCCGCCGTACAGGCCGTGGGTGGGTACGGGGATCTGCTGCGCATGGAAGACTTCTGGCTCTGGCTGCGACTCCTCCGGGCCGGCTATCGGGGCGTGAATTTGCCCGAGCCGCTTGTGCGCTATCGGGTGAGCGCGGGAGCGTATCAGCGGCGCGGAGGGCCCGCACTGCTCGGCGCGGAACTCCGTTTGCAGCTACGGCTCCTGCGCGCCGGGTACATCACCCCCGTGCAGTGGCTGCGTAACGTTCTGGTCCGATGCCTCTATCGGCTGATTCCGACCGGGGCGAGGAAGATCGGGTACCGTGCAGTATTCAGCAGGCGCTCAGCTACCTGATCCGTTGACAAGGCTGGCGGAGGTTGCTGCTGGTGACCACATGGCCCATCACCAGTGAGGCGTTACCTGGAATCCGGCTGCGAGATGGCAAGATAAGAGGTATGAAAAAATGGTCAGGGTCGATGAACGGGTGTGAGCCGCTCGGATGACGATTTACCTGATCATGATGCTCCTCGCCGCCGTGATCTCCTACGGTGGTACGTGGTTAGCCCGGGGGCTCGCCCGGCGGTTCGGAGTCTTCACTCCAATCCGGGACCGGGATATTCATGCGGATCAAGTGGCCCGGCTTGGCGGTTTAGGGCTTTTCCTCAGTTTCGCCCTCGTGCTGCTCATCGCCTCGCAGACCTATTTCGTCGGGCAGATCTATGAAGGGACTTTCGCGCCCTGGGGGATTCTCTTCGGTGCGATCATCATCGTCATCGTAGGGGTTATCGATGACATCCGTGACTTGCCCTGGTGGGCGAAACTGGTAGGTCAGAGCCTGGGCGCTCTTGTGGTGGCGCTCTGGGGCGTCAGGATGCGTCTCTTCCCCTTTCCCACCGGAGTCATCGAGATCCCGAATCCTTTTGTCCAAATCGGTCTCACCGTTTTCCTCATCGTCCTGGTGATGAACGCTTTCAATTTCATCGATGGCCTAGACGGGCTGGCCGCGGGTGTCGCCGCGATCGGCGGAGCTGCGTTCTTCCTTTGCTCCTACTGGGTCAACCGAGCCTCGGACCGGGCCGACTGGTCCGATCTGTCGACTCTGCTGATGGCTATTCTGGTAGGCGCCTGCCTTGGCTTCCTGCTGCACAACTGGAGCCCCGCGAAGATTTTCATGGGCGATTCGGGCGCCATGCTGATCGGCTTGATCATGGCTTCGGCGGGTATCGCGGCCACTGGATTGCCGACCAATATCTATGCTCGCGCTGGTGGTATCCCGATCTTCGTGCCGATCGTGCTGCCGATCGCGATCCTCTTGGTCCCGGTACTCGATCTTTCACTCGCCGTAGTGCGCCGTACTCTCGCCGGACGCTCGCCCTTTTCCGCGGACCGTGCACACCTGCATCATCGGCTGATCGATCTGGGGTACTCGCATCGCGGGGCGGTGCTGCTGATGTACCTCTGGACTTTCGTCCTCGCTTTCGGCGGAGTGGCCTTCGCCGCCTTCCCCTGGCAGATCGTCTTACCGCTGGATATTCTGGCGGTCGCAATTCTGGCGGTGTTCACGATCCGGCAAGCCCAGAAACTCACCCGACGGTCCGCCGTTGAGAGTGATACGACTTACGCTTAGCACCCTCGGCCGGTAGTGGCATCACCAGCCTTCTATCTCGTGTAGAATTTCCATGTGATCCGGCGCTCATTCATCTGGAGAACTTCCCTGTTTCGCTGGCTTCCAGACCAAAGCCTGATCTAGATTGGTAATGCAACGATGGACAAGACCCACGGCGGTTCTGCGACTCACGCAGCAGCGCTTGAGGTGTCTGGTGCCACGGTAGAACCCTGGGGCAGGATCCTGCGACTGTGTCTTATCACGACCTTGCCGGTTGCTCTGCTGCTCACGTTGCTCGCTGCGGTGCTCGCCTCCCCGTGGGCGGCTCTGAGCGCACTGCTCGCGACCGTGGTCGCGATCGCTGGGTTGGGCAGTTCTTTATACGCTGCGCATATCGTCTGGAAGAATCAGCCGGATAATCTCTTGCTCATGTTTATGGCGGGATACGCCATCAAGTTCTTCGTTTTGGCGATCGGACTGCTGATTCTGGGGGTTCCCGAATGGCTGGATCGATTCTGGTTCTTCGCAACTGCCCTGATCACGGTTCTGGTGTGGCTTGGCGCCGAAGTCCTCGGTTTCTCCAGGGTGCGCTGGCAGCTCTACACTGATCCGGAGGCGACGTCGGGGGAGCGCACCGAGCAGAGCTCGGGGCACCATTCAGAACACCCCGCGAGGGGTGCGCTATGAGTTTGAACAAGTCGAAGCTGTCGGCCGAGAACTCTGTGTCGCCCGAGAACACGCGGAAGGCATTGATCTCCGCTGCCGAAGGCGGTACCTCGGATAGCCGCGGCGAAAAGACCCAGCAGGCCGGAATGGCCGTGTTCGGCTATATCATCGCCGGAATTGCGGTCTGGAGTTTGATAGGCTGGGGGCTGGGCAGTCTGCTGGGTATCCAGTGGCTGCCCGTGGCGGGGGCGCTCCTGGGCTTAGCCGGAGGAATTTACCTTTCTTTTATGCCACGTTTCGCTCGGTCTACTACCGAGCGGTCTGATGACGATGACCATGACAAAGGAGCCGGGTTATGAACGCCATCGCAGTGTGCCGTTCTTGTAACTTTTCTACCCAGCTTCTTGCCCTGCCCAATGCCGGACACAGCAGAGAGGAAACGCGTTGATCGCGCTTATGCTCCCCACTGAGGGATCCTCCGACGGCGGATTCAACCCGCCCGGAATTGAACAAGCTGGCTTACCAGGCCCTTTTTTCCAATGGGACGGGATCGGCAAGTACCACGTACTCGTTGTGCTTTCAGTGGTTTTGATCGCTGGGTTCTTCATCGTCGCTTTGCGGAAGCGGGAAATGGTTCCCGGACGCCTTCAGTTCGCTGCAGAAATGGCTTATGGATTCGTCAGGGACTCCATCGGCAAAGACATCATCGGTGCCAAGAACTTCCTCAAGTACGTCCCCCTTCTGTTCACTTTCTTCTTCTTCATCCTGGTGAACAACCTCTTCGGTGCGATCCCCTTCTTCGAGATCCCCACCTTCTCGCACGTTGGCGGCGCCTACGCGGTCGCTTTGATCGTCTACTTCTTCTGGATCTCAGTCGGTCTCAAACGCCACGGCCTGCGCTACTTCAAGCTATCCGTAGTGCCTTCGGGAGTGCCGTGGTACGTGCTGCCTATCGTGATCCCCATCGAGATCATTTCCAACTACCTGGTGCGGCCGATGACGCATTCGCTGCGTCTTTTCGCCACCATGCTGGCCGGTCATATGATCGTACTGATCGCGGGGTACGCACTCGAGTTCCTCGCCACGCAGGACAATCTCTTGGTACAAGGCAGTTCGATCCTGGTGATCGGCATGTACATTCCCCTGTATTTCCTGGAGCTGCTGATCATGGTGCTGCAGGCCTACGTCTTCACGTTGCTGACCGCGATCTACATCGAAGGGGCAGTCAACGCCGACGATCACTGACCGGAGCTGCTCGCCAGCCAAGGCAGCATCTCGAACAAAAAGTTTCCCATCCTGGGATAACCCCAACAATCCGCTCCTCTAGGGCGGGTACTGTGAAAGGAAAAACATGACTGGCTCCCTGAATATGATCGGTTACGGCCTCTCCGCCATCGGTGGTGGTATCGCTGTGGGCATCATCTTCGCGGCATACATCAACGGTGTAGCCCGCCAGCCCGAAGCACAGCGCGTGCTGCAGCCCATCGCCTTCCTGGGTATGGCCCTGACCGAAGCACTGGCGATCCTCGGTCTGGTGTTCGCTTTCGTCATCTAATGACGGAAGCAACGCACAGACGTTGTGATCGATTGGACCTGAGAGGATTAGTAGACGTATGAGTTTGCTACCGTTAGCCGCCCCTGGGGGAGACGTCAACCCGATTGTGCCCAACTGGTGGGACACCGGATTGGTGCTGGTCTCCTTTGCGGTGCTGCTTTTCCTCGTGATCAAGTTCGTGGTGCCCGCATTCGAGAAGACCTATGCGGCACGAACCGAAGCGATTGAAGGCGGCATCGCCAAGGCCGAGCAGGCCCAGGCGGAGGCCACTGCGGCACTTGAAGAGTACAAGCAGCAGCTCACCGATGCACGGGTCGAGGCCAACCGCATCCGGGAGGAGGCGCGCGCCGAAGGCTCGCAGATCCTTGCCGAGATGAAGGAGCGCGCCACGGCGGAGGCTGCCCGGATCACGGAGCAGGCCCAGACCGTCATCGCGGCGGAGCGCCAGGCAGCGGTAACGTCCTTGCGCTCCGAAGTGGGAACTCTGGCAACCACCCTTGCCGGGCGCATCGTCGGAGAAGCGCTGGAAGACGATGACCGTTCCCAACGGGTAGTCGATCGTTTTCTCGCTGATCTGGAGAGCTCTTCCAGCGATGAAGGTGTCTCACGGTGACCGGTGCTATGCCCAACCAGCCCGGAGTTTCCCGGATGACGGGAGTCTCCGCGCAGTCGCTCACTGAGAGCCTCGCCGAAGTGGAGCCGAAGCTGGGTTCAGCCACGCTTGAATTAGCCAGCGAGATCTTCGGAGTGCTCCGGGTTATCGATGGGTCCGCGGGCTTGCGGCGGGCGCTGACGGATCCGGCTCGCGAGAGCGCGGAGAAGTCGGCGCTGCTCAGCTCGCTGGTCCAGGGCAAGGTTTCCCCGGAAGCCGAGCAGATCGTCACCAGCATGGCCACCAAACGCTGGGGTGCTGCGCGAGATTTGAGCGATGCACTGGAGGTGGTTGCGGCGACAACCGCGATCGCTGTGACCGAACGTGTTGGAGCCTCCGAAGGCGCTCCGCTCAGCAGTCTGGAGGCCCTGGCCCATGAGCTCTTCACTTTCCGGGGCACGGTTGCTGATAGCCATGAGCTGCAGCGGGCACTTAATGAACCCCAGGCGACTGAAGAAGCGAAGACCGCGCTGGCCATGCGCCTGGTTCCTGGAGCCAGTGAACCAGCGCGACTGCTGATCAGCCAGGCGGTATCCGCTCCGCGCGGTTCCCGGCCGGAGAAACTGGTCGAGGACTTCGCTGCCCTCGCGGTGGGCCGCCAACAGCGGTGGATCGCCTCGGTCGAGGTGAGCCGGCCGCTCAGTGCCGAGCAGGAGCAGCGGCTTGCCGCAGGCCTCAAACGGCTTTACGGCCGAGAACTGACGGTCAACATCAGCGTGCAGCCGGCCCTGGTCGGCGGAGTGCGCGTGAAAGTTGCCGATGAAGTGGTCGACGCTTCGGTGATGAACCGCCTGAGCGAGCTTCGCCGCCAGCTAGTCTGAGAAGAACGAACGTTTAGTAGTACCCGAGCAATGAGCACACCGGTCGCCAGATCCGATGGCGATCATCAACAACGAGGAAGAGCAGGGAAAGCAGATGGCTGCAACCTCAGAGGGATTGTCCATCAATGCCGAGGACGTGCGCGCTGCACTCAATGAGTTCGCGGCATCCTACGAGCCCGGTAACGCAGAGCGCGTCGAGGTCGGTCGGGTCACCACCGCCAGCGATGGTATCGCCCGGGTCGAGGGACTGCCCTCGGTCATGGCCAATGAGCTATTGCGCTTCGAAGACGGGACCCTGGGCCTGGCCCAGAACCTCGATGTGCGCGAGATCGGAGTCATCGTCCTCGGTGACTTCAAGGGCATCGAAGAAGGTCAGGAAGTTCACCGCACCGGTGAGATCCTCTCCGTCCCGGTCGGCGACGCCTTCCTGGGCCGCGTGGTGGACCCGCTGGGCCAGCCCATCGATGATCTCGGCACCATTGAGGCTGAGGGAACCCGTGCACTGGAACTGCAGGCGCCCGGTGTGACCGAGCGCAAGAGCGTGCACGAGCCGATGCAGACCGGAATCAAGGCCATCGATTCCATGATCCCGATCGGCCGTGGCCAGCGGCAGCTGATTATCGGTGACCGCCAGACCGGTAAGACCGCGATCGCGGTGGATACCATCATCAACCAGAAGGACAACTGGGCTACCGGCGATCCCACCAAGCAGGTCCGCTGCATCTACGTGGCGATCGGCCAGAAGGCTTCTACGATCGCGGCAGTACGGCAGACCCTTGAGGATAACGGCGCGCTGGAGTACACCACTATCGTGGCCTCCCCGGCCTCTGACCCGGCTGGCTTCAAATACCTGGCCCCCTATGCGGGCTCGGCTATCGGTCAGCACTGGATGTACGGCGGCAAGCACGTTCTGATCGTCTTCGATGATCTCTCCAAGCAGGCTGAGGCCTATCGTGCGGTATCTCTGCTGCTGCGCCGCCCGCCGGGCCGTGAAGCCTACCCGGGTGACGTCTTCTACTTGCATTCCCGACTGCTGGAGCGCTGCGCAAAGCTCTCCGATGAGCTCGGTGCCGGTTCGATGACTGGCCTGCCGATCATCGAGACCAAGGCGAATGACGTTTCCGCGTATATTCCGACCAACGTCATCTCCATCACCGACGGCCAGATCTTCCTGCAGTCGGACCTCTTCAACGCTAACCAGCGCCCCGCCGTAGACGTCGGCGTCTCGGTGTCCCGTGTGGGCGGTGCCGCGCAGGTGAAGTCGATGAAGAAGGTCTCCGGTACTTTGAAGCTGGATCTGGCCCAGTATCGAGATATGCAGGCCTTCGCGATGTTCGCCTCGGATCTCGATGCCGCCTCCAGGCAGCAGTTGACCCGTGGTGCTCGGCTCATGGAGCTCCTCAAGCAGCCGCAGTACACGCCGTACCCGGTAGCGGAGCAGGTCATCTCGATCTGGGCCGGCACCAACGGCTACCTGGACGACGTTCCGGTGGAGGACGTCAGCCGCTTCGAAAGCGAGCTCCTGGATCACCTCCGGCACAGCGGCACGGTACTGACCACGCTGCGGGAGACCAACCAGCTCGATGACGACACGGTCGAAGCGCTCAAGACCGCCGTGGTCGACTTCAAGCAGGGTTTCTTCGGCGAAGGCCACGATCACTTGGTGGAAGCCGGCAGTGAAGAGCACGATGCTCTCGCCGCCGATCAGGTGGACCAAGAGAAGATCGTCAAGCAGAAGCGCTAGCCACGCCCGAAGGCTGAGCCGCAGCAGTCTAGCGGCGGCTCAGCCTTTCGGGAATATCTTCGGCAAGAACCGAAAGGAAAACTATGGGAGCCCAGATCCGGGTCTACCGCCAGAAGATTGCCTCGACATCGTCGCTGCGCAAGATGTTCAAGGCGATGGAACTGATCGCAACCTCGCGCATCGGCAAGGCGCGTGCCCGTGTTGCTGCTTCGGCACCCTACGCCTCAGCGATCACCCGCGCTGTCTCTGCAGTCTCTTCGCAGTCTGAGATCGATCATCCGCTGACCACGGAACCGGCACAGAGCCGTCGCGCTGCGGTGCTCATCCTCACTGCTGACCGGGGCCAGGCCGGCGCCTATTCTTCAACCATCATTAAGCGTGGCGAGCAGCTCGCCGAACTGCTGCGTGAAGAAGGCAAGGAAGTCAAGAGCTACCTCGTCGGCCGCAAAGGCCAGGCGTATTTCGATTTCCGCGAGCGCCCCTATGCCAAGGTGTGGAGCGGCAACACCGATAATCCGGAGTTTGCCACGGCCCAGGACATCGGCAAGACGCTGCTGGAGGACTTCAACCTTGCCTTCGAAGAAGGCGGAGTCGACGAGATCCACATCGTCTACACCCAGTTCAAGTCGATGGTCCTCCAGGAACCGGTCGTCATCCGGCTGCTGCCCCTGGAGGTCGTCGAGGAGGAAGTGACGCAGAGTAGTGATCTCCTGCCGCTCTACGAGTACGAACCGGAACCGGAAGCGGTTTTGGACGCGCTGCTTCCGCGGTACATCGAGTCTCGGATCTTCGCAGCCATGCTCCAGGCTGCGGCGAGCGAACTCGCTTCTCGGCAGCGCGCGATGAAGAACGCCGGGGACAACGCCACCGATCTGATCAATAAATACACCCGTCTGCGCAACACTGCACGTCAGGCCGAGATCACTCAGGAGCTCTCCGAGATCATCGCCGGTGCGGATGCGCTGAGCGCTTCCTGAGCCGCCGCACAGCCACCCCGAACAGGGAGGCGCGCAGTAAGCTCTTAGTAAGAAACTTTAGTAACTCCAGCTACCTAATGAAGTGAGAGAGATGACCGCCACCACCACTGAGCAAGCCGCTGTCAGTACCGGCGCGACCGGCCGCATTGCCCGCGTCATCGGCCCCGTCGTGGACGTTGAATTCCCGGCGGATGCGATTCCGGAGATCTACAACGCACTCACCGCAGAGGTCACCCTCGGCGGGCAGAGCCACACCATCACCTTCGAGACCTCGCAGCACTTGGGCGATAACCTGGTGCGTGCCATCTCCCTCCAGGCCACTGACGGCCTGGTCCGCGGCGCGACGGTTCAGGATACGGGTCAGCCGATCTCGGTACCGGTGGGCGATGTCGTCAAAGGCCATATCTTCAACGTGCTCGGCGAGCTGCTGGACGTTCCCGCTGCCGAGCTGGAGATCACCGAGCGCTGGCCGATCCACCGCAAGGCGCCTTCTTTCGCGAACCTCGAGGGTTCCACCGAGATGCTGGAGACCGGCATCAAGGTGATCGACTTGCTCACCCCTTACATCAAGGGCGGCAAGATCGGACTCTTTGGCGGTGCCGGTGTCGGTAAGACGGTTCTGATCCAGGAAATGATCACCCGTGTGGCCCGTAACTTCGGCGGTACCTCCGTATTCGCCGGGGTAGGGGAGCGCACCCGTGAGGGCAACGACCTCTGGGTGGAAATGGACGAGGCGGGAGTGCTCAAGGACACCGCGCTGGTCTTCGGCCAGATGGATGAGCCGCCGGGAACGCGTCTGCGGGTAGCGCTGTCCGCGCTGACCATGGCAGAGTACTTCCGCGATGTGCAGAACCAGGATGTGCTGCTGTTCATCGATAATATCTTCCGGTTCACCCAGGCCGGTTCCGAGGTCTCCACGCTGCTGGGCCGGATGCCTTCCGCGGTGGGCTACCAGCCGAACCTGGCCGATGAGATGGGTCTGCTCCAGGAGCGGATCACCTCGACCAAGGGCCATTCGATCACCTCGATGCAGGCGATCTACGTGCCCGCTGACGACTACACCGACCCGGCTCCGGCGACGACCTTCGCGCACCTGGATGCAACCACCGAGCTCTCCCGTGAGATCGCTTCCCGTGGTCTGTATCCCGCAGTGGATCCGCTGACCTCCACCTCGCGCATCCTTGACCCGCAGTACATCGGTAAAGAGCACTACGATGTCGCGGTGCGGGTCAAGCAGATCCTGCAGAAGAACAAGGAACTCCAGGACATTATCGCGATCCTCGGTGTCGACGAGCTCTCCGAAGAGGACAAGATCGTGGTGGCTCGGGCCCGGAGGATCCAGCAGTTCCTCTCCCAGAACACCTACACCGCTAAGCAGTTCACCGGGGTCGAGGGTTCGACGGTTTCCATCAAGGACACTATCGAAGGCTTCAAGATGATCTGCGACGGCGACGTCGACCACATCGCGGAGCAGGCGTTCTTCAACGTCGGCGGCATGGACGATGTCGAGCGTCAATGGGCCAAGATCCAGGAATCGACCAAGTAGTATGGCTGACTCACAGAACTCGCTCACGGTGGAGATCGTCGCGGCCGACCACTTCGTGTGGTCCGGACCGGCGAAGTCCGTGCGTGCCAGAACAGAGGACGGCGAGATCGGCATCCTGCCCGGTCACGTGCCGGTGCTCGCCATCCTGGCCCCGGGTGATCTGGTGATTGAGCCCATTGACGAAGAGCGCATCGAGACGCATATCGATGGCGGTTTCTTCTCAGTGGACAGCAACCGGGTGACTATTGTCGCGGACAATGTCCAGCTCCGCGGCAGCAGCGACAGCGCCACTGCAGAGCCCCGTTGAGCCCGGTGACGATGGACGATTTCGAGATCGTATTCATCGTCATCGTCTCGACATTGCTCCTCGCTGTGCTCACGGTTCTGGGCCTCTTCGCGCTCCGCCGTTTTCAACTGCGAAGCGCTCTTGGCACTATCGACGCCTCCATCCTCTATGTGGGAAACCGCTGGCGGATGGGGGTTTGTCGTTATCGTGATACTCAGCTGGAGTGGTTTCGACTCTTTTCTCTGAGTCCGCGGCCGGAATACGCTTTTCGACGCAGTTCACTGAAGATGCTTGGGTGGCGTCAGCCGGCGGAACAAGAACGCTCTTTAGTGCAGGCGGACCATGTGATCGTCTCGCTTTCCTATGAAGACCGCGAAGTCCTTCTGGCTATGCGATTCGATGCCTACGCGGGTCTCAATTCGTGGTTGGAAGCGGGGCCGGTGATAGGAGTGGGCACCTGGCGATAAGCGCCGGACGTCGAGCGGGTTAAAAGAAACGGTGCCTCCCAGGAGAACCTGGGAGGCACCGTTTCTTTTATTGAGACGAAGTCTCAGGCAATTGCGGTGACGCCGGTGGCCTGCGGGCCTTTAGCGCCTTCGCCGATCTCGAACTCAACACGCTGGTTCTCTTCCAGGGTGCGGAATCCATTGGTCTGGATTTCTGAATAGTGAACGAAAACATCCCTATCAGACTCGTCCGGAGTGATGAAACCGAAGCCCTTTTCGGCATTGAACCATTTCACGGTTCCCTGAGCCATATAACTATCTCCTCGTGGTGATACGTTGTGTTCCCCGAACGTTCGCGCGGGGCAGTCACTATGCGAG
Organism: Acaricomes phytoseiuli DSM 14247; assembly: GCF_000376245.1. GTDB lineage: Bacteria > Actinomycetota > Actinomycetes > Actinomycetales > Micrococcaceae > Renibacterium > Renibacterium phytoseiuli. The sequence goes on along the minus strand of NZ_AQXM01000064.1, from coordinate 166,311 downwards.
AAGTTTCTGGGCGACAGGTTTGCCGTTCCAAGCACTCCACGCTCGCAACTTACTTTTGTCCTGCGAGCATGAAAAACACGTACACAAAGACATACTAAGCATTTCACGAGGAATCTCTTAGGTCAATGAGCGTCATGATGTCGGGTCTGAATTCACGCGGAATTCATGGCGCGCTCTTCCGATCTGCTCTCTGTCCGCTCTGAGTTCATAGTGCGGGTGATTCTAATAATTGACCACAACGGAAAGTCTGCACTAACCGGCCCGCTTCGGAAAGCACGAGCACATCTGCCCGGAGGCCGCGTCGCAGACTGCCGAGTTCATCGGAGAGCCCCAGCATCCGAGCCGGGACTGCAGTGGCGCTCAGCACCGCTGCTTCCCACGGTACACCGGCGGCAACAGTGCGCAGAACCACCTGCAGCAGCGTCGCCATACCGCCGGCAATGGAACCGTTACTCTTCAGAGTGGCCATGCCCTCGCGGACGGTGACCTCCGCCGGCCCTAGACGGTACTCGCCGTCCGCCAGCCCGGTGGCCGCCATAGCATCGGTGACCAGCAGGATATTCGCGGCGCCGACGAGTTCGAAGACGGTGAGCACGGTATGCGGGTCGAGGTGAGTGCCGTCGGCGATCAGCTCTACGCAAGCCCGGCCGGAGCGGGCAGCCCGCAGACAGGCGGTCACCGGCCCGGGGCTGCGGTGATGAAGAGGGGGCATGCCGTTGAACAAATGCGTCACCGTGGGTCTGGCGCTGTGGCCGTCGAAGCCGCTGCCGGCAAGCCCATCGAAGGCCTGCATCAAGGAGGCGCCGGCGGTTGCGTCATCGGCATCGGTATGGCCTAAGGAGGGGATGACCCCGTGCTCGGTGAGCAGTTCGACCAGATCCGCTGCGCCGGGGAGCTCGGGGGCATAGGTCATGCTGGTGAGCTGGCCCTGCCCGGCACCGATCAGCCGCTGAGCCAGTGCCAGATCTGGAGCTTGTAGAAAAGCCGGATCCTGCGCCCCGCAGCGCGCTGCAGAAAGAAAGGGGCCTTCGAGGTGAATACCGGCGAGCAGCCCTTCTGCACTCAGGTCCGCATAGAGTTCTAGGCCGCGCAGGAGCGCTGCTTCCGAGGCGGTCACGAGAGAAGCCAGGAGCGTCGTCGTACCGTGCCGGTGGAGGAACGCGATGGCATCCCGGGCGTTGGCCTCCTCGGCCGCAGGGAAATCCGCGCCAGCGGCGCCGTGATTGTGCACATCGACCAAGCCCGGGATGATCTTCGCCTGCTCCGGCAGCGGCAATCGTTCGGCATCGGGGGCGGGGGAGAAATCACTGGCCGGGCCGGCGTAGCTGATGCGTTCCCCGTCGAGGACCACAAGCCCATCGTCAACGCGCGCACCATCGCTGATCAGGGTTCCGTGCAGGAGGCGCTGCGCCGTTGTGCTCATAGCATCGATCCTCTCATGGACATCTGCCGTAGCCGGCTCTGCCGGCGGGGCCTGGGGGCAGGTGAGAAGCCGATCGCGCAGCAGCGGAACGGGGTCAGAAAAGACGAGCGGAGATATCGTCTACGCCGCGCATGGCATCGTAATCCAGCGTGAGGCACTCGATACCCCGGTCCGTGGCCAACACCCGCGCCTGCGGCTTGATCTGCTGGGCAGCGAAGACGCCCCGTACCGGGGCCAGTAGCGGATCGCGGTTGAGTAGTTCCAGGTACCGGGTCAGCTGCTCGACGCCGTCGATATCGCCGCGTCGCTTGAGCTCTACCGCGACCGTGCTTCCGGCGGCATCGCGAGCGAGGATATCCACCGGACCGATCGCGGTGAAATATTCTCTGCGAATGAGCGTGAAGCCATGGCCCAGGGTCTCGATCTGCTCGGCGAGCAGTCGTTGCAGATCGGCTTCGACTCCGTCCTTGACGAGCCCTGGATCCACTCCGAGCTCGTGTTCGCTCTCGTGGAACTTCTCCGCGATCCGGACGATCAGGCGATCATCGCTTTTCGTCGACTGCACGGTCCACTGCTCGATCGTGCCATCATCCAGATCATGCTGTGCCACATGGAGCGTGGCTGGCGGGCTCATCCAGTTGAGCGGTTTATAGGAGCCGCCGTCGGAGTGCACCAGCACCGAGCCATCGGCTTTCACCAGTAGTAACCTGACCGCGGTGGGCAGGTGGGCTTTGAGCCGGCCTTCGTAATCAACGGAGCAACGGGCAATCACTAAACGCACAGGCAGTTATTTTACCGCCTCCCAGGAGCTGGAGCAGCATTACAATGAACCACTATGGGTCGTTCACGTCGTTCACGTCAGGTTCGGCGCGGGCAGCGCGGGGCTCCGGAAGAGCTCGATATCACCAGGATCCGGGCCGGTGAGCCACGGGTCGAATCCGCCGATGGTGCTGAATGGCTGGTGCGCCCGGTCACCGCCGAGGCCGCTGTCAAGGACTATCACTGCCCGGGTTGCAGCGGGGTCATCGCTTCGGGTACCGCGCATCTGGTGGTGTGGCGGCATGACTGGATGTTGGGGGAGGCCGATGCCATCGCTTCCCGTAGACACTGGCATAAGGCTTGCTGGCAGAAGCGCAGTTTCCGCCGGTGATCCGACGTCAGCTATTTCACCTGCGACTCCGTAGGATGGTGGTCATGCAGCTGAATGTGCCAGGAAACCCTGATGATCTGGAATTCACCGAGACTCGCCAGCCACGGGCGATCCGAGCTGGCTCGGTGCTACCGGCCCGCCGGGAGAACATCGAGTTGCATACTGAAGACGGCCTACGCCTGGTCGGGGAACTTGCGCTCCCGGAAGGCGATATCAAAGGCACTCTCGTCACCTTGCACCCGTTGCCGACCCATGACGGATTCATGGACTCCCATGTGATCCGGAAAGCTTCTTACCGGCTTCCGGCACTGGCGGGAATCGCCGTACTGCGGTTCAACACCCGTGGCACGGCATCGGCTCGCGGGGTCAGCGATGGTCAGTTCGAAGAAGGCGTAGGGGAGCGCGCCGATGTGCTGGCGGCTTCCCGCTTCGCCGCGGAGCGAGGTTTGCCTGGGCGATGGTTGCTGGGATGGTCCTTCGGCACCGAGCTGGCACTGAAGTACGGTGCCCTGCCGCCGGTTTCCGAGGAAACCGAAGGCGCGATTCTGCTCTCGCCTCCGGTGCACCGGGCAGGTAGCCAGGATCTCGATGCCTGGGCCGATTCCGCGCGGCCGCTCACGGTCTTGGTGCCGGAGCTCGACGATTACCTTCGCCCCGATGCGGCTGCAGAGCGGTTCGCCAGAGTGCCGCAGGCGAAGATGGTTCCCGTGTCCGGTGCCAAGCACCTCTGGGTGGGGGAGAAATTCGCCAATCGCGCGCTCGAAGAGATTGCCTCGACGGTACTGGCACGCACGGTGACCCTGCCTGCCGAATGGGCTGGTCCGATGGCCTCGGTTTAGAGACAGTCCATGAACGGAAAAGGATCTGAGGGGAGCGACTATCCTGCTCTTGTCGTGCTCTTCGCAGGTTCTTTCTCTTCCCGGATCACCTGCTCCATGCTCAGCGCTGGTCCTGACGTTTGAGCACGATCTCCTTGATCAGCAGCATGATCGAAGCAGCTGTCGGAATCGCGATAAGCGCTCCCAGAACCCCGAGCAGACTGCCGCCGGCGATCACCGAGATCACGACGACCGCCCCGGGCACCGCCACTGCATGCTGCATGATCCGCGGCGAGACCACATAGGCTTCGAACTGGAGGTAGCCGAAGTAGCAGATCGCATAGATCAGCGCTGGCTGCCAGCCGCCACTGAAGGCGATCAAGGTGACCAGCACGCCCGCGATGACGCCGCCGACTAAGGGGATGAAGGCCAGGAAGGCGACGAGGAACGCCAGCAGGATGCTGAAGGGCACACCGACGATCGACATCACGATGAAGGCGAAAAGCGCATTGAGGAAGGCCACGCAGGCCTGCCCCATGACGTAATTGCCCACTGAATGCGTGATCTGTTCGCTGAGTTCCTTGACGCGGTTGCGCCGGGAGCGCGGTGCTAGCTGGTATGCCCACTGCTTCATCGCGGGCAGCGAGGAGAGGAAATAGAGGCTCAGCACGGTCACGATCAGTGCTCCGAAGAGGCCATTGGCGATCGTCGAGCCCACATTCAGGACACCGCCGAACACGCCGCCGACGGCCTGGGAGTCAGTGGCGAATTTATTGAGCTCCTCGAGCATGCGGTTGCGGATACCGAACTGATTATCGATGGCTCGGAAGAAGTCGGAATCCAGGAATTGCTGCCCCCAGAGCGGAGCTCGTTCCACCAATTGCGTGGTCTGGTCTACGATGGTCGGGATCAAGGTGGCGAAGAAGGCTGTGACCGTGCCGATGACCACGACCACGATGGTCAGGATACTAGCCACCCGGGGGATTTTACGCCGTTCCATCCAGCGCACGACGGGATCCAGCCCGAGGGCGATGAAGAGTGCGGTCAGCATCCACACCAGAAGCTGGGTGGTGTTCTGCGCGATGAAGAGCAGGCCCATCGCGATGCCGATGCCGATGGTGAACAGGAAGCCGAAGTGGATGGGATGGCTGACCGTCACCGGTTTGCTGGCTTCTGAGTTAGTCGACGGAGAGCTCTTCTGGTCGGAATTGGAAGCTGCTCCTGCATTGTTAGCGCAGCCCTCCCGCGGTTCGGACTTCGGCTGCAACCGCCTTTGCATCCGGGACCACCAACTGCCGGAAGCACGTTCTGCGCCCCGCGCTGCATGATTCTCGCTGTCCACTTGGATTCCTTTACTGTCTTCTCGCAGGGGAAGCTGCCTGGAACACGATGCCACTCGGTGATCCGAGCCGTGCCTGAGCAACCCCCTGCACTCGCCTGCTGCTCTGTTGCCTAGCTATGTTTTTACCATGCAATTGCTGCGACAACGTATTCAGTGCGGTATTCAGTGAGACCCTCCGTTCCCGTGCCGGAAGCGCTTGCACGCGCTCGGTGCCGGGATCCGGGCTTTTCCGACGGCTAGGGTCGCAGTGTTTTCGACAAGGGTGTTAACGATGCCGAGAGCGATGGGGTAGCCGAAGGGCCGCCCGGCAAGGTTACCCTAGTAGGAGTAAGGAACGTAGGGTAACGAGGATACTTTCGAGGTTAATCACGTGAGATCAAAGTTGAAGTGGCTGGTGCCACTGGGCGTTATCGTGCTCGGTGCGCTCGTCCTGCTAGCAGGGATCGGACAGCGCACCTGGTGGCAGCCGCCGGCAACCTTGAACGCCCAGGTAGATATCACCGGGCTGGAAACAGGCAGTGACGCCCCGCTGGTGATGATCGAAGACAGTGCGCTGAATCAGCGTAGCGGGCCCGTGACCGTCACCGTCCAGGGCAGTGGAAACCTCTTGCTCGCGCAGGGGCGCAGTGACGACGTTAACGCCTGGGTCGGGAAGACCGCACGGCTCGCGATCACTGGGATCAACGACTCTTTCTCAGCGTTGGATACTAATTACGCTAATGAGGGCGGGCCCAAGGCTAGCCCCGCTGGTTCCGATCTGTGGATCGAACAGCAGCAAGCCCAAGGCGAACTAACGTATCAGTGGCTTCCGCCGGATAACGGGCAGTGGTCTCTGCTGCTAGCCAGTGACGGCACCGCTCCCGCTGCACAGGAGGTCTCCTTGTCCGTGGCCAATGACAATTCGACCCCGTGGGCCGTTCCGCTCATGATCATCGGTGGCGTGCTGATCGCCATCGGTATTCTGCTCTGGCTTCTCCTCGGCGCGATGAGTCGCCGCGGCGGCTCAGGCCGACGCATCCTCGGCTCAGGCGCTGCCTCGATCCTGCTGCTGTTCACGGTAGGGCTTCCCGCAGCGGTTCTGGTGACGCCGGAGCGAGCCGAAGCGCAAGAGAGCGGTGCACCGGCATCAGCCGAGGCCGGTGCAGGAGCACCGCCGGTGCTCACGGATGAGCAGTTCTCTCGGGTGCTCAACGCCGTGACCGCAGCGGTGACCCAAGCCGATGCGGCGAAGGACAGCAAGCTCCTGGAGCCCCGGGTAGCAGATCAAGCCCTGCAGGATCGCAGCGCCAATTATCAGATTCGCGCCACGGCACCGGATTACGAAGCGCGGGAGAGCGTAGCGTCTACCGAGCTGCTCAGCCGAATCATCACCACTGATCGGGACTGGCCGCGGACCGTGGTCGCAGTAACCAAGAGCGAGCAGAACGTTGTGCCGCAGGTTCTGGTGCTCAAGCAGAACTCCGCCAGGGAGAACTACAAGCTCACCTCCACTGCCCGGATTTTGCCCGGGCTGACGTTGCCGCAACCGGAGAGCACGGGCGAGCTGACCCTGGCGTCCGATACCACTCAGGGAGTGGCGACGAGCCCGGAGGGGGCCTTCAACAGCCTGGCGGATGCACTTAGCAATCCGCAGGGTGAATCCCGAGGCAAATTCGCGGACTCCGCTTTCCTGAACGACACCAGGGACCTGCAGTCGAAGCTGGTCAACGATAGCCAGGACGCGAACTTCACCTTCAAGCATTCGGTGGTCCCGGATTCAGTCACGGTGTTTCGGTCTGAGGACGGCGGACTCATCGTCCTAGGAAACCTGACGTTCACGGTTGAGGCAACGCCCAAGTCCGAGAACGCCACCCTGACGCTGACCGATGACGGGTCCAAGGCCCTGGCCGGTGGCAGCTCGACCCAGAACGGATTCACCTTGGACTTTTCGGAGAACGCGGTGCTGACCATTCCGCCGGGATCGGACCCGGCGTCGATCACGGTAGTCGCCGCTGAGCGGGCTCTGGTCGGCGCATCATTCAAATGAGTTTTCCGGATCGCTGATGCACTGAGCAATGCACCGGGCTCCCTCGGGGGCCGGTGCATTGCTTATTCCGGATAAACTGGCGGTATGACTGATCTGCCGGCCACCCCGAATCCTCAACCGTCTTCAGCCACGAGGGGAGCCGGAGCAGGCGCCCCGACCGGTGCGCGCTTGCGCGGTGCAGTCGACCTTTCTGGGCTGAACCCATCCGGCGGGTCGTCGCCTCAGGCACGGCAAGCCGGCGCTGAAGGCTGGGGCGCGGGGGCCGCAGCGTCCGCGATAGCTGGCTTCGCTATCGACGTGACCGAGCAGACTTTCCCCGAGATCGTCCAGCTTTCCACGGAGGTCCCCGTGGTAGTGGCGATGCACGCGGCCTTCTCGCCGCAGTCCAGGGCGATGGTTGGCACGATGGAGCGTCTGACAGAGGCGCTGAACGGGCGCATCCTGTTGGCCAGAGCCGATATCGAGGCTTTCCCGCAGCTCGCCCAGGCTTTCGGGGTGCAAGGAGTGCCCGCAGTGGTTGCATTGCTCAAAAGCCAGCCGGTGCCGCTCTTCAATGGTGAACTCAGCGAAGCAGAGGCCAGCCAGTACCTCGATGAGCTGCTTCGGATCGCCGAAGCCAACGGCGTCTCCGGAACGCTGCCTGCCGGTGCGGCACCTGTTGGTGCGGAGCCCGCCGAGCCCGAGCTGCCCCCGCTGCATCAAGAAGCGGTAGATGCGATCGACCGGGGGGATCTGGCAGCTGCGGTAGCGGCATACCGGAAGGCTATCGCGCAGAGCCCCGGGGACTCCGAGGCCAAAGCCGGCCTGGCCCAGGTCTGCCTGATGCAGCGCACCGACGCCATGGACGCCGCCCAGGTCGATGCTGTGCGCACTCAAGCCGCTGAACAGCCGGACGATCTCGAAGCGCAGTTGGCGGTAGCGGATATCGACCTGCTCGGAGGCCACGTCGAGGACGCGCTCAATCGAGTAGTCGGTTTCATCGCCGCGCATCCTGCCGCTCCGGATCAACGGGAGCAGGCCAGGGTCCGGGTGCTCGAACTCTTCGAAGTGGTCGGCCTGAGCGATCCCCGTGTGGCCAAGGCCCGTCAGGCCCTGGCCCGCGCGCTCTTCTGAGCCGCCGAGCGAGGAGCCTCGGGAATAAGCCGGTGCTGCGGCTGCGCTACTAGCACTATGACTCTTTTCGATCCGCTGGTGCTCCGCGAGCTGACTTTCAAGAACCGTGCCTGGCTGTCACCGATGTGCCAGTACTCTGCAGGCTCTGATGGAGTCCCGACGGACTGGCATCTGGTTCATCTGGGCCAGTACGCCCTGGGCGGCGCCGGTTTGATCATGACGGAAGCGACTGCGGTGTCCCCGGAGGGGCGGATCAGCCCGCAGGACACCGGAATCTATACTGACGAACAGGTCTCAGCCTGGCGAAGAATCGTCGACTTCCTGCACGTGCACGGGGCCCGAGTCGGCATGCAGTTAGCGCATGCCGGACGGAAAGCATCCACGTACAGTCCCATGGCCTCCGAGCGCGGCTCGGTTCCGCTCGATCAGGGCGGCTGGCAAACTCTCGCTCCATGAGCGCAGGCTTATCCTGGGTTGGCCGTCCCCGCGGCGATGGACGAATCCCAGATCGAGCGTCTGATCCAGGACTTCGCCGAGGGTGCGCAGCGGGCGCTGGATGCGGGGTTCGACACCTTGGAGATCCATGCCGCGCACGGCTATCTGCTGCACGAATTCATGAGCCCGCTGAGTAATCAGCGCGATGACGACTGGGGAGGCTCGGAAGACAAACGCTTCCGGCTGCCGCTGGAGGTCATCACCGCGGTGCGCGGCGTGATCCCGGAGGGGATGCCCTTACTGCTCAGGGTTTCCGCCAGTGACTGGCTCGCCGGAGGTCTTGACGCCGAGGTCGTACAGCGCTTCGCGCAGCGGGCCAAAGAGCGCGGAGCGGATATGATCGACGTCTCCAGCGGCGGCCTGCTGCCCGCTGAAATTCCGGTATCACCGGGTTATCAGACCGCATTCGCCGCCCTGATCCGCCGGAAAGCGGATCTTCCCACTGCGGCGGTCGGGATGATCATCGAAGCGGCTCAAGCCGAACACATCGTGACGAGCGGGCAGGCCGATGCGGTCATGCTGGGCCGGGTCGCGCTGCGCGATCCGCACTGGTGGCTGCGTGCTGCCCAGTCACTGGGCATCAAGCCGGATCTCGTTCCGCAGTACGAGCGGGCTGTGCCCAGCACTGGATCCTGAGGCTGGTTCCCGGAACCTGCGGATTGGCGTGCGACAAAGTCCATAGCACAATGGTGGTGGCCGAAACTGTCGGCCGCAGGCCGACAGCGGGGAATCAGTGAGGAAGCGGAGCCTATGGAAGTCGTCATCCTGCCTGGGAAAGAAGAAGCGGGAATCCTCGCCGCGGACGCCGTCGAAGCACTGCTGCGGGCCACACCGGATGCTGTTCTGGGACTTGCCACCGGCTCCTCACCTTTGCCGATCTATGACGAGCTGGCTCGGCGGCACCGGGAGCAGGGCCTGAGCTTCGCCGGCGCCAGCGGGTTCGCACTCGATGAATACGTAGGGCTCCCGCCGGGCCACCCGGAGTCCTATCGGGAGGTCATCCGGCGCGAATTCACGGACCGGGTGGATATCGACCCCGCCCGGGTCCATGCTCCGGACGGCACAGCTGCCGATATCCCGGCGGCTTGCGCGGAGTACGAAAGTCGGATTGATCGGGCAGGGGGAGTGGATCTGCAGATCCTGGGCCTGGGCAGTGACGGCCATCTCGGCTTCAACGAGCCGGGTTCCTCACTGGCCTCCCGAACCCGGATCAAAACATTGACGGAGCGCACGCGCCAGGATAACGCCAGATTCTTCGATTCGGCCGCCGAGGTGCCCCAGCACGTGGTGACCCAGGGCCTCGGTACGATCATGGAAGCCAGGCATCTGCTGCTGATCGTCACGGGTGAGCACAAAGCAGATGCCGTTCACGCTGCTGTGGAGGGGCCGCTGACGGCTCGCTGCCCGGGATCGCTTCTGCAGTGGCACTCGCATGTCACGGTGCTCATCGACGAACCGGCTGCGGCGCGGCTGGAACTCGCCGACTACTACCGTCATACCTGGGCGAATAAACCGGATTGGCAGGGTCTCTGAGGGCGGTCTCCAGTCATTGCTCCACGGCTGTAGCGCCATGAGGTTTGCCGGTTCGACGGAGTTGGGCGCAATGGAGCCGGCTTCCATCAGCCGGTAGGATGGTGGCTATGAGCTTGCCACCAGATCCTTTTGAGAATGATCCCGGCAGCGGGCCGAACGGCCCCGGGGGATCAACCGCTACTCTGGAACGGACCGAGCAGCGGGAGCAGCTCGAACCTGGTGATGCTGAACGTTTCTCGCATTACGTGCGCAAGGAGAAGATCCTTGAATCCGCGCTGAGCGGCGAATCGGTGATCGCACTGTGCGGAAAAGTCTGGACTCCTGGCCGAGATCCGAAAAAATTTCCGGTCTGCCCGCAGTGCAAGGCCATCTACGAGGGGCTACGTCCTGGGAACGACGACGGCGACAAGAAAAAGTAAGCAGCAGCACTATCAGCTATCTGGTGTGTCAGCTGGTGCGGGATCCCGCCGGATTGCGCACCAGAGCAAATCAGAGACGGCTTTCACACGCCCGTTGGGGAGCACCACACGTGAGCGAAACCCTTTTCGGCCCGGGTACCACTGAACCCGAGCCGATGTCGGCCGGGATCGTACCCTCGGCGCTACCTCCGGCCTACCCGGAACGGGCCGCTTGGGGCACCGCGCAGAAACTCCGGGCCTGGCAGTCCGAGGCCCTGCACAAGTATTTCGACGGTGGAAGTAGGGATTTCCTGGCGGTCGCCACCCCGGGGGCGGGGAAAACCACTTTCGCCCTGACCGCGGCGAAGACCATGCTGGATCGCCACCAGATCAACCGGATCACCATCGTCACGCCCACCGACCATCTCAAACGCCAGTGGGCGGACGCTGCCTCCCGGATCGGTATCGCCATCGACCCCAATTTTAAGAATGCCGACGGCAAGCACGGCCGGGATTTTCTCGGGGTCGCGGTGACTTACGCGCAGGTGGCCTCCAAACCGGCACTGCACCGCGCGAAAACAGAGGCCGGGAAGACCCTGGTGATCCTGGACGAAGTCCATCACGCTGGGGACGCCCTCTCCTGGGGCGACGGTATCCGTGAAGCCTTCGAACCCGCCACCCGGCGGCTGGCGCTGACCGGAACCCCGTTCCGCTCCGACACCTCACCCATTCCTTTCGTCGACTACGCGGAGGATGGCGACGGCATCCGGCGCTCCAGAGCCGATTACACCTACGGTTACGGCTCGGCGCTCAGAGACCATGTGGTCCGGCCGGTGATCTTCATGGCCTATTCCGGGCAGATGCGCTGGCGGACCAGTGCGGGGGAGGAGATGGCCGCGACACTGGGTGAGGCGGTCACCAAGGATGTCACCGCCCAGGCCTGGAGGACCGCGCTGAACCCCACGGGGGAATGGATCCCCGCGGTGATCGCAGCGGCGGATAAACGGCTCTCCGAGGTGCGCCGGACGGTTCCGGACGCCGGTGCCCTGATCATCGCGACAGATCACGAGGACGCCCGGGCGTACGCCGGTCAGATCAAGAAGCTCACCGGGGAATCGGCCACCATCATCCTTTCCGACGACGGCGGGGCCTCCCGGAAGATCGATGAGTTCTCCGCCGGTACCAAACGCTGGATGGTCGCGGTCCGCATGGTCTCCGAAGGCGTCGACGTCCCGCGGCTGGCGGTTGGCGTCTACGCTACGTCAACCGCGACGCCCTTGTTCTTCGCCCAAGCCGTAGGGCGTTTCGTCCGCGCCCGCAAACGCGGGGAGACCGCATCGGTGTTCCTGCCCTCGGTACCGCAGCTCATGGCCCTCGCCAACGCCCTCGAAATGGAGCGCGATCACGCCCTGGACCGGCCCGATACCGATGCGGAAGCGGACGGTTTCATCACCGAAGATCAGGAGATGCTCGAGGCCCAGCGCGAGGAGAAAGCCTCCGGTGAGCTGGAGAAGGCCAAGTTCGAGGCCCTGGAGTCACAGGCTTCCTTTGATCGCGTGCTCTTCGACGGCGGGGAGTTCGGCCTCGGCGGTGAGCTGGGCAGTGAGGACGAGCAGGACTTCCTAGGCATCCCCGGCCTCCTCGATGCCGATCAAGTGGCGCTGCTCCTGCGCCAGCGGCAGGCCGAGCAGCTGAGCCGCCGCGGCTCCCGCCCCGCAGAGCAGAGCGCCCCGGTACCGGATCATCGCCAGCTCAAAGATCTGCGCAATGAGCTGGCCAAGAATGTTGCGGCCTGGTCGGCCCGTACCGGAACCCCGCACGGCGTGGTGCATAACGAACTGCGGCGCAGCTGCGGCGGGCCGCCGGTCGCTCAGGCCAACGAACAGCAGCTCATGGACCGGCTCAAGAAGCTTCAGGGCTGGTTCATCGGCAAGAAATAGCCGCTATCAGCTCAGCCGTGCTGATCAGTGGAGTTCGGCCCCGGCGGCGCGCAGCTCGGCCAGTGCAGCGCGGGAGGCCTCGGTATCCACCCCGGCGCACAGCTCGGTAAGCACCCGGACCCGGTACCCGAGCCGCAGCGCATCAAGGACGGTCGCCCGTACGCAGTGATCGGTCGCCAGGCCGGCGATCGTCACGGTTTCGATGGCGTTCTCCCGCAGCCAGGCATCCAGGCTCAGCGTGCTGCCGGGGTCGCAGCCGTCCTCGGACGCGGCTGCTGTCGGATCCACAGCCTGGGTACCTTCGAAAGCCGAATAGGCGGCATCGAACTGGCCCTTGCGGAAAGAGGCATCGAGATATCCGGTATCCAGATCGGGGTGCAGTTGCGCACCGGCTGAACCGGCCACGCAGTGCACCGGCCAGGAAGTTCGGAAATCGGGGGAGTCGGAGAAGTGCTCCCCGGGATTGATATGCCAGTCCTGCGTTGCCGCGACGGCATCGAAATCATCGCTGCCCGAGAGCATCCGGATGATACCCGCAGCGACTTCGGCTCCACCCGCCACCGCGAGGGAACCGCCTTCGCAGAAGTCGTTCTGCACATCCACGATGATCAGCGCGTGCGCCATAGTGCCTCCGGAGTTCTGGAAGGTGTGCTCTTATGCTTCTTCGTACACGGTGGGGATCACGGGCTCACCGCGCTGCAGCCGCCGCCAGGCTGAGGGCAGCTCCTCGGTGGAATCTCGGTGACGGGCTGCAGCCCGGCGCACGGCCTCCGGCCCGGTCCAGCCGTCCTGCAGCTCGCCATCGATCACGAAATCCTGTAGCAGGGCCCGATCATCGCCGTCATCGGCCGGCCGGTGCCCAATGCCGATGACCTCGGCCTCGGCGGTGCCATTGGCGTGACGCTTGCGCAACGCGAACTTACGGCCGCCGACACTGGCTTTGCCCTTAGCGGCTTTGGCCACCGCCACGAACTCGCCATCCGGCCCGGCACGGCTGACGAGCTTGTACACCATGCCCGCCGTCGGCGCCCCGGAGCCGGTGACCAGAGAAGTGCCCACGCCGTAGGCATCGACGGGCGCGGCGGCAAGAGCGGCAATAGCGTATTCGTCCAGGTCCGAGGTGACCACGATCCGGGTGTTCTTGTTCCCGAGCTCATCCAGCAGCGCGCGGACCTGGCGGGCCTGGGCCACCAGATCCCCGGAGTCGAGCCGGACGGCGCCGAGTTCCGGCCCGGCGATCTCCACCGCGGCGCGTACCGCGGTGGGTACATCGTAGGTATCGACGAGCAGAGTGGTCCCTACGCCTTGCGAGTCCACCTGGGCGCGGAAAGCATCGGCTTCGGAATCGTGCAGCAGCGTGAAGGAATGCGCTGCGGTGCCTACCGTTGCTAAGCCATAACGATAACCGGCAGCCAGATTGGAAGTGCTGGCGAAACCGGCGATGGCCGCAGCCCGGGCAGCGGCCACGGCGGACTCTTCATGCGTGCGTCGTGAGCCCATCTCGATGCAGGGGCGGCCGGCAGCGGCCGAGCTCATTCTTGAAGCAGCCGCGGCAATGGCGCTGTCGTGATTGAGGATGGAGAGCACATAGGTTTCCAGCACGCAGGCTTCAGCGAAACTGGATTCGATGATCAGCAAGGGCGAGCCCGGGAGGTACACCTCGCCTTCGGCATACCCGTAGATATTGCCGCGGAAGCGGAAGTCAGCCAGGAAGTCCAGGGTCGGCCGGTCCACTACGCGGTGGCGCTCCAGATATTCCAGCTCGGATTCGCGGAAGCGGAAGTCAGCCAGGCCCTCCAGAAGGCGCCCGGTACCGGCGACAACACCGTACCGCCGCCCTTCGGGCAGTCTCCGTGCGAAAACCTCGAACACGCTGGGCCGGTGCGCGGTTTCGGAGCGCAGGGCGGCCTGCAGCATAGTCAGTTCATAGCGGTCCGTGTACAGGCTCGTCATGGCCCCGATGACCGGTGCTGCCGGTGCTGCGGAGTCGCTCAGCCGGCTGGAGACGGAATCTGGCAGAGAAGAGGTCACGGCAAATACTCTAATCGGCTACGGCCGGGGCTGCCCCATCAGCGGTATCGTCCACCCTGCCCAGAGTATTTCAGGGCAGCGTTCAGAACAGTTCAGAACAAGCTGCCTCACCGGACGCCTTTAGAATAGGAAGATGTCGATCAGCACCTTGCCCGAGCGGCTCAGTGGATTGCCTGCGTCCAGCACGCAGGCCGGAACCCAGGAACTGACGCTGGAGGCGGAGCAGCTCTCGGCCTTCGAGCAGCGGCCTTGGTCTGTGCTGGTCTGGGATGATCCGGTGAATACGATGGAATACGTCACCTTCGTCTTCCAGAGCTATTTCGGCTATGCCGAAGACCGCGCTGAAGCGCTCATGATGCAGGTGCATACCGAAGGGCGGGCCGTTGTGGCCAAGGGCAGCAGGGAGAAGGCGGAGACCGATGTGATGGCGATGCACTCTTACGGCCTGCAGGCCAGTGTGAGCCAGGAGTCCCGATGAGCGGCCCGGGTGCTTTCGTGCTATCCGGAGATCGCATCGTCGGGGCGATCGGCGCCCCGGAACGGCAGCTGCTGCAACAGCTGCTCGGTAGCGTCGCTGGGATGCTAGAAGCCGACGACGCCGGGGCTGCGGATCCGCTGGCAGAACTCGTCGGCTGGGATGATGAAGCGCAGGTACCGGTGGACCCTGCGCTCAGGCGCCTGCTGCCGGATGGGGTGCATGATGACGAAGAAGCGGCCTTGGAATTCCGTCGGTTCACCGAGCGCTCGCTCCGTCAGGGCAAGGTCAGTGCGCTCAAAGCCGCTGCCGTGATGCTGGAGAGCAGGGAACTGCAGCTCAGCCGTGAGCAGGCGGAGATCCTAGTGCGAGCGCTCAACGACATCCGCCTGGTTCTGGCCGAACGACTAGATCTCTACGCCTCCGCCGGGGATTCCGATGCAGCTCCTAGTGCACTAGACCCCGAAGCCACTGAACGAGACGGTCTGAGCCAGCTGTACTACTTCGTCACCTTCGTGCACGGCCGATTGGTGCTCGCACTGCTGGAAATGCTCCGCCGTGACGCCGATACTGATCCTGATACTCCGGATACGGGTGCGGGTTCGGGCTCTCCGGAGGCAGATCATTCAGGTCCGCAGCAGTGAGCGGGGCCGATGCGCAGTCCCCGCTGGGGATCTTCGATTCAGGCGTCGGCGGCCTGACCGTAGCCCGCGCGGTTTTCGATCAGCTTCCGCATGAAGCGGTTTTCTACGTCGGGGACACCGCGAACGCCCCTTACGGCCCTCTGCCTATCGCCGAAGTCCGCGCGAATGCCCTGGGCGTTATGGACGAACTGGTCGATGCCGGGGTGAAACTCCTGGTGATCGCTTGTAATTCGGCTTCCGCCGCGGTGCTCGCCGATGCCCGGGAGCGCTATACCCGCAGGCAGGGGATTCCCGTGGTCGAGGTCATCCAGCCTGCGGTCCGCCGTGCTATGGCCGCTACCCGCAACCGCAAGATTGGCGTGATTGGCACCCAGGCGACCATCGGGTCCAGGGTTTATCAGGATCTTTTCGGTATTGCCGGGAACCTGGAAGTCACCGCCGCAGCCTGCCCCGATTTCGTTCCTTTCGTGGAAGCCGGGGTCACCTCAGGGCCGGAATTGCTCAAGACCGCTCAGGAATACCTCGAGCCGCTGAAAGCCGCCGAAGTTGATACCGTAGTGCTCGGCTGCACCCATTATCCGCTGCTGGCCGCAGCGATCTCCTATGTCATGGGGGATCAGGTGACTCTAGTCTCCAGTGCTGAAGAGACCGCTAAAGACGTTTATAAAGCCTTGGTAGGGCATGGGCTCGAGCGCACTCAGGGCTGGCGCCCGCAGCATCGCTTCGTGGCCACCGGAGATGCCGGAGCCTTCGAGGCCCTGGCTCGACGCTTCCTGGGCCCGGAAGTAACTTCGGTAGAGCACGCGGCGCATGTGAGTGCCCACTATCCGACGGGCTCACTCACCCGGATCACCCCCGAACTTCTTACCGCTGCCCAATCCGGGCAACGGGGGCGCGGCGATTCGGGCAGCGGTATCGACCTCGCGGAACTCGCGGAACAGGAGTGACAGCATGCAACTGACGATCGTCGGCTGTAGCGGATCTTTCCCAGGGCCGGCTTCAGCGGCCTCCTGCTACCTTTTGACCGCCTATGATGGCGTACGGCCTTGGCGGATCCTCCTGGACCTGGGCAGCGGTGCCCTGGGCGAAGTCCAGAAGTACCTCGATCTGCGCACTATCGATGCCATCTTCCTCAGCCACCTCCATCCGGACCATTACCTGGACCTGTGCGGTTTGCACGTTGCCGTGCGTTGGGATCCCGCGGGCTGGGACGTCGGCCGGATCCCGGTCTGGGGACCGGAGGAGACTGCGCATCGCCTGGCGACCGCTTACGGGCTCGACCCGGATCCCGGGATGCACGAGGAATTCGACTTCAAAAGATGGGATCCGCGTCAAGCAGTGCGCCTGGGGCCTTTCACGATCACTCCGTACCCCGTGGAGCATCCGATCGAGGAAGCCTATGCCCTGCGCGTAGAAGCCCTGGAGTACCTTGGACACCCGGGGCCTGGGAAGGCCGAGCTCATGGAGCGGCGGTCCGTGCTCAGCTACTCCGGAGACACCGATCTCTGCGTAGGGCTCATCGAAGCAGCTCGGGATGCGGATCTCTTCCTCTGTGAATCAGCCTTCCAGGAGGGCCGGGACGACAAGATCAAAGGAGTCCACCTCACTGGCCACCGAGCGGCCCAGGCCGCGGTGCAGGCCGGTGCGCGCCGGCTGCTCCTGACTCATCTGCCGGTATGGACGGACGCCACCGTAGTAGTGGCCGAAGCGGCTCAGGTCTATACCGGGGACCTATCAGTAGCGGTGGCGGGTGTGCACTACACCGTATGAGTCGCAGCATGAGTCGCAGAGTCTGAGCTGGTCTGCGGGGATTCTCTCTGGGTAGGCTGAGGAGCATGGTTCCCGTGACTTCCGATTCTTCTTCCGAGCGCGCGCAGACCGGGCCGGACCGCGCCGATGGCCGCACCCCCGATCAACTCCGCGATATCGCTATCACCCGTGGCTGGTCGTCTCAAGCCGAAGGCTCTGCGCTGATCGAGTTCGGCAGCACCCGAGTGCTCTGCACCGCCTCGTTCACCGCAGGGGTGCCGCGCTGGCTCAAAGGAGAAGGCCGCGGTTGGGTCACCGCCGAATACGCGATGCTGCCGCGAGCCACCAATACCCGAAACGACCGGGAATCGGTCAAAGGCAAGATCGGCGGCCGCACACACGAGATCTCCCGGCTGATCGGCCGCTCGCTGCGCTCGATCATCGACGCCGAGGCCCTGGGTGAGAACACCATCGTCCTCGACTGTGATGTCCTCCAAGCCGACGGCGGAACCCGGACCGCAGCCATCACGGGAGCGTATGTCGCGCTCGCGGAATCCATCCGCTACGCGAAAGAGAACAAGCTCATCAAAGCGGCGGCGAAGCCCCTGATCGATACCGTCGCCGCGGTATCAGTGGGCATCATCGATTCGGTGCCCATGCTCGATCTCGCCTATGTGGAGGATGTGCGCGCGGAGACCGATATGAATGTCGTGGTCACCGGTGACGGCAGATTCGTCGAGGTCCAGGGCACCGCCGAAGGCGCGCCCTTCGACCGGGCCGAGCTCGATCAGCTTCTGGACCTCGCTCTGTTGGGCACTGCCCAGCTGGCTCAGATTCAGCGCGACACCCTGGAGCTGACCTCGTCGGGGTCGCAGTGATGCCGGCCTCCGACTCTACAGCAGAATCCGGTGCGCGCCTGGTGCTCGCGACGCACAACCAGGGGAAACTGCGAGAACTGCGAGAACTGCTCAGGGGAGAGGTGCCTGGCCTCGATGTTGACCGCCACGTGGTCGACGCAGCCGCTGCCGGAGCCCCCGATGTCGCCGAAACCGGGGTCACCTTCGAGCAGAACGCTCTGCTCAAAGCCCATGCGGTGGCGCAGGCCACGGGTCTACCAGCCATCGCGGATGACTCGGGTCTCAGCGTCGGGGTGCTCGGGGGTGCCCCCGGGATCTTCTCGGCCCGGTGGGCCGGCAGGCACGGGGACGATGCAGCGAATCTGCACTTGCTGTTAGCTCAGCTCAGCGACATCGGCCCTGAGTACAGAGAAGCCGAATTCGTCTGCGCCGCGGCCTTGGTGTTCCCCGTCTCGCTCAGCGAGGGCGGTGACGCTGGCGAGATTCAGGAGCGGGTGGAATGGGGCAGCCTGCGCGGCACACTGCTGACCGAGCCGCGCGGAGAGCACGGCTTCGGCTATGACCCCGTACTCCAGCCGCTGGGGATGAACCGCAGCTGCGCCGAGCTGAGCCCTGCTGAGAAAAACGCCATCTCGCACCGCGGCCAGGCCTTGCGCCGGCTGCTTCCCGCGATGATCGCCGCGTTGGAGCCGAAGAGCTGAGGCTCGCGGAGTGCGCGCCCCCTGGACTCCTCACGCCGTGCGCTCTACCCGCAGCACCCGTCGTCGCAACCAGAACTGCCGCCGCCCGCCGGTGTACAGGCGGCTGCGCCGCAGTTCCCATTTACCGTACTCGGCATGCTCGGTGAGCCGCTGCCGGGCCTCCGGCAGCGAAGCGCGCGCATCGATGGTCAACACCAGATACTCATAGAGACCATCCCGGTTCCGGACCTGTGCTGCATGTCCAGAAGAAGAGTCAGAAGAGGGGTACGAGGATGCGGGGTGGGTCACGTTTCCTCCGATCGGGGCAGCCGGGTGATCCCGGAAGTGTCTAGAACATCACTAGAACATCACTGGCACCCTTTTTACTCCCGCCTTACTCAACGGGTGCCATGGCAATGCTGATAACGATGCAGTTGATGCAGCTAACGGTGCTCTCGGCGCCATTAAGAGCTAACGTTTAGCTATGAGCATAGACCCGGGTATTGCATTACAGGCACTCACCGCAGCGCTTGAAGATCATCTTGCCGCGGTGCGCGCCCGTCGAGGGGAAGACGATCCCGCGGTCGAGGCTGCTTATTCCGCTATCATCGAGGCTTTCGATGCCTACGAGGACCTTCTCTATGAGAACTACGGCGAGGTCACGCCGCTGGTGATCGACGAGGAGGAAGACAGCGATGAGGATGGCGACGGCACAGGCTGACCGAGCGGCTGGGACACTTCATCGAGCACGCTGCTGATCTGCTCCGGCAGCGGTGCCAAAGAGGCGGCTAGCAGCTGGGTCAACTGACCTGGTGTACGGGGGCCGATGATCGCGCAGGAGACCATGGACCGGTTCAGCAGCCAGCTCAGCGCGACATCGAAGGGCTCCCGGTCCAGGCCCTTGGCCGCAGTGCTGAGAGCCTCGGTCACCTGGCTGGCCGGGCCGCTGAGATAGGGCTCCACATAGTCCTGCCAGAGCTCTGATGCAGCCCGGGAATCAGCCGGGATCCGGCCGCGGTACTTAGCCGTCAGCACGCCTCGGCCTAGCGGGCCCCAGCACATCAGGCCGATTCCGGCGTCTTGAGCCGCGGGAAGGAGCTCGGTTTCGGCCGAACGGTTCAGCAGGGAGTATTCGATCTGCCCCGCCACGATCGGCCGGCCCGCGGTAGCCGCTGCTTTAGCCAACTGCCAGCCGGCATAGTTCGACACTCCGGCATAGCGGACCCGACCGGAAGCCACTGCATCGTCGAGCACGCCAAGAGTTTCCTCGAGCGGGACCATCGGATCCCAGTGCTGCGGAAGCCAGATATCGAGATAGTCAGTGCCCAACCGGGCCAAGGAGGCATCGAGGTCGGCCAGCAGTGCTTTGCGCGAGCAATCCACGTATTCCCGATCATTTCGGTACTGCACGCCGGCCCTGGAGACCAGAACCAGATCATCGCGCGGGACGACATCATCGAGCAGGGCCCCGAGGAGTTCCTCGCTGCGCCCATCCGCATCACCGGCGGCACTATCGACAACCGTGCCACCGGCTGCGACGTAGGATGTCAGCAACTCACGGCAGTCCGCTTCCTCGGTGCCGGCGCCCCAGGTGGCGGTCCCTAGACTGAGCACGGAGACGCGCAGGCCGCTGCGGCCCAGGAAACGTTGCTGCATAGGAACCAAGTCTACGTGCCGGGACGGCAGATGTGCTCATGGTCTGGCTGCCCGGACCGTGGCGGTGCGCTCCGCGGGCAGGTGATGACATAAGGTCTACTACGTGAACTGGTTAGAAGCTGCCTTATTAGGCTTGGTCCAAGGGCTGACTGAATTCCTGCCGATCTCCTCGAGCGCGCACCTCTATGTGGTGGGCACGCTCTTCGGCATGCCGGATCCGGGGGCGGCTTTCACCGCGATCAGCCAGCTCGGCACGGAAGCCGCGGTGGTGGTTTTCTTCTGGCGGGATATCGTGCGGATCATCAGGCAGTGGTCGCTCTGCCTCGTCGGGAAGGTTCCGCGCAGCGATCCCGACGCCAAGATGGGCTGGTTGGTGATTATCGGCACCATACCGATCGTGGTGATCGGCTTGCTGTTCCAGGACGCCATCGAAGGCGCGCTGCGCAATCTCTGGCTGGTAGCCACCATGCTGATCGTCTTCGGCGTGATCCTGGCAGCTGCCGATGCCCTCGGCAAGAAGCAGCGCCCCATTGAGCAGCTCACCTTCAAGCACGGCATCCTCTACGGTCTGGCGCAGTGCCTGGCTCTGATCCCGGGTGTCTCCAGGTCCGGGGGAACCATCACCGCAGGCCTCATGATGGGATACACGCGTGAAGCCGCAGCTCGCTATTCCTTCCTGCTAGCGATCCCCGCGGTTCTCGGCAGCGGCTTCTATCAGCTCTACAAAGCATTCATCAGACAGGAAGGCGCGCCCAGCCCCTTCAACCTCGGCGAGACACTCCTGGCCACCGGTGTTTCTTTCGTCGTGGCTTATGTGATCATCGGCTGGTTCCTGAAGTACATCTCGAATAACAGCTACCGGATCTTCGTCTGGTACCGGATCGCGCTCGGCCTGCTGATCTTCGTCCTGCTGGGCTTCTCCGTGATCCCTGCGACCGGCTGAGTTCGACCGGAACTTCTGCCGAGCCCGGCCCTGACTTGATTCTGAAAGGCGAGGAACGTGAAATCTTGGGTCAGCCGCCCGCAACCGGAGCTTCCCGGAACGCTCACCGAGCTCTCGGTATACGATTCGGTCGCGCAGGAGCGCCAGCCGCTACTGCCGGAGTCGAGGGAAGCCAGCCTGTACGTCTGCGGTATCACCCCATATGATGCCACCCACCTCGGTCACGCTGCGACCTACGTGGCTTTCGACCTGCTGGGCCGGGCCTGGCGGGACGCCGGGGTCTGCGTCCAGTATGTGCAGAACGTCACCGATGTGGATGATCCGCTGCTGGAACGAGCGGAGCGGGACGGCACAGACTGGCGGGTGCTCGCACAGGAGCAGACCCAGCTTTTCCGCGAGGATATGGCCGCCCTCTCCGTGACCCCGCCGCAGCACTACATCGGCGCGGTAGAATCCATCGACCGAGTGGCCTCCGCTGTGGCGAAACTGCTGGCGGAAGGCACCGCCTATAAAGTTCAGGATGCCGAGACCGGGGCGACGGATATCTACTTCGATGTCCGGGCGGCCGGTGCTGACACACAGGCTCATCCCGAGCAGCCCGGGGCCTGGTCCCTCGGCTCGGTGAGCGGACTCGATGAAGCCCAGATGCTCCCGCTGTTCGCCGAGCGCGGCGGCGACCCCGAGCGGGCGGGCAAGCGCCACTCGCTCGACCCGCTGCTATGGCGCGGAGCTCGGCCCGGGGAACCCTCTTGGCCGGGAGGCGCCCTGGGCGAAGGACGCCCCGGCTGGCATATCGAGTGCACCGTGATCGCCCGTCAGTTCCTGGCCGCTCCTTTGACCGTGCAGGGCGGGGGAGCGGACCTCATCTTCCCGCACCATGAGATGGGTGCCGGCCACGCTTGGGCGCTTGACCACACCCCGCTGGCCCGGCACTACCTGCACTCCGGAATGGTCGGCCTGGATGGCGAGAAGATGAGCAAGTCGCGGGGCAATCTGGTTCTGGTCTCCGCATTGCGCGAACAAGGCGCCGACCCGGCGGCGATCCGCCTGGCGATCCTCAGTCAGCACTATCGTTCCGACTGGTCCTGGCATGACCGCCTGCTCGCGGAGGCGCAGCTGCGCCTGGAGCGTTGGCGGGAGGCTCTCGACCGCGCCCCAGAAGGTTCCGCGAAGCCCCTGCTCGCAGCGGTCCGGCAGGCACTGGGCGCGGATCTCGACGCGCCTGCGGCGCTCGAAGCCGTCGATCGATGGGCGGCCGAGGCTCATGATCACCCTGCTCGGCCCGGTAATCCGGATGGCGAGCTGGTCCGGGACACTGTAGATGCGCTACTCGGAGTCAGGCTCTGAGCGTTAGGTTTTGAGCATCAGGCTCTGAAGGGCAGCCTCTGACCGGGGCGGTAACGGTCACCGACCACTGAACCACTGTTAGCTAGGGCTTCTCTGGACCCCGCCGCCGCAGATAGCGCTCGAATTCCCGGGCGATAGACTCTCCGGAAGCCTCCGGCAGATCGGCGGCGTCCTTCGCTTCCTCGAGCTGCCGGACGTAGGCGGCCACCTCTGGGTCATCGGTGGCCAGCTCATCGACTCCGCGCTCCCAGGCTTCGGCTTCCTCCGTGAGTTCGGTGGTGTCCAGTGGTGCGGCTAGCATCTCCTCGAGCTGATGCAGCAGGGCGAGCTGGGCCTTCGGCGAAGGCGACTGCGCCACGTAATGCGGTACCGCGGCCCACAACGAGAGCGTCGGTATGCCCTCCTGCATAGCGGCATCTCCGAGCACCCCGACGATGCCCACCGGCCCCTCGTACTGCGGCGTCTCGATGCTCATCCGTTCGCGGAGGGTGCGGTCTTGGCTCGTGGAGGTCACCGGGATCGGCCGGGTATGCGGCACATCCGCGAGCAGCGCACCCACCAGGATCAAGCAGTCGATGGAAAGATCCGCGGCGTGCTCCAGGAGTTCTGCGGTATAGGCCTGCCAGCGGTAAGAAGGCTCGATACCGTGCACGAAGACCACCTCAGCGTGCTCGAGCGAGACCCTGGCGATTCTTGTGCTCGGCCAGACGATCTTCCGCTCTCCTGAAGCGTCCCGGCGGATCACCGGGCGACTAAACTGGAAATCGTAGTACTCATCCGGATCGAATTCGGACGTCTGCTCTGCCCCCCAGGCCCGGTTCAGGAAGTTCAGCGCTTCAGAAGCCGCCTCACCGGCATCGTTCCAACCTTCGAACGCTGCCACCATGATGGTAGGCCGGCGCCTGCCCCCGACGAGGGGCAGGAACTGCCCTTCCGGGGCGTCATCGTCGAACCGGGGTTCCGGCTCTGTGCTACCTGCGCTCATTCCTCCACCCTACGACGCGATTTCGGCAGAGCAAGCACTCTCGCCAGGTAGTTGCCCGGGTGCATGCGCGTTGCGGCCTGGTTTCCTGCTGGCTCCGGGCAGCTCCGGCTGCGTCAAGGCCAGTGCTGGATTCGCGGAGAGCTTAGCGCACTGCACTGTCTCAGTGGCTCCGCTTCGCCCGGCTAAACTATTGGAATGCATGATGCCTCAATACCATCCGACCTGCTTTCGCAGCAGGATTCGGTGAGCCCGGCCGGGTCGGTCCCGGATTCCGCTGCCCCGGCGCTGCGTGCAGTGCTCTGGGATATGGATGGCACTCTGGTCGATACCGAACCATACTGGATCGCCGCGGAAACCGAGCTCGTCCACGCGCATGGCGGGCAGTGGAGCCATGAGCAGGCTATGGGCTTGGTAGGCCAGTCGCTATGGCGCAGCTCCGGCATCCTGCAGGAGGCCGGAGTTCAGCTCAGCCGTCGGGAGATCATCGATGCCATGACGGCTCAGGTGATCGCGCGCATTCAAGAACAGATGCCATGGCGCCCCGGTGCCCGCGAACTGCTCGAACAGTTGCGGGCGGAGGGCATTCGCTGCGCTCTGGTCACGATGAGCGAAGGCCCCTTGGCCTCGGAGATCGTTGCAGCCTTACCGGCGGAGACCTTCGAGTTCATGGTGACCGGTGATCAGGTGACCCAGGGCAAGCCGCACCCGGAGCCGTATCTACGTGCCCTGGAACTGCTGCGCCAGGATGACCCTCAGCTGCAGCCGGAGCAGTGCATCGCTCTGGAGGATTCGGTGCCGGGTGTGACTTCGGCGCTGGCCGCCGGTCTGCCGACCATCGGCATCCCGCATACCGTCCCGCTGCCGGAAGACACCCGCCGAGTGACCTGGGAGAGCCTCAGCGGCCGGACACCCGAGGATTTGGCCGAGGCGCTGGCCGCTGTGCAGCACCCCGTGCCCGCACTGGCTGCCGCCGGCGCCGCCACCGCCGGTGCGGATCAGGACGGCGCAGCATGAACGGCGAACAGGGCAACCAGCCGGGGCATCAAGAAGCAAGCAGAACCCGACGCGAAGGAATCCCGCTAGGGAGGATCGCCGGCGTTCCGGTGATCCTCGCGTACTCCTGGTTCCTGATCGCGGCTTTCACGGTGATCGTCTTCGGCCCGTTCATCCAGATGAACTTCCCCCGGCTCGGCGCCGGAGCCTACCTCATCGCTTTCCTCTATGCGCTGCTGCTGCTGTTCTCGGTGCTCATCCATGAACTGGCGCATGCTCTAGCGGCTCGCGGGTTCGGCTGGCCGACGCAGAAAATCGTGCTCAACCTCTGGGGCGGTCACACACAGTTTGAGAATTTCACCGCGACGCCCTGGCGCTCGCTCGTCGTGGCGTTCTCCGGCCCCGCAGCGAACTTCGTCCTCGCCGGCCTGGGCTGGCTGCTCGTTATGGTATTGCCACAAGGCAGCTCGGCCAATCTGGAGCTGCTCTCGGCGCTCGCGAACATCTTCGTCTGGGCGAATCTGCTGATCGGTGTCTTCAACGTGCTGCCCGGTCTGCCCCTGGACGGCGGTCGGCTCGTGGAGTCGATCTTCTGGCAGATCACCGGTAGCCAGGAGAAAGGCACCGTGGCGGCCGGCTGGGCCGGCAGAGTCGTCGTGGTGCTCTTGGTCGTCGGTGTCTTGGGTGTACCGCTTCTGCGCGGCGGCACGCTGAACATCCAGACCGCCTTATTCATGCTCCTGGTCGCGGGCTTCCTCTGGCTGGGTGCGAGCCAGGCGATCAGTGCCGCCCGCATGCGCTTGCGGCTTCCGGCGATCAGTGCGGGGGCGCTGAGCACCCCAGCGGTGGGCCAGAGCGATGAATCATCGGTGGCCCAGGTGCTGGGACTGCTGTCCAATCATCCGGGGGTGAGCGTAGTGCTTTGCGGTCGGGACGGCCAACCGGGATACGTGGTTGATCCACTGGCTCTGGCCTCGGTGCCGCTGACCGCTGCGGCATCGACTCTGGCCACCGCCGTGGCCAATCCGCTCGCGCCGGGAGGGTATGTTCCGGAGAGCGCCTCCGGGCAGGAGCTCATCCAGTATCTGGCACAGCTATCCGGTAACGAGTACGCCGTGATCGACAGCCGGGGGCTCGTCACCGGCCTGCTGCGACAACAGGTCGTGGTAGCAGCGGTGACCGGCAAGCCGGTGCCGGAATGATGTCGGTCCGAGATGATGCACCTCAGCCGGAGATTTCCAGGAGTTCCAGCAGACGATGACTAAGCGCGAAGCCCAGCCGAATCCCGAGCAGTCCCCGCATGGCGCCCAGTTGCGTCGCGGCCCTTTCCGGGTCGGGGAGCGCGTCCAGCTGACTGATGACCGGGGCCGGATGAACACCATAACCCTCGCTGAAGGAGGAGCGTTCCACACGCATAAGGGCTTCCTCGACCACAGTGAGCTGATCGGCCAGCCCGAGGGAAGCATCGTCGAGAACACCAAGGGCCAGCGCTATCAGGCGCTGCGACCGCTGCTGAGTGATTTCGTGCTCTCGATGCCCCGGGGGGCGGCAGTGGTGTACCCCAAAGACGCGGGCCAGATCGTCACGATGGCCGATATCTTCCCTGGTGCCCGGGTGGTCGAAGCCGGCGTGGGGTCCGGAGCGCTCTCGCTGTCCCTCCTGCGCGCCGTGGGCGATCAGGGATATCTGCACTCCTTCGAGCGGCGCGAGGAATTCGCCCAGATCGCGCAGAGCAATGTCGAGACTCTTTTCGGCGGCCCGCACCCCGCCTGGAAGATCTCCTTGGGAGACTTCCAGGCGGAGGTCGTCGCCGCTGAAGCGCCGGGCAGCATCGACCGTGTGGTGCTCGATATGCTCGCCCCCTGGGAGTGTGTCGATGCGGTGGCCACGGTCCTGGCACCCGGAGGCGTCTGGATCAACTACGTGGCCACGGTCACCCAGCTCTCCCGCACCGCTGAAGCGATTCGCGCCGACGGCAGATTCACCGAGCCGGAGGCCTGGGAGTCCATGGTCCGCGGTTGGCACCTCGAAGGACTGGCGGTAAGGCCCAACCACCGGATGGTGGCGCATACCGGTTTCCTCCTGGTGACGCGCAGGCTCGCTGCGGGAGTGTCCGCGCTGGCTGCCAAACGCCGGGGTGCCAAACCTGAGTTCACCCCGGCTGATCTGGAGGCCTGGACTCCACAAGGTGCCTCGCAAAGCACCTCGCAAGAGGATACGGACGAAGCCGAAAATCCTTGGAGCCCGGAAGCAGTCGGTGAAAGAGTAGCCTCGGATAAGAAGCTGCGCCGGACAGTCCGGGATGCCGCGGCGGCCGGGCAGGCGGCAGCGGGTCACGACTCTGCGGCGAGAACCGAAGAGCCCCAGGGCCAGGAGCAGTAACCTCGCGGGATGAAGCGGAGAGGATCGGAGCAGGATGAGCCAGGGTAGGGCAGGAAACCACGAAGTCCAGAAGCACTCCGATGTCGAGCGTCAGGTCAACGTCCTGCGGGACAAACTGCGCAGGCTGGATCATCAGCTGGCGTCGGCGACCCAGAACAACAGCAAGCTGACCATCATGCTGCAGACCGCCCGTTCCGAGATCGTTAAACTCAGGACCGCATTGGAGAAGGAAGCCCAGCTGCCCTCCAGTTTCGCCACCGTCATTCAGGTCAACCATCCGCTGGCCGCCGGCCCGGGGGGCGGCGCAGATTCGGAGCTGGCCAAGGAGAGCGCCGATGTCCTGGTCCAAGGCAGGAAACTGCGCGTCGCGGTGAGCCCGCTGATCGATCTCGCCTCTCTGCGGCCCGGGCAAGAAGTCCTGCTCAATGAAGCGCAGATGGTCATCGCAGCGCTCGGTTTCGAACGCGCCGGGGAGATCGTCACGGTCAAAGAGCTGCTGGGCGAGGACCGAGCCCTGGTCATCGGCAGGTCCGATGAAGAACGAGTCGTACGCTTGTCCGGTGATCTGATCGGCCAGGGCCTGCGAGTCGGCGATGCGGTTTCCCTGGAGACCAGGAGCGGATACGCCCTGGAGAAAGTTCCGCATTCCGAGGTGGAGAACCTCGTGCTCGAAGAAGTACCGGAGATCTCGTATCACGACATCGGTGGGCTCGGCCCGCAAATCGAGCAGATCAAAGACGCTGTGGAACTTCCCTTCCTGCACCCGGAACTGTACCGCGAGCACGGACTGAAAGCGCCTAAAGGCATCCTGCTCTACGGGCCGCCCGGCTGCGGTAAGACGCTGATCGCCAAAGCCGTGGCGAACTCCTTGGCCGCTCAGGCCGCCGAGCGCAGCGGGGCAGCCCCGCAGAACTCCTACTTCCTGAACATCAAGGGGCCGGAACTACTGGATAAGTACGTCGGCGAAACCGAGCGGCAGATCCGAATGATCTTCGCCCGAGCCCGGGAGAAGGCTGCCGATGGCAGTGCCGTGGTGGTGTTCTTCGATGAGATGGACTCGCTGTTCCGCACCCGTGGCACCGGGATCTCCTCCGATGTGGAGACCACCATCGTCCCGCAGCTGCTGAGCGAGATCGACGGGGTGGAACGGCTGGATAATGTCATCGTCATCGGCGCCTCCAACCGCGAGGATATGATCGATCCGGCGATCCTGCGGCCCGGCCGCCTGGATGTGAAGATCAAGATCCGCCGCCCAGACGCCGAGGCAGCAGCGGAGATCTTCGCCAAATACCTCACCACTGCTGTGCCGATCCATCGGGCTGAGCTGGAAGCGCATGGCGGCGATATCCGGGCAGCGGTGGCCGCGATGATCCAGAACACGGTGGCCGCGATGTATGCCACGAGCGAAGCCAACCAATACCTCGAAGTGACCTATGCGCACGGTGCGTCCGAAATCCTCTACTTCAAGGATTTCAGCTCGGGCGCGGTGATACAGAACGTCGTAGACCGAGCTAAGAAGTACGCGATCAAAGACCTGCTGACCTATCAGGAGAAGGGGCTGCGCACCGAGCATCTGCGGCGGGCCGTCGCCGATGAATTCCAGGAACAAGAAGATCTCCCCAATACCGCTAACCCGGATGATTGGGCCAGAATCTCCGGCAGGAAAGGGGAGCGGATCATCTCTATCCGCATTCTCAGCCAGGACCAGCGCCTCTCATCATGAGCCATGTACCGCCGTTCCCCGGAGCCAGTGAATCAGCGCAGCGGATTTCCCCCGGTGTTTTCCCAGATGCGCTGGGCGTGCATCGAGTCATGGGCGCGGAAACCGAGTACGGTATCCACGCTCCTGCCGCTCCGGGAAGCGATCCTGTCTGGCTCTCCAGCGAACTCGTGCACGCCTATGCCCAAGGCCCGGCGGCCCTGCCTGACGACAGTTCCCGGGCGAGCTGGGATTACAGCGAGGAATCCCCGCTCGTCGATGCCCGAGGCTGGTCGATGCCGCGTGAGCAGGCGCATCCTTCCCAGCTCACTAACGAACCGGCGTTCTTCGCCAGCCATGATGTCATCAGTGAGGGGGACCCCGCGCAAGAGCGGTCTCTGATCATGAATATGGTGCTCAGCAACGGCGCCAGGTTCTACGTCGACCACGCGCATCCGGAATACTCCTCACCGGAAGTCACCAATCCTTTGGACGCGGTGATCTGGGATTTCGCCGGGGACCAGGTGCTGCGGGACGCCCTGGCCGGTATTGAGCAACGCCGAACCGGAACTCAGGAGAATCCGGATGATCCGGATGGTCAGGAGCTGCCAGAGCTCAAGCTCTACAAGAACAACACCGACGGCAAAGGCGCTTCGTACGGCAGTCATGAGAATTACCTGATGCCCCGGAGCGTCCCGTTCCGTCAGATCGTCTCGGGGCTGACCCCCTTCTTCGTCACTCGGCAGCTGATCTGCGGCTCCGGCAGAGTCGGAATGGGTCAGCACGGTGAAACGGCCGGGTATCAGATCAGCCAGCGCGCTGATTTTTTCGAAGCGGAAGTTGGTCTGGAGACGACGATCCGGCGGCCTATTATCAACACCCGGGATGAACCGCATGCGGTGGCTGATCACTACCGACGGCTGCACGTCATCGTCGGGGACGCCAACCTCTTCCAGGTATCGCACTTCCTCAAATTCGGTACGACCTCGCTCGTTTTGGGTCTGATCGAACGGGGGCTGACGCCTGAGCTTGAGGTCTGGGAACCGGTGACAGCGCTGCACCAGGTCAGTCATGACCTCAGCCTGGCGCAGCGGTACCGGTTGATCGACGGGCGGCGGGTGACCGCCTTGGATGTGCAGGAGATGTACCTGGAAGCCGCTCAGCGTGCGGCAGGTGCACAGCCCGATGCGCAGACCGGGCAGGTCCTGAGGCTGTGGTCCGAAGTGCTGGACGGATTGCGCCGAGGGTCGGAAGCGGTGCGAACCCGCGTGGAATGGGCTGCGAAACTGCACCTGCTGGAGCAGTACCGGCAGCGAGACGGCTTGGACTGGGATGATGCACGCCTGGCGCTCATCGACGTGCAGTGGTCGGATCTGGAGCCGAGCCGGGGACTGGCCTACCGCTTGCAAGCCCGTGGTCAAGCGGAAGCCCTAGTGAGCGATGAGCAGATCCGGGCCGCGGCCCGCCGTGCGCCGGAGGACACGAGAGCTTATTTCCGAGGCGAATGCATCCGGCGCTATGGCCGGGACATCGCTGGAGCTTCCTGGGACTCGGTGATTTTTCGCTTGTCCGGCAAACATCGGCTGCATAAAGTCCACACCAGAGAGCCCCTGGACGGAACGAGACAGCACGTGGGTGCTCTTTTCGAAGCTTATCCGGCGGCCGAAGATTTTCTTCGTGATCTGCTGGCCGGGGAGCGCTGATCTGGGAAGTCGCGGCTGCGGACAAGTATTCGCAGACGTGGCAGGATGAAGGGTGAAGCCAGGGCCGGCGCGCAGAGGATCAGAAGATCGTAGCCGGCCGTGCATGTGGCTCTACGGCTATACGAGGAGGCGCCGAGATGGCAGGCCAGGATCAGCAAGGATTCCGCCGGCACGAGGACCGGCACGAGGAAGAGTCCGAACAAGAGATCACCGGCTCCCCGGCACCGGAAGCGGCTACCGGTCAAGCACAGTCGCATGAGCACACGGCGGGTCTCGACGATCTGCTCGACGAGATCGACGGCGTACTGGAAAGCAATGCGGAGGAATTCGTGCGGGGCTTCGTGCAGAAGGGTGGTCAGTGATCAGGCTGCCACTGCGCTCCGACGGTCAGAAGCGTCACCGTGCAGCGTAGGATTCTTGGGGTCGAAACCGAGTTCGGCATAGCCTTCGCCGGAAAGGATTCCCGTACTCTCTCACCCGAAGAAGTGGCCCGCTACCTCTTCCGGAAAGTGGTGAGTCAGGGGCGCAGCTCGAATGTCTTCCTGCGCAATGGTTCGCGGCTTTATCTCGATGTCGGCTCGCATCCGGAGTACGCAACCGCTGAATGCGACGATCTGCAGCAACTCATCGCCCATGACAAAGCTGGGGAGCTGATTCTCAACGGACTGCTCGAAGAGGCCGAGCGGCGGCTTCATCTGGACGGTTTCAAAGGTAAGATCTACCTTTTCAAGAACAACGTCGACTCTGCGGGGAACTCCTACGGCAGCCACGAGAACTACCTGATCCAGCGAAAAGGGGAGTTCAACCAGCTGGCGGAGACCCTGATCCCTTTCCTGGTCACTCGGCAGCTGATCGCCGGTGCGGGGCGTTTGCAGCTGCAGGCAGGGCAGCCGCACTACGCTTTCTCGCAACGCGCCGAGCACATCTGGGAAGGGGTCTCCTCCGCGACGACCAGCTCCCGGCCCATCATCAATACCCGGGATGAGCCGCACGCCGATGCAGAACTCTACCGGAGGCTGCACGTGATCGTCGGCGATTCTACAATGTCCGAGACCACGACGTTGCTCAAGGTCGGCAGCGTCGATCTGCTGCTGCGCATGATCGAAGACGGGGAGTCGATTACGGGCCTGCGCATGGAGAACCCCATCCGCAGCATCCGGGAGATCTCCCGTGATATCAGCGGTAGAACCGCCGTGAGATTGGCCGATGGAAGCGTGATGAGCGCCGTGCAGATTCAGCGCATCTACTACGAGAAGGCGCTCGATTATGTAGCGCGAGCCGGGCAGCACCACCGGCATCTGTCGCAGATCATGGAGCTCTGGGGGCGGACTCTCGAGGCCATCGAAACCGGTGATCACGGGCTGATAGACACCGAGATCGACTGGGCGATCAAGAAGCGTCTGCTCGACAGCTATCGCCGGAAGCACGACCTACCGGAGAATTCGCCGAGATTGGCCCAGCTGGATCTGACGTATCACGATATTTCACCAGACCGCGGGCTCTTCTACCTCCTGCAGGCAAAGGGCGCGGCCCGCAGAGTAATCACCGATGAAGATGCGCTCCAGGCCGTGCAGCATCCGCCCGCGAACACCCGGGCTGCCCTGCGCAGCAGGTTCATCGAGGCTGCCCAGGCCGCGGGCCAGGACTACACGGTGGATTGGGTCCACCTGAAGCTCAACGGCCGGGCGCATCAGACGGTGCTGTGCAAAGATCCCTTCCGGAACGAAGACGAACGCGTAGACGCGCTCATCGCCTCTCTGCCGCTGGTGTGAATTACCGCGCCCAGGGGTTTCTTATCAAGGGAGGGTACACTGGGGAGAAGTCAACGCCGTCAGTCCGGATCCCGCCGAAGCACAGGCTTCCTAGGCAGGTGTCCGGGCACTGTGAGGAAGAGAGCGCGTGTGCGTCTGCGTTATTCCAAAGTTTTTGTAGCTGCCCTTGTCCCGCTGAGCTTGATGCTCGCTGCCTGCAGTGGCCCCGCATCGGATTCGAGTACCTCGCCGAACCCTTCGGTGAGTATGAACCCGGAATCAGCCCAGATCTTCAACGATGTGCAGGTGACCCCCGGCGAGAACGGGCAAGTCCCTGAGGTGAAGTTCCCGACTCCTCTGAACATCACGGATCCCGCGGTCAAGCTGTTGCGGCAAGGCGAGGGTGATGAAGTGCAATCGGGCCAGCAGGTGAGCTTGCGGGGCGTGACCTTCAACGCAGCCGATGGAACACAGCTGGGCGAGACCTTCTCCGCCAGCGCCGGGCAGACTCAAACCGTTGACGATTCGCTCAAATCCCAGTCCGCAGAGGTCTACGAGGCTTTCTCCTCCGCGAAAGTAGGGGCTTATATCGGCATCGCCAACCCTTCCAGCCCGTCCATGCAGCAAGGGGCCAGCCCGGATCCGGCGACTCTTTCCATCTACTTCGTGGAGTCCGTGAGCAACTTGCCTTCAGTGGCCCCGTCAGATGAAGTGGCCTCGCTCGACTCCGAGGGGAAGCTGCCCACGGTGAACTTCGACGACAACAACGTGCCCAGCGTCAACATCCCCTCCGGGCCCGCACCGGAGAATCTCGTGGTCAAGGTTCTCAAAGAGGGCGATGGCGATGCACTCGCGGCAACCGATACTATCAACGCGAATTACGCTGGTTGGCGCTGGGAGGATAGCTCGAAGTTCGACTCCAGCTATGATCGCGGTGAGCCCGCGAGCTTCGGCCTGAGCCAGGTGATTCCCGGCTGGACTCAGGGCTTGACGGGCCAGAAAGTCGGTTCCACCGTACTGCTGGTGATTCCCTCCGCCCTGGGCTACGGGGATAACCCCGGCACTGGCCGCCCGGCCGGCCCCCTGGTCTTCGTCGTGGAGATCGTCGGCAAGAGCTAGGCTGTACCAGCCGATAGAGAGATTCTGACCACCTAGATTCCGCGAGGAGATATTGGATTATGTCTTTTGGAGAGCGCAATTACGATCGGCAGAAGCCGGAGATCGACTTCCCGGAGCACGATGTTCCTGAGGATCTCGTGATCGAGGACCTAATCGTCGGTGACGGTCGCGAGGTCAAAGCCGGGGACGGCATCTCGGCGCATTACGTCGGCGTGGCATTTAGCACGGGAGAAGAGTTCGACGCTTCCTGGAATCGTGGCCAGCCGCTGGACTTCACCGCAGGCGTTGGCCAGGTCATCGAAGGTTGGGATCGCGGCCTGATCGGCATGAAAGCCGGCGGCCGGCGACGCTTGGAAATTCCTTCGCACCTGGCCTACGGTGAGCGCGGAGCAGGAGCGGGGATCGGTTCGAACGAAGCACTGATCTTCGTCGTCGACCTGGTCAGCGTGCGCTGATTCTTCGGTTCTCTTTTGTTCTCTTCGCATCAACGATGCAAGCGCGTCGGCGCGGGGCAGTGCGATGCGAGTATTAGGCTTGAAGCGTGTCCGCATCCCGTACCGAACGACTGCTCAACCTGCTGATCGCCTTACTGGAGACCCGTTATGGGCGCAGCAAGGAATTTTTGCGTGAGAACATCCAGGCCTACCGGGAATCGCCCTCGGAAGAAGCCTTCGAGAGGATGTTCGAAAGAGACAAGGTCGACCTCCGCGCCATGGGCATTCCCCTGGAGACGCAGCGGCAGCCGGGTGCTTTCGAAGAAGACCCGGGGAACGTCAGCTACCGGATTCCGAAAGAGAAGTACCGGCTCCCCGAGATCCAGCTGACCGCAGCGGAAGCGGCAGCGCTTTCACTTGCGGGCAGGCTCTGGAGCCAGGCGGCGTTAGGCGCGGCGGCGAGTCGTGCCGTGCGCAAGATCGGTACGCGGGTGGTCGGTGATCCGGCCCTGCTGGACGGCACGGAGGCTGCAGAGCCTCTGCTGGAGCCGCGGATCAGCCTCAGGGAACCGGGTTTCGAGGATCTACTCGAAGCCGCTTCCACCCGCCGCACTGTGCGCTTCGACTACCGCGGCCGGGAAGACGAGAAACCTCGTCAGCGGACGGTCCAGCCTTGGGGGCTCGGCCTGAAGTATGGTCACTGGTACCTCGTGGGCTGGGATCTGGAGCGCCAGGGGCAGCGCATCTTCAGGCTCTCCCGGCTGTGCTCCGGGGTCAGCCTCAGTGCCGAAAGCTTTGACCGCCCGGAGGACTTCTCGATCACCGAGGCGCTCCGCAGCCTGGAGGCCCCCGATACTCAGCGCGCTGAAATCCTGGTGCGGGCCGGCCGAGGCCAGAGCTTGAGGGACCGGATTGTCCCGGAAGACGTTATACCCGGAGACGAAGACACTGCCGGAAGCAGGCCCGCAGTGGGCTGGGACCGGATCACCGTGGCCTATGGATCCTGGGACGACTTTGCAGGAGAGGTCGCCAGCTATGGGCCGGATGCGCGTCTGCTCGCCCCTGAAGATCTACGGGCTGAGGTCATCAAGCGCTTCGAAGGGGTGCTCAGTTCCCATCGAGAGCAATTACCGCAGCTGCCGGATCGGCCGGCTCCGGCTCATCAGCCCCGTGCCAAAACAACCGCTCAGGATCGGCTGCGCCGGCTCGTGGATCTGGTTCCTTTTCTCAATCACCATCAGGGCATGCATGTCGATGACGTCGCCGCCGAGTTCGGGATCAGCCGCCGGGATCTAGAAGCGGATTTGAGCCTGCTCATGGTCAGCGGCCTGCCTGGCGGCCTGCACGGCGATCTGATGGATGTCACCTGGGATGACGGTTACATTCATATCGCGGATGCGGAGGAACTGTCCGAAGCGATCCGGCTCAGCGTCGAAGAAGCCTCGGCCCTGCTGGTCGGTCTGGAGGCACTCAGCGCTTTGCCCGGTCTGAGCTCCGACTCCGCAGTGCGCACCGTGATGTCGAAGATCAGCGCCGCGGCGGGGGAGGCTGCTGGCGAAGAATCCAGCCCTGAGCTGGGCACGGGCCTCGGCGGGATCGTCGACATCAGGCTCAGCAGCCCTGAGCAGGACCGGACACTTGAGCTGTTGCAGAGCGCGATCCGCTCTCGGCAGCAGCTCAAGCTGGAATATCTGGTGCCCCACCGTGATGAGCTGACGGAGCGCATTGTGGATCCGATTCGGGTCTTCTCCCAGGACGAGGCCTGGTACCTGCTGGCCTGGTGTCATAGCGCTGAGGCGCAGCGGACCTTCCGCGTGGACCGGATCCGCTCAGCCGAGCCGGAGGCCTCGAGACCAGCCGAGGTGAGCCGGGAACAAGAGGCAGTCAGGGAAGTGGCTCAAGCGCAGAATTTTCCGCTCCACCTCTTCACCCCGGGAGCCGAAGACATCGAGGCCACACTGCTCGTCGACGCTTCGGCGCTCTGGGTGGCTGATTACTATCAAGCGTCGGCGGTCTTGAACCTTCCGGAGACCGGTTCGTGGGCGCAAAACCGCTGGGTGAAGCTGCTCTGGATCGATATCGGCAGTCCCGAGTGGTTGCCCCGGCTGGTGGCCCGTGCCGGCGGTGCTATCCGCCTGGTCGCGCCGCAGGATTGTTTGGATGATGCGCTGACCTGGTCCCGAGAGGCCTTAGCGGGATATGCGGGATATTCGGAAGCCGCATCGTCACAAGGAGCGGCGAGACCGGCATAAGCAAACCGGCCTCGCCTTGTTGCTCCACGGAGCTCAACTGCTGTGCCTCTCCTGCCGGTCTGTTGGGTGGCTCGCGGTGTTGTTCCGCTGCCCGCGGTGCACCAGGAAGAAATAAGCGGCTGCCAGGATCGCGTACCAGGCCGGTGCATAATACAGAGCCACCCGGGTGCTTTCCTCCAAGCCGAGGACCACGATGGTGAAGACGAAGAAAGCCAGCACCATCCAGGCGGTGAATCGCCCGCCGGGCACCTTGAACTTCGATGCCGCATGCAGTTCCGGCCGCTTGACCCGGTAGCACAGATAGGCGATGACGATAAAAGCCCAGACGGTGATGAACAGGATGGCCGAGATCGAGGTGACGAAGGTGAACGCCTCGCCCACGGAACCGCTCGTGTACAGCAGCACGACCCCCGGAATCAGGCAGATGACGGACAGTAGAAGCGCCCGGGCCGGAACCCGGTTTCCGGAGAGCCGGTTGAACATAGCCGGTGCCTTGCGCTCCATCGACATGCTGTACATGATCCGGGAGGTGGAGAAGATCCCGGAGTTTGCGCTGGAGGCCGCCGAGGTGATCACGACGAAATTGACCAGCGCTGCCGCGGCACCGAATCCGGCGAGGGCGAACATCTCCACGAAGGGACTGATATTCGGATCGGCTCGGCGCCACGGGGTCACCGCCATGATGACGACGAGTGAAGCGACGTAGAAGAGCAGCACCCGGATCGGGATCCAGTTGATCGCTCGCGGCAGAGTCTTCTCCGGATCCTTCGTTTCCGCGGCAGCGGTGCCGGCGAGCTCGATGCCCTGGAAGGCGAAGATGGCGATCTGGAAGCCGCCCAGGAAGCCCATCAGCCCCTGCGGGAACATTCCGCCGTCGTTCCAGAGATTTGCCAGGCTCGCGGTATCTCCCGTAGGGGAGCGGAAAGCGGTGATGATCATGATGGTGCCGACCAGCACCAGGGCGACGATCGCGACGACCTTGATGAGCGCGAACCAGAACTCCAGCTCCCCGAAGAGCCGTACTGCCACCAAGTTGAGCACCAGGAAGAGGAGGATCGACAAGATCGCCGGGATGGCACGCGCGATGGTCGGCTCAGCGAGTTCGGGGAACCAGAACTGCGCGTAACTCGTGATGGCTACCAGATCCGCTATGCCGATGATGATCCAACAGATCCAGTAGGTCCAACCGACCATGAAACCGGCCCAGGGGCCGATCAGATCGCCGGCAAAATCGGCGAAGGTCCGGTATCCGAGATTGGACAGCAGTACCTCGCCCATCGCCCGCATGACGAAGAAGAGCATGAAGCCAATGATCATGTACACGAAGATCACGCTGGGTCCGGCGACGCTGATGATCCTGCCGGAGCCGAGGAAAAGCCCGGTGCCGATGGCTCCGCCGATGGCGATGAGCTGGATATGACGGTTGCTCAGGCCGCGGGTGAGGTTCTGGCCAGATTCTGGAGCATCATTGGATGGCGCGGGGCTGGTCTCCGTCGCTGTGGGCTTAGTCGTCATAGATCCTCATTTGTTCTCTGATGAAATTGTTCTTGGTTGAAAAGTGTATCTAGGGCAAATGCAAGGTAAGCCGGACTGGACCGGAGCAGACCGATCAGGACAGCGTTTACACTTGATGATATGCCCTGGTGGTCGTGGATCGTGATCTGGATCGCACTCATTGCGCTCTCCTTGTTATACCTCGTGCTGCTGGGAATCAAGCTGTGGCGGCATCTGACACGCCTGGGCAAAGACATCAGCGAGGTTTCCGCAAAGCTCAGCACGGAATCTCAAAGCGCTTTCAGCGCCGCTGATCCGGGGCTGTACCGGCAGGAGCTGCAGGCTGGTTCCAGGGCACCGGATGATCCGGAACTGCTCGCCTTCCCCTCGCCGGCCGAGGCTGCTGAGAACTACCAGCAGGGTAAAGCTGAACGCCGTGCCGCCCGGATCCGCCGGCGGGTTATCCGCCGCAGGCGTCGCGGTCAGCCGCAGTCGCTCTGGGACTTGCGGAACGAAGGAGTGGACTTGACTCGTTAGACAGGCCCCTTTTCACGCATTGATCTGCGGACGCTGACCGCAAGCGCTAGGACTGTGCGGCTGCGAGGCGGTAGACTTAAAGCTAACGAAAGGAACGTTCCGTGGGTTTTTTGCGAGAGCCGTGGGTTATCGGCTTCATTGTTCTAGTCATTTTGCTGCTCTTCTTCGCCCCTAAGCTGCCTGCTATGGCACGGAGCCTGGGCCAGTCTTTCCGAATCATCAAGTCTGAAGTTCGAGAGTCCCGGAACGATGGCAGCGACGAAGCCGTTAACGACCAGTCTCAGAGCGCTAAGCAGGATAAGCCGGT
Source organism: Acaricomes phytoseiuli DSM 14247 (assembly GCF_000376245.1). GTDB lineage: Bacteria > Actinomycetota > Actinomycetes > Actinomycetales > Micrococcaceae > Renibacterium > Renibacterium phytoseiuli. The sequence goes on along the minus strand of NZ_AQXM01000064.1, from coordinate 128,035 downwards.
GGAAGGGACCGTGATGCCATCCCAGAACCGGGCCGAGCAGGGCAACAACACGGGCAGCACTCCGCCGGGCACTCCCTCGGCCTGAGGCAGTGGCCGCTTTAACGGGACGCAAATCCAACCCTGAGGGGCGGATGTCCCTCAAAGAACACTTCATCGAGCTGCGCAACCGGCTGATCAAAGCCGGTATTGCCTTGGTTATCGGTGCGGTCATTGGGTGGATCCTTTACACCCCGCTGTTCACTCTCATCGCAGAGCCGATTCACCGGGTAAACGAGGAGCGCGGCGTCCAGGCCTCGATCAACTTCTCCGGGGTCGCGACGTCCTTCGACCTCCAGGTGCAGAGCGCTATCTTCCTAGGTGCGATTGTTTCCTCCCCGGTGTGGATCTATCAGATCTGGGCATTCATCATGCCCGGCCTGACCTCCAAGGAGAAGCGTTACACTTTCGGCTTCATGCTAGCGGCGGTGCCGCTGTTCTTCGCCGGCCTGTATTCGGGCTGGTTCGTCATGCCCAATATCGTCTACGCACTGACCTCGTTCACACCGCAGGATGTAGGTGCCTCTAACGTTATTCAGGCGACCGATTACTTCAGCTTCGTGATGCAGCTGATGCTGTTCATGGGATTCTCCTTCCTGATCCCCGTGGTCTTGGTAGGCGTGAATATGGCCGGAGTGCTGCGCGGTAAGACGATGTTCAAAGGCTGGCGGGTCACTGTCTTGCTCGTGACCGTCGTCGCGGCGATGGCGGCTCCAGGAAATGACGCCTTCACGATGTTCCTGCTGGGCGGCCCGCTGCTCGTCCTGTACTTCGCGGCGATGGGGCTCTGCGTGCTCCTGGACCGCCGTCGGGACCGGCGTGCTGCTAAACGCGTGGAAGAAAATGAGAGCACGGCGGATATCGCCACTTCTAGCGACGACTTGAAAAACCTTGGCGCGTCCGGTCAGCCCTGAGTAGCTTCTTAAGTAGCCTTGAGCTGAAAACACCCTGAAGTATTCGGTGGTGGGACGCTCAAGCGCATAGGCTGAGGGCATGTCGTCGCGATTAGCAGGAGACCAGCCGACGGAAGAAGTAGCCCTTAGTCCTGCCGAGCGATACCGCTCAGCGCAGGAGCGGCAGCGCAGAGCGCAGAGCGCTTTTGGGGAATTTGAACAGCTCACTGAGTTCCAACTGGATCCCTTCCAGGTCGAGGCGTGCGAAGCCCTGGAAAGCGGTGCCGGAGTACTGGTGGCCGCACCGACGGGAGCCGGAAAGACGATCGTGGGGGAGTTCGCGGTCTTCTTAGCCCTGAAGCGAGGCTGCAAGGCGTTCTACACCACTCCGATCAAAGCACTGTCCAACCAGAAATATGCTGAGCTGGCTGCGCGCTACGGCGCCGAGCGAGTGGGCTTGCTGACCGGGGATACCTCGGTGAACCCGGAAGCTCAGATTGTGGTGATGACCACAGAAGTACTGCGCAATATGCTCTATGCCGACTCCGCCAGTCTCAAGGATCTCGGTTATGTGGTGATGGACGAAGTGCATTACCTCGCGGACCGGTTCCGTGGCGCGGTTTGGGAAGAAGTGATCATCCATCTACCGCTCCGCGTGCAGCTGGTCTCCCTGTCCGCCACCGTTTCCAACGCCGAAGAGTTCGGTGCCTGGCTGGATACTGTACGGGGGCAGACCACGGTGGTGGTCTCGGAGCACCGACCAGTGCCGCTGTGGCAGCACGTGATGGTGGGCAAAGACCTCGTGGACCTTTTCGCGGGGGATGAGGCAGCCCCTTCCTCGGCGCGGCAAGTGCGCGGCGAATCTAGGCGAAAAGAAGGCCGAGACCAGGTGCCGGCGGTGAATAAAGAACTCATCCAGCTGAGCCGGAACGAATCCCGGCAGCGGATGCGCGGCAGGCCGCCGCGCAATGGCCGGGGCCGAGCAGAGCGCTATCAGCGCCGAGGCGGCCGGTCGGTTTCCCGCGATATCCCGACGAGCACGGAGCAGGGGCTGGTGCCGCGCCGGGTCAGTCGTGCCCAGGTCATCGAAAGCCTGGCGCAAGCGGATCTGCTGCCGGTGATCACCTTCATCTTCTCCCGTGCAGGCTGCGATGCCGCAGTCCAGCAGTGCGTCGATGCCGGGTTGGTGCTCACGAACCCGGAGGAGCGGCGCGACATCGAGCGACGCGTCGAATCGCTCCGGGAGGAGTTGCCGGGTGAAGACCTGGACGTCCTGGGTTTTTGGTCCTGGCGTGAAGGGCTGCTCCGAGGCATCGCCGCGCATCATGCCGGAATGTTGCCGACCTTCAAAGAGGCCGTCGAAGAGCTCTTCGCGGATGGTCTCATCAAAGCTGTTTTCGCTACCGAAACCTTGGCTCTGGGCGTCAATATGCCGGCCAGATCAGTGATACTGGAGAAGCTGGAGAAATTCAACGGCGAATCGCACGTCAATATCAGTGCGGGAGAGTACACCCAGCTGACAGGGCGGGCCGGGCGTCGCGGTATCGATATCGAGGGCCATGCGGTGGTGCTCTGGCAGCCGGATATCGACCCGGCCGCAGTGGCGGGCCTAGCCTCCCGGCGAACCTACCCGCTGAACTCCAGCTTCCGGCCCACCTACAACATGAGCATGAATCTCATCGCTCAGTTCGGCCGCAGCCGGGCCCGTAAGATTCTGGAATCTTCCTTCGCCCAGTTCCAGGCGGATCGCTCGGTGGTCGGGCTGGCGCGTCAGGTGCGCAGCCGGGAAGAGGCCATGGCCGGGTACGAAGAAGCGATGACCTGCCATCTGGGCGACTTCGCGGAATATGCTGCGCTGCGCAGGCAGCTGAGCGATCTGGAGTCCGCAGCATCCAAGCAGGCCGGCCGCAATCGTCGCGAAGCCATCAATGAATCCCTGGCTGCACTGCGCGTGGGGGATGTCATCGACGTTCCTGCGAAACCCTCGTACCACGGCGTGGTGGTTGTCGCTGATCCGCAAGCCCGCGATCCGAGGCCCACCCTGCTCACGGAGAACCGGGAGCTGCACCGCCTGGGGCGGCAGGAGATCCAGGTGCCGGTCGAGCCCCTGCAGAGACTCAGGGTGCCCAAGAGCTTCAGCCCGAGGCAGCCGGCCGGCCGTCGTGAGCTTGCCGCACAGCTCCGGGCCGCCGTCCGGCAGGCCGGTGGCGGAGCTGCTCGCAGCGATCATGACCGGGGCGCCAACCGCCGGCTGGGCGTGCCCAGGGACAGCGGCGTGGAGCAGGAAATAGCAGCCTTGCGGCGCAGGTTGCGAGCCCACCCTTGTCACGGCTGCAACGAACGGGAAGTCCATGCCCGCTGGTCCGAGCGCTGGGGCCGGTTGAACCGCGAGACGGAAAGCCTGAAACGGCAGATCCAGAACCGCACCGGGACCATTGCCAAGACCTTCGACCGGGTCTGCGACTTGCTCGCCGCTCGGAACTTCATCGAAAAAGGCGAAAACGGGGAGCTGCATCCCACTGCGGATGGCCAGCGCCTGCGCCGGATCTACGGCGAGAAAGATCTGCTCATCGCACTGGTGCTGCGCGAAGGGGCGTTTGACGATCTGAATCCGGAAGAACTCGCGGCATTCGCCTCTGCCCTGGTCTATCAGGCCAAACGCGAGGAACGCGGCATCCGGCCGGTTCTGCCCACGCAGGCTCTGGAAGCAGCCGCACAGACCTTGGTGCGCCAGTGGTCCGTGCTGGAGGACGATGAAGAACAAGCGCGATTGCCGCTGACCGTCGAACCCGATTTCGGCATGGTCAAGCCCGTGTACGCATGGGCGCGCGGCCAGCGTCTGGAGAAGGTCCTCCAGGGCACGGACTTCGCCGCCGGGGATTTCGTCCGCTGGGCCAAACAGGTCATCGACTTACTGGACCAGCTGGCGCAGGCGGCCGGGGCGGATCCTGCTGAAAGCGATCTTCCGGATCAGCAGAGTCTGCGCAAACGCTGCCGTGCGGCAATCGACCTGATCCGCCGCGGCGTGGTCGCCTACTCCGCTGTGTAGCCGTCACTGGATCAATGCAAACCGAGTCACCGGGACCGCCCTGCCTATGCGCCGGGTCCTTGAGGAAGAGTCTGAAATGACACTGGCGTTATATCGCAACGGCTCGATCTACAGCACTGCGGACCCGCTGGCATCAGCGATGCTCGTCGAGGACGGTACCGTGGCCTGGGTCGGCGGAGAGCATGCGGCGAATGCCCTCTACGATGACCGGATGCAGCTGGTCGATCTTCAGGGTGCCTTGATCACCCCGGGATTCGTCGATTCGCATGTGCACTTGACCGAGACCGGCCTAGCGTTGGCCTCGCTCGATCTGAGCCGGGTGGACAGCCGCGCGGAGCTGCTGGCAGCAGTCGCCGCGGTGCCCGGAGAGGATCTGCTGCTGGGTTTCGGCTGGGATGAGACGAAGTGGCACGGCCCCGACGCCGAAGCCGGGCAGTGGCCGACCGCCGCAGAGCTCGACCGCGCGGGCCGGGGCAGGGAAGTCTACCTGGCCCGGATCGATGTGCATTCAGCGGTGATCTCCTCGGCTCTTGCCGAACGCTCCGGGGCGCGCCAGTTGACCGGCTGGAACGGCTACGGAGCGGTGGCCGGTGCAGCGCATCAAGCCGTGAGCGCCTTGGCCCGGCGCATCCCTGAGGCGCGGCGGGCGCAGTATCAACGGCGGGCCCTGGATAGCGCGGCTGCGGCAGGCATCGTGGCGGTGGCCGAAATGGCGATCCCGGATGCCGAGACGCTCACCGATCTTTCCCTGCTGATGAACCGCGATGACGACGAGCAGGCCGCCCCGCAGGTACTTCCGTACTGGGGTCAGGCAGTATCGTCCGCGGCAGAGGGGCGTGAACTCCTGGCGACTCTCGCCGAAGCAGGGGTGGTGCCCTTGGGGCTGGGCGGGGATCTCAACATCGATGGCTCCTTGGGGTCGCGGACCGCGTTGCTCCGCGAGCCCTATGCGGATCAGCCGGGGCACACCGGCAGCCGCTATCTCACCGCTGAGGAGGTCGGGGATCATCTTGCCGCCTGCAGTGAGCTGGGGGTGCAAGGCGGCTTCCACGTGATCGGTGAGGCCGGTATGGATACTGCGGTAGCCGGTATCCGGCGGGCCGCGGACACAGCAGGACTCGCGGCCATCCGGCGCTCCGGCCATCGGCTGGAACACGCCGAGATGGTCGATGACGCGGCTTTGGCGGCTCTTGTGGAGCATGTTATCGCGGTGAGCGTGCAGCCGGCCTTCGACGCCGCGTGGGGCGGGGCAGGCGGGCTCTACGAGCAGCGTCTCGGCACCGAGCGAGCGGGGCGGATGAACCGCTTCGCCTCGATGCTGGCGGCCGGTGTACCGATGGCACTGGGCTCCGATGCGCCGGTCACTCCGCTGCAGCCCTGGGCGGGCGTCAGGGCGTGCCTGGAGCACCATGAGCCGACCCAGCGGATCTCCGCGCGCGCGGCCTTCCTCGGCTACAGCCGGGCCGGCTGGCGGATCGCGGGGGAGACCAACCCCTTGCTGGGACAGCTGGTGCCGGGAGCCCCGGCGAGTTTCGCGGTCTGGGAAGTTGATGAACTGATGGTTCAGGTCGCCGACGAGCGGGTTCAAGCCTGGAGTACGGATCCCCGGGCCAGGACTCCGCTGCTGCCGGCTCTCGATACGGAGAACGAGCCGCGCTGCCTGGCTACGGTGCATCACGGCGTAGAGCTGTTCCGGTCGGAAGGGTTTTGAGTCTTATCTGGTCTTATTTGGTCTCATCTGTTCGGTTTAGCCGTGACGAGTCCGCCTCGGGTCACTAACCGACACGCCGAAGAAGCGAAAAAACCGAAAAAATATCGGAAGTTTGCTAGGCGGCGGCGCTCGTCTGACCTGCGCTAATAAGCAAAACTCCTGGTCAAAGCCATGTTGACAGGGTTTTCAGAGGACGTAGGATTTTAGCTCAACGGGTTTTCATAGTGATCTCCAATGATGGAAGCCCAGCTGCCAGGAAGAAGCTCTCCAGGGCGCTTTCCGGTGTTCCAGCCGGGCTGGCAGCTCATGTAACGGGTGGGTTCACGCGTCAGTAGAAAACAGTTCGGATGCGCCGCGACGGTGGCATCGGAGGTGGTCCGAAGGCGCGTGAACCTACCCACTTCTTCCGCTCGTATAAACTGGAACTTTGCTGCGCTCGAGCAATGAAAGGTTTCTGCGTGCGTGTTCTGACGATTATCCCGACCTATAACGAGGTCGAGTCGCTGCCGATCACCCTTTCGCGACTGCGCAAGGCCGTTCCCGAAGCAGACGTCCTCATTGTGGATGACAACAGCCCGGATGGCACCGGCAGCCTCGCCGATGATTTCGCCGCACAGGATGAACGAGTGCATGTCCTACATCGTCAGGGCAAAGAAGGCCTGGGCGCCGCCTATATCGCGGGCTTCCGCTGGGGTATGGGCGAAGGCTATGAGGTTCTCGTCGAGATGGACGCCGATGGCTCGCATCAGCCTGAGCAGCTGCCCCGGCTCCTGGCCGCTGTTGACCAAGGCGCGGACCTGGCCCTGGGCTCCCGGTGGGTGCCCGGTGGAAAAGTAGTGAACTGGCCGCTGGGGCGGATCATCATCTCCCGCGGAGGCAGTTTCTACTCGCGCTTCATGCTGGGCCTGCGAGTCAAGGACATCACCGGCGGGTACCGGGCGTTCCGTCGGGAAACGCTCGCGGCCATCGACCTCAGCACTGTGGCCTCGGTAGGGTACGGGTTCCAGGTGGATATGCTCTGGCGGGTGGCTCAGCTCGGATTGAAAGTGGTCGAGGTGCCGATCACCTTCGTGGAGCGCGAACTCGGCGCATCGAAGATGAGCGGCGGAATCTTCCAGGAAGCCGTGATCAACGTGACGAAGTGGGGCCTCAGCGCCCGCTGGAAGAAGCTCACTGGAAAAGACTGAACCCCTCAGCCAGTACTGGCTGAGGGGCCCGTCTCGTGATGGATGATGTTTAGCTGACTTTCTCGCCGCGCCGGGCGCGCAGGATCTTGAGGCGGTCCTCCAGGGTCTGCTCCAGCTCCGGTACGCTGCGCCGTTCCATCAGCATGTCCCAGTGGGTGCGCACTGACTTCTCCGTGGAGGCTTCATCGGGCTTCTCGCCATCCACGAGCACAGCTTCTTTGCCGGTCTTGGACACCCAGAGAGTCGGGATCTCGGCTTCAGCAGCAAAGGTCACGAAGACCTGCTCGCCGTCCTCGCAGCGGTATTCGACCCGCTGCCGGGGTGCCGGCTCTACTCCGGCTTCGGTTTCCATGCTCTGCGCGCCTAAGCGCATGCCGCGCAAGCTACGGTCGCTCATAGTGCCGTCCACTTCCTTCGATTGCTACTTCCTGCCCAGATCATAACGCTGCGCAGGCCCGGGGTATTCCGGAACGGGAATCCGATGCGGTCCATGAGAAGGCTCACGGAAAACGGTGCCGGGTTCCGGACTTAGGCAAGGTACAAGTATACCGCCTGATCATGCCGAGCGGTTCGGCGTGATCCTTCTGCTGCTGTTATAACTCCGGTTCCGGCCGGGTAGCGCGCTCAGCCCTGGGAGCAGCGGGGGCCGGCGATGCCGGGCCGTCCGGGGTGGTTCGGCCGAGAACATCGCCGATGCCCTTGAGTGCCTCGCCCACTTCGGAGGGGATGATCCAGAGTTTATTCGAGCTGCCTTCGGCGAGCTTCGGTAAAGTCTGCAGATACTGATACGCCAGCAGCTTCTGGTCCGGCCCACCGCGGTGGATCGCGCTGAACACCTTCTCGATCGCCTGAGCTTCGCCATCGGCACGCAGGATCGCGGCCTTGGCATCGCCCTCCGCCCGGAGAATCGATGACTGACGTTCGCCCTCAGCGGTCAGGATCTGCGACTGCTTCGTGCCCTCAGCGGTGAGGATGGCGGCACGGCGGTCACGCTCCGCCCGCATCTGCTTCTCCATGGAATCCTGAATCGACATGGGCGGCTAGATCGCTTTGAGCTCCACTCGAGAGACCTGGATGCCCCAGCGGCCGGTGGCCTCGTCGAGAACTCCGCGCAGCTGCTTGTTGATCTGGTCCCGGCTGGTCAGCGCCTGCTCAAGATTCAACCCGCCCACGACGTTACGCAGAGTCGTCGTGGTCAGCTGCTCCACGGCCTGGATGTAGTTGGCGATCTCGTAGGTGGCCGCCTTGGCGTCGGTGACCTGGAAATTCACCACCGTGTCGATGGAGACCACCAGGTTGTCCTCGGTGATCACCGGCTGCGGCGGGAAGGAGACCACCTGCTCGCGGAGGTCGAGCAGCGGCAGCAGCCGGTCGACGAAGGGGATCAGCAAGGTCAGGCCGGGGTTGAGCGTGCGCTGATACTTGCCCAAGCGCTCCACCACGCCGGCTCGGGCCTGCGGGATGATCCGCACCGAGCGCACCAGCACGATCACGATGACGACCATCAGGATCAGCAGGACGATGGTACTTATCAGATTACCGTTCGTGCTGTTCATAGCGCCCCTTCAGACTTTTCTTCGGTATGAGCTTCGGTGCCGGCTGATGCCGGGGTGACTACTGCGGTTGCGCCGTCGATGGCGATCACCCGCACTTCTGAGCCGGGGCTGAGCGCTTCTCTCTGCTGGCCGCGTGCGCTCCAGATATCGCCTCCGATCCGGACCTGCCCGCGCAGCCCGGTGACCGTCTCCAGTACCGTCGCCGACTGGCCGATCAGCAGGTCGATATTACTGCGCTGCTCAGGTGGCCCTTTGCGCAGGTACCGCATGGCCAGAGGCCTGAGGAAGAGGATCAAACAGAGTGCGACCACCGCGAAGACGAGGACCTGGAGCCAGAAGACTGCGCCCATAATCGCTGCCAACATGGCGGCGAATGCCGCGACGGCGAGCATGATGAAGTACAGGTCTAAGGTGAGCGTCTCCACGGCTGCCAGGATCAGGAAGGCCGCGAGCCAGAGAAGCCATGCGTTCTCTATGAACCACATCAGCATGGAAATGCCTCCTGTCTAATACCTCAATTCTACGATATTTCTCAGATTTTCAGGACTGTTCCGGTGGTCTCCGGAGGCCATCTGCGGGCGCTGCAGGGGAGGCTGTGAATGCCCGTGCTGAGGGTTTCAGACGACGGGGTGCCAAGGAGCTTTGGCAGGATTTGGGCCGAGGCTCGAGGCCGCCCGGGATAGCGCGCCTACGACCTCCCGGAGGTCCGCTTCAGGATAGGTGAAAGGGAGCCGCAGGAAGCGTTCGAAAGCCCCTTCAATTCCGAAACGCGGGCCAGGCACCAAGGCGAGGCCTTCTCCGCGGGCTGCGAGGGCCAATGCAGAGGAGGAAATCTGCGAAACGGAAGAAGCAGAAGCGAACGGAGCTCCGCTGCCGCCGATGTTCACCCACAGAGACATCCCGCCGAGCGGCTTCGGCAGCGACCAGCCCGGGAATGCGCGCCCCAGCTCAGCGAGCAGAAGATCCCGACCAGCCCGTAGTTCCCGGCTGCGGTTCGCGCACATGGCGGGCAGCTCCCGCAGCAGGCGGATCGCTGCCAGCTGTTCGAGTATTGGCGTGCCGAGGTCGATGGCCGGCCGGCTCTGCTGAAGTCTGCTGATGAGTTCCCTGGGGCCGCGGACCCAGCCTATGCGCAGGCCGCCCCAGGCGATCTTGCCGAGCGATCCGATGCTCACCACGTTGGGCGAGAATGCGGCGAGCGGGGGTAGCGGCCCGCGGTCGATGTCCAGTAGCGCGGTGGTCTCATCCGCTATCAGAGTGACGTTCTCGCTACTGGCCAGCTGCGCGAGCTGTTCGCGCTCTGAAACCGCCATGCTGGCCCCGGTCGGGCTCTGGAAATCCGGCATGAGGAAGGCCATGCTGGGCGCTGCCCGACGGATTAGGAGCTGGGCCTCGGCAATATCCCAGCCGCCCTCATGGCTCACCGGCACGGTGAGCAGCCGAGCCCCCGCGGCCAGAAAAGTGTCTATGGCATGCGGGTACGTAGGGTGTTCGATGAGGATGCGCTCACCGGGGGCGTAGATCGTCCGCGTGATCAGGCTGAGCGCATGCTGCGCGCCGAGAGTGACCAGGATCTGCTCCGGGGCGGTGGACACACCTCGATCGAGGTAGTGCGCGGCGATCTCTGCACGCAGCTCCGGCAGCCCTTGAATATCGAAATCGGGATGCCCCAGATACCGGGGAAGAGCCTGAACGGCATCAGCATAAGCCCTGACCAGGCCCGGGTAGGCCGGGGCCGCTGCTTTGCTGAAATCCAGCTCGTACCCTTCGGTGGTTTCCGCGACTCCGCGCTGCCCCTGCGGCAGCATCAGCCTGGAGCCGGAGCCGCGGATGCTCTGCAGGAACCGCTGCTGCCGCAACTGCGCATAGGCGGAGGTCACTGTGGTCCGGGAAACACCGAGAGCCTCGCTCAGTTCCCGCTCGGCCGGCAGACGAACCCCGCTGACCAGTCGTCCGTCGATGAGCATGAGCCTGAGCTGCTCGGCCAGCGCCTGATACATGATGCTATGGCCGTTACCGCGCCAGTAGCCTAGCTCACGGGCCAGCCGGCGCGCGGAGAGACGGGGGCTCATGCTTCCAGGGTACTGGCGCCCGGGCTGCTGCTTGCTGCTGCGTTCTGCGAATCCTCGGGCAGGGGGCGGAGCACCTGGATCGTGACTTCCAACCAACTGTCCCACTGCGGCTGCTCCGCTAACGCTGCAGCGGCTTCGGCCGGGTCCAGGTGATGCCCCGAGGGGCCCATGGCGATGGCATCGAGCGCTTCCGCAGCGCTGAGTCGGAGCGCTTCCCGGACCGTGTGCTCGGAAACTGTCTGGAACCAGGGGGCCAATTCCTCCGCGAGTCGCTCTTGCTTCCGCGCTCGCTGAGTCAGCCTACCGGTGATCGAGGGGAGTCCGCTGAGATGTCGGACTGAGGGGGAGGCCAGCAGAAGGGCCCCTCCGGGGCGCAGCACCCGGTGAAATTCGGCGAGCGGGCGCGGTGCGAAGACGACCAGCACCGTGCTGATGCTGCGCGTGGCGACAGGCAGCGGTCGCCACAGATCCCAGGCCACAGCGGCAGTCTGCGGTAAGCGAGCAGCCCGACGAAGCGCATGGCCGGAAAGGTCCAGGGCCAGCGCTGCACCGCCGGGGCGGGCGTTGAGAACCCCGGAGAGGTAGTATCCGGTACCGCAGCCCGCGTCCAGGATCAGCGGATCATCGCGACGCTGATCGGCGACCTCCGCCGCCAGCGAGGCGAGTGCTGCCCGGAGCGGCTCGTAATGCCCGGCTGCCAGGAAGCGCTCCCTCGCCGCGACCATTTCGGCGTGATCCGGAGTCGATCGGTTGGCTCTGCCGGTGAGCAGATTCGCATAGCCGTATTTGGACAGATCGTAGCGATGCCCGGACTCGCAGTTCAGCACACCCTGCGGCACCGGCCGGCGAGAGCTGGAATTCTGTACCCTGGCCCGGCCCGGCTGATCGATCAACTGGTTGAAACCGCTGCCGCAGACGGGGCAGCGCAATGCGCTGAGCGGCCCGGCAGGCAGCCTCCAGGATTCCGGCACGTTCAGAATCCCAGCTCTGCCCGGGCTTGGCCGATGCCGGGCTCTGCATAGTGGTGACGGTAATCATCACTGGTCAGGGATCGCAGCATCGCCCGATCCAGGTACAAGGTTCCCGCCAGGTGATCGGTTTCATGCTGCACGATACGCGCAGCCCACCCCTGGAAAAGATGTTGCTGCGGCACGCCTTGAGCATCGAGATACGTCAGTTGCACGGCCCGGGGGCGGGAGACCACCGCCTGGAAGCCGGCGACGGAGAGGCAGCCTTCGTAGAATTCCGCACACTGATCAGAGCTAGTCTCCGTTGGTGAGTCTGCTGGCGAGTAGCGGGGGTTGAGCATCACGAGAAAAGGCAGCGGCTCGCGCTCCCTGACCCGTCGGATCTCTTTGGGAACCTGGTATTCGTCTTCGGCCACCGCTAATTGTAGGGACAGCCCCAGCTGCGGAGCCGCCAGGCCGACGCCCGGGGCGGCGTGCATGACCTCACGCATGAGTTCGATGAGCCTTCGCAAGCGATCCTGATCAAGCTGACCCCGCCACGGCTGTGCAGGACGGCGCAGTGCCGGATGGCCGGCTTGGACGATAGCAGGCAGCTCACCGTGCTGTCGGATCGCCAATAACTGGTCGACTTGATCCTGGATCGACGGCTCGGGGCTCCGTGCGGCGAGCGTGGACATTACCTGCTCCACTTGTTCCGCCGGGCCCGCCTGGATGTTCGCCCGGACCGCATTCTCCTCAGCGGCCGGTGGCTGCAGCTCGGCGAATTGGGAATCCAGCAAGGAAGCCGGCATGAAATGCCCCTTCCTGGAGCTGAGCCGTTCTGCGATCTGCTCCCGGCTGCCATCGAGGAACACGAAGACCACACCCTCAGCATGCTGTCCGTTGTCACCACGCAGGATATCCCGGTACTCGCGACGCAGAGCCGAGCAGGTGACGATCCCGGACTCGCCGCGCTCGAGCCGCTGGCGGATCCACGTCGAGATTCGCTCCAGCCAGGGTCTCCGGTCCGCATCATCGAGCGGGATTCCCGCAGCCATTTTCGCGATATTGGCTTCCGGATGCAGATCATCGCCCTCTTGGAAAGCCCAGCCGGTTCGTTTCGCCAGAGTTTGTGCAACGGTGCTTTTCCCAGAGCCGGATACCCCCATCACCACGAGGACGGTTGGTTGAGTCGCCTGGGATGTTACCTGGGATGCCGTCATCTTCCTATCCTGTCACGGTCGGGGAAGCAGGCAGCGGAAAGCACAGAGGAATATCCTGAAGGCATGGTTTTCGTCAATGCCGGCACGCTCGGAGCCCGCCCTGGGAAGCGTGATGAACTCGTCGCCCAGCTCAGCCGGCGCAATCCGGTGCTGGCAGAGCTGGGTTGCCTGGCCTATGAGGTCGGTACGAATGACGACGAGCCGGATACCGTGTTCGTCGTCGAGCTCTGGTCGAGCGCCCAGGCGCATCGGGCTTCGCTCCAGCTGCCCGAAGTGCAGCAGGCGATCACCGAGGCGCGAGCGCTGCTATCCGGGACTTTCGGAGGCTTCAGATTCGAGGTCGCCGGATCCCCGTTACGAGAGTAGTTGGGGGACTATGAGGTGAAGTGACTTTGCTGGCAGGGTGCCGATACCATCGAGGAGGCCAGCCGGCCTGAGAATCCGAAGAGAAGAGAAAAGCCGTGCCGAACGAAGCAACCGCCTCCCGGGCGGAGGATTTCCAGATCACCGTCGAGGGCGAAACCCGGCAGGTCGCGCACGGCACCACTGGAACCGATCTCTTCGCGGATCAACGCGATATCGTCGTGATGTGGGTCAACGGCGAACTCACGGACTTAGCGCAGCCGGTTCCGGAAGGTGCCGAGGTCGCCTCGGTGCGCATCGGCTCTGCGGAAGGCCTTGAAGTGTTGCGGCACTCCGCAGCCCATGTGATGGCCCAGGCCGTGCAGCAGCTGCGCCCCGAGGCGACACTCGGCATCGGCCCGTACATCACCGACGGCTTCTACTTCGATTTCGATGTCGCCGAGCCCTTCACACCGGAAGACCTCAAGCAGCTCGAGAAGATGATGCTGAAGATCGTCAATGCCAACCAGCGCTTCGTGCGCCGGGAGGTCAGCGAGGCTGAAGCCATCGACGCGATGCGTGATGAGCCCTACAAACTCGAGCTCATCGGCCTGAAGAAGGACGGCGTTCAGGACGCCGCGGAGGGCGCTTCCCAGGAAGTCGGCAGCGGCGGTCTGAGCATCTACGAGAACGTTGATCGCGACGGCACTGTGGTCTGGCAGGATCTCTGCCGGGGCCCGCACCTGCCGAACACCAAGCTCATCTCCAACGCCTACGCGCTCACCCGGAGTGCGGCGGCATACTGGCGGGGCAACGAGAAAAACAAGCAGCTGCAGCGCATCTACGGCACGGCCTGGCCCAGTAAAGAAGAGCTCAAGGCTTATCAAGAGCGCTTGGCGGAGGCCGAGCGCCGCGACCACCGCAAGCTCGGTGCGGAACTGGATCTGTTCTCCTTCCCGGACGAACTGGGCTCGGGCCTACCGGTTTTCCACCCCAAGGGCGGTATCATCCGCAAGGAGATGGAAGACTACTCGCGCGCCCGGCACACCGAGGCCGGTTATGAGTTCGTGAACACTCCGCACATCACCAAGGGCAGGCTCTACGAAGTCTCCGGCCACCTGGACTGGTACCGGGACGGGATGTTCCCGCCGCTGCATATCGACGAGGAACTGGATGCGGACGGCACGGTTCGCAAGCCCGGCCAGGACTACTACCTCAAACCGATGAACTGCCCCATGCACAACCTGATCTTCGCCGCGCGCGGCAGATCCTATCGGGAGTTGCCGCTGCGGCTCTTCGAATTCGGCTCGGTCTACCGGTACGAGAAATCCGGAGTGGTGCACGGGCTGACCAGGGTCCGCGGGATGACCCAGGACGACGCGCATATCTACTGCACCCGAGAGCAGATGAAAGACGAGCTCACCGGAACGCTCAACTTCGTCCTGGGCTTGCTCAAGGACTACGGCCTGGACGATTTCTATCTGGAACTGTCCACCAAGGATCCGGAGAAGTACGTCGGCTCCGATGAGGCCTGGGAGGAAGCCACCAGCACCCTGCAGGAGGTGGCCGAGGCCTCCGGGCTGGAGCTCGTCCCGGATCCGGGCGGCGCCGCGTTCTACGGGCCGAAGATCTCCGTGCAGGCGCGGGACGCCATCGGCCGGACCTGGCAGATGTCCACGATCCAGCTCGACTTCAACCTGCCGGAGCGCTTCGAACTGGAATACCAGGCCGCGGACGGCTCCCGGCAGCGCCCGGTGATGATCCACCGTGCGCTTTTCGGATCGATCGAGCGCTTCTTCGGGGTACTCACCGAGCACTATGCGGGAGCCTTCCCGGCCTGGCTAGCTCCGGTGCAAGTACGGGCCATTCCGGTGGCCGAGGCCTTCGACGAGCAGATCCTCGATGTGGTGCGCCAGCTGCGGGCGGCAGGCATCCGGGCTGAGGCGGACCTCGGTTCGGACCGGTTCCCGAAGAAGATCCGCACCGCGAGTAAGGAGAAGATCCCCTTCGTGCTGATCATCGGCGGCGAGGATGCTGAGGCCGGGGCGGTTTCCTTCCGTTTCCGCGATGGCAGCCAGGACAACGGCGTGCCGGTCGCCGAGGCGGTCGAGCGGATCCGGATCGCGGTATCCGAGCGCTGGAGCGATGAGCAGATTCTGGGCGAGAATAGATCTTAGGACTGAGTAGGTAATGCGTAGGTAGGACCGGCAGAGCCGATAGAGGCAGGGGCTGAGGATGGCGGAAGATCATAACGCTGAAACGAGCGACGATTTCGCCCTGCCCGGAGTTCCGGATGCTTTCCAGCGCTTGTGGACGCCGCACCGACTGGCGTACATCAAAGGCGGTCAGGAGCAATACAAGGACCAAGAAGACGATTGCCCGTTCTGCCTCGCGCCGCAACGCTCCGATGCGGAATCGCTGATCGTCCATCGCGGGGAGTCCTGCTACGTGATCCTCAACCTCTTCCCGTATAACCCGGGGCACCTTTTGGTTTGCCCGTACCGGCACATCCCGGATTTCACGGATCTCACCGAGGCGGAGACCACGGAATTCTCCCGACTGACCCAGACCGCGATGCGGGTACTGCGGAAGGTCGCGAACCCTCAGGGCTTCAATCTGGGTATGAACCAGGGCGCCGTCGGGGGCGCCGGAGTCGCCGCGCACCTGCACCAGCACGTCGTGCCGCGCTGGCGGGGCGACAGCAACTTCCTGCCGATCATCGCGCAGACCAAGGCCATGGCGCAGACCCTCAGTGAAATGCACGAGCAGATAGCCGCTGCCTGGGCAGAGAGTTGAGTCTCCTATGCTGAACCGGTACGCCCGGGATTTCTTCGCTGCGATCTTCCGGCCGATCGCATACCTTCTGCTTCGCTGGGGCGTCTCCCCGGATACCGTGACCATCGTCGGCACCCTCGGCGTCATGGTCGGTGCGCTTGCACTTTATCCCCTCGGCCAGCTCTTCTGGGGCACGGTGCTGATCACGGTTTTCATCTTCTCCGACCTAGTCGACGGACTCATGGCCCGCAAGCTCGATCGCTGTGGGCCCTGGGGGGCCTTTCTGGATTCGACCCTGGACCGACTGGGGGATAGCAGCGTCTTCCTGGGTATCGCGCTGTGGTTCTTCCTGGGCGGTGCCCAACCCGCCATCGCCATCCTTGCTCTGGTCTGCCTGGTGCTCTCCAATCTGGTCTCCTACAGCAAAGCCCGGGCCGAAGGTCTCGGCCTCACCGCCGATGTCGGCATCGCCGAACGTTCAGAGCGCCTCGTGGTCACCTTGGTGGCTACCGGCCTCGTGGGGCTCGGCCTGCCGGAATGGGTGCTGCTGATCGTCTTGGTCCTGTTGGCTCTTGCGAGCGTGGTGACCGTGGCACAGCGGGTGCTGGCGGTCCGCGCGCAGATCTTCAATGCCGGGGTGCCTTCTTAGGCGGTCCGCAGCAGAGTAACTGGCCCTTAATGTTTCTTTTATGTCGATCCGGCTCTGAGTTTCCCGGGATCGAGCCTAAAATCGAGCTATAAGTGGACTGGTCAGAGCAGTCCACTTGCGATCGCATGTAAGCGAAGGAGCCACGATGACCGAGAACGCCGCGAACCCTATCCCGGGCGAGACCACCGCAGCCGCAGACAGCAGGGTCGGCAGCAACCGGGTCAAACGGGGTATGGCGGAAATGCTCAAAGGCGGGGTGATCATGGATGTGGTCACCGCCGAGCAAGCCAGGATCGCCGAAGATGCGGGTGCCGTCGCGGTCATGGCGCTGGAGCGGGTTCCCGCGGATATCCGGGCGCAGGGCGGGGTCTCCCGGATGTCCGATCCGGACATGATCGAGTCCATCATCGACGCGGTGTCCATTCCGGTGATGGCCAAGGCGAGGATCGGGCACTTCGTCGAAGCCCAGCTGCTGGAATCACTGAGCGTGGATTACATCGATGAGTCCGAGGTGCTGACGCCGGCGGATTACACGCATCATATCGACAAGTGGCGGTTCACGGTGCCTTTCGTTTGCGGTGCGACGAACCTCGGCGAAGCGCTGCGCAGAATCACCGAGGGGGCGGCGATGATCCGCTCCAAGGGCGAGGCCGGTACCGGTGATGTCTCCAATGCGACGACGCATATGCGCCAGATCCGGGCCGAGATCCGCAGGCTCTCCACGATGGCTGAGGATGAACTGTACGTTGCCGCCAAGGAGCTGCAGGCGCCGTACGAGCTGGTCCGGGAAGTCGCCGAGCGCGGTGAGCTGCCGGTGGTGCTCTTCACCGCGGGTGGTATCGCGACTCCGGCAGATGCGGCGATGATGATGCAGCTCGGTGCCGATGGCGTTTTCGTCGGCTCCGGCATCTTCAAATCGGGCAACCCCGAGCAGCGGGCGGCCGCCATTGTCAAGGCCACGGCGTTCTACGACGATCCGTCAGTGCTGGTGCAGGTCTCCCGCGGTCTGGGTGAGGCGATGGTCGGCATCAACGTCGAAGAGATCCCGGAGCCGCATCGGCTCGCGGAACGGGGCTGGTAAGCCCACCCCGGTATTGCTGCACTTGGGAGTAGTTGTGGCGGGTATTCAGCCTGAATACCCGCCACAACTACTCCCAAGTCGGACAGAGCTACTTCTGGAAGGCCTCCGCGAGCGTCTCGCGTAACGGTGTTGTGGGGCGGCCGATGAGGCGCGATAGCGTGCCCGGCTCCGGATCAGCGAGCTCGCCGCCGGCGATGGCGGTGTCCGTGCTGACGACGAAGTCGGCGGCTGCCTCGGGCAGGCCGGCGGCGATGAGTGCGGCGCGGTGCTCATCGGCGGAGACCTGCTGCACTGCGACGGGCTTGCCCGAGACGTCGGTGATGATGCGCGCGAGCTCATCCTGCGTCACGCCGGAGTCGCCGGCGAGCTCGTAGATCGCGCCCCGGGGTTCCTCGGCCGTGAGTACGATCGCTGTTGCGGTGGCGTAGTCGTCGCGGGACGCGGTGAACTGTTCGCCATCGCCAGCGTTGGTGAGCAGGGTTCCGCTTTCGGCTGCTTGCCGTGCGCCGGGGATGAGGTTTTCCGAATACCAGCCATTGCGGAGCACAGCGACGGTGAAGGGCGCAGCAGCGAGCAGCTTCTCGGTTTCAGCGTGTTCGGGTGCCACGGTCAGTGTTTTGGCGCTATCCGCGTGCAAGACGCTGGTGTAGGCGACGAAGGGCACATTGGCGCTCTTCGCCGCCTCGATCACGGCGGTATGCTGCGCCACGCGCTGGCCGATGGCGTTGCCGGAGATCAGCAGGAGCCGATCAACCCCTTCGAGCGCTGGAGCGAGAGTCTCGGGCTGATCGTAGTCAAAAGTGCGCACGTCGATGCCGCGTGCAGCGAGATCGCCGGCCTTGGCTGTATCGCGGGCGAGGGCGATGATCTGATCAGGGGCTGTGCGTGCGAGCAGTTCGTCGACGACGAGACGGCCCAATTGTCCGGTGGCACCGGTGATGGCGATAACCATGATGTGACTCCTCAGGTTGCTTACATTTCGTATGTGCTTACTAATCGTAAGTATACGATATGATGGGTGTCAACGGAATGGAGGATCACCGCATGGTGCAGCTTGCCGAATCTGATGGCCCCACGGCGTTCGACGCCTTCAGCGCCATGTG
The DNA here is from genome assembly GCF_000376245.1 of Acaricomes phytoseiuli DSM 14247. Taxonomy (GTDB): domain Bacteria; phylum Actinomycetota; class Actinomycetes; order Actinomycetales; family Micrococcaceae; genus Renibacterium; species Renibacterium phytoseiuli. Next base: position 109,411 of record NZ_AQXM01000064.1, on the reverse strand, counting down.
CCCATCGCAGTCCGTGCTGCGTGACCTCACGGGGCGCTGGGTACCATTGGTGATGATCGCCCTCGATGACGGTTCGACGCGTTTCGGTGAGATCCATCGCCGCATCGGTGGCTCGAACGAGAGGATGATCGCACAGACTTTGCGCATGCTAGAAGTCGACGGCTTCGTCGAACGCGCGATGGACGAAGGGCGCCCTGCCTACCGACTGACTGAGGGTGGCCGCCAAGTCACTGCCCGATACCGTGACCTGATCGAGGCACTGTATTCTCATCTCGCTGTTCAGGACACTGGCTCAGAAATGACACGGGGATCGGCAGAGTCCAGCTCTCAGCAGGTTGGGCATCCCGGCTCCGTTAAGCATCCAGCTCGATCCCGCCGCTGAGAACTTGCGGCCCAGGCCGGGGCCGTTCGGATATTTTTGGACTTTAGCGCACAGTCGGCCGAGGCTGAAGCCCGGCTTTTCGCTGCCGACTCAGCGTCTTGATCGGCTCTTCTGTCGCACTGATTCCGGTCACAGCTGCAACGCGTAGGGGGAGGTGCTATTGCGCTTAGGCGATATCGCCCTTCCCGCTGGAGCCGATCCTGCAGAGGCCTACTGGATGGATTGCCGTTCCGGGGCGCTGCTGCTCACGGCGCAGACCATCGCCGGGTTGTTCTGGTCAACACGCGCTGCATTGCAGGCTGTCGTAGCAGGCAGGGAACTGTCGGCCGCAACCGGCGTGGGCTGGCCGGCAGTTCGGAACGTTCGCTGCACATCGACATCGGCCGGAAGTACTTCGGCCCGGCCTGGTTCAAATTCAGCACCCTGCAAGTGCACTTCTCGGACAGCGAAGGCTTTCGGATCGAATCCCAGAAGCATCCCGACGTGGTCTCTGCCGAACGGCTGACCCAGCAGGAAGTGCGCGAGATCGTAGCCGCCCCGGTGACTCCTGTGGTTCGCGGTGCATCCTTGTCGATCTGGGGCGATAGGCCTACGGCGCAGAACGAGCAGCAAGTCGCTCAAGGGATCCGGATTCCGGATGCCTCTGCGCGCCATGGCCGAGCGGATCTGCTCGCCGGGGCAGCCTGCAAGCGGGTACTCGGAATTCCGGGCCTGCGCGGAGCGGATCGGCGACGCACCGGTGGTCGCCTGACCCCAGGCCGTTCCCGAACCTCTCTCGCCGCCTCAGATCTCCCGGATGACCTGGGCCGGATTGCCGACCGCCACGACGTTCGCGGGAATGTCCTTCGTGACGACGGAACCGGCGCCGATCACGCTGTTGTCCCCGATGGTCACGCCCGGGCAGACGATCACCCCGACGCCGAGCCAGACGTTCTCGCCAAGGGTGATCGGCTTCGCCGCTTCGAGTTTGTCCCGGCGCGGCTGGGGGTCGATGGGGTGAGTCGGTGTCAGCAGCTGAACATTGGGGCCGAGCATGGAGTCATCGCCGATCCTGATATCGACGACGTCGAGAGCGACCAGGTTGAAGTTGATGAAGACGCGCGCCCCGAGGTGCAGGTTCTCCCCGTAGTCGACGAACAGCGGCGGCTTGACGAACGCGCCCTCGCCCAGGCTGCCGAGCAGCTTGGCGAGCAGAGGCCGTGCCGCTTCCTCGTCCGCGACTGCGGCCCGATGATAGGCATCCGCGAGTTGCGCGGCTCGCTGTGCGATCCGTATGCTCTCCGGGTCCTGGCCGCCGATGTACAGATCACCCGCGAGCATCCGCTGCCGATGGCTCCGGGGATCGCCCGCGAAGTAATCCTTCATGCCTACGACCGTATCAAGGAACGGATCGCTCTTCGCTTGGGAGTAGTTGTGGTGGGTATCGAACTCGAATACCCGCAACAACTACTCCCAAGCGATAGAACTTCCAGGACTTCCTGGCAATTTCCAGGGAGTCTTCTGGGCGCCTTCCATTTCCTGGAATCGGCCATACACTGAGGGTGTTCGACTCCTCTTGTGACGGTATCGTCGCGTTTAGAAAGGGCTAGATCATGGCTGGAAAATTCGAAGTATACGAAGACAAGTCCGGCAGTTTCCGCTTCCGCCTCAAAGCAGGCAACGGAGAGGTGATCGCCACCTCCCAGGGGTACAAGACCAAGAAGAGCGCGATGAACGGCATCGATTCGGTGCGCCGCAATGCCGATTCCGAGGTTGTCGAGGTATCCAAAGCGGAATGACCTCCTGATCGCAGCCTCCGGTTAGCCCCCGGGGTTCGTCATTTGTGCACTTGTGCCGCCTCGGCGTTCTTTCTCACCCACCGCGATGACCATCGGCGCTGCATCGGGGCCGGGCCGGCTGAATTCGAGTGCGGCGACGACACCGATGGTTGGTGGAGTCACGCTGGCAGGGTTCTGATCGGGGGTAGGAGCCACGACGAAGGTGTAGCCCGCGGCTTTTGCCTGCTCCGCTTCCGGGAGTTCTTCGAAGGCCGGCTCAATGAGCGTGGTGGCAGAATTGCGCTGGGACGCTCTCGGCGCGGCAACCGCATCCTGCAATGACATACCGAGGTCGATCCGGTTCATCAGAACCTGCAGCACCGTGGTGATGATGGTTGATCCGCCGGGGGAGCCCAGAACCATATACGGTTTGCCGTCTTGGAGCACGATCGTCGGCGACATCGAAGACCGGGGTCGCTTGCCCGGGGCCGGCAGATTAAGACTCTCGACCCCCCGAGCAGCGGCGGCGAAGTCGAAGTCAGTGAGCTCGTTATTGAGCAGGAACCCGCGTCCTGGAACCAGGATCCCGCTGCCGCCGTAGAAGTTGATGGTATTCGTGTAGGAGGCCACGTTCCCTTCAGCGTCGGAGACCACGAAATGGTTGGTTTGCTGCCCCTCGACGGTTTCGGTGCCGCTGGCCACCGGCGCTGCAGAGCAGTCGGTGGCGGTCAAAGCGCCGGCGGGCTGGGGCGCGGGCAGGGCTTTGGCCGGGTCGATCAAGCAGGCACGCGATTTCGCAAAACCTTCTGACAGCAGTACCTCATCCGGAACTTCGACGGAGGCCCGGTCTCCGACATAAGCATTGCGGTCCGCGAATGCCAGTTTGCTGGCCTCCAGGAAACGCATCGTCGCCACCGCTTTGTTCTCATCTTTGAGCGGGAACTGTTCCAGAATGTTCAGCGCCTCGCCCACGGTCACGCCGCCGGATGAAGATGATCCCATGCCATAGTCGTCCAGGCCCCGGTAGCTGCTGCGGATGGGTTCCGCGTTCAATGCACTGTACGAGGCGAGATCTGCCATCGTCATGGTTCCAGTGGAGGCGGATTTACCGTCGGCTACCGGCGGGTTGGCGACCGCATCAATCATTGACTGGCCGATCTCGCCTCGATAGAACGCGTCAGTGCCTTCTGCTGCGATAATCCGGTAGGTCTGCGCCAGATCGGGGTTCTTCAGGATTTTTCCGGTTTCCAACGGCCTGCCTCCGGGAAGATAAGTCTCAGCGGTGTTGCCGAAGATGCCGAAGGTCTTCTGGGGATCCGCGATCTGGTTGTGCAGCGCGGTATTCACCGGGACCCCTTGTTCTGCCACGTCGATCGCTGGCTTCAGGGCAGAAGCCAGATCCTGCTTGCCCCACCGGTCGATGGCACGCTGCCACAGTGCAAGCTGCCCGGGGACGCCGACCGCGAGGCCGCCGATATTCGCCTGCTGGGTGCTGAGCGGTTCACCCGTCGCGGGGTCGATGAAAAGTGTTGCCGTGTCCGCCGCTCGGGCGGTCTCGCGCCCATCGATAGTGCTGACTTCTCCGGTTTCAGCATCGTAATACACCAGGTATCCGCCGCCACCAAGCCCGCCCACCAGGGGGTTCGTGACGCCCAGTACCGAAGCTACGGCGACAGCAGCATCTGCTGCGCTTCCTCCCGATGCGAGCACATCGATACCGGCCTGGGTCGATTGCACGGTGTCTGAAACCACCGCGCCGCCGCTTCCTTGAGCGAAATAACCCGGCTGAGCGGTGCCGGTCACCCCACCTTTTCCTTCAGGAGTCGGCCCGGAACATCCCAGCAAACCGACAGCCAGAGACAGAGCAAGCGCTGATGCCGCAGCGAGATTCAAAGATGAATGTTTCATGATCTTCCTCGATGGTGATCTGGTGAGAACTAGCTATAGTACAAAGTCGGGGCCGAAACAGTAAGACTGTTTCGGCCCCAGCTTTGTCCTGCGTGATCCGGGTTATCCGGGATCAGCTCTGCCGGAAGACCACCGACATCGGCGTGGTCTCGGTGCTCTGACCCTGCGGGTTATCCCGGAAGATGCCTTCCAATGCTGCTTTTTCTAGGTCGGTATCGTGGCCGAGGGCGACGACGCCGAGGTCATTGGCGTCCATGATCGCGGTTCCGCCGAAGTTCGCGGCGAGCTCAGCCGGCAGGGCGGCGCGGACCTTGGCGCTGAGCCTGCGGGCCACCCCGTCCGGATCCTTCGGCGCGTACTTCACCGAATGAACTGAGGTGCCCACCTGGTACGCTGCGGCACCGTCGATGGCGTTGATGTCATGTCCTACGACCTCGTAGAAGACCCCGTTCTTGCCTTGGAGTTTACCGATCACGGAACGTAAAGACGCCCAGAGGATCCGGGGCAGGCCGACCTCGTCGATGGCCAGCTGCATCGACCACGGGCTGGCCAGGCCGATGCCACCCGGGTTCTTCATCACGAACCGGCTGAGCAGCCGGGCCGCAGGGGAGACCTTGATGTCCCAGACCGGAATCGAGCGGCCCTGGGTCATCGCGACGATCTTCTCGGAGACGAAAAGGTACCAGGGCTTATCCGCGGTAGCCTGCCGATGCTCGGCGCCGGCGCCCGGCAAACCATCTGCGAAGCGCTGCACGTAGCTGAGGATCGCCGGATCCAGATCGGTCTGCCGGTAGAAGACCTCGGTGCGGATCGGGTAGCGTCGGTAACTGCGCCCGCCGTCCTCCGGCACCGAAATATCCAGATCCTTACCCGCATTGGGCTCGTAATCGCTTTTTACGGGAAGCTCTGCCTCGGTGTCCTGCGGGGCGTCGATGAATTCCCGCAACCACAGCTCGGTGTTCAGCAATCGCCAGAACACCATCGTGGAGCCGCTGTGATTGCCCGAGGTGTACCGTTCGAAGGCCGCGATCACTTCGTCTTTGTTCCAGTACTTCCGGCCTTCGAAGGCCGCGGACATGAAGATCTCGTAGATCTTCTCCTGCATCTTCAGGAACCATTCGGCCTCAGGCGTGGTGAAGCCGATCTTGTTCCGCCGGTTGGAGATCATCGGCGGCAGCAGGCCTCGGGTGGCGTCACGCAGGATCCGCTTGTTCCAGCCGCCCTTGATGATCGACTCATCGGAGAGGCTGAAAAGGTACTTCACCACGTCCTTGTCCAGGAACGGAACGCGCCCTTCCAAGGAGAAGCGCATCGTGTTCTTATCCTCGTAACGCAGCACTGAGGGCAGCGACTTATGGAAGATATCGTCGATAAGCCGCAGCTTGAGGTTGTCCGGGATGGTGCTGAAGCGCTCGGTTTTATGCTCGCGCCGGAACTGCGGATCCAGTAGCTCGGTGATCCCGGTCTCCTTACGGAACGTCAGCATTCCGAAGAGCCGGAAGCGGACCAGACGGAACAGGATATCCGTACTGGAGAGCAGTTCTTTAGCCAGTTTGCCGAACTGCCCGTTCTTCTTCAGCTGCCTCAGGTACGCGAAGTAATAGGGGATGTAACCGGCCATCATCTCATCGGCGCCCTGGCCATCCAGCAGCGCCTTAACGTGTTTGGAGGCCTCCTGCATCACCCGGTACTGGGCGTACGGGCCGGAGGAGATGATCGGCTCTTCCTGAGTCCGCACGAAGTCTTCTAGATCCTCGGCGAACTCTTCGGCCGTCGGTAGGATCTTATGGCTCGTGACATTGCCCTTGCAGATCTCAAGAACCGCGTCGGCGTACTTCTCTTCATCGTTGATGGAGTTCGGGAAGATCGCGGTGAAGGTCTGCTGGCTGCTGCCGAGGGAGTCCGTCGCCGCGGCATGCTCCGCCATGAGCTTATTGATGGTGACGACCACCGCGGAAGAATCCAGACCGCCGGAGAGCGCGCTGCCGATGGGCACCTCGGACTGCAGGCGCAGCCGTACGCCTTCGGTGAAGCGCTGCCGGTACTCTTCGATGATTTCGCGGGAGTACGGGGTGTCGATGGCGGAGAGCTCCCTCAGCTCCTCCGGAAAACGGGTGAACATGCTGAGTGCGTAATCGCCGGTCGTTGTATCCAGGACCAGCATCTGGCCGGGCATGAGCTTATCGATGCCCTCGAAGAACGTCGCGGCCTCTTCATCGTGGATTCGGAACTGCAAGTACCGGTAGAGGATCCGTTCGTTGACCTTCTTATCAATCTTCTCGGCCGCCAGGATCGGTTTGATCTCGCAGCCGAAGAGCAAGCCTGGTTTGCCCGTGCCGGTCTGCTCGGCGGACAGCGGAGCGAAGTACAACGGCTTAATGCCGAAGTGATCGCGAGCCAGGACCAGCCGCTGCTGCTCGGCATCGTAGATCGCCAGGCCGAACATGCCGTTGAAACGGTCGAAAGCCTCGGTGCCCCACTGCTCATAGGCCTGGAGTACCACTTCGGTATCGGAATTCGTGACGAAAGTGCGGCCCAGAGCCTCCAGCTCGGTGCGCAGGTCAAGGTAGTTGTAGACCTCGCCGTTATAGATCAGCACGGTCTTGCCGTCTTGGCTGATCATGGGCTGCGGGCCGTGCTCCAGGTCGATAAAAGCCAGGCGGCGGTGCGCGAAGCCCACCAGGCCGTCCGTGAAGTAGCCTTCACCGTCCGGGCCGCGATGAGCGATGGTCTCGCTCATCGTGCTGAGCATCGCCTCGTCCGCTTCATAGCCGTAGTACCCGGCGATTCCGCACATACGTCACCCTCACATCGAAGAAAAGTCCAGCCTCAATGGTACTTGTTGTGACCCCGAGTCGAGTGCATGACAGGGCGCAATAGGGCATAAGCAGGTATAAGACAGTATCGGGTCTGCCTGTCGCTGCCAGGACCTATGATGGCCTGATGATCTCCACCACGACTCTGACCGCCGGGGTACTGGCCTTGCAGGGCGATACCCAGGAGCATCTCCAGGTGTTGCGGGCCTGCGGGGTGATGGCCCGCCCGGTGCGTCGGGCGAGCGAGCTAGATGGCCTGGCCGGGCTGACCATACCGGGCGGTGAATCAACTGCTATGGATCGACTGATCCGGGCGTTCGAGCTGGAGCAGCCGCTGCGGGACTTCATCCGCTCGGGCAAGGCTGTGTACGGCTCCTGCGCGGGCATGATCCTGTTGGCGGATAAAGTTCTGGACCCGGCGCTTGACGGTTCGGGCGCGCCGCAGCGCACGCTGGGCGGTCTGGATATCGCGGTGCGGCGCAATGCCTTCGGGCGGCAGCGCGAGTCCTTCGAGACTGCGGTGCGGTTCACCGGGATCAGCGCGCCGCAGCGCCCTGTGCACGCGGTTTTCATCCGGGCTCCCTGGGCCGAACGAGTGGGTTCCGGGGTGGAAACCCTGGCCGAGGTTAGGATTGAAGGAGCGAACCGCGCGGTTGCGGTGCGCTCGGGGAACCTCCTAGCGACCTCGTTCCACCCGGAAGCCACCGGAGCCGATGGTGTAGCGGCGGAGCCCCGGGTGCATGAGCTTTTCGTGCGGATGATGAAGCAAGAACTCTAGATAGAAGCCAGCAGAAAGAAGCGCAAAGCATGTCCGGTCACTCCAAATGGGCTACTACCAAGCACAAAAAGGCGGTCATCGACGCCCGACGTGCCAAGTCGTTCGCGAAGCTGATCAAAAACATTGAGGTCGCCGCCCGGATCGGCGGTCCGGATGTGGCCGGAAATCCGGCGCTGGAACTCGCGATCACCAAGGCCAAGAAGACCTCGGTGCCTAATGACAATATCGACCGCGCCGTCAAACGCGGCTCCGGTCAGCTCGGCGAAGCCGTCGATTATCAGACCATCATGTACGAAGGCTACGGGCCCCAGGGCACCGCGCTGCTGATCGAGTGTCTGACGGACAATAAGAACCGGGCGGCCTCGGATGTCCGCCTGGCGGTGGGCCGCAATGGCGGCACGATGGCTGATCCCGGATCCGTGAGCTATCTCTTCACCCGCAAAGGCATCGTCTCCGTGCCCAAGGCCCAAGGGGCCGAGGCGGGTTCGGAAAGCGTCCTCACCGAGGACGACCTGCTGATGGCCGTGCTGGACGCCGGTGCCGAAGAGGTCAAAGAAGAGGGCGAGAACTTCACGGTGATCAGCGATCCGAAGGATCTGCCGGAGATCCGCACCGCGCTCAATGAAGCCGGCCTGGAGTACGACAACGATGAAGCAGGTTTCGTCCCATCGATGCATGTGCAGCTGGAGACCGAGAACGCCAAGAAATTCGTGCGTATCTACGATGCACTCGAAGATCTCGATGATGTGCAGAACGTCTACTCCAACGCCGATATGAGCGCCGAGGTCATGGCGCAGCTTGAAGAGGACTGAACACTGAACATGGTGAAGGTGGCTGAGTGGTGCGTGTCTTCGGCATCGACCCGGGGCTGACCCGCTGCGGTTTCGGAGTGGTGGATTCCGCGGCGAGCCGGAGGGTCGATCTGGTCGCGGTGGACGTGGTAGGCAGCTCCTCCGGTCAACCGCTTGCGGAACGTCTATTCGTGATTGCCGAAGCAACGGACCGCTGGCTGGAGCGATATCAGCCGGAAGTCCTGGCTGTGGAGCGGGTTTTCTCGCAGACAAATCTCTCCACAGTGATGGGGGTGGCCCAGGTCTCCGGCATTGTGATGGCGGCGGCGGCGCGTCATCGGATCCCGGTGGCCCTGCATACCCCGAGTGAGATCAAGGCCGCAGTGACGGGTAACGGCCGGGCGGATAAAACTGCGGTGGCCACCATGGTCGCCAGGATTCTGCGTCTGGATTCCCTTCCGCAGCCCGCTGACGCCGCTGACGCCCTGGCCCTGGCGATCACGCACTCCTGGCGAGGTGGCATCGGCGCGGCGGCTGCCGCGCTGGGGGAGACGGGAAGCGCAGGGACCCCCGGTCAGCGTGGGGCGAGGAGTGGGGAGTTGATGACTCCGGCTCGGAAGCTATGGCTTGAAGCGGAAGCCAAGGCACGGAAGAACCAGGAGCGCTCCAGCCGGCAATGGCGCTGAGGCGCGTCGTGCACGATGCTGGCGGATCAGCCGGTTAGGCTATTCGTAGATATGTTCTAGAGCTTCTGGATTCGCGCTGCTGCGCTTGACGGTGCTCTGACCACTTGACGAGGTAGGCAGATGATCAATTCGCTTCGCGGCACTGTAGCTCAGCTGGGCCTGGCTCAGGTGGTGATCGAAGTCGGCGGTGTCGGTTTCCTGGTTCAGGCCACACCCAAGACTTTGACGGGCCTGCGCCAGGGCGAAACTGCGCTACTGACCACCACGCTGATTGTCCGCGAGGATTCGCTGACGCTGTACGGATTCGCCTCAGCGGATGAGCTCGAGGTCTTCGACGCGCTGCTGACCGTCAGTGGCATCGGCCCGCGGCTGGCTCTCGCGGTCCTCGCGGTGCTCGAACCGGAGGCCGTTCGCGTAGCGGCCAGCACGGGGGACGAGAAAGCTTTCACCAAGGTGCCCGGCGTCGGCCCCAAGGTCGCGGGGCGCATTGTGCTCGAGCTTGCGGGCAAACTGCAGCCGATGCAGGTTCCGGCAGCCGGGGCTGCAGCAACCGCCCCGGAGTGGCGGCCGCAGGTCGTCGCGGCGATGATCAGCCTGGGCTGGAGCGAGAAGGACGCGCAGAACAGTATCGACCGCGCCACAGCAGATCAAGAGGAGATGCTCAAACACGGTGATGTAGGTCAGATCCTGCGGGCTACGCTTTCCTGGCTAGGCCAGGACGGCGGGAAGAAGGGCGCCGGTCTGAGAGCAGGGCAGCGTGGCTGAGCCGAAGCGTCAGCCCGCTCCCGACGAATCGCGGGAACTGGTCTCCCCGGTTGTCCCCGCTGGCACCGAAACCGAGGAACGCGCGCTCGAAGCAGCGCTCCGTCCCCGGAATCTGGATGATTTTGTCGGCCAGCAGCGTGTGCGTCAGCAGCTCTCCCTGGTACTGGAAGCCTCCCGGATCCGGGGCCGCACCGCCGACCACGTACTGCTTTCCGGGCCACCAGGGCTCGGAAAAACCACGCTGGCCATGATCGTCGCCGCTGAGATGAACGCACCGTTGCGGATCAGTTCCGGGCCGGCCATCCAGCACGCCGGAGATTTGGCCGCGATCCTTTCCTCGCTGACCGAAGGCGAAGTCCTCTTCCTCGATGAGATCCACCGGATGTCTCGCCCAGCCGAGGAGATGCTTTACCTTGCGATGGAGGACTTCCGGGTGGACATCGTGGTCGGCAAAGGTGCAGGGGCGACGGCCATCCCGCTCGACCTGCCGTCCTTCACTCTCGTCGGGGCGACCACCAGGGCAGGTCTTCTGCCGGGGCCGCTGCGAGACCGGTTCGGCTTCACCGGTCATCTCGAGTTCTATTCGGTAGCTGAGCTGGAATCCGTGCTGCGTCGCTCCGCGGGGCTGTTGGAGCTCAGACTGAGCAATGAGGGATTCACTGAGATCGCAGGCCGCTCCCGGGGCACCCCACGTATCGCCAACCGCCTTTTGCGTCGGGTTCGGGATTGGGCTCTGGTGCACGGCATCGACCACATCGATGCCCGGGCCGCAGCCGCTGCTCTGGATATGTATGAAGTGGATGCCCGCGGGCTGGACCGGCTGGATCGCTCCGTGCTTCGTGCGCTCGTGGAGAAGTTCGACGGCGGCCCGGTAGGCCTGTCCACCCTCGCGATCGCCGTCGGTGAGGAGCCCGAGACGGTGGAGACCGTCGCCGAGCCCTTCCTGGTCCGCGAAGGGCTGCTGGGCCGGACTCCGCGGGGGCGCATCGCGATGCCCGCGGCCTGGGATCACCTGGGCTTGGCGCGTCCGACAACCGGCACTTCGGCCCAGAACCTGCCGTTCTTCGGCGAGGATCGTGCCGGCGACGACACTGCGGAGTTCTGGACTGGAGAAGAAGAATGGGGTCGCTGAGCAGTCTCGCGTACACTATAGGAATGCTCTTTCCGGGAGACCCCGGCAAAGACCCTGACAGCTTCTAGAACGGATTTTGTAGTGGACGTGTCGCTCCTCCTTCCCCTCCTGCTCATCGCGGTGCTCGCCATGCTGATGTTCCGCCGTAGTCGGCAACAGCAGAAGACTATGACTGAGCTGCAGACTAAGGTGCAGCCTGGTGTGGATGTCATGACGAGCTTTGGGCTCTTTGGCCGGGTCGTGTCGATCGACGATGCTGAGAACCAGGTGGTCCTGGAACTGTCCCCGGGCAACAACGCCACGGTGCACCGCCAGGCGGTCACCAAGGTCATTGAGTCGGCGGACAGCACCGAGCCGGCCCCCGTGGTCCCAGACGATGCTTCCTCGCTGACAGATTTCACCGGTTCCGCTGACGCCGGCAGGCCGGATCGCGGCACTGCGAGCCCTGCCGAAGGAAGCGCGGAGGAGTCCCAGGTCCACGACGATAAGGAAAATCGCGGCCGAGAGCAGTAATATGCCTTGAAGGAGGCGCCGCCTAGTCTTTGATGAGGCGGCGTTCTCATGTCCCTTCCGGCGCTAGCCCCGCGCCGGGACGTCTGCGGGTCATCCGGTGTGAGCCGGGGAGCCCTCGAGAGAAAGCCCCGAGAACGCATATGGCAAACAACGGTCCGAGAAAAGGCCCGGTGGTCGAAGCCCGCAGGATGTTGCTGTGGTTGGGAGCGCTCATCGTGCTGCTGACTCTCGTCCTGGCTGGTGGCACTACATGGGGCTCGGCCAGCTGGGCGCCTAAGCTTGGCCTGGATCTCGAAGGCGGAACGCAGATGATCCTCGCGCCGAGGGTCGAGGGCAGCGCCGGCACGATCACCGATGAGCAGCGGGAGCAGGCGGTCTCCATCATCCGCCAGCGCGTGGACGGCTCCGGCGTGGCAGAAGCCCAGATCACCACCCAGGGCAGTAACAACCTGGTTGTCGCCCTGCCCGGCACGCCGACGCAGGAACAGCGCCAGCTCATTCTCGCCTCGGCGGCGATGTCCTTCCGCCCGGTGATCCAGATCGGCAATCCGACGCCGACTCCGCCGGATCAGCTGCCGCCTGATGACCAGCTGCCGCAGCCCAGCGGCCCGCCGCAGAATGCCAGCGACCCCAACTGGGTGACGCCCCAGCTGGCGAAGGATTTCCTTAGCTATGACTGCAGCCAGGAACCGGCACAGGGCCAGGACCCCTCGCAGCCGATGATCACCTGCGATGCCGAGGGGACGATGAAGTTCATCCTGGGCCCGGTGGAGGTCACCGGTCAGCAGATCAGCGAATCTAGCTACGGCTTGGTCCAGGGTGCCCAGGGCGCTACCATGAATCAGTGGGGCGTCAACCTCACCTTCAACGCTGAAGGTACCGCGACTTTCCGTGAGGTGACTACCCGACTCAACGGTATCTACACTTTGAATCCGAACGACCCCAGGGCCCAGTTCGCCATCGTGCTGGACGGCAAGGTGATTTCCGCACCGAGATCCCAGGCTGTGATCACCGACGGCCGTTCTCAGATCACCGGTAATTTCACTGAGACGACCGCTAAAGCTCTTTCCGAACAGCTCAAATTCGGTGCCCTGCCGATCAGCTTCGAGATCCAGAGTGAGGAGCAGATCTCTGCGACGTTGGGTGCCCAGCAGCTCGAACTTGGCTTGATCGCGGGCCTGATCGGCTTGATCCTCGTGGTCATCTACACGCTGATCCAATATCGCGCCCTTGGCTTGGTCACGGTGGCCTCGCTCGTGGTGGCAGGCATCCTGACATACTTGGCCATCGTCCTGCTCGGCTGGACACAGAACTACCGGCTCTCTCTCGCGGGTATTGCGGGCTTGATCATAGCGATCGGCCAGACTGCGGACTCCTTCATCGTCTATTTCGAACGCATCAGGGATGAGCTGCGCGAAGGCCGCGGCCTGGTGGCCGCCGTGGAGAACGGCTGGCAGCGCGCCCGGCGGACCGTGATCGCCTCCAAAGCGGTCAACCTGCTGGCCGCTATCGTGCTCTACTTCGTCGCGGTGGGCAACGTCCAGGGCTTCGCCTTTACGCTGGGTCTGACCGCCATCGCTGACTTGATCGTGGTCTTCCTGTTCACGCACCCCATGCTGAGGCTGCTGGCAACCCGCAAGTTCTTCGCCGAGGGCCACCGGCTCTCCGGATTCTCACCGGAGCGCCTCGGCGTGGTGCCTTTCTACCGGGGTGCCGGGCGCACCCGTGAGGCAGGCGATGCAGATCGCGCCGCACCGGCCCTGAAGGTCAAGAACACCGGTGCCCGTGGCGAGGCGGAGCGGCGCCAGACCATCGCCGAACGCCGCCTGGCCGAAAGGCAGCGGGAAAAAGACGCTGAAAAGGGGACGGTAGAAGAGACTCCGGGCAAGGCTGCCGGGAAAAACGCCGTAGAAGACTCGACGAAGGACGAAAAGTAATGCCACAGTGGGTCAATTTTTCGACATTCGGCAATGAGCTGTACACCGGCAAGCGCTCCTACGATTTCGTGGGCCGGCGCAAGAGCTGGTTCGCGATCGCCGCGGTCCTGGTAGTGCTCTCCATCCTGGTGCCAGTTTTCAAAGGCGGTTTCGCGCTGGGAATCGACTTCCGTGGAGGCAGCGAATTCACCATCACCAATGCGCAGACCACGGACACCACGGTCGGCCAGGATGCGGTGACCTCGGTGGTCTCCGGGCAGACGCCCCGGGTGAGTAATCTCGCCGGGGACACAGTGCAGGTGCAGACTGAGCGGCTCAGTGACGAGGAGACCCTCAGAGTCCGAGATTCCCTAGCGCAGGCCTACGGCGTAGGGGAAAATGAAGTCGCTTCAACCTTCGTCGGCCCGACCTGGGGCGAAGACGTCACCCGACAGGCCCTGTTCGGCTTGGTGATCTTCGTCCTGCTGGCGACGATCCTGATGGCCCTCTACTTCCGGACCTGGAAGATGTCGACAGCGGCGATCACGGCGATGCTGTTCGTGCAGGTCGTGACCGCGGGTATTTACGCGGTCTCCGGGGTGGAAGTGACGCCATCGGCGATCATCGGATTCCTCACCATCTTGAGTTATTCGCTCTACGATATCGTCGTCGTCTTCGATAAGATCCGGGAGAACACCGCGGATATCTCCACTTCGACTCGGCGTACCTTCGCCTCTGAAGTCAACCTGGCGATCAACCAGACCCTGGTCCGCTCGATCAACACCTCGGTCGTCGGACTGCTGCCGGTCGGGGCGATCCTCTTCATCGGCTCGTTCCTTTTCGGCGCGGGCACTCTGCGGGATCTTTCGCTTTCGCTGTTCATCGGCATCATCATCGGTGCTATGACTACGATCTTCATCGCCGCGCCACTGTACGCAGCGATCCGAGTGAGGGAGCCGGCCCTGGTCAAGCAGGCCGAGCAGGTCCGGGCCCGGCGCGCATCAGAAGCAGGTGAGTAGCCTTCGCTTCCTAGTGCAGGCATAGACTAGGTGAAGTCCTGGTTGATATACAGGAAGGTCACGTAACGGGCAGATCTGTCGGCACGGGAGGAGGGGACGATGCAAGAGCACGACCCGGCCTCTTCTGCGACCAGGCAAGATATCGACCCTGCTGGCACCACCGTGACGGGGCAGGACGCGGCACCCGGAAGTGGTGCCCAGCGAGCTTATCTGCCGAGCCGGCGGGAGCGCACACGGACCCGGCTGGCTCGGCTCACGGGGCGCTCCGTGAGCTACTCGCCGATTCTGGAGCCGCTGCTCCGAGTGGTGAGGGCCAATAACCCGCGCGAAGACTTCGAGCTCATCCGCCGGGCATATGCGACGGCTGAGCGCCATCATGAGGGGCAGAAGCGCAAGAACGGCGACCCCTACATCACGCATCCGGTGGCTGTGGCGACGATTCTAGCCGAACTGGGTATGACCGGCACCACCCTGGCCGCGGCCCTGCTGCACGATACCGTCGAGGACACGTCCTACACCCTGGCTCAGCTCACCGAGGACTTCGGCAGCGAAGTAGCGATGCTCGTCGATGGGGTCACCAAGCTCGACAAGATGACGTTCGGCGATGCGGCTCAATCCGAGACCGTGCGGAAGATGGTCGTGGCCATGGCCAAGGACATCCGGGTTCTGGTGATCAAACTCGCGGACCGGTTGCACAACGCCCGGACCTGGCGTTTCGTCTCCGCGGAGTCCTCCGCGCGCAAAGCCAGGGAGACCCTGGATATCTTCGCCCCACTCGCGCACCGGTTGGGCATGAACACGATCAAATGGGAACTGGAGGATCTTTCTTTCGCCGCCCTGTACCCCAAGGTGTATGAAGAGATCGTACGGATGGTTGAGGACCGGGCACCGGAGCGGGAGAAGTGCCTCACGGCGGTCCGGCAGCAGATCTCCGAGGACCTCCGGGCGGCGAAGATCCGAGCCTCGATTACGGGCCGTCCGAAGCATTACTACTCGGTGTACCAGAAGATGATCGTCCGCGATAAGGATTTCGATGATATCAATGATCTGATCGGTGTCCGGATCCTGGTGGACTCGGTGCGCGACTGCTATGCCGCCCTCGGTGCCATGCATGCCCGCTGGAGTCCGTTGCCCGGGCGTTTCAAAGACTATATTGCGATGCCTAAGTTCAATATGTATCAATCCCTGCACACCACGGTGATCGGCCCGGGCGGCAAACCTGTAGAGATCCAGATCCGCACCCATGAAATGCATCAGCGGGCGGAATACGGTGTCGCTGCGCACTGGAAGTATAAGAACCAGGCGGGCCGGGCTGCCGCTCATACCGTGGGCAGCGACAGTGATCTGAGCTGGCTGCGGACCCTCGTGGACTGGCAGCAGGAGACGAAGGATCCAGGGGAGTTCCTGGACTCATTGCGTTTTGAGATTAACGCCAGGGAAGTTTTCGTCTTCACACCCAAAGGCGATGTGATGGCGTTGCCCGCAGGGTCCACCCCGGTGGACTTCGCTTATGCCGTACACACCGAGGTGGGGCACCGGACTATCGGGGCCCGGGTCAACGGCAAGCTCGTGCCGCTCAACAGCGAGCTCAACCATGGCGATTGGGTGGAGATCTTCACGTCCAAAGCTGAAGGAGCCGGCCCCAGTCAGGACTGGCAGAACTTCGTCAAGAGCGCACGGGCGCGGAACAAGATTCGTCAGTGGTTCAGCAAAGAGCGCAGAGAAGAGGCGATCGACAAGGGCAAAGAGCAGCTGACCCGTGCGATGCGCAAGCAGAACCTGCCGTTGCAGCGCATGATGACGCACGAGGCCCTGCTTGCGATCGCGGAGGATCTGCGCTATCCGGATATTTCGGCGCTTTACGCCGCTGTCGGTGACGGACACGTCTCTGCTCCCAGCGTGGTGGAGAAGCTCGTCAGCTCACTGGTCAGCGATGATGTAGTCGAAGAGGAGATCAGCAGCACCCCGCTACCGGAGAACGCTCCGAGGCCCCGTTATTCGAGCTCCGGGGTGATGGTCCGCGGTGTTGAAGACGTTCTGGTCAAGCTCGCTCGCTGCTGCACTCCGGTGCCTCCGGACGAGATCATCGGATTCGTGACCCGCGGTTCCGGGGTCTCGGTGCATCGCCGGGACTGCCGTAATGTGCACGGATTGCAGGAGCAGCCAGACCGGATCATCGATGTGGAGTGGGCTGCGACTCAGTCTGGCGTGTTCCTGGTGGAGATCCAGGTCGAGGCGTTGGATCGTAAGAGCCTGCTCTCGGACGTCACTAGGGTGCTCGCGGAGAACCACGTTAACATCCTCTCCGCCTCAGTGCACACCTCTAATGATCGACTAGCGATCTCCAAGTTCTCTTTCGAGATGGGCGACCCCAAGTACCTTAACCATATTCTCAGTGCGGTACGCCGTATCGACGGAGTCTTCGACGTCTACCGGACGACGGGCGCTAAACGTAGCGACTGACCTCGCGGTTCGACAGAGGACAGCCGCTCCAGACGCTGTTCGGCTCGGCGCCTGAAAGGGGCACGCGGTTTGGTGAGCAGGGCGTGCTTCAGGAGCTTATAGCTCAACCCTAGCTCGGGCTGGCGGACTAGGGCGCGTAACGCCTGTTCGGTCCCGGGCCAGCCAGTGGGCCCCGATCTGAATCTGGCTGAACGGCGGTAGGGTGCCGGAACGACGTCGATGATCAAGAAGCGCGGTCACCCGGGGCGGGCATGCAGTGCCGGTATAGACCCAGGCGGAGCTGAACCGTCCGAGCAATAGCCGGGAGCGTAGCTGCGGAGGTAAGCACAGCGACATCGCGATAGCGCGGTGTTCGGGCTGCTCCGGGATATCCAGAGGTAGGAAGGCCCCGGCGAAGATCTGGCTGAGTACACCTTCATGCCGCATTGCCTGCAGCTCAACAGCGTGGAATCGACAGCCCGCGGCGAGCACATCACACGGTTCCGGTATCCGCGTAACTGGTGCCCCCTCGGACCGAGCGTGAAGCAAAGAACTGAGTACGTGGCTCTGCATCTCCTCACTCTGGCTGCTGGCAAGTGCCAGCGGAAGACCAAAGCAGCTTGATGTGGATAAATCCGCGGGCTTCAGCGCTGAGGTACGATCAGCTGACCTTCCGGATCAGCCGAGCTCGCCGGCCGATTTCTGAATCTGCGCCAGCCAGGCCTGCCTGGCATCAAGAGCATCCTGGGCGTCCTTAACTTTCCGCTCATTCCCTGAGGCCTTGGCCGCGGCCAGATCTGCTTCCAGGGCCGCGATCGCCGCTTCCAACTGACTCAGTACACTGTTAGTCCGCGCCCGGGCTTCCGGATCAGTACGCTTCCAGTGCTCGTTCTCAGCGGTGCGCAGCGCATCTTCGACGGAACGCAGCCCGGACTCCATCCGCTGGATATCGGCGCGCGGGACCTTACCTGCATCCTCCCAGCGATCTCGGATCGCCTGGAATTGCCGCTTGGCGGAGGCGAGGTCCTTGATGGGCAGCAGGGCCTTGGCCTCGCTTAGCAGCTGCTCCTTGACGAGCAGATTGGCCGAGTACTCCTGATCGATCGCATCATTGGCTGCTTGCCGAGCGGAGAAGAATGCATCCTGTGCAGCTCGGAATCGCCCCCACAGTGCATCATCGTCTTTTTTATTGCCCCGAGGTGCCGCTTTCCAGCGGTCCATCAGCCGGCGGTACTCCCCAGCGGTGGCCCCCCAGTCCGTGGACGAGGACAGCTCCTGCGCCTCTTCGACCAACTTCTCCTTGACCTGTTTGGCCTCGGTGTTGGCGCTGTCCAGCTCCGAGAAGAAGGCGCGCCGATGCCTGTCGAAAGTGGTCCGAGCCGCCCGAAAGCGCTTCCAGAGCACGTCCTCAGCAGCCCGTCCAAGACGTACGCCGCCGCGCTGAGCCTCTTTCCAGGACTCGAAGAGCTCGTTCATCCGAGTGCTGCTGGCCTTCCACTGCGTCTGTGCCGGATCCTGCCCGGCGAGCGACTCCACTTCGGTGACGATCGCCTCCCGTGCTGCCAGCTCTGCGGCCTTGGCGGCTTCTTGAGCCTGCCGTGCAGCCTGCTGCAAGTCCGTGATCCGTTCGGCGAGTTCTTCGAGCTGGGCTTCGGCGGTTTTGATATCCCCGACGGCTTTGCGCTCGGCCAGCTGCTCGCGCAGATGCGCAAGCGCTTTGGGCATGTCTTCACTGGGCGCTCCCGCCGCAATGCGCTGGCTGAGCAGAGCGATTTGACCGGTGATCTCTTCGAACTTGCGAGCGAAGTAGCTCAGCGCTTCGTCCGGTGTGGCGCTGGGGTACTGCCCGACCGGAATTTCTTCCCCGTCGATGATGACGAAGACGTGACCTTCTTGGTCCGCACGACCGAACTTCTTCGCCTCTGTCAGGGCTTGCTCCGACAGCTTCGGGCTGGCAGGCCGCGCGGCAACCCCCGCAGCCGCCGACTTGGTTGCTGCTTTGCCCGCCAGCATGGAAGGAGTGGGAGCCGGTCCGGGGCTTGGCGAAGGCGCTGGAGACGCTGGAACGGGAGCATTCTGCTCAGTCTCGGGCGTTTCGTCGGACTGCTGGCTTTCGGTCACCGCTAGAACTCTTCTCTTCTGAATCACCCCAGGGCCGTTGCCGGGATCCTGGAGTGCGCCTTATTTGGATCGCGTCTTATTCTCGTCGGTTGTGCTTTCATCTTGCCACGTCTTGCACGAGCTTCTGCTGTAGCCGCCGGAATCTGCGGGTTTCCGGTGATCCTCGGCGGATCATGATGGATCGCAACGTTTCCAGCAAGATAGCTCAATTCAGCGTAAACGAGTCTATCGTGATGGGTATATTGGGCTTTCCGTCGCTTTCGCCGCCTTGTACCCCGGCCTGCGCGAGCCCCGAGATCGTATCAAGACCATTGGTGACCTTGCCCACCACGGTGTAGCCGCCGGCGCTATCGGTGGGAATAGTGGTGTCCCGGTAGGTGATGAAGAACTGCGTGCTGTTGCTGTTGCCGTCACCGCCAACTCGAGCGATGGCGATAGTACCGGCGGGGTAGACATTATCCGAGGGAGTGTTCTCCACCGGCCCCCAGCTGAAATCGGGTACGTTCTGGCCGTTTTCATCGAGGGCCCCGCACTGCAACACGGCGAAGGATTCACCCGTGGTCAGCCGATGGCAGGACCTGTTCGTGTAATATCCGCTATCCGCCAAGACTTTTAGTACGGAAGCCGCCTGTGGAGCTTTGGTGCCATCCAGTTCGACCCCGAGATCCTGCTGATTGAGGCTCAAGGTGCCGGTGAGGGTCTGATCGCGGGCGACAGAAGGATCAGGCACGGCCGGCATATCCGGAGACTCAGTGGCGGCGGGGCTCTCCGCCGCTGCGCTTGTCTCGATATCCCGCTGTATTGCTTCCGTCTCATCGGCGGTCGGGTTGTTGACGAAAATCGCGATCTGCAGGATCACCGCTAAGGCGAGTGCCAGCACCGCCGCCGTGATCGCGATGCGGTTATCGCGCAACCGGCGCTTGCGCTGCTCTTCCCGCAGCTCCTGCTTCGCTTCCATCAGCTGCACGCGTCGGCGCTGTTTTCGCCGATCCTTATTACCCGTCACAGACGCTCCTGACGTATCCGACTATGGACATAACCATGGACATAACTGCCATCATTAGTGCCATTACTGAGACCAACACCCGGGAAATGACACACTGTCCCGGTACCCGACCCGCGCGTTCTATTACCGAGCTGGACGAATAAACTAAACCTGCTGCCTGAGCATCCGGAGATCCGGGCACTAGCCGTACAGATTCAACAATGCCTTAATAACAATGCCTTAATAGTGTATCGACTTCTGTGCTGATCTGGTGTAAAGGGTACCGTGAGATAGTCGGGCGGTCGAGCTGCCGGACTCCCAGGGCCACGCACTGGGGAGAAGAAACACTGACAAGATGCTCAAGAAACTACTGAAGAGAGAACAAGCCTGATGTCCCGTACCGCTTCGCTGTCCGGTTTCCCCGAGTTCCTCCCGCAGGAGCGAATGGTGGAACTGCATTTTCTGGATACGCTGCGCAGGGTCTTCGAGCTGCACGGATTCGCATCCATCGAGACCCGCGCTGTGGAGAGCGTCGAACAGCTTCTGCAAAAGGGCGAAATCGATAAAGAGGTTTACGCGGTCAGCCGGCTGCAGGCCGAGGAAGGGGCGGCCGGGCCGAGCCTGGCTCTGCACTTCGATCTCACTGTGCCGTTCTCTCGTTATGTCGTGGAGAACGCAGGCCACCTGAATTTCCCCTTCCGCCGCTATCAGATCCAGAAAGCCTGGCGGGGCGAACGCCCGCAAGAAGGGCGAGCACGGGAATTCACCCAGGCGGATATCGATGTCGTCGGCGATGGCGAGCTCTCGTTCCGTTATGACGTCGAGCTGGTGCTGGTAGCCGCCAAGGCGCTCTCCGCGCTACCTGTTCCGGCCTTCACGATGCGTGTGAACAACCGCAAGCTTGCCGAAGGCTTCTACCGGGGCCTGGGCCTGGGCGATACCGCCGGGGTGCTCCGCAGTATCGACAAGCTCGAGAAGATCGGCCCGGAGGCTGTGGCGAAGCTGCTCCGCGAGGAACTCGGAGCGAGCCAGCAGCAGGCGGAAGCTGCCCTGAAGCTCGCTGAGATCCGCACCCCGGATCTCAGCTTCGTGGATCGGGTCCGGGCCCTGGGTGTTCAAGATCCGCTGCTCGACGAGGGGCTCGAAGAACTCAGCCAGGTGCTGGAAGCTGCCATGCAGCAGGCTCCCGGCAAGGTTGTGGCGGATCTGTCGATTGCCCGGGGTCTGGACTATTACACCGGCACTGTCCTGGAGACCATGATCGACGGCGAGGAGTCGCTGGGCTCGATCTGCTCTGGCGGTCGTTACGACGCGCTTGCACGCAAAGGCAATCGGGTCTTTCCCGGAGTCGGCCTGTCCATCGGGCTGAGCAGGATCCTGGCCCGGCTCATCGGGCAGGAGTCCGTGCGTGCGAGCCGACCGGTGCCCAGCGCCGTGTACATCGCGTTGAACTCGGACGCTGATTGGGGCCGGGCGCACCAGTTGGCTGATCAGCTGCGGGCCCGGGGCATCGCCGTGGAGGTTGCGGTGAGCGCGGAGAAGTTCGGCAAGCAGATCAAATACGCGGATCGGCGCGGCATTCCCTTCGTCTGGTTCCTGGGCGCGGACTCGGCAGACCAGGAAAGCCACGAAGTCAAGGATCTGCGCTCGGGCGAACAGGTGGCTGCAGATCCGGCGACCTGGCTGCCACCGGAAGCGGACCTGCGCGTGCGGATCGAAGCTCGCAGTGCAGAAGAAGGCTAAAAGAAGAGTAGAAGAACCTAGAAGAATACTGGCCGGCATATCGCCGGTACACTCAGATGACGTATCTCTGATATTGCTAGTGAAAGGATCTCTGTGCTGCGCACACACGATCTCGGGACCCTGAACACCGATCTCATCGGCCAGACTGTTACCGTCGCGGGCTGGGTTTCGCGCCGCCGGGACCACGGCGGGGTGGCTTTCCTGGACCTGCGCGACGCCTCCGGGGTCTCGCAGGTGGTCGTGCGCGAGGAGAAGGACTTCCAGCACCTCCGCCATGAGTACGTGCTCCTGGTGACCGGCGTCGTGGAGCGCCGCCCGGAGGGCAATGACAATCCGGCACTGCCTTCCGGGCAGATCGAGCTCGTCGCCGAGGGCGTCACCGTGCTCAACGAGGCCGCGGCCCTGCCGTTCCAGATCGATGAGCACACCGAGGTCGGCGAGGAAGCCCGGCTCCGGCACCGCTATCTGGATCTCCGCCGCGCCCCCATGGCCCGCAATCTCAAACTGCGCTCGGAGGCCAATCGGGTGGCCCGGGAACTCCTCCACACGGAGGGCTTCACCGAGGTGGAGACACCCACGATGACCCTCTCTACGCCGGGCGGCGCCCGGGACTTCCTGGTGCCCGCGCGTTTGGCACCGGGGAACTGGTACGGTCTGGCGCAGTCGCCGCAGCTCTTCAAGCAGCTGCTCCAGGTCGGCGGGGTGGAGAAGTACTACCAGATCGCCCGATGCTATCGAGATGAAGACTTCCGTGCGGACCGGCAGCCTGAATTCACCCAGCTAGATATCGAGGCCAGCTTCGTCGACCAGGAGGACGTCCTGGCCCTCGCGGAGCGCATCACGGCGGCGCTGTGGCGACTCATCGGCATCGAGCTGGAGACCCCGTTCCCTCGGATCAGCTATGCCGAGGCAATGGACCGCTACGGCTCGGACAAACCGGATTTGCGCTTCGGGCTGGAGCTGACCGAGCTGAGCGACTACTTCAAGGACACCACCTTCCGCGTCTTCCAGGCCCCGTATGTCGGTGCCGTGGTGATGCCCGGCGGCGCCAATCAGGCCCGGCGCACCCTGGACGGCTGGCAGGAGTGGGCCAAGCAGCGCGGAGCCAAGGGGCTGGCCTACGTCCTCATCCAGGAAGACGGCGAGCTCACCGGCCCCGTCGCCAAGAACCTCTCCGAGGCGGAGAAAGCCGGGCTGGCCGAGACCGTCGGCGCGAAACCGGGGGACTGTGTGTTCTTCGCCGCGGGCGAACGGGG
Source organism: Acaricomes phytoseiuli DSM 14247 (assembly GCF_000376245.1). Taxonomy (GTDB): domain Bacteria; phylum Actinomycetota; class Actinomycetes; order Actinomycetales; family Micrococcaceae; genus Renibacterium; species Renibacterium phytoseiuli. The sequence continues at coordinate 86,401 of NZ_AQXM01000064.1, read as the reverse complement.
CGATGCGCAGGAGCTGCTCGGCGCGGCACGGGTGGAGATCGGGCACCGGGTCGGCCTGATCAACCCGGAGGAGTTCGCTTTCACCTGGGTGGTCGATTTCCCGATGTTCGAATCCGCTGCTGCGGCCAAGGCTTCCGGCGATACCGCGGTGGGCGGTGGCGAATGGACCGCCTTGCATCACGCCTTCACCGCGCCCAAACCGGAGTTCCTGGAGACTTTCGATATCGCCCCGGCCAGTGCCCTGGCCTATGCCTACGACCTGGTCTGCAATGGCAATGAGATCGGCGGCGGTTCGATCCGTATTCACCAGCGTGACGTACAGGCCCGGGTCTTCGCGCTCATGGGCCTGGATGAAGCAGAGCAGCAGGCGAACTTCGGCTTCCTGCTCGAGGGATTCAAATACGGTGCCCCGCCGCACGGCGGTATCGCCTTCGGCTGGGATCGGATCGTCGCGCTCATGGCGGGAACCGACTCCATCCGGGATGTGATCGCTTTCCCGAAGTCCGGAGCCTTCGATCCGCTCACGGGTGCTCCCGAGCCGATTACTGCCCAGCAGCGCAAGGAAGCCGGGGTCGATGCGGCTGCAAAGACTGCCGCGCAGAAGCCTTCGGTGGAACAGACGGAGAAGACGGACTGATCAGGGGTCGGTGACGTCGATCCGGATCGCGGCGGAGGTGCGCGCGACTTCTGCCAGCATCGCCCGCTTGGGGTCCGGCACGGCGCGGAACGCCAATCTGGGCAGTCCGTCCAGGGCTGCGGCGGCGGGCTGATCGAGGACTTCCTCAAGCAGTGCTTTATCGCCGCCAGGCAGCAGATAGTCCGCTTGCGCCAAGGCCAGTGCAGCAGCGTGCTCAGCCACGGCCTTGGCCATCGCGCTGGCCTGGTTCTCCCGCCTGCGGGCGAACCGCTGCTGCGACCAGCCCCCGGCCGCGGTGCGCGACTGTACATACCGGGTGCCGGTCTTCGCCGCCAGGAGTTTTCCGGAACGGGCGAAGCCGAGGGCATAGCCGCCGCGTCTGATCAGAATCAGTGCGATGCTCGCGGGCCGGCCGGCGCGCTCCGCGAGGATCGTGATCGTGGATTCCAGCTCCGTTTCCGCAAGAGCGGTTCCCGACCTCGCGCTATCTGCAGAACTCACGCGAGAACTGGCGAGCAGGGTGCTCATGTCATCCTCCGGCCACGGGGAGCTCAGCCTAGCGGCGCTGCCGTCCGCCGCCTCGAGCAGGAGAGCAGGTCCGTCGAGCCTTCCGATGTAGCCGCCATGCGAGGCGTCGAAGCGCTCCGCCCAGCCGCTCAACCGGTCTGCGGTCACCCAGGCAGTGCGTCCCATTCTGTCTACGCTAGCGGGTAGCGTAGAGATGTGAGTGATTTGTTCGCTGCTGCGGCAGAGTCGGAGGGCTCCGCCGCTCCGCGCGCCCGGGCCCCGCTTGCGGTACGCATGCGCCCGCGCAGCCTGGATGATGTGGTGGGCCAGCAGCATCTGCTAGGGGAGGGTTCGCCGCTGCACCGGCTCGCCGCAGCCCCCAGCCACTCCGCCGCGGGGCCGAGCTCGGTGATCCTCTGGGGGCCGCCGGGCACGGGTAAGACCACCCTGGCGCATGTCATCGCGCGCGGCCCGGGCAGATCCTTCGTGGAGCTCTCCGCCGTTACCGCCGGCGTCAAGGATGTGCGCCGGGTAATGGATGAGGCGCTGACAGCTCGTGATCTGCACGGCCTGACCACGGTGCTCTTCCTCGATGAGATACACCGCTTCACTAAGGCGCAGCAGGACGCCTTGCTGCCCGGGGTGGAGAACCGCTGGGTGGTGCTCGTCGCGGCGACCACTGAGAACCCTTCGTTCTCCGTCGTCTCACCCCTGCTTTCCCGGTCGTTGCTGCTGACCCTGCAGCCTCTCGGTGACGACGATATCCGCAAACTGCTGGAACGCGCTGTGGTGGAGCCGCAGGGCCTGGGCGGTACGGTGCAGGCCAGTGACGGCGCTCTGGATCATCTGGTGCGGCTCGCGGCCGGGGATGCGCGCCGTGCGCTGACTACCCTGGAAGCCGCCGCTGGTGTGGCACTGGAGCGGCACCGGGGCGAGCATCCGGAGGCTGCACAAGGCGGCGGTGAAGCTGCCGGGCAGAAGGACTCCGGTAGCACCGGCGACCCCGTTCCGGTGATCGAGCTCGTGGACGCTGAGCGGGCTGTCGATGCCGCGGTGGTGCGCTACGACCGGGCCGGGGACCAGCACTATGACGTGGTCAGCGCCTTCATCAAATCGATCCGCGGATCGGATGCGGACGCTGCCCTGCACTATCTGGCCCGGATGATCGAAGCGGGGGAGGACCCTCGGTTCATCGCCCGGCGGCTGATCATCTCCGCGAGTGAGGATATCGGCCTGGCGGATCCCACGGCCTTGCCGATCGCGGTGGCGGCAGCTCAGGCGGTCCAGCTCATCGGGATGCCCGAAGGCCGGATCGTGCTCTCCGAGGCGGTGCTGCACCTGGCCACGGCTCCCAAATCGAATGCCTCCTACCAGGCCATCAACGCCGCGATAGCCGATGTGCGCGCTGGCAAAGGCAGCGAAGTCCCGGCGCACCTACGGGATGCGCATTATCCCGGGGCCGGGCGGCTCGGCCACGGACGCGGGTACATCTACGCCCATGACGCCCCGCACTCCGTGGCAGCTCAGCAGTACCCGCCGCAGGATCTCCTCGGCCGCGACTACTATCAGCCGACAGGCAACGGCGCAGAGCGCGAGATCGGCCCCCGGCTCGATCGGCTGCGACAGATCGTCCGCGGCGAGAGCGGTACTGAAAGCTAGGGGAGCTGGGGAGAGCTAGTAAGAGCTGATAGACTGTGTGCCGCACTGGCAAGCCCCGGCTCCAGACTCGGCGAATATCCTCAGCAATCAGCAACACAGGATCCACGGATCCGCGCGCTGAATCATGGATTGCCGAGTATGCCCGGGGACTGTAGCACCAGGGAGTGGCAGCCCTGACTCTCCACGATGGAGGCCAGAAACCGTTCTGCCACGAGGAACAAAAGGACACTACACCGTGCCTACGAAGCCCCGTGTGCGCCGGCAGGCCCGCCTTTCGCGGTCCCTCGGCATCGCACTCACCCCTAAAGCCGCCAAGTACCTCGAGCGCCGTCCGTACGGCCCCGGCGAGCATGGCCGCGCCCGTAAGAAGCAGGATTCTGATTACGCGGTCCGGCTGCGCGAGAAGCAGCGTCTGCGGGCCCAGTACGGCATCCGCGAAGCTCAGATGACCCGGGTCTTCGAAGAAGCCCGCCGCACCAAGGGCCTGACCGGTGAGAACCTGGTCGAGCTCCTGGAGATGCGCCTGGACGCTCTGGTCCTGCGTGCTGGGTTCGCTCGCACCATCGCCCAGGCTCGCCAGCTCGTCGTGCACCGCCACGTGATGGTGGATGGTGCCCGAGTGGACCGGCCCTCCTACCGGGTCGCCGAGGGGCAGCTGATCCACGTGCACCCGCGCAGCGAGAAGCTCCCGCCGCTGCAGGTCGCAGCCGCCGGCGCGCACCGCGATGTGCTCCCCGATGTCCCGGGCTACCTCGATGTGCAGCTGGACAAGCTCCAGGCCCGTCTGGTTCGCCGGCCGCAGCGCGCAGAGATCCCGGTGACCTGCGAAGAGCAGCTCGTCGTCGAATTCTACGCTCGTTGATCCGTCTGACTCAGCCGGTAGCTGAACAGCAGTAACTGGTGAGTGAAGACGCCGGGAGGCCCGCGGTCTGAGACCGCGGGCCTCCCGGCGTCTTCACCGGCTGAGTCCGGTCGATGCGGCCCATGAGCTTCGGATAAAGTGATCGTGAGCCGTTCAGACTGTATCTGATCCAAATCTGATCCAGATCAGCCGTTTTCAGGAGGAGCAACCATGTCAGGTGGAGATATCGCCGGGCTCATCGCCGCAGGGGTCTTCGCGATCCTGGTCGCGATTCTCGCGGTACCGGTCTTCAAACTCGGTAAGGTCTTCGACGAACTGGGCCAGGTCATCCGCTCCATTGGGGATGGCACCACGCCGCTGATCGATGAAGTCACAGCGACGGTGAGCACCACCAATGAGCAGCTCAAGAAAGTCGATGGGATGACCTCGAACGTCTCCGATGCGACAGCCAATATGTCAGCGCTCTCCTCGCTGATCGCCGCTACCGTCGGAGGTCCGTTGATCAAGGTCGCCGCGTTCTCCTACGGCGTACGGCAGGCCTTCGCACAGCGCCGTACTCCAGTGAACCGACGCTAGCGCAGCTGGGTCCGTGGAAGGCCAGCGAGCAGGTCGTCCAGTTACTCAGCAGTACTTACTCACCAGTTACTCAAGGCTGCTAGCCGTGAGAGCCGCCGACAGGCAGCGCGAAACAGACAGTGGAAGGGGTAAACCCGCAATGATCGCAAGGATTTTCTGGCTAGCCCTGGGCATAGCCATCGGGGTTCTGACTTTTCGGAAACTCAACCAGACCCAGCAGAGCCTGAGCCCCTCGGGACTCAACAGGACCGTGAAACAGCTGAGCGAAGACGCCCAGGGCTTCTCGGCAGCTTTCCGCCACGGCATGTCGAGCCGGGAGAGCGAACTCCGCCAGGTCCTTGGCCTGCAAGAGCAGAACCGCTGACCGCTGGCTCTAGAATCCACCCTGAACCAGCCAGGACCAGACCATGAGCAAGGGCACAGGAGGCCGTAACGCATGAAAACCCAGGAGATCGCTCAGCGCTGGCTCGATTTCTTCGCTGCCAAAGGGCACACCGTAGTCCCTAGCGCGTCACTGGTTTCCAGCGACCCTTCGATCCTTTTCAATATCGCCGGTATGGTCCCCTTCGTACCGTACCTCACGGGCCGGGAGCCCGCCCCGTACCCGCGGGCCACGAGCGTGCAGAAGTGTCTGCGCACGGCAGATATCGACGAAGTCGGCAAGACCGCCAGGCATGGCACCTTCTTCCAGATGTGCGGTAACTTCTCCTTTGGCGACTACTTCAAAGAAAGCGCTATCCGATTCGCCTGGGAGCTGCTGACTAGCCCGTTGGCGGAGGGCGGCTACGGACTTGATCCGGAGCGGCTCTGGGTGACGGTTTACCAGGACGAAGACACCGGTGAAATCGATGAAGAAGCACGCGGTATCTGGCGCGATGTGATCGGCCTGCCGGAAGAACGCATCCAAGGCACCGGAAAAGCGGACAATTTTTGGAGCACCGGCCAGCCTGGCCCCGGCGGCCCCTGTTCGGAGATCTATTACGATCGCGGCCCCGCCTACGGGCGGGAGGGCGGCCCGGCCGTCGACGAAGAGCGGTACATCGAGATCTGGAACCTCGTGTTCATGCAGTACCGGCTCTCGGCCGTGCGGTCCAAAACCGATTTCGATATCGCCGGCGAACTGCCGCAGCGTAATATCGACACCGGCCTCGGTTTGGAGCGGCTGGCGATGATCTTGCAGGGGGTGGAGAACCTCTACGAGACCGATCAGGTGCGCCCGGTTCTGGACAAAGCCGCCGAACTGGCCGGAATCGAGTACACCTCCACGGAGGATCCGAACGATCCGCATCACACTCAGGACGTTCGGCTGCGAGTTGTGGCAGACCATATCCGGTCCGCACTGATGCTTATCTCCGATGGCGTCTCGCCGTCCAACGAGGGCCGCGGATACATCCTGCGCAGGCTTATCCGCCGGGCCGTTCGGGCCATGCGCCTGCTCGGTGTGGAGAAGCCGGTGCTGCCGGAGCTGATGCCCGTGTCCAAAGACGCCATGGCCGGTTTTTACCCGGCGGTGGCGGAGGACTTCGCTCGGATCAGCCGGATCGCCTACGCCGAGGAGAAGACCTTCCTGCGCACTATCGCCTCAGGTACCGCCCGGCTCGAGGAGGCCGTTGCGGAGTCCCTGGCATCGGGAAGCAAGACGCTTTCCGGCCAGGACGCTTTCGCTCTGCACGACACCTATGGGTTCCCCATCGACCTGACTCTGGAGATGGCCGAAGAAGCCGGTGTCGCGGTGGACGAAGGGCAGTTCCGCGCGCTTATGACCGAGCAGCGGGAGCGGGCCAGAGCTGATGCTAAGGAGAAGAAGAGCGCTCACGCCGATACCGAGGCCTTCAACGAGCTCCTCGCGCAAGGCGAAACGGTATTCACCGGTTACAGCGCACTGGAAGGCGAGTCCCGGCTCCGAGGGCTGCTCCGGGACGGCCAGCGCACCGGCTCGGCACGGGCCGGGGAGCAGGTGGAACTGGTGCTCGCGGAGACGCCTTTCTACGCTGAGGCCGGCGGTCAGGCCGCCGATACCGGGCTGATCTCGGGCGATGGATTCGTGGTGGAAGTGCTCGATGTGCAGCGGCCGGTCAAGGGCTTGAGCGTGCATAAGGCCATTGTCCGGGAAGGAGAGGTACCGGAGGGTGCCCTGGTGCGGGCCGCGGTGGACGCGGAGCGTCGGCATGCTGCTGAACAGGCGCATACCGGCACACATATCGTGCACGCGGCGCTCCGGCAGATCCTCGGCCCGGAAGCGACTCAGCGCGGATCCTTCAATAAGGCCGGTTACCTGCGCTTCGACTTCGCCTGGGGCGAACCGCTCAGTCAGGGTGCCCGCTCGGAGATCGAAGAGGTCGCGAACCTCGCGATCCGGAACAATTTCGAAGTGCGTTCCGCGCAGATGCCACTGGAAGAAGCTAAGGCTCTGGGCGCGATGGCGCTCTTCGGCGAGAACTACGCAAATCAGGTGCGCGTCGTCGAGATCGACGGCGCCTGGTCCCGCGAGCTCTGCGGCGGCACCCACGTGGCTAACACCTCGCTCATCGGCTCTCTCTCCTTGCTGGGGGAGCAGTCGGTGGGTTCCGGGAACCGCCGGGTAGAGGCTTTGGTCGGTATGGAGGCCTTCCGTCATTTCGCGGCGGAAAGAGCCTTGGTGACGCAGCTGAGCGATCTGCTGAAAGTGCCCTCGAATCAACTCGGCGACCGGATCGAAGCTACCCTAGCTAAGCTCAAGGCGACGGAGAAAGAGCTGGACCGGCTGCGTCGCGATCAGCTCTCCGCAACGGCGGCGGCCTTGTTGGAGACCTCCCGGGAGCTTTCCGGAGTGACCTTCATCGGACACGATGCCGGTGAGGTTAGCGGTGCTGATGATCTGCGAGCCCTCGCACTCGATTTGCGCGAGCGGTTGAGCGCCAGTACCGCCGCTGCTCCTAGCGCCGTGGCCGTGGCCGGCCGCAGCCAGGGCCGGCCGCTGATTCTGGTAGCGACCAATGAGGCAGCTCGGGAACTGAAGATCAAGGCCGGTGCCCTGGTGAAACTGGCCGCCGGAATCCTTGGCGGCGGCGGCGGCGGCAAGGACGATGTCGCCCAGGGCGGCGGCAGCGACGCCGCGCAGATCCCGACCGCGCTCGAAGCAATCGCTGCTGCGGTTCAAGAACGCGCTTAGGGATCTAGAGAGCGAAAAAGAGTCAGGAAAGAGTCAGGAATGGGTCGGAAAAAATGACCTCCCGCCGCGGGGTCCGTTTAGGGCTTGATGTCGGCAGCGTCCGGGTCGGGTTGGCGCAATCCGATCCGGATGCGCTCCTAGCCACGCCGCTGCGCACGCTGCAAAGGGACGCGCGGAAAGGCTCGGATCTCAACATCGTGGTCAAGGAAGCGCTTTCACAGCAAGTTCATATTATTTATGTGGGTCTTCCGCAGACCCTGCGCGGCTCCGAATCGGCCTCCGCTGAAGCTGCACGGTTGCTGGCTCAGGAGCTAGCCGGACGCTTGGCCGCTGCCGGTAGTACGGCGGAAGTCCGTTTAGTAGATGAAAGATTTAGCACGACAACGGCACACCGGCAGCTGCACCAAGCTGGCGTCCCGGGCAGGGCGCATCGTAAAGTAGTAGACCAGATGGCTGCTGCGGGGATTCTGCAGCACGCCTTGGAGATCGAGAAGTCAACCGGTAGCCCGGCTGGGCAGGCGGTACAGGCGAAGATCGGAACGGATGATGGCGGCACAGGGGAGTCCCGTGCCGGAGGCCACTCCGTTGCCGAATGATCGTGAGGAATGCATTATCAGCATCTTGACCCCGAGCTGCGGAGTTCTGCGGTGAACCCGATTTTCGATTCACCCGCGCAGATAGGGGCAGCGCCCGAAGCTGCCGGTGCGCAAGCACCCCAGACACGCCGTTCCCGCCGAACATCGAAGAAAGTCCAGCGTCGTCGCCGTACGGTACTGATCACGACGGTCCTGGCGGTGCTGCTGGGCGTCGGCGTCTTCGCGGTGCAAGTAGTCTCCCCGATGCTCGGACTCACTCCGGGCCGGGATTATCCTGGCCCGGGCGGTGCGGAAGTAATCTACGAGCTCCCGGCCGGGGCGAATACCCGTACGGTGGCCGCTGATCTGCGCAATCAGGATGTGGTCGCCAGCGAGAGCGCTTTCATCAGCGCGGTTTCCGAAGTCCAGGCGGAAGAACGGCTGATGCCGGGTACCTACCCCCTGCGCAAGCAGATGAAGGCCTCCGAAGCGGTCGAAGTGTTGATGTCCCCGCAAGATCAAGTCTTCTATTCGCCGATCCCGCAGAACCTGCGGCAGGGCGAAGTCTTCGAGAAACTCAGCAGCACCACCAAGATTCCGGTGAGCGAGTTCGAGCAGCTCGCGCAGGATCCCACCCAGTTCGGCCTACCCTCGCAAGCACCGTCTCTGGAGGGCTATCTGGCTCCCGGCGAATACCAGTTCCCAGTGGGCAGCTCGGCGCGGGAGATCCTTGCTCAAATGGTCCAGCGGACCATGGATGAATTAGCGGTAGCCGGTGTGCAGGGAGCGGATGATCAGTTCCGAGTGCTGACGATCGCCAGCATCATCGAGGCCGAAGGCAGCGAGAGGTACTATGCCGCGATCGCCGGGGCCATCGAGAACCGTCTCAATAAGCCCAATGAGGAGACTGGGCGCCGGATCGAATCCGATGCCACGGTGACTTACGGGCTGAACAGGAAGAGCTATAACGTCACCGATGCGGAGAAGCAGGACGCTTCTAATCCGTACAACACCTTCGCCAGGCCAGGCCTGCCGCCGGGCCCGATCGGATCGCCGAAGATGCAGGCCATCACCGCTGCGGCCGAGCCCGAGCAGAATCCTTACTACTTCTGGGTCACGATCAACCTGGACAGCGGTGAGACCCTCTTCGCGGCGACGTACGAAGAGCATCAGCAAAATGTGAGCAAGTACCGGGACTGGTGCTCGGCGAACTCCGGCCGGTGCGCCTGAGCTGCCATGCGTGCCGCGGTCATTGGCCATCCCATCGCCCATTCGAAGTCACCGGCGCTGCATGAAGCTGCCTATCGGTGCCTGGGCCGGTCCATCGACTACCGTGCGATAGACGTGCCTCCGGAGGACCTGCCGTCCTTCTTCACCGAGCTGCGCCGCGCCCCCCAGGAGTGGGCCGGGGTCTCCGTCACCATGCCGCATAAGGCTGCTGCGGTTGAGCTCATCGACCATCCGGATGAGCTGGTCACCGAACTCGGCGTGCTCAATACGGTGCTGGTCGACGAATCGGGCGCTTTGCACGGGAAGAACACCGATGTCATCGGCATCGTCCGGGCCTTGGCGCACGCCCAGCAGCAGGCGGGGCGGGAAGAATGCGAAGATGAAGATGTCGGTGCTGACGCTATGATCCTGGGCGGCGGCGGTACTGCCTCAGCCGCCCTGGCGGCTTTGCATGAGCGCGGTGCACGCCGCGTTCAGCTGGCTCTGCGTCGGCCCGAGCAGGCAGCCCCGCTGCGGGTACTGAGCCGCCGCTGGGGGATGGAACTGCGCGTGAGTCCGCTAGCCGAGACTGATTTGAGCTCGGCCCCGCTAGTGATCAGCACACTGCCTCCGCATGCCGCAGACGCTCTGGGCTCCGGGAGCCCAGGAGCCGAGGGTGCCCACCAGTCGCAGCTCAGCGGAGCATTGCTGCTGGATGTCGCCTACGCGCCCTGGCCCTCTGATCTCGCTCGGCGCTGGCAAGCGCATGGAGGTCGGGCCGTGAGCGGCCTGGAGATGCTGTTGTATCAAGCCGTGGCCCAGGTTGCGGCGTTCACCGGTGAAGATCTCACCGACCGCCCCGATGTCATCAATGTGATGTGTGACTCAGTTGGCTTGCTGAGGCGCTGAGTATGCCCTGTACTCGTGGCAGGATGGAGCTATGTTGCGATGGCTCACTGCCGGCGAATCCCACGGACCGGCACTCACCGGCATCCTCGAGGGCCTGCCCGCCGGGGTCCCGATCCGCAGCGCGGACCTTCAGGCGGCTCTTGCCAGACGCCGGCTCGGCTACGGCCGCGGCGCCCGAATGAAATTCGAGCAGGACGAGGTGAGCCTGCTCGGTGGAGTTCGTCATGGTTTGACCCAAGGCGGCCCGGTATCGATCCACGTGGGTAACACCGAATGGCCCAAATGGGAGCAGGTGATGTCCGCGGAACCGGTGCCTGAAGCGGAGCTGGCCGGGCTGGCCCGTAATGCGCCCCTGACCAGGCCCCGGCCCGGGCACGCCGATTTCACCGGAATGCAGAAGTACGGTTTCGCCGAGGCACGCCCCGTGCTGGAGCGGGCCAGCGCCCGGGAAACCGCGATGCGAGTGGCTCTCGGTACGGTGGCCGCCGCTTTCCTCGAGCAACTGGGCATCCGCCTGCTGAGCCACACCGTCGCCGTCGGGGCCGCTGCCGTGCCCGAAGGCACTCCTCTTCCATCGCCGGAGGACATCGCGGCTCTGGATGCTGATCCGCTGCGCTGCTTCGACGCGGAGACCTCTGCCGCGATGATCGCCGAAGTCGATGCGGCGCACAGCGCCGGAGAAACCCTGGGCGGAGTCGTGGAAGTCGTAGCCCTCGGCCTGCCGCCGGGCATCGGCAGCTATGTGCACTGGGACCGGCGGCTGGATGCGCGGCTGGCCGGCGCGCTCATGGGCATCCAGGCGATCAAGGCGGTGGAGATTGGCGATGGTCTGCGCACGGCGAGCCGCCGCGGTTCCGAAGCCCATGACGAAATGGTCCGCGAGGATCAGAAAGTCAGCCGGGTGAGCAACCGGGCCGGCGGCATAGAAGGCGGGATGAGCACGGGGGAGGTGCTACGCGTACGCGCAGCGATGAAGCCCATCGCCACCGTGCCCAGAGCGCTGCGCACGGTTGACACCACCACCGGCGAAGCCGCGAAAGCGCATCATCAGCGCTCGGACGTCTGCGCTGTCCCCGCAGCAGGAGTGGTCGCTGAAGCGATGGTGGCCCTGGTGCTCGCGCAAGCAGTTCTGGAGAAGTTCGGCGGAGACTCCTTGGCCGAAACGCAGCGGAACTTGCAGGGCTATCTGGCCGCGATCCCGGAGTACCTGGAGTCCGAGCCGTCGTGACAGAAAGCGTTACCCGGCACTCATCCGTTCGCAGCGTCGCGTTGATCGGGCCCATGCTGGTGGGCAAGAGCACCGTGGGGCGGCGGGCTGCCCAGGAACTGGGCTTGGCCTTCCTCGACGTGGATGCGGCTATCGAAGCCGAGCACGGCAGTGCCATTCCAGAGCTCTTCGCCGAATACGGCGAACCCTGGTTCCGGCGCGTCGAAGCCGCAGCAGTCAAGGATGCGCTGACCGGAAGGGAACCGGCCCTGCTGGCTCTGGGCGGAGGCGCCGTGATGAACGAGGCGAGTGCCAAGGCGCTCCAGGCCGCCAGGGCTTCCGGTCGATTCTTCGTGATCTATCTGCACGCCGATGCTCAGCAGCTCCGCACCAGGATCCTGGCCGCCACCGATCGCCCCCTGCTGGCTCCTGCGGGCGGGCCGGCTGCCCCGGACGCTCTGACCCGCTGGCAGAGCATCGCTGAGCGCCGAGAACCGCGGTACCGGGAGCTGGCTGATTCCATCATCACGGCCGGGGGGCAATCCCGGCGCCAGGTCACCGAGCAGGTCATAGCGGAAATCAGGGCCTGGCTGGAGCAGCCCGGGCAGCCAGAGCAGCCCGAAGAAACTGAGCCCGAAGAAACTGAAAGTCGAGGACGCTGAGGAGATGAGCATGAGTTCTGGCTCCACCACCACGATCGCCGTCACCGGAGAGCAGCCAGCGGAGAACTACGAGGTCGTCGTCGGGCGAGGGCTGCTTTCGCGCGTGGCGCCAGCCCTGGGCGAGAGCGTCCGGCGAGTTCTGGTGATCCATCCCAGAGCACTGCGGATGACCGGGGATGCGGTCCGCGAGGAGCTCGAGGCCACAGGTTTCACTGCGGTGACAGCAGAGATCCCGGACGCTGAAGAGGGAAAGCACATCCAAGTCGCAGCGTTCTGCTGGCAGGTGCTCGGGCAGAACGACTTCACTCGTTCCGATGCGGTCGTCTCGGTAGGCGGCGGAGCGGTCTCTGATCTGGCCGGCTTCGTGGCGGCTTCCTGGCTGCGCGGCGTGCCGGTGATCCACCTGCCGACCAGTCTGCTGGGCATGGTCGACGCCGCAGTGGGCGGCAAGACCGGGATCAACACCGCCGAAGGCAAGAACCTCGTGGGGGCCTTCCACCCTCCGGCAGCGGTTTTCGCCGATCTTGACGCCCTGGCCACGCTGCCCCGGAATGAGCTGATCTCCGGTATGGCGGAAGTGGTCAAATGCGGTTTCATCGCGGATCCGGAGATCCTGCGGATCATCGAGGCGGACCCGGCCGCGGCCAGCGACCCCGGCTCGGAGGAGTTCCGAGAGCTGGTGGAGCGGACCATCGCGGTCAAGGCGGCTGTCGTGTCAGCCGATCTCAAAGAGTCCGGCCAACGGGAGTACCTGAATTACGGGCACACCCTCGGCCATGCTATCGAGCATGTCGAAAGATACTCCTGGCGGCACGGCGCCGCGGTTTCCATCGGCCTGGTCTTCGCCGCAGAACTCGCCAGAAGCCTGGGCCGGATCGATGACGAGCTCGCGGACCGGCACCGCAGCATCCTGGAATCACTGGGACTGCCTACCAGCTACCGGGAGGATCGCTGGGCTGCTCTGCTCGATGCGATGCGACGGGATAAGAAGAGCCGGGGAGATGTGCTCCGCTTCGTCGTGCTCGACGGTCTGGCCAAGCCTGCCATGCTTCCAGCAGTGGATACTTCGCTGCTTTTTGCCGCCTACCAGGAGATCGCCCAAGGCACCGGCTCGCGCGGACTGCCGGGTTCAGGACCGACCAGGGGGCTGCTATGAACACCGGGTTGACGGGCCGCTCCGCAGCGCCGGACGCTCGTGTGCACCGTTCCGTCGATTGGCCGGGTGCGGGTTTCCCGGGTGTGGCGGTGAATCCGGAGACCTTGCGCCGGGAGGTCGTGGACGATGAGCTCTGCGCCGCCGCACTGGCGGAATCCACTGAGGACTGGCCGGGGATCGTCGTCTCCTTGGCCCGGAATCGGGTCAACGAGGCTGCAGAACTGGTTGCCGCAGCCCGGGTGGCAGACCCGGGGTCGATCCGACTTCAGCTCTTCGAGGCCGATGTTGCTGCGGCCGCCCACGACACCGACCGCGCGCTGAGGATCCTGCGCCTGCTTCAGGCGGATTATCGCGGCCGCCCGGCAGAATCCAGCATCAGCCAGCATTTGGGGCAGGCGTATTTCCTGGCGGGGGACTACCGCTCGGCGGTCAGCCACTTCTCGGCGGCCCTGGAGCTGCGAGTAGCGCACAGGGCTCCGGCGGAGCAGATCCACGTCTCCACGATCGCCGTCCAGCGGGCTAGGGAGCTGCTGGAGCGCCACTGCTCGGTGGCCTGATCCGACTGCTCGACCCGGTCGTCATCCAGCGGCCCTGGGCGGTGGCATTGAACGGCCGCAGGAACCCGGTAGAATGATTGCTGATTTTTGACAAGCTCCGGCGAGGCCGGCAGCCAGAACCGGAAAACCCACGATCCCGGGCTCAGCGAAGCCGGGTGCGATCAGGAGAGTGCAGGAGACAACTGTGGCGACCACAAACGACATCAAGAACGGAACGGTCCTGAATCTCGACGGCCAGTTGTGGAACGTCATCGAATTCCAGCATGTGAAGCCCGGCAAAGGCGGCGCCTTCGTCCGCACCAAGATCCGGAACATCCTCTCCGGCAAAGTAGTGGATAAGACCTTCAACGCCGGTGCCAAGATCGACACCGCTACGGTGGACCGCGGGGACTACCAGTACCTGTACCAGGACGGCGATGACTTCGTCTTCATGGACACCCAGGATTATGACCAAATCACGGTGCCCGGAACCGTCGTCGGCGACGCGGTGAACTTCATGCTGGAGAACCAGAACGTCACCATCGCCCTGCACGAAGGCACCCCGCTCTACCTCGATATGCCGCCTTCGGTAGTGCTGACCATCACGTACGCCGAGCCGGGTCTGCAAGGCGACCGCTCCTCTGCCGGCACCAAGCCGGCAACCCTGGAAACCGGCTACGAGATCCAGGTGCCGTTGTTCGTCGAGCAGGGCACCAGGGTCAAGGTCGACACCCGCGACGGCAGCTACCTCGGCCGGGTCAACGACTGACCGTGACAGAACCGACAGAAACAGAAGAGGCGAAGAAACCGGCCACCGGCAACAGCGCCCGCTCCAAGGCCCGTCGCAGAGCGGTTGAGGTTCTCTTTGAAGCCGAACAGCGTTCCTGCCCGGCGGAGGAAGTCCTGCAGCGCCGGCGTGAGAGCACCGAGCAGGTCATCAACCCCTACACCGAGCAGATCCTTGCCGGGCTGGCGGAGCGGCAGACCGCCATCGACGAGTTCCTGCAGACCTACGCCCAGGGCTGGACCCTGGACCGGATGCCCAATGTGGACCGGATCATCCTCCGGGTCGGGGCCTGGGAGCTGCTCTACAACGATGAGGTTCCGGATCCGGTGGCGGTCAGCGAGGCGGTGCAGCTGGCGCGCACTCTGTCCACCGATGATTCGCCTCAGTTCGTCAACGGCCTGCTCGGCAGACTCCAGGAAATCAAACCGACCCTGCTCGCCTGAGCTGCTGGCATCAGCGGCATCGTGGTACATTTCTTGCGGCAGATCATCCTTTAATTCCGTCCTGTGAGGCGGGGAAGGGGGCATCGGCATGATGAGTGCATCGACAGCAGGCGAGCCTGCTGCACCAGAAGCCGTTCCAGGCCGTGTGGTCCTCGGCAGCGCGGATATCGACCGTGCGCTGACCCGGATAGCTCACGAGATCCTGGAGTCCAATAAAGGCCCCGAGCAGTTGCTGCTCTTGGGCATCCCGCGGCGGGGCTACCCGCTGGCGATTCGGCTCGCGGCGAAGATCGCCGGCACCGAGCCAGGATTCGATCCGGAGCGCGCCACCGGCCAGCTCGATGTCACGATGTTCCGTGACGACCTCTCCCGTCAGCCGACCCGCGCGCCGCAGCGCACCCAAGTGCCCGCCGGCGGCATCGACGGCAAGACCGTGGTGCTCGTCGACGATGTTCTCTATTCGGGCCGGACCATCCGCGCCGCCCTGGATGCCATCGTGGATCTCGGCCGGCCCCGTGCGGTCCGACTCGCCGTGCTCGTGGACCGGGGCCATCGCGAGCTGCCGATCCGCGCCGACCATGTCGGCAAGAACCTGCCGACGTCCCAGGCCGAGCGCGTCCAGGTGCAGCTGGCTGAAACCGATGCCGGGGTGGAGAACGTCATGATCTACGGCCCCGCTGCTGCTTCTGCCAGTACTACTGCCAGCGATGAGGGCGGCCGATGATCCGGCACCTTCTCTCCACCGCGGATCTCGACGGCGCCGCGGCCCGGCAGATCCTCGACACCGCTGAGGAAATGGCCCGGGTGACCGAGCAGGAAGTCAAGAAACTCCCCGCTCTGAGGGGTCGCACCGTGGTCAACCTCTTCTTCGAGGATTCAACGCGCACCCGGGTGTCCTTCGAAGCCGCCGCGAAACGGCTCAGCGCCGATGTCATCAATTTCGCGGCCAAAGGATCCTCGGTGTCCAAAGGCGAATCGCTCAAGGACACCGCGCAGACGCTCGAGGCCATCGGGGCCGATGCCGTGGTGATCCGGCACCCCAGCTCCGGGGCCGCGCACCGGCTGGCCGCCTCGGACTGGATCGACGCCTCGGTGGTCAATGCCGGTGACGGCACGCACGAGCACCCCACCCAGGCCCTGCTCGATGCTTTCACGATGCGCAGGTACTGGGCGCGCAGCAGGGGAGTCGACCCGGTGGGCAGTGATCTTTCCGGGCTCCGGGTGGTGATCGTCGGAGATGTGCTGCACTCCAGGGTGGCCCGGTCCAATACTTGGCTGCTGCCCGCACTGGGGGCGGAGGTCACCCTGGTCGCCCCGCCGACTCTGTTGCCCGTGGGTGCGGAGAGCTGGCCCTGCAGCATCGACTACGATCTCGACCGAGCCCTGGCCGCCGGCCCGGACGTGGTGATGATGCTCCGCGTCCAGGGCGAGCGTATGAACGCGGCGTTCTTCCCTTCCGAACGGGAGTACTCCCGACTATGGGGGCTCGACGACACCCGTCTGGCGCAGCTGCTGGCCGAGAACCCGGAGGCCATCGTGATGCACCCCGGGCCGATGAACCGCGGGCTGGAGATCTCCTCAGCAGCGGCTGACTCCCCGCGCTCCACGGTGCGCGAACAGGTCAGCAACGGAGTCTCCGTGCGCATGGCGGTGTTGTATCTGCTGTTGAGCGGGGGCCTGGCACCGGCCGTGACAACTGGCGGAACTCCGGCTGCGGTGCAGCTGGCTCCCGGAACTCAGGAGGCATGATCATGACGGAACCCACAGCCGATCAGCAGCGGTACTTGATCCGAGGAGCGGATCTGCTCGGCGCCGGTCGTGCCGATCTTCTAATGGAAGATGGCCAGATCCGGCAGCGGGGCACCGGCCTGGAGGCCGGCGGCGCCACCGTGATCGACGCCGACGGGCTCGTGGCACTGCCCGGTCTGGTGGACCTGCACACGCATCTGCGCGAACCCGGCCGGGAAGACGCCGAGACAGTGCTCACCGGTTCCCAGTCCGCGGCCCGGGGCGGATTCACCGCGGTGCACGCCATGGCCAACAGCAGTCTCGTGGCGGATACCGCGGGCGTGGTGGAGCAGGTGTACCGGCTCGGCCACGAAGCGGGCTGGACCGAAGTGCGCCCGGTAGGCGCGGTGACCGTGGGTCTGGCGGGGGAGCGCCTTGCCGACCTCGCTGCGATGGCCGGTTCCCAGGCCCGGGTGCGTGTCTTCTCCGATGACGGCATCTGCGTTTCCGATCCAGTGCTGATGCGCCGGGCCCTGGAATATGTGAAGGCCTTTAACGGGGTCATCGCCCAGCACGCCCAGGAGCCCCGGCTGACCCAAGGCGCGCAGATGCACGAGGGGCAGGTCTCCTCGGTGCTTGGGCTGCCGGGTTGGCCGGCGGTCGCGGAGGAGGCGATCATTGCCCGGGATGTGCTTCTGGCTCAGCACGTCGGCTCCCGGGTGCATCTGTGCCATGTCTCCACCGCGGGCAGCGTGGAGATCGTGCGCTGGGCCAAGGCCAGGGGCATCGCGGTCACCGCGGAGGTCACCCCGCATCACCTGCTGCTCACCGATGAGCTGGTGCGCAGCTACGACCCGGTGTACAAGGTCAACCCGCCTCTGCGCACCGGAGAGGATGTGCTCGCTCTGCGGGCCGCCCTGGCCGATGGCACCATCGATATCGTGGCCACGGATCACGCACCGCACCCGGCCGAGGCCAAGGAATGCGAATGGTCGCAGGCGGCGATGGGGATGACCGGCTTGGAGACCGCGCTCTCCGTGGTTCAGCACGCGATGCTCGAAACCGGTCTGATGGACTGGGCGCAGATCGCCGCGGCGATGTCCCAACGGCCCGCGCGAATCGGCCAGCTGCCCTGGCAGGGCGGCGCGCTGGAGGTCGGCGAACCTGCGCATCTGGTGCTCGTCGACCCGGCCGCGCGCCAGGAAGTCGTTCCGGAGCGGATGGCGACCAAGGGGCGCAACTCGCCTTTCCGGGGGATGGAGCTGCCCGGCCGGGTGGAAGCCACGTTCTGGGCGGGTCACGCCACGGTGCGCGATGCCGAGCTGGCCGCGCCGCGGGCGACGGCCTCGGCTGTTTCGACGATGAAGGCGGGGTCATGGAACGCGTAGGCCCGGCACTGCTGCTCTTGATCCCGCTGGCAGCGCTGTTCATTCTGTTCTGGCTGGGCTGGCGCAACCGGATGAACCGGCAGAGCGCTCTGCTGCCAGAGCTGCCCGCCGTGCCGGAGCTCGGTGCCCCGCAGCACAGCTTCGAAGGCCAGTACGTCACAACCACGACCGAAGGCGACTGGCTGGACCGGATCGCCGCCCGGGGCCTGGGCCTGCGGACCACCGCGGATCTGGAAATACACCCTGGGCAGGAGGCCGCACCGGGCCTAGGATCAGCAGGGGTCCTGATCCGGCGCTCCGGTGCCTCCGATCTGTTCATTCCTGCGCAGACCCTCAGGGAAATGCGCACCGAGGCGGGGATGGCCGGGAAGTTCGTGGAACGCGACGGAATCGTCGTGGTGACCTGGGAGCTGAGTGACGGCGAAGACCGCCGGCAGAATCTAGACACGGGCTTCCGGTTGCGGCGCGCGGTCGAGCGCAGCGCGCTGGTGGAGGCCTGCCAGGAATTACTAGACCGGTACGGCAGTCAGCCGGGAACGGCGACCGCATCCGATGAGGAGAATCTGAGATGACGAGCGAGACGACAACCGCACCGGAGGCCGCCAGCCGGGCGGTGCTGCTCCTGGAAGACGGCCGGAAGTTCGACGGTTACGCTTACGGCGCCCGTGGCACTGCCCTGGGCGAGGCGGTCTTCGCCACCGGGATGACCGGTTACCAGGAGACCATCACCGACCCCTCCTACGCCCGGCAGCTGGTCGTCCAGACCGCGCCGCATATCGGCAACACCGGTGTGAACGACGACGATGCCGAGTCCCGGCGGATCTGGGTGGCGGGATATATCGTGCGGGACCCTGCACGGAGGCCGTCGAACTGGCGGTCCCAGCGCAGCCTCGATGAAGAGCTGGACGAGCAGGGGATCATCGGCATCCACGGCATCGATACCCGCGCGGTCACCCGACATCTGCGCGAGCGTGGCGCCATGCGCGCCGGAATCTTCTCCGGTGAGGCCCTGGCAGGTAAGAGCGATGCCGAACTGCTCGCCGAGGTCACTGCCGCCGAGCCGATGGAAGGTGCCCGCCTCGCCGAAGAAGTGAGCGTGACCGAACCTTATGTGGTTTCGCCCGCCGAGCACGGCTGGGAAGACGCCGAGGGCGGCAGCGAGCCCCGCTGGCGCATCGCGGCGCTGGATCTGGGCATCAAGTCGATGACCCCGCAGCGCTTCGCGGAGCGCGGGGTCGAGGTGCATGTGCTGCCGGCCACCGCGGATTTCGAGCAGATCCGGGAACTCGCCCCGGACGGGGTGTTCATGTCCAACGGCCCCGGCGATCCGGCCACCGCTGATGACCAGGTGGCACTGCTGCGCAAAGTACTGGAAGCGGGGTTCCCGTTCTTCGGCATCTGCTTCGGCAACCAGATCCTGGGCCGGGCCCTGGGCTTCGGCACCTACAAACTGCGCTACGGGCACCGCGGTATCAACCAGCCGGTGCTGGACAAAGCCACCGGTCGGGTGGAGATCACCTCGCAGAATCACGGCTTCGCGGTGGACGCGCCCAAAGAGCGCATCAGCGACGCACCGGAAGCCAGGTTCGGCCGGGTGGAAGTGAGCCACATCAGTCTCAATGACGATGTCGTCGAAGGCCTGCGCTGCCTGGATATCCCGGCGTTCTCAGTGCAGTACCACCCCGAGGCCGCCGCCGGGCCGCATGATTCAGCGTATCTTTTCGACCGCTTCATCGACCTCATGGAAGAGCAGAAGGAACTCCAGGAGAAGCCGGAGAAAGATGGGCGCGAGCAGCATGATGAGGAAGCACACTGATGTCTAAACGAGATGATCTTCGCTCTGTTCTGGTGATTGGCTCCGGGCCGATCGTCATCGGGCAGGCCGCCGAATTCGACTACTCCGGAACCCAGGCATTGCGCGTGCTCAAGGAGGAAGGCCTCCGAGTGATCCTGGTCAACTCCAATCCGGCGACGATCATGACCGATCCGGAATTCGCGGACGCCACCTATGTCGAGCCGATTACCCCCGAGGTCGTGGAGCGCATCATCGCCAAAGAGCGCCCCGATGCGGTGCTGCCGACCCTGGGCGGCCAGACCGCGCTCAACACCGCCATCGCCCTGGATAAGAACGGGGTGCTGGAGAAATACGGCGTGGAGCTGATCGGCGCCAATATCGAAGCGATCGAGCTCGGTGAGGATCGGGAGAAGTTCAAGGGTGTCGTGGAGCGCTGTGGCGCCGAATCCGCGCGCTCCCACATCGTGCACACCATGGACGAGACGCTGACCGCTGCCGCTGACCTCGGCTATCCGCTTGTCGTGCGGCCCTCTTTCACCATGGGCGGCCTGGGCTCCGGGCTCGCCTACGACGAAGCGGATCTGCGCCGGATCGCCGGTGCCGGGCTGCAGTACAGCCCCACCTCGGAAGTACTCCTCGAAGAGAGCATCCTGGGCTGGAAAGAGTACGAGCTCGAGATGATGCGGGACCGCAACGACAACGTCGTGGTGGTCTGCTCCATCGAAAATCTCGACCCGGTGGGCGTGCACACTGGAGATTCGATCACGGTGGCTCCAGCGATGACGCTCACCGACCGCGAATACCAGCGGCTCCGGGATATCTCCATCGCGGTGATCCGTGAAGTCGGCGTGGATACCGGCGGCTGCAATATCCAATTCGCGGTAGAGCCCGATACCGGGCGGATCGTGGTCATCGAGATGAACCCGCGGGTCTCCAGGTCCTCGGCGCTGGCGTCGAAAGCCACGGGTTTCCCGATCGCCAAGATCGCCACCAAGCTCTCCCTAGGCTACACCCTGGACGAGATCCCGAACGACATCACGCAGAAGACCCTGGCGAGCTTCGAGCCGACCCTGGACTACGTGGTCGTCAAGGTTCCGCGGTTCGCCTTCGAGAAATTCCCGGCGGCGGACCCCACGCTGACCACCACCATGAAATCCGTGGGCGAGGCGATGGCGATCGGCCGGAACTTCACCGAGGCGCTGCAGAAAGCGCTGCGGTCCCTGGAGCAGAAGGGCGCAGAGTTCGATTTCGAGCCGGTGTACCCGGAGTACGCGGGTAGGGCCGGCTGGCTGCCGGATCTGCTGGAGCAGGTGAAGCGCCCGACGGCTCAGCGGCTGGGGCAGGTGCAGCAGGCGCTGGCCGGCGGGGCCAGCGTCGAAGAGCTGTACCAGGCCACCGGGATCGACCCCTGGTACCTGGACCAGCTGCAGCTGCTCAACGAGATCGCCACCGAACTGCGCGGGGTCTCCGCTGCGGGCTCCGGGGCGCTCAATGCTGAACTCCTGCGCAAAGCGAAGCGGCACGGATTCTCCGACGGCCAGATCGCCAAGCTCACGCACAGCACCGAAGCCGTGGTGCGCGGAGTGCGGCAGGCCCTGGGCGTCCGCCCGGTCTATAAGACCGTTGATACCTGCGCGGCCGAATTCGCCGCGTACACGCCCTACCACTACTCCTCCTACGATGAGGAGGATGAGATCGCCCTGCACGAGAAGCCGTCGATCATTATCCTCGGCTCCGGGCCCAACCGGATCGGCCAGGGTATCGAGTTCGATTACTCCTGCGTGCACGCCTCGATGGCGCTGCGCCAGCTGGGTTATGAGACCGTCATGGTCAATTGCAATCCGGAGACGGTCTCTACGGATTACGACGTCTCCACCCGGTTGTACTTCGAGCCCTTGACCCTCGAGGACGTTCTGGAAGTCGTTGCGGCGGAAGAGCGTACCGGAGGAGTCATGGGCGTGTTCGTCCAGCTCGGCGGCCAGACCCCGCTGAAGCTGGCCGGTGAGCTGGCCGCGGCCGGGATCCCGGTGCTCGGCACCTCCCCGGAGGCGATCGATCTGGCCGAACATCGTGGGCAGTTCGCCCGGGTGCTGCAGAACGCGGGCCTCGTAGCGCCGAAGAACGGCACTGCGGTCTCCTTCGAAGACGCCCGCCGGATCGCCGAAGAGATCGGTTACCCGGTGCTGGTCCGGCCCTCTTACGTCCTGGGCGGCCGGGGCATGGAGATCGTCTACGACGAGGCCCAGCTCTCCCGCTACATCGCCAAAGCCACGGAGATCACCGAGGATCACCCGGTGCTCATCGATCGCTTCCTGGAAGACGCTATCGAAATCGACGTCGACGCCCTCTATGACGGCCAGGAGCTGTACATCGGCGGGGTCATGGAGCATATCGAAGAAGCCGGGGTGCACTCGGGCGACTCCGCTTGCGTGCTGCCGCCGCTGACGCTCGGCGCGCCGGTCGTGGAGCGGGTCCGTAACGCCACCGCGGCGATCGCCGAAGGCGTCGGTGTGCGTGGGCTGATCAATATCCAGTTCGCCCTGGCCTCGGATGTGCTTTACGTCTTGGAAGCCAATCCCAGGGCTTCGCGGACGGTGCCTTTCGTCTCGAAGGCCACCGGGGTGCAGCTGGCCAAAGCAGCCGCACTCATCGGCACGGGCCAGACGATCTCGCAGCTGCGGCATATCGGGCTGCTACCGGATTCCGGTGACGGCGCAGCTCTGCCGGCCACCGCCCCGGTCGCGGTCAAAGAAGCCGTGCTGCCCTTCAGCCGCTTCCGCACCCCCGAGGGCGTCGTGGTGGATTCACTGCTCGGGCCGGAGATGCGCTCCACGGGCGAGGTCATGGGCATCGACAAGCATTTCGACACCGCTTTCGCGAAGAGCCAAGCGGCGGCCAATAACGCACTGCCCACCTCCGGAACGGTTTTCGTCTCGGTCGCCAATCGGGACAAGCGCTCGGTGGTCATGGCGGTCAAACGGCTCGCGGATCTCGGCTTCGATATCTGCTCGACCGGTGGCACTGCCGAGGTGCTGAACCGGAACGGCATCGCCACCACCACGGTGCGCAAAGTCGGCGAAGGGGTCAGCGAGGAGGGCGAGGGCACCATCGTGGACCTCATCATCGACGGGAAGATCGACATGATCGTCAACACCCCCTCCGGTGGTGAGGCCCGTGGTGACGGCTATGAGATCCGGGCCGCAGCGACGTCCAACGGCATTCCCTGCATCACCACCGTGGCGGAATTCAACGTCGCGGTGCTCGGGATCGAGGCGATGCGCAGCTTCGAATGGTCGGTGACGAGCCTGCAGGAGCATGCGCAGCGGTTCACCGAGACCGCCGCTCCGGAATCCGCCGGGGCAGACGAGGAGCTAGCGGATGCCTGAGAACTTCGGCCGGCGCCTGGCCGAGGCGATGTCCGCACGCGGACGCTTGTGCCTGGGCATCGACCCGCACCCTGAGCAGTTGCGGCAGTGGGGGCTAAATGACGACGCCGCCTCCGCGGAGCGCTTCGCCCGCACTCTCATCGAAGCCGGTGTCGCTGAGGTGCCCGCGGTGAAGCCGCAGATCGCCTTCTTCGAGCGCTTCGGCGCGGCGGGTTACACCGCCTTGGAACGGGTTCTTGCCGATGCGCATCAGGCCGGTCTGCTCACCGTGGCCGATGCCAAGCGCGGGGATATCGGCTCGACTATGGCCGGTTATGCTGAGGCGTGGTTTGCCGAGGGCTCCCCGCTGCGGGTTGACGCGCTGACGGTGAGCCCCTACCTGGGGTTCGGCTCGCTGCGGCCAGTGCTCGACCTGGCTATCCGCAATGGACGCGGCGTGTTCGTGCTGGCGCTGACCTCCAATCCGGAAGGAATGAGCGTGCAGCACCGGGGGAGCAGCGAGCCGGAGGGCGCGGTAGCGCGCGGGATCGTCGCCGCGGCGGTCACCGAGAACCAGACCATTGCCGGTGATACCGGGGAGATGGGCCCGGTAGGGCTCGTGGTTGGCGCGACGATCGGATCCGCAGCGGAAGACCTCGATTTGCGGCTGGAATCGTTCAACGGGCCCATCCTGGCCCCGGGGCTGGGCGCCCAGGGAGCGGATGCGGACGAGTTGCGCACGGTCTTCGGCAGAGCTTACGCGCAGGTGCTGGCCCCGGCCAGCCGTCTCATCGCCGCCGCCGGCCCGGAGCCGGCCGCGATCCGCGAACTTATCCGGAAGGTCTCCGCGGAACTAGCCTGACTCAGCCCGCTGATTTTTGATGGTCTCCGTGACTTCTGAGGCCCTTCGGGGACCATCAGAAGTCACGGAGACCATCAAAAACGGGAGCAGAAACCGTCAGTGCCCGGCGACGGGTTCCGGCTTGCGGATGAACCAGGCGATGGCGATCGTCAGCGTGAACAGGATGGCGCCGACCATGAATGCCGAGCGGACGCCTTCCGCTGTCGCCGCCTCCGCGCTGCTCCCGGTCAGGGCGGCCGCAGAGGATTGGGAACTCATGATCGCCACGAACAAGGCGGTTCCCGCCGCTCCGGCGACCTGCTGAACGGTGCCCAGAGTCGCCGAGCCGTACGAGTAGAGCTTCGGCTCCAATGACCCCATACCGGCGCTGAACAACGGCGTGAAGATCAGGGCCAGCCCGGCGCTCAGCAGGATGTGCATCGACATCACCAGATACGGAGACGTCTCGGCGTTGATCGTGGAGAACAGCCACAGCGCTACCGACACCACGACGGTGCCCGGCACCAGCAGCGGCCTGGGGCCGTGCTTATCGTACTGCCGCCCCACCCACGGAGCGGCTAAGCCCATGACCAGGCCGCCGGGCAGAAGCAGCAAGCCGACCCATAGCGATTCCATCCCCAGCGAACCCTGCAGGTAGAACGGGAGCAGTATGATCGTGCCGAAGAGGGCCATCATGGCCAGGACCATGAGCAGCACCGCAGCGGTGAACGTCCGGCTGCGGAACGTCCGCAGATCCAGCAGCGCTTTGTCCTTCCGCTGCAGAACGATCTGCCGCCAGACGAAGGCGATCAGGGTGATGACGCCGATGCCGATGAAGAGCGCCAGGGTTCCGCCGCCGCCCACTGGGTGAGCCATCTGGCTGAGGCCGTAGACCAGACTGGAGAAGCCGACGGCCGCCAGGGCCACCGAGACCAGATCCAACGGCGCGGGTTTCGGCTCGTTCACGTTCCGAACGTATTTGATGCCGATCAAGAGCATGATGAGGGCGATCGGGAGCATCAGTCCGAACATTCCGCGCCAGCTGCCAACGCTCAGGATGATACCGGCCAGAGTCGGGCCGACGGCGGGCGCCACCGAGATAACGATACTGACATTGCCCATGGTCTTACCCCGGGACTCCGCGGGCACCAGCTGCATGATGGTGGTCATCAGCAGCGGCATCATGATCGCGGTACCGGTTGCCTGGACGATCCGGCCCACGAGCAGCAGGCCGAAGCCCGGGGCGATGAGGGCCAGAAGGGTTCCGGCGGAGAAGAGCGACATGGCCAAGATGAACACCTGCCGCGTGGTGAGGCGCTGCAGCAGGTAACCGGTCATGGGGCTGACGGTGGCCATCGTGAGCATGAATGCGGTCGAGAGCCACTGCACCGTAGATTCTGAGACTTGCAGATCATTCTTGAGCGGCACAAGCGCGACGCTCATGATCGTCTCGTTGAGGAAGACGACGAAAGTAGCGGCCAGCAACAGGCCCAGAACCGCCGTGGGGCGCTGCGTTTCAGTGCTCGTGGCAGTATCCGTCCCGGCCTCTGGGCCTTGTGGGCCCGAACTGCTCTGGGTGTTTTCCAGGCTGGCCTGGCGATTTTCAGTCATTGCTTCCCTTATGAAGTCTGGATATCGAGATGGGCGCCGGGCTGATATCTCCGTGCTGGAGCCCCCGTGGTGGAAGCGTTATCCTCCGGCAAGAATTCTAAACTCCCGGCGAGATGCTGATATTTCCCGAAACGCGCAATCGGATAGTTTTTTGCTGTTCCGGCAATTTTGTGCGGGTCTTCTCAGGCCCATCGTCCGCCTATCCTCTGATCAGAGGGGTGCAAGAGTGATCAGAGGGGAGCAAGAGGATTGATTTTGCCGAGCACTACCGGATAGGTTCGGGTTGAGGTCCGGTCCCCGTGGTAGATCTGAGTGAGGTAGCCAGTGAGTTTGAAACCTTTGTCCGCACGGGAGCGTGCAGCAGCACTGGAGAAGGCCACGGCGGCCCGGGCCATTCGGGCGCAAGCCAAGCAGAAGATCAAGTCCGGTCAGCTGGGCATGGCTCAGGTCATCGCCGCGGCGGATCGGGATGAAGCTCTTGGCCGCCTCAAAGTCTCTGAATTGCTCGAATCGCTTCCCGGTGTGGGGCAGGTCCGCACCGGCGCCATCATGGAGCAGCTGAACATCGCCCAGAGCCGCAGGCTTCGCGGCCTGGGAATCCACCAGCGGAAAGCTCTTATCAGCTGGTTCGAGGGGTTCCGCAAGGGCTGAGCCGCTCCATGAAGTGACGGGCAGGGCCGGTTGTCTTCTGCTCCGTGGCGTGATTTATCCTGGTAAGGTGCCCGCGTCATCATCCCCCGAGCCCAGCATGTCCGCCAGCGTTCCGCAGAGCAGTGACAGCTGCGCCGGACTGACCGTATTAGCCGGCCCCACGGCGGTCGGCAAAGGAACCGTCTCGACCTATATCCGGGATCATTACCCGCAGGTCTGGCTCTCCGTCTCTGCGACAACCCGCTCGCCGAGGCCTGGCGAGGTCGAGGGAGTGCATTACTACTTCAGAACCGTTGACGAGTTCGACCGGCTCGT
Source organism: Acaricomes phytoseiuli DSM 14247 (assembly GCF_000376245.1). Taxonomy (GTDB): domain Bacteria; phylum Actinomycetota; class Actinomycetes; order Actinomycetales; family Micrococcaceae; genus Renibacterium; species Renibacterium phytoseiuli. Next base: position 59,831 of record NZ_AQXM01000064.1, on the reverse strand, counting down.
CGATGAAGGCGCTTTCCTGGAGTGGGCAGTCGTCCACGGGAAGAACCGCTACGGCACGCTGCGCTCCTCCGTCGATAATGCCGTAGCGGCCGGTAGAGCGGTTCTGCTGGAAATCGATTTACAGGGGGCGCGCCAGGTCAAAGCCGCGATTCCGGAAGCGAGATTCGTCTTTCTCGCCCCGCCCAGTTGGGATGAGCTGGTGCGCAGGCTGGTGGGCCGCGGCACGGAAGATCCGGAAGAGCGGCATCGTCGCCTGGAAACCGCTAAAATAGAATTAGCTGCCGAGTCAGAGTTCGATCACACCATCATCAATGACAGTGTGGAGCGGGCCGCAGCTGAACTGGTTTCACTGATGGGTTTAGCCGGCGTTACCGGCGACCCTGATGGATCACGCTGAGTAGATTGTGGAGTATCCCGTGTCCTATCCTGCCGAAGGCATTGTCAACCCGCCCATCGATTCACTGCTGGAAGCGGCTGACTCGAAGTATGGCCTGGTCATTTTCGGAGCCAAGCGCGCGCGTCAGATCAATGCTTACTACGCTCAGCTGCACGAGGGGCTCTTCGAATACGTGGGCCCGCTCGTGGACACCAAGCTGAACGAGAAGCCGCTGTCCATCGCTTTGCGCGAGATCAACGACGGCCTGCTCGTGGCCAAGCCTGCGGCAGAGACCGCTGATCCGGCGAACTAAGCCGGGCCGGCAACTGACTGTCGGCGCAGTATCATGCGCATCATCCTCGGCGTCAGCGGCGGCATCGCCGCGTATAAAGCCGCTTCGCTTCTCAGGCTTTTCACTGAAGCAGGGCACTCCGTGCACGTGGTTCCAACGGATTCCGCGTTACGATTCGTCGGTTCTGCAACCTGGGAGGCGCTTTCCGGGCACCCCGTGAGCACCTCGGTTTTCGATCGAGTGGATCAGGTCAACCATGTGCGCTTGGGCCATGAGGCCGAGCTGATCGTCGTCGCTCCCGCGACCGCGGATCTGCTGGCCAAAGCGGCCGGCGGACACGCCGACGATCTGCTCACGACCACTCTGCTCATGGCCAGCGGGCCGGTGGTTTTCGCCCCAGCGATGCACAGCGAAATGTGGGCTCATGCGGCGACGCAGAGCAACGTCGAGACCCTGCGGGCCCGGGGCGCGGTGGTCATCGAACCGGCTGAAGGCCGGCTCACCGGAAGCGACTCCGGCCCGGGGCGACTGCCCGATCCCAAAGCCATCTACGCCGCGGCGCTATCCGCTGCCGAAGCAACTCTGGCGGAAGACGCAGGTCAGATGCAGGGCGGTGATCCGGCTCTGCCTCTGCGCGGCCGCCGCATCCTGGTGACCGCCGGCGGGACCAGGGAATCCCTTGATCCCGTCCGTTACTTAGGCAATCGCTCCAGTGGGAAGCAGGGGCTCGCCCTGGCCCGGGCAGCACGGTCCGCGGGAGCCGACGTCGCCCTGATCGCGGCGAATCTCGACCCCCAAGCGCTCAGTGATCTCGAGGCCAGGGGAGTCGAGGTGATCCCGGTGGAGAGCGCGCAGGGCCTTGAGCGAGCGGTAGCGCAGACTACTGCGGCCCAGAAGGTCGATGCGGTGCTGATGGCCGCAGCGGTGGCCGATTTCCGGCCCGCCGCGACGACGACGCAGAAAATCAAGAAACGCGACGACCAGGCGGATCCAGTGATCACCCTGGTGCGCACCCCAGATATCCTGGCAGGCCTCGTCCGGAGTCGGGATGAGGATCCGAGCCGGGCCGGGCAGCTGATCGTGGGGTTCGCCGCGGAGACGGGGGACGATCAGGGCGGTGTTCTCGAGTATGCCCGGGCCAAACTGGAACGGAAGGGGTGCGATCTCCTCGTGGTCAATGACGTCAGTGCGGGCAAAGTCTTCGGCGCAGACGACAATCACGTCGTGGTCCTGGATCGTCGGAACAGCTCGGACCCTGTTGCCGAACCCGAGGCCTTCGGAGGCACGAAGGACCAGGTGGCCGCACGGATCGTGGGGCTTGTCACGGAACGCCTTATTGAGTCTGCTCCCGAGGGGGCCGAGCAGTAGAGTTGGGGCGTGACCTCCTCCACTGAGCCCCTGCGCCTGTTCACCTCCGAATCCGTAACCGAAGGTCATCCGGATAAAATCTGCGATCAGATCAGTGATGCGATCCTCGATGCGCTGATCGCCGCGGATCCTGATTCCCGGGTAGCGGTCGAGACCCTGGCCACGACCGGTCTGGTCCAGGTCGCGGGAGAAGTCACCACCAAAGCCTATGTGGAGATCCCGCAGATCGTCCGGGAGACCATTCTGGGCATCGGCTACGACTCTTCCGCCAACGGCTTCGACGGCGCCCGCTGCGGTGTCTCGATCTCTATCGGCCAGCAGTCGCCGGAGATCTTCGACGGCGTCTTCAACTCGCTCGAAGTCCGGGAAGGCACCGCGAAAGATGATTACGACCGGCAGGGCGCCGGTGACCAGGGGCTGATGTTCGGCTATGCCTCCAACGAGACCGCCACCTATATGCCCACCCCGATCTTCCTCGCGCATCGGCTCTCCGAGCGGTTGTCTGAGGTGCGTCGCAATGGGACGCTGCCTTATCTGCGCCCCGACGGCAAGACCCAGGTGACCATCGGATACGACGGCGACCGCCCGGTGAGCGTGGAAACCGTCGTGCTCTCCAGCCAGCACGCAGAGGGCACCGATCTCGGGGAGCTGCGGGAAGGCATCGCCGAACACGTCATCACACCGGTTCTGGCTTCTTCGGGCCTGGACCTCTCTCGGACCAGGAATGTGTTGAACCCGGCAGGAGCCTTCATCGTGGGCGGCCCGGTGGGCGATGCCGGGCTGACCGGCCGCAAGATCATCGTCGACACCTACGGCGGGATGGCCCGGCACGGCGGCGGTGCCTTCTCCGGCAAAGATCCTTCGAAGGTGGATCGCTCCGCGGCGTACGCCATGCGCTGGGTGGCGAAGAACGTGGTCGCCGCCGGGCTGGCGGATCGCGCGGAGATCCAAGTCGCCTACGCGATCGGGCAGGCGCGTCCGGTCGGCACCTATGTGGAGACCTTCGGAACGGAGAAAGTCGATCCGGTGAAGATCGCCGAGGTCATCGAGGAAGTCTTCGATCTCCGCCCGCAGGCGATCATTAATGATCTGGACCTCAAGCGGCCGATCTACGCCCGAACGGCGGCGCATGGCCATTTTGGGCGCGAAGAACCGGATTTCACCTGGGAGCGCACGGACCGAGCGGATGCTCTGCGCCGGCACCTCGGCGGCTGAAGCCGTTTCGCGGCCTGTCAGTGCCTCGTGATTAACTGCTGAGATGAAGGCCGCAGAGCCCGCAGCACAAGCGGGTGCAGAGCAGAGCGCGATGCTGCCCGGGCTCGACCTGCCCGAGAGCCTTCCGCAGGCCAAGAACATGCAGGACGTACAAGAGGCCGATGAAGGTCCCGTGGCGCAGGTCATCGTGGACTCTTCGCTCCCGCATCTGGACCGCCTGTTCGACTACCGGATCCCGGCGGAGCTGGATGCTCAGGCGCAGCCGGGCGTCCGGGTGAAAGTCCGTTTCGGAGGTCAGGAACTCAGCGGTTACCTGGTGAGCCGCGGCGAGGCTTCCGCCAGTGGGCGGCGACTCAAACCGATCAGCCGCGTCCTCGGGGAGCTGCCGGTGCTCGCCCCGGAAATCCTGGATTGCGCCCGTGCCGTGGCCGAGCGCTACGCGGGCACGGTATCCGATGTGCTCAGGGTGGCGGTGCCGCCGCGGGTGGCCAGGGTGGAGAAAGACCTCGCGGTACCTGCCGCCGAGACTCAGGAACCGGCTCCGGAGAAATCGCCCGAAACAGCCACTGAGGCCGGATCACCGCTCGGTACGGCCTTCGCCGGGTACCCCCGGGCTGCGGCTTTTCTTGATCGTTTAGCTGCCGGGGAGTCACCCCGGGCTGCATTGCTGAGTGCCCGCGGGTACGGGCCGGAGGCCTGGCACCGGCAGCTGGCCGAAGCCATTGCCGCCTGCTATCTGAGCGGCAGGGGGGTGATCGCGGTGGTTCCGGATCAACGCGATCTGGAGCTGCTCTGCGCTTCAGTCGTGGAAGCACTCGGCCCGGAGAGCTTCGTCAGGCTGACCGCTGAAGACGGCCCGAGCGCCAGATACCGAGCATTCCTGCGTCTGGTGACCGGGGAGCGCCGGATCGCCCTGGGCAATCGCTCAGCGGCCTTCGCTCCGGTTCAGGATCTTGGGCTGCTGTGCTGCTGGGATGACGGCGATGATGTGCTCTTGGAGCGGCGCGCTCCCTACCAGCACGCCCGGGAAGTTCTGCTGATCCGGGCGCAGCAGCAATCAGCGGCTCTGCTGTTCGCAGGGTATGCGCGCACCACCGAAGTGCAGCGCCTCGTCGAGCGGCAGTGGGTGCAGCCCATCGAGCTTTCGCGCAGCGAGCTGCGCATGCTGACCCCGCGGGTGCTGAGCACTTCGGATAGTTACGAGCTCGGCGCAGACCCCGCAGCGGCTTCCGCGCGATTGCCGCATCGTGCCTGGCTCACGGCGCAACAGGCACTCGCGAGCGGCCCGGTGCTCGTGCAGGTCGCGCGCGCGGGATACTTTCCCGCACTGTTCTGCCAGCAGTGCCGTGAGCCGACGCGCTGCCGGGAGTGCGCCGGCCCCTTGGGGCAGCTCAGCCCCGCCGAGCCGCTCAGCTGTCGCTGGTGCGGTACGCCCGAATACGCCTTCCGCTGCGCATCCTGCGGCTCTGCGCAGTTGCGACGCGGAGCAGCCGGAGCGGGCCGGACCGCAGAAGAACTGGGCCGTGCTTTTCCCAAGACCAGCGTGATCACCTCCTCCGGCGATCACGTTAAGGACAGCGTGCCGGACCGGCCCGCTCTGGTCGTGGCGACCGTCGGGGCTGAGCCGGTCGCCGCCGAGGGCTATGCCGCAGCACTTCTGCTGGACGGGGATCGGTTACTGAGCCGGGAGAACCTGCGGACGGGTGAGGAGACACTCCGGCGCTGGCTGGCCGCCGCCGCTCTGGTGAGGCCGCGGGGTGCTGGTGGAATCGTGGTGTGCGTGGCTGCTGATGTCGCTGCCTCAGCCGCACTCGTGCGCTGGGATCCGGCGGGCTTCGCGGAACGCGAGCTGGCGCAGCGAATCGAACTCGGTTTGCCCCCGGCCGCACGAGTGCTCGCGCTGACCGGCCCGCTCGCTTCGGTCAGGGGCTTCACCGAGCGACTGAGCCTTCCCGATGAAGTGCGGGTGATCGGCCCGGCACTCGTCGATGAGCGCGGGGGGCTTTACCGGACTTTGCTGTTCATCCCGTATCAACAGGCCGCTGCTGTCCTTGTTGGTGCACGTGCGGCCCGGGCCAGCAGCGCCGCTGCCAGACTCGGTGAGCCGGTGCAGCTGCGTTGCGACGGCGTGGACGTGCTCTAGGCTGCTCCGGTTCTAGCCTGTTCGAGCTAGTTTTTGTTGCGAAGCGCGCGGACTTCCTCCGCAGCGGCAAGCAGCTCTTGTGCTGACTTCTCCCAGGAGTAACCGGCCGCCTGCTGCAGCGAGGCTTCGGCCCGCTCCTGCCAGACCGCGGGGTCCTCCAGTTCGCGGACGGCGGCGGCGAACGCCTCGGAGTCCTCGGCGTCCACATAGCCGGCGGCGGCACCGCCCACCTCCCGGAAGATCGGGGTGTCCGCCACGATGACCGGGGTGCCCAGCGTCATGGCCTCGACGAGGGGCAAACCGTAGCCCTCAGCGCGGGAGAGTGTCACCAGGGCTGTCGCCTCGCGGAGCAGCTGCTCGTATTCGGCGTCGCTGACGCCCTCATGGAAGACGATGTCCGCGGTCTCCGGGATGATCTGCTCCAGCGCTGCCCGCCGGGCCGGATTGATCCGGGAGAGCAGATGCAAAGTGTAGCCGGGCAGATGGGCCATGCCGCGGATCAGGCTTTCGACGTTCTTATACGGCATGAATGAGCCCATGTACACCAGGCTTTTCGTCGTAGCGGCAGAGGCCCGCGGAGCTGCTCCGGCCTGCGGGGCATTGCCGACGATCCGGATCGGGCGCCGGGTGAGCAGGTGCTTCTGCATAAGGGCCCGGGTGGTCTGAGATATCGTCGCGACGATATCGGCGCGGTTCAGGAGCAACCGCTGCGGCCAGTACGCCAGGTGGTAGAGCCGCCAGAGCGCCCGAACCGGCCACGGCAGGAATCCGGGGGGCCCCGGATGCTGGTAGTAGATCAGATCGTGCAGGGTCAGGATCAGGCCGTATCTGCGGCCCGCTGAGCCCATAGTCTGCAGCGGGCAGAACACGACATCGGGATTCAGCCGATTGATCTTCCGGGCGACGAAGAGCTCGCTGGGGGACAGCGGGCTGTTGATCTTGACCCACGGCAGATCGGGCAGCAGGGCCAGTTGCCGCTCATCGCTGATCAGCAGGGTCACGTCGGCCAGTTCGGCGAGTGCCCCGGCCAGGCTGGCACCGTAACGGCTGATGCCATCGTGATAGTCGGTGCGGGTGAATCGGGCATCGACGATGATCTTCATACCGGTTCTTCCCCTTGTGCTTTCCGTTCGGGGCCCGGGCGCAGGAATTCCTCGATGGCTACGGCTGCGGGGCCCGGTGTCTCATAGTGGATCAGGTGCCCGACCCCGTCGATGACATGCAGGCGCCCTTCCGGAAGACGGCGCAGCAAGCGGCGCTGTGCTGCCGGCGGCGCGATCTGATCTGCGCCGCCGGCGATCAACAGCGTCGGCAGCGCCAGCTGCTGCGCGACCTGGCCCACATGACTGGTGATGGACGCGGTGAAGGCTTCCAGGAGCATGTCCCGGTCCGCGAAGCTGCTGAAGTATGCATCGTGCTGCTCGTGGATGAAGCGGCGCAGTGGCTTGTTCCGAGTGACGGCCATGCCGACGCTCATCGCGCGGACGATCAGCGGACTCTGCAGCAGCGCTCGTCCGGCCCGCTCCGGGAGCCGGGCCGCGGCCCAGTAATAGGATTCCGCGATTTTGGACAGTGCGCCCTGTGGGCCTTCCAACGCGGGGGAGGCGATCGGGTTGATCAGGATCAACCGGCTTACCCGGCCCGGCTGCTCGGCCACGAAATGACTCGTCACGATGGAGCCAAAGGAGTGCCCCAGCAGAATGGTATCCGGGCCTAGGTCGAGGGCTTCCATGAACTCCGAAAGAACCCTGGTGTACCCGGAAATGTCATGGCGCCGATCAGGGAGGCGAGGGCTGCTGCCGAACCCCGGCAGGTCCGGCATGATGATCCGATGGCCCGGAAGCTGCTCCACGATCCGTTCCAGGCCGTGGTGGTCGCCCCGGAAACCGTGCACGGCCAGAATGGTCTTAGCGTCTGCGGCCTGACGAACCGGGGCGTAGTCCCAGTAGCGCACTGTTGTCTTCAGGTTGTTTGTCTTCAGGCGGCTATCGCTGCCCGGTTCCAGGCTCATCGCCTGCACCCTGCCGTTAAGACGCGGTGCATAGTGCGAAGGGGTCACGGCCGCGCTCATGAGATCTGCCTCGGGTCGGAGCCGACGCGCTGCCCCCGGTCCAGGCCTGCGATAGCCGTTTTCGCCTCCGTGGGTAATGCCGTGCCCGGCAGTTGGAGGTTCTCGAGAATCCGCGGCGGGCTGGAGGCCTTGGGGATCGCGCTGATGCCATCATCGCGCAACCAGCACAGCACCAGCTGCGCCGGGCTGATCCGCTGCTCGGCTGCGTGCTGAACGATCACGGGGTCATCGAGCACCCGGCCTCGGGCGAGCGGGCTCCAGGCCTGCGTGGCGATACCGTGCCGGGCATGGTACTTCCGGGCCTCGGTCTGCTGCAGCCACGGATGCAATTCGATCTGGTTCAGCGCCGGAACGATATCGGCATCGGCTAGCAGCCGTTCCAGGTGCTCGGGCAGGAAGTTGCTCGTGCCGATCCGCCGCACCGCCCCTGCCGTGGCGAGCTCTTCGAGCCCCCGCCAGGTCTCCAGGTACTTGTCCTGCGCGGGGCAGGGCCAATGGATGAGGTAGAGATCCAGATAGTCCAGCCCCAGGCGGTCCAGACTGTCCTGGAACGCCCGCTGGGCCTGGCGGTATCCGTGTGAGTCATTCCAGAGCTTCGAGGTGATGAAGAGATCCTCGCGCTGCACCCGGCCTTCGGCGATGGCCCGGCGCACGGCTCGCCCCACCGCGCCCTCGTTCTGATAGAACGCGGCGGTATCGATGAGTCGGTAACCCGCCCGGATGGCTTCCAAGGTCAGCTCCTCGGCGTCTTCCGGGGGTACTTTGTAGAGCCCATAGCCCTGCAAGGGGATGGCGGAGCTTTGCAAGGGGGCTGTGACCGGATGCGTCATACTCACGACTCTATCGGCTGCCGGCGCGGTTCCGGATCACAATTAGCCGGCATCGGCTAGGCGCCGGGCCGAGGCCTCATCGAGGATCAGTTCGGTGACCAGGCCAGCGGCGAGAGCCCCTTGCAGGCTGGCGGCCTTCGCCTGACCGGAGACGACGCAGACCCTGCGTCGGATGGAACGCAACAGCTCCAGCGAGGGCCCTGAGGAGCGCTCATTGAGAGCTATGCCCTCCGCGCTGCCATCGGCCCGGAAGAAGACCGTTGCGATATCGCCGACAGCGTCGTCCGCTTCGAGGCTGGCCCGGTCCGCAGCATCCAGATAGCCCCCGGCATAGACCCGGCTGGGCAACTCGGCTTCCACCGAGCCGACGCTGAAGATGACCATGCTCATCCGCTGCTGCCAGTCCAGGATCCGCTGCACACTGCGTTCCTGCCACATCGCACGTTTAGTACTGGCCTGGTCGAAGAAAGTCGGTACGGGGAATTGCACCACTCGGGCTCCGAAAGCGTGGCCGAAGCGGCCGAGGATCTCTGAAGCGTAAGCGATGCCGCTGGTTCGTGTGTTACCAGCTCCGTTGAGCTGGACGAATGTGCAGTCGTGGGTGGCCTTGGGCTGCAGATGGCGGCTGAGCGCGCTCAGCGTGGAGCCCCAGGCCAGTCCGATCACCGCATCAGAATCGATGAGCGGGCTGATGGTCCGGGCCGCTTGCATAGCCACGCGTTCGAGGACTTCGCCCTCGTTGAGGATGCCCGGCACCGGGACGACGTGCACATCCACGGAATACCTCTCCCGAAGCAGTCGGGCGAGCTCGGGTGCGCGATCGTGCCTCGGGCGGATCTGAACCTCCACGAGCCCGCTCTCCCGCGCAGCGGAGAGGAGCCGGGAAATCGTGGAGCGCGAGGTGCGCAGTTCCCGGGCGATCGCATCCATGGTCTGGTCCTGCAAGTAGTACATCTGCGCTACCCGCAGGCTATCGGCGGTATCGAAGGAAGAAGTGCGGGCCATGACCGGGGCCAGACCTTTCTGCACGTGCGTGCATTCAGCTTGACTGAATTTTCATTACTTTCGAAGAATACCTTGTAGCAGCCGGTGGTGATGCAGCAGCACAGCGCCGGAACACTATGTGACGCAGGAGGCAACACCATGTCTGACTCGGAAACGGCAGCTGAGCCGCAGTCCATCGCACAGCGCAACGAGCCGCAGTCCGCTGATGAGCGCTTCAGCGTCACGGCCCTGCGCAACCGGCCCGAAGCCCAAGTGCTCATTATCGGCGGTGGCATCAACGGCGTCGGCACGTTCCGGGATCTGGCCCTGCAGGGCGTCGATGTGGCCCTCGTGGAGCGCGGGGACTACTGCCAGGGAGCATCGGGGGCCTCTTCGCATATGATCCACGGAGGCATTCGCTATCTGGAGAACGGGGAGTTCCGGCTGGTCAAGGAGTCGGTGCAGGAGCGCAATCGCCTGCTGAAGCTCGCCCCGCACTACGTCAAGCCGCTGCAAACCACGATCCCGATTTTCTCCACCTTTTCCGGGGTACTCTCCGCTCCGCTGCGCTTCCTGACGCATAAACAGCAGGGCAAGCTGAAAGAGCGCGGAGCCTTCCTGATCAAACTGGGATTGAGCATCTACGACTCCTTCTCCCGGGACGGCGGTTCCGTGCCCCGGCATCAGTTCGCAGCCAAAGAACGAGCGCTCCAAGAGCTGCCTTGGCTGAACCCCAATCTGAAATACGCCGCGACGTATTTCGATGCCTCGGTACACAATCCGGAGCGGCTGACCCTCGATGTCCTGCGGGACGGTGTGGAGGCCGGCAGCGAGAACGGTAAGGCCCGGGCCAGCAACTACCTGGAAGTCACCGGAATCGATGATGCCGGTGTGCAGCTCACCGATCGGCTGACGGGGAAGCAGTTCAGCTTCCGGGCTCCGGTCATCATCAATGCGAGCGGTGCCTGGACCGACCTGACCAACGGCGCACTGGGCGAGCAGTCTTCCTTCATGGGCGGGACCAAAGGCTCCCATATCGTCCTGGACCACCCGGAGCTGCTGGCTGCCTGCGGCGGGCGAGAGCTCTTCTTCGAGCATACGGACGGCCGGATCGTTCTGATCTACCCCATGGGAGACAGGGTTCTGGTGGGGACCACGGATATCGACGCCGATATCCGCAACACCGAATCAAGCATCTGCACCGATGCGGAGATCGATTATTTCTTCGACCTCATCGGGCACCTCTTCCCGGATCTTCCGGTGACCCGCGAGCACATCGTCTACAGCTTCGCCGGAGTCCGGCCGCTGCCGCGGCACGATGACGCCCAGCCGGGATTCGTCTCGGGCGACTACCGCATTGAGCAGAGCACGCTGCCCGGGGCAGGGGAGCCGGTTTCTATGCTGAGCCTCATCGGCGGCAAGTGGACCACCTTCAGGGCGCTCAGCGAGCATCTGGCCGATGAGGCTCTCGCCAAACTCGGCAAGAAGCGCAAAGTCTCCACCGCGGAACTGACCATCGGCGGTGGAGCCGATTTCCCGGAGACCGAAGAGGACGTCTCGGCCTGGCTTGCAGCGCTCGAGGGCCAAGCCCGGGCGGCGCAGATCGACGAGGCCCGCGCCCGTGGTCTGCTCAACCGCTACGGCAGCCGGGCCGCGCAGGTGATCGGCTATTTGGGCCAGGGCGTAGACTCGCTGCTGCAGGCAACGCATGAGCTGAGTACGAGGGAGCTAGAGTACATGGTGGAGCAGGAGCAGGTTGTCCACCTGATCGATGTGCTGATCCGGCGTACCTCGCTGGCCTTCCGGGGCTTGGTGAGCATTGAACTTCTGGAAGAAATTGCTCAGGCTCTCTCCGGCCCACTGAGCTGGGATGCGCAGCGGGCCCAGGAGGAAGTGCAGCATGCCCGGGAGGTACTGGAAACGTTCCACCGGGTCTGTGTTCCGCAGCTGATCTCCTGACCGGAGTCGCCGGCGGACCAGCCTCCCTGACGGGCTTCTTTTCCTTTTATTTACATTTGAAGGGTCGATGACGATGAATCTACTGGAGATCTTCCTCTCCGAATTTTTTGGCACAGCCATTCTGATTCTCCTGGGTACCGGTGTTGTGGCCAACGTTGCGCTCAAAGGTACGAAGGGCTTCAGCGGCGGCACCCTGATGGTCAACTTCGGCTGGGGTCTCGGCGTCTTCGCGGGTGTCTACGTCGCGTTCAAGTCCGGTGCGCATCTGAATCCGGCCGTGACCGTCGGTGTGGCGATCAACAAGCTGCTCTCCGGCGAGCAGGAATTCATCCCCGGGGTAGCCATCAACGGCGGCACCATCGCGCTCTACATTAGCGCGCAACTGCTCGGCGCCATCGTCGGTGCGATCCTGTGCTGGCTGGCCTATAAGCAGCACTTCGACGCCGAGCCGGCGGCCGGGGCGAAACTCGGTGTCTTCGCGACCGGCCCGGCGATCCGCAACTACGGCTGGAACCTGGTCTCCGAGGTGATCGCCACTTTCGTGCTGGTCTTCGTGGTGCTGCTCTTCGCCGGAACGCCCACCGCGCTCGGCCCGCTCGCCGTCGCCCTGCTCGTTGTCGGTATCGGCGCCTCGCTCGGTGGCCCCACGGGCTACGCCATCAACCCGGCCCGTGATCTCGGCCCGCGGATCGCGCACGCCATCCTGCCGATCAAAGGCAAGGGTTCCAGCGATTGGTCCTACTCATGGGTTCCCATCGTCGGCCCGATGCTCGGCGGAACCATCGCCGCGCTCCTGGCGCCGGCGGTCTCGCTCTGGGTCCAGTGACCCGCGGCTGATCCCTTCCACTCCAGATAACAGCGACTACAGCAGGCATCACGAAGGAGCTCAGTATGCCGAAATATGTTATTGCCATCGACCAGGGCACCACGAGCAGCCGGGCCATCGTCTTCGATCACGCGGGCGATATCGTCTCCACCGGCCAGAAAGAGCACAGGCAGATCTTCCCCAAAGCCGGATGGGTCGAGCACGATCCGGTAGAGATCTGGGGGAATGTCCGGGAAGTGATCGGCACCGCGCTGTCGAAGGCCAACCTCACCCGGCACGATATCGAAGCCGTGGGTATTACCAATCAGCGGGAAACCGCGGTGGTCTGGGATAAGACCACGGGTGAGCCGGTGTACAACGCGATCGTCTGGCAGGATACCCGCACTCAGGACATCGTCGATGAACTCGCGGCCCAGGGCGGCGATGCCGGGCTCGAGCGGTTCAAAGACATCGTGGGCCTGCCACTGGCGACTTACTTCTCCGGAACCAAGATCAAGTGGATCCTGGATAACGTCGAAGGAGCCCGGCAGAAAGCTGAGGCGGGAGATTTGCTCTTCGGCACGACCGATAGCTGGGTGACCTGGAATCTGACCGGCGGAACCGACGGCGGCGTGCACATCACCGATGTCACGAACGCCTCGCGCACCCTGTTCATGAACCTGGAGACGCTCAGTTGGGATCAGGACATCCTGGAGGCCTTCGGGGTGCCCGCCTCGATGCTTCCGGAGATCAAATCCTCTTCCGAGGTCTACGGCACGGTGCACACTTCGCAGCTGCTGCGCGAGGTCCCGGTGGCCGGGATCCTGGGCGATCAGCAGGCGGCCACCTTCGGCCAGGCCGCTTTCGACAGCGGTGAGGCCAAGAACACCTACGGCACCGGCTGCTTCCTGATCTTCAACACGGGGGAGGAGATCGTCCGCTCCAAGAACGGTCTGCTGACAACCGTCGGGTACAAGATCGGCGACCAGCCCACCCACTACGCGCTCGAAGGCTCCATCGCGGTGGCTGGCTCGCTCATCCAGTGGCTGCGGGACAATCTGGGCATGATCTCCAGCGCCCCGGAGGTGGAGAAACTCGCCGCATCCGTCGAGGACAACGGCGGGGTCTACATCGTCCCGGCGTTCTCGGGACTCTTCGCCCCTTACTGGCGCTCTGACGCTCGTGGCGCCATCGTCGGGATGACCCGCTACGTCAATAAGAACCACATCGCCCGGGCAGCGCTGGAGGCCACGGCCTTCCAGACTCGCGAAGTCCTGGACGCTGTGAATGCGGATTCCGGGGTTCCCCTGACCGAGCTGAAGGTCGACGGCGGTATGGTCGCCAACGACGAACTCATGCAGTTCCAGGCGGATATCCTCGGCGTTCCGGTGATCCGCCCCCGGGTCACCGAGACCACAGCGCTCGGCGCCGCCTATGCCGCGGGTTTGGCCGTGGGCTTCTGGCAGGGCCTCGGCGAGCTCTCCGCCAACTGGGCGGAGGACAAGCGCTGGGAGCCGCAGCTGGAGGAAGCCGAGCGGGATCGTCAGCTGCGGCTCTGGAAGAAAGCAGTGGCCAAGTCCATGGACTGGGTCGATGAGGACGTGCGCTGACCGCTGAGACGGTTCTGAAGCAAGCTCTTAGACAGCAGCCGGCCCGGGGAATTCCCCGGGCCGGCTGCTGTTTTCTTCGTGCCTATGCCGTGGGCAGTACGGTATCGGAGATGTTATCGGGGTTGCCGAAGCGATGCGCCGTGATGCTCACCGCCTGCTCGTGCAGGAACGGGAGCAGTTCCACGCGCCCGGCTTCAGTGACGTCGCCAGTGTAGACCGCCAGCTCAGGGCTGCCGTCGGAGGCCTTCAGCAGTGCACGGTGCTCCTGCGCCTCAGCGTCTCCGATGAGCCGAACTCTGATAGCACCGCGTTGGGCGACCCGCTGAGCCCAGGCCGCGGTCTCCTCCGTCTTGAGCTCCGCGCCGAGCTGGATCAGTCCGTTGCGCAGCTGCTGGGTGGGCGCTGCGGCCAGGGAGACGCTGACCGGGCTCCCGGCCAGATACCCGGCCGCGGCGATGCGCAGCACCTGCGCGGGCGCGGCTGCCGAGCCGCCTCGGATCTCCACCGGCACGGGCAGGTAGCGGAAGACATTGCGCTCCGCGCTCAGGCCGGAGACATCCTTGGCCACGCCGAACTCAGCGGCCCACTGCACGGCATCATCGCCCAGGGCGCGGCGCAGAGATTGCGCTTCGGCGGTCTCGAGGCTGTCCTTGACCGCGGTGAAGGCCTGTTCGACTGCAGGCCGTAAAGGAACCTGCGCGCGGTCGGCGGGTAGTTCCTGCGGAGCCCAGTCGCCCAGATGCACGAGATAGTTCGGGCCGCCGGCTTTGGCCCCGGCGCCCACCGAGGATCGCTTCCAACCGCCGAAGGGCTGGCGCTGCACGATAGCCCCGGTGATACCGCGGTTCACGTAGAGATTCCCCGCCTGAGCCCGATCCAGCCAGAGCGTCAGCTCCGCCGGATCCATGGTGTGCAGGCCAGCGGTCAGACCATAAGCCGAAGCGTTCTGGAGTTCGATGGCCTCTTCGAGGTTGCGAGCCGTCATGATCCCCAGCACCGGGCCGAAGAACTCGGTGAGGTGATAGTAGCTGCCGGGCCGGACTCCAGTGCGCACACCGGGGGAGTAGAGGCGCCCGGAATCATCCAGTTTCCTGGGTTTCACCAGCCAGGACTCGCCTTCGCCCAGCGTGGTCAGAGCGCTGGCGAGCTTCCCCGCGGCGGGCTCGATGATCGGCCCCATTTCGGTTTCGGGGTGCTCCGGGAGCCCGACCTTCAGGGAGCTCGCGGCATCGATCAGCTGGTTCCGGAAGCGTTCGGATTCGGCCATCGAGCCGACCAGGATGACCAGGGAGGCCGCCGAGCACTTCTGGCCAGCATGGCCGAAAGCAGATTTCACGACGTCCTTGGCGGCCAGATCCGGATCCGCGCTGGGGGTGACGATGATCGCGTTCTTACCACTGGTCTCCGCGAGCAGCGGCAGGTCATCGCGCCAGGAACGGAAGAGCTCGGCGGTCTCGTAGGCACCGGTGAGGATCACCCGGTCTACGTTCTGGTGCGAGATCAGGTGCTGCCCGATCGGCCCTTCCTCGACATCGGCCAGGATCAGCACATCCCGGCAGACGCCGGAAGCGTCCAGGGCAGCCCAGATGGCTTTGACCACAATAGCGGCGCAGCGCCGTGCCTGCGGTGCCGGTTTGATGATCACCGCACTGCCGGCCGCGAGCGGCGCCAGGATGGACCCGGCCGTGATCGCGATCGGGAAGTTCCAGGGCGGAGTCACCACCGTGAGCTTCGACGGGACGAACCGGGCTCCAGACACCTGTTCCAGCCGCTCCGCGCTCAGCGCATAGTAATTCGCGAAATCGACGGCTTCGCTGATCTCGACATCGGCTTCGGCCAGGACTTTACCGGTTTCACTGGCAGAGACTTCGATGAGCTCACCGCGGCGAGCCGATAGCTCCTGCGCGGCCAGTCGCAGCACCGCGGCCCTGCCGGAGCCTCCGAGCTCAGCCCAGCCGGGCTGCACGTGCGCGGTTCGGGTGATCAGTTCCTCTACTTCTTCGCTGCTCTGATAGGCGGAGTCGGCCAGGGTGTCTTTGCCCAGGCGGGATCCTGGAACCTTGGCCAGAACCTCGCGCCCCCAAGCCCGCACCAGCGGCAGCGCCGGGTCCGAATCCGTGGCGCTGACGAATTCGCCCGGCCTCGACTCAGGAGCCCGGGCGAGATCCTGCTGCCGATTCGGCTGCGGTACCGGGCCGTTAGGGTCCATCTTCGCCAGCGAGGCCAGGAAGCGTTGCTTCTCTCGTTCGAACAGCCTCTGGTCGGTGCCGAGCTCGAAAACGGCCGACATGAAGTTCTCCGAGCTGGCGTTCTCCTCGAGTCTGCGGATCAGATAGCTGATCGCCACATCGAATTGTTGAGGCTTGACCACCGGTGTGTAGAGCAGCAGCGAGCCGACGTCCTGCCGGACAGCTTCGGTCTGATCTTCGGCCATGCCCAGCAGCATTTCGAATTCAACCCGATCAGTGACGCCACGGGCTTCGGCGAGCAGATGCGCATAGGCGATATCGAAAAGGTTGTGCCCGGCCACGCCCAGCCTCACCGCGGCGGCGTTCGCCGGCTGCAGAGCCCAGTCCAGGCACAGCTTGTAGTTGGTGTCGGCAGCCTGCTTAGACGCCACCGTGGCCAGTGCCCAGCCGTGGATATCCGCATCGACCTGTTCCATCGCCAGGTTCGCACCTTTGACCAGCCGGACTTTGATGCCAGTGCCTCCGGCAGCCTGCCGTTCCTGGGACCAGCGGGTGAGATCCTGCAGAGCTGCGAGCGCATCCGGCAGGTACGCCTGCAACACGATGCCCGCCTCGAAAGACTTTAGCTCCGGATGAGCCAGGATCTCCTTGAAGACCGCGACGGTGAGATCCAGATCCCGGTACTCTTCCATATCCAGGTTAATGAACTTGGGCGTTCCCGCGGCAGTGGCCTGAGCGGCTTCCAGATAAAGCGGCAGAAGACGCTTGGTGATCCGCTGCACCGATTCATCGAAGGCCCACATATTCAGCTGCGAAACCACCGAGGAAACCTTGATCGAGACATAGTCGACATCGGGGCGCTGCAAGAGCTGCCGGGTGCCGGCCAGGCGGGCATCGGCTTCCTTATCGCCCAGCACGGCTTCGCCGAGCAGATTGATATTGAGCCGGGTGCCCTCCCGGCGCAGTTTGGCGATGGCAGCGCCCAGCTGCCTGGGCCGGGCGTCGACGATTAGATGCGCCACCATGCGGCGCAAGACGGCTTTGGCGATCGGCACAACTACCGTTGGAAGCACGGGGGCGAGGGTGCCGCCAAGGCGAACCGCGGCTTTCATGTACCAGGGCAGGAACTCCGGGGTCTGCTGGGCCAACCGAGCTAGGCTGCGGGCGGCGACGCGCTGATCCTCCGGCCGGACCACGCGGTCTACGAAGCCGAGGGTGAAATCCAGGCCGTTCTGGTCTTTCAACACCTCGGCGAGGAGGGCCGCGGATTTAGTGGATCGCAGGCCTGGATTCTGATTGCCCTGCTGGCTCTTATGATTCTTGCTACTGGCATCGATCCACCGCTGAACGAGGACGGTAGCGGCGTCGCCCAGAGCAGTAGCAGATGAATCTAGAGAAGTTGGCGAAGAAGTCATTGATGTCGACCTTCTACTTACTCGGCCAAGGCCGCAGAAGTGATCACAGTGCGGGATGGCCTGATTGCCGTGGGAGCACTCCTCCTCGGCATGAGCAGGGCAGCTGGACTGAGACCATGCCTGCCCTACGCCCCTCTAGATTAGACCCTTCGCGCGCATGCGCGCGAACAAGGCGCGTTAGTGGTTATTAGTGGTCATTATTGGTCGTTAGTAGTATTAGGGCTGATAGTGACGGGGCTGTGTCTGACAGTCAGCACTGCAAGATAAAGACATGAAGATATGAGGAACACACGACGTGAGTCAGCAGGGAACTGAAGCCCAGCACAACACTGAAACACAGCGCAACACTGAAACACAGCGCAGTTACGATCCGTCCGCGATAGAGGCCCACTGGCTCCCGCTGTGGGAAGAGGCCAAGCTCTTCGCTCCGCTCGATGACGGCTCCCGAGAGCGCTACTACGTCTGCGATATGTTCCCTTACCCCTCCGGGGATCTGCATATGGGTCACGCCGAGGCCTTCGCGATCGGCGATGTCGTCGCCCGGTACCGGCGGCTCAGGGGCTTCGACGTCCTGCATCCGATCGGCTGGGATTCCTTCGGCCTGCCCGCAGAGAACGCGGCGATCAAGCGCAATGCGCACCCCGCCGAGTGGACCTACGCCAATATCGAGACTCAGGCGGCATCGTTCAAGAAGTACGCGATCAGCGTCGACTGGGACCGGCGGCTGCACACCTCGGATCCGGAATACTACCGTTGGACGCAATGGCTCTTCCTGCGGCTCTTCGAAAGAGGCCTGGCGTACCGGAAGAACTCTCCGGTCAACTGGTGCCCCAAGGACCAGACAGTGCTGGCTAATGAGCAGGTGGTTAACGGTGCCTGCGAGCGCTGCGGCACCCCGGTCACCAAGAAGAACCTGAACCAGTGGTATTTCCGGGTCACCGACTACGCGGACCGGCTGCTGGACGATATGGCACAGCTCAAAGGGCACTGGCCGGAGCGGGTCCTGGCTATGCAGCGGAACTGGATCGGCCGTTCCCAGGGTGCGAGCATCGACTTTGATATCGACGGGTTCAGCGACTCCGAAACCGGGGCCCCACGGCGCGTCACGGTCTTCTCCACGCGTCCGGATACGCTCTACGGGGTGACGTTCTTCGTCGTCGCCCCGGACACTGCCCTGGCCGAAGAGCTGGTGACCCCGGAACTCGAAGGAGAGCTCCGCGCTTATCAAGAGCAGGTCAAGCAGCTGACGGAGATCGAACGGCAATCCACCGAACGGCAGAAGACCGGGGTTTTCCTGGGGCGCTATGCGATCAACCCGCTGACCGGGGAGCGGCTGCCGATCTGGGCGGCCGACTATGTTCTGGCGGACTACGGCACCGGAGTGGTGATGGCGGTCCCCGCGCATGACCAGCGGGATCTCGATTTCGCCAGGATCTTCGACCTGCCGGTCCGCCTTGTCATCGAGGCTCAGGGAACTCAAGAATCCCAGCAGGCCGGGGAAGCCGGGGGAAGAGTAGCTGATCCCGCGCAGAGCGGCCAGGCCGCCTCGGGCGACGGTGTGCTCATCGGCTCCGGCCCGCTCGACGGACTGAGCACGGAAGAAGCCAAGCGCGCCGCCATCGAGCTGCTCGCGGACCAGGGCGTCGGCGGCTCCACCACGAATTACCGGCTGCGGGACTGGCTGGTTAGCCGGCAGCGCTTCTGGGGTGCTCCGATTCCGATCGTGCACTGCCCGGACTGCGGGGAGGTGCCGGTTCCGGACGAGCAGCTGCCGGTCCGGCTGCCGGAAGGCGTCAAAGGGGAGCAGCTCGCGCCGCAGGGCACTTCTCCACTGGCCGCATTGCGGGACTGGGTGGAAGTTCCCTGCCCTGCCTGCGGGGGCCCGGCGGAACGGGACACGGACACGATGGACACCTTCGTGGACTCTTCCTGGTATTTCCTGCGGTACACCTCCCCGGACGACGCTGAAGCCGCCTTCGACCCGGAGCAGGCCAATCGCTGGATGCCGGTGGATCAGTACGTGGGGGGTGTGGAGCACGCTATTCTGCATCTGCTCTACAGCCGGTTTATCACCAAAGTCCTGCACGATATGGGTTTACTCGAGGCCACCGAGCCGTTCCGGGCGCTGCTCAATCAGGGCCAGGTCCTCAACGGGGGCAAGGCGATGAGCAAATCGCTGGGCAACGGGGTGGACCTGGGGGAGCAGATCGAGCGCTTCGGCGTCGATGCGGTACGGCTCACCATGGTTTTCGCCTCCCCGCCGGAGGACGATGTGGATTGGGCGGATGTCTCTCCGGCTGCCGCGGTGAAGTTCCTGGCGAGGGCCTGGCGCCTGGCTCAGGACGTCAGCAGTCCCTACGGTGCCGAGCCCGGTGCGGGTGATCGCTCGCTGCGTTCGGTGACGCACCGGACGATTGCCGAGGCCGCGGAGCTCCTGGAGGCGCATAAGTTCAATGTGGTCGTCGCCAAAGCCATGGAGCTCGTCAACGCCGCCCGGAAAGCCATCGATAGCGGCCCCGGTGCGGCTGATCCCGCGGTGCGCGAGGCAGCGGAGGCGGTGGCGATCCTGCTGAGTCTCTTCGCCCCGTACACCGCCGAGGATATGTGGGCGACACTCGGTCATCAGGGTTTCGTCGCCAGAGCGCACTGGCCGGTGGTGGATGAAGCCCTTCTGGTGCAGAGCACGGTGACCGCGGTGGTCCAGGTTCAGGGCAAGGTCCGGGATCGGCTGGAGGTCGCCCCAGATATTTCAGAGGAGGAGCTGCGCAGCGCAGCCCTCGGCTCCGCGCAAGTGCAGCGATTCCTGGAAGGTCAAGAGATCCGCACCGTAATCGTCCGCGCTCCTAAACTGGTCAATATAGTCCTGGTGTGATCGTGCCAGCTGGTCAGCATCCGGCGAAGCCGCTGCCGTTCTGGCGGCGGCGCGGTTCTGCAGCGGTTGCGGCTGAGCCTGCTGGAGCCTCGCCCGCCGCGCCTCCGGCGGTCGCCGTGGTCACGGATTCGGCTGCTGCCTTCCCGCTGCAACAGCCCGGTGATGACCTTGTGGAAGGGCGGCTCAGCATCGTGCCGATGCCCGTGATCGTCTCCGGCGAGGTCTACCAGGAAGGCGATCCGGAGCTGTCCGGACTGCTGAGCGTAGCCCTGGCCGCGGGCTGGCCGGTATCGACTTCCCGGCCTTCACCAGGGCAATTCGAGAAGACCTACCAGGACTTGATCGCACTCGGCTACCGGAACATCGTCTCCCTGCATCTGTCCGCGGAACTGTCCGGAACCGTGGAGGCCGCCCGGCTCGCCGCCAGCCGGTTCCCCGACATTAGGATCGATGTCGTCGACTCCCGGACGGTGGCCCTGGCGCTGGGACTGGGAGTGCGCGCAGCAGTCGCTGCCGCGCGGCAGCAGGGCAGCGCCGAGCAAGTGCTGCTGGCCGCTCGGTCGGTCTGGGACAGCAGCGAGATGTTCTTCTCCGTGCCCTCTCTGGAGCAGTTGCGCCGGGGCGGCAGAATCGGTGCAGCGGCCTCCTGGCTCGGCACGATGCTGGCCATCAAACCGATCCTCGGCATCGCCGAGGGCAAGGTAGTTCCCTTGGAAAGAGTGCGTTCATCGGCCCGCGCCGAAGCCAAACTCGAGGAGCTGATCGGGGAGAGCTTCGCCAGGAATTCCGAGGAGCAGATCCTCGGGATCCAGTACTTCGGTAACCCGGAGCAGGCGCAGCAGCTGCTGGAGCGGATGCGGGCCAGAGTGCCGGCCGCGACCGAGACACTGCTGATACAGCTGCCTGCGGTGCTCGCTGCTCATGCCGGTATGGGTGTACTGGCCGGAGTGGTGGCAACTCCTGCACAGGCGCTCTGAGCACGGGTTTACCTCACATTTGCCCTCCGGGGTGCCTGGACTCCAGAGCCGCCTGCCTAAGCTGCCGGCATGAGCCCGCTCCCGCTGCTAACCGTGAAGAGGAGACGTCCTGGACGTCGCGTCCTAACCAACTCACCCCTGCCCACAGGGCGGCGGGTAGCGGAGCTCTTCCCGGAACTCAGCACAGAGACCACAGAGTCTCAGGATCCCCACTTGGATGCCGACTCGGCCATCCGGCAGCCGCAGGACGTCGGCCCCTTCCGGTGGCGAGTACGTCTTTCCGTCATGCTCACGGCGACGCTGATCCTGCTCGGTGCCGGCACTGCGCTCTGGCTGCTTCAGGGTCGGGATGCCGGAGCAGGCACTCAGGAGCGGCTGGTGGCTCAGGTGAGTCTCTCCGCCGGCCAGCCGACGTCTGATGATCAAATAAATAACCAGCCAGGTGAGCAGGGCAGTGATGGTTCGGTGAGCAGCGAAGCGGCGGTGCAACCACTGATCGTGCATGTTGCCGGCGCGGTCCAGCGCCCTGGAATCGTGACGGTATCGGCCGGCAGCCGGGTTTACCAGGCGCTTGATGCGGCGGGAGGGGTTTTGCCAGGAGCCGCACCAGAGCTGCTGAATCTCGCCGCCCCGGTACAGGACGGCGAGCAGCTGCTTGTCCTCACCGCGGAGGAGGCTGCCGACCAGGGCGCGCAAGCTACGGTGAGTTCTGGGTCATCCGGAGCCCAGGCTTCCGGGGACAAAGGGTTGAAAACCGCCGGCGACACCGGAAAAGTCAACGTGAATACCGCAACGGCGGAGCAGCTCACGGCTCTGCCGGGAATCGGCCCCGCGCTGTCCCAGCGCATTGTCGACTGGCGCGAGCGTTTCGGCCGGTTCACCTCTGCTCAGCAGCTCGAGGCCGTTAGTGGCATAGGGCCTAAGCTCCTGGAAACGCTGACCCCGCTGGTCAGCTGGTGACCGCAGCCGGCCCAGCCGGCCCAGCCGGCCCTCAGCCTGTTGACGCCAGGCTATTCCCAGCGGCGATATCGGCTTTCACGGCTTCCTCAGTGGCGGTTCGCATCGAAGCCGGTGCATCGCTCTTCCTGGCGTTGCTGCTGATCGGTATCAGCGTGGGCGTCTTCTGCTTCGCGGGGTTTCAGTCGAGAAGCCGCACGCGGTGGAACACCCTAGCGGTACAGCTCCTTTTCGTGCTATTGCTGGCAGCCATCGTGCTGGTGCTTTCTGCTATCGGCTGGCAGCGCATACCGGATGACTGGCAGCAGGCGATGACTGAGCGCGAGACTTTCCAGGCTGAACTCCGCGTGGATACCATTCCCCTCAGCACGGGCCCTTCCAGCAGCGCAGCGGGTGAAGGCACAGAGTTCCGGGCGACCCTGCTCATGGCGCGCTGGCCCGGTGCGGCAGTGCCGGGCTTCGGGAGCCCTGCCGCGATTTCGCTCCCCGTAGCCGTCCGGGCATCCGAGGCTGCTGCCTGGCGGGAGCTGAACCCGGGGGATCGCTTTCTGGTGCCAGGGAACCTGCTGCAACATCCATCGCCCCGAACTACTGCCGCAGCATTCGTCCCGCGCGGCCCGCCGCAGGAAATCACCAGGCGAGACTCTGCCGTCCTGCCTCAGCTGCGCCGGGAATTCACGCAGAGAACCAGCGAACTCTGGCGGGAGTGGCCGGAGGCCGCTGCGCTGTTGAACGGCATGGTGCTGGGAGACCGCTCCGCCCAGAGCGAGGAGCTCGATGAAGCCATGAAAGTAGCTGGGTTGACGCATCTGACCGCCGTGAGCGGAAGCAATTGCCTGATGCTCTTGGTCGGGGTGCTCGCGGTGGCGAGATGGCTGCGCCTGCCCCGGCGACTGGGAATCCTGATCGGGGGAGTGAGCCTGGCCGGATTCGTGGCGCTTGTCGGCCCGGACCCCAGCGTGATCCGTGCAGCGGTGATGGCCGCGCTGGGGCTCCTAGCGGTTCTTGGCGGACGCCGTGCCAGGGCCGGCCCGCTCTTATGCCTTGCCGTGATCGGTATGCTGCTGAGTGATCCGTGGCTCTCGGTCGATTTCGGCTTCCTCCTGTCTGTGGCGGCCACGGCAGGGCTGCTGGCGTTGGGCCGCCCGCTCTACGAAGGATTACGCCGCTGCTTACCAGACTGGCTCGCCTTGGCGGTCACGGCGCCGCTGGCAGCCCAGCTCTTCTGCGCTCCGCTGCTCGTACTGCTCCAGCCTCGGCTGACCCTCTACGCCGTCCCGGCGAATCTGCTCGCGGCAGCTGCGGTTCCTCCTGTGACCGCTCTGGGAATGATCGCGGTGCTCAGCTCATCGTTGCTGACGCCGCTCACCACTGCGGCATTATGGTTAGCCGGTCTGGGCGCGAGCTGGGTGGCGCAGATCGCCAAGATCACCGCGGTACTGCCAGGAGCGGCCCTGCCGTGGGCCGAGGGCAGCGCGGGGTTCTTCTTGATGCTGCTTCTCAGCGGAATCATCATGATCGGCTTCGCGGCTTTTGGGCCGTCCCGGAGCAGGATGAGAGAAACCGGGACGCGCTGGCGGGCATGCTTCGGCCGAACTCGCGCGGGTACGATGCTGCTGCCACTTCTGGTGACCGGAAGCGCGGCCCTCGCCGGATGGGCCGGTTACGTTCTGGCCCGGGGTTCCGTCCGGATATTCTCTGGCTTGCCGTGGTGAAGGTGTCGTGGGTTTCGGTTTGTCGGTGCTTCATGATTGGCTAAGAGCGTGTCTCCCGCCAGCAGATCCGCAGCTTCCGAATCCGGGAAGCGCGCCGCCTCGAAAACCGCCGCTCGCGTGGTTTCCTGGCAGCAGATTCCTGAAGCACCGGTGATCCTGATCCAGGGTTCCGAAGAATACTTGGCCTTGCGCGCGATGGACGCCTTCCGGCAGTCGCAGCGACAGGCACATCCGGATCTTGAACTGAGTCGTCTGGATGCTTCGACGTATCCGTCTGGAGAGTTGTCGAGGCTCAGTAGCCCGTCGCTTTTCGGCGAAGCCAAGCTCATCGAGATCAGCGCAGTGGCCACGATGAACGATGCCTTCCTGGAGGAGGCTCTGGCCTATCTTGAAACGCCCGCGCCGGACTGCGTGCTGGTACTGCACCATAGCGGCGGGGTCCGGGGCAAGAAGCTGCTCGACGCGATCAAAGCTTCCGGAGCTCCGGTCGTCGAATGCCAGCCCATCAAGAAAGAGTCTGAGAAAGTAGAGTTCGTCAAAGCCGAGTTCGCCGCTTTCTCCCGCCGGATCGAGCCGGACGCGGTCCGTGAGCTCGTCACTGCGGTGGGCGCGCAGATCAGCGAGCTGGCCACG
Source organism: Acaricomes phytoseiuli DSM 14247 (assembly GCF_000376245.1). Taxonomy (GTDB): domain Bacteria; phylum Actinomycetota; class Actinomycetes; order Actinomycetales; family Micrococcaceae; genus Renibacterium; species Renibacterium phytoseiuli. Next base: position 35,420 of record NZ_AQXM01000064.1, on the reverse strand, counting down.
GCCTGCCATCAGCTCATGGCCGATGTCGAAGGAACCGTTTCGCGGGAATCCGTGGAGAAGTATTATGGCGGCCGCGTCGAAGTAACCGCCTTCCGGGTTGCTGATGCCGCGATCGCGGGCAATGCTCCCGCGGCGCTCTCCCTGCTCCGGCATTCCCTGGCCACCGGGGTCGATCCGGTGCCGATGGTCGCAGCCCTGGCCATGAAAGTCCGTTCCGTCGCGAAAGTGCATGGCGCCCGTGGCTCAGCGGCTTCTCTCGCCAAAGAACTGGGTATGGCCCCTTGGCAGGTTGATCAGGCGCGCCGCGAGGCGGATCGCTGGAGCGAAAGCGGCCTGGCGAGGGCGTTGCGAGCCCTCGCCGATGCTGATGCGCAGGTCAAAGGCACCGGCCGGGACCCGGTCTACGCGGTGGAGCGCGCCGTCACGGTCATCGCACTGGCCGCTCACGACTGATCATGGGGCAGCGGGTCGCTGGGGCAAAGCGGGAAAATCTGCGCCCCTGAGCCATAACCAAGTCACCCCTTGGGGCCCAGGGCGCATATAGTCGGCCGGTGCCCCGCCGAGCGGCTCGATCAGACTCATCGCCACGTCTTCTCCCGTTGAGCTTGGGTCGTTGTCCCGAGCATGAGGTGGAAAAGTGATCCGCGTCCCGAGCGTTCCCAGATCGTATCGATTGTCGTCGTAGACAATGCATACGCTTTGCGGGCTTTCTACCCAGGCCTCCGCACGATGATCGTGGAGCTGGGTTCTTCGCTGAGCGTTTTCAGCAGTTCCGCCAGAACCACTTCAGCGTCACGGTTCTGGTTCATAGAACAACTATCTCCGGAGGCAAAGCCCGCAAGCAACATCATTAGTAGCCATCATTGGAAAAGTGCTTAACGAAAGAAGCGGCGAGATATCACAGAACCTGTGATACCCCGCCGCTTCAGATGTAGCTCTGCGGTCCGCTGATCAGCCCTTCAGGCCGTTGACCTTCTTGGCGATAGCAGATTTGCGGTTAGCAGCCTGGTTAGCGTGGATTACGCCTTTGCTGACTGCTTTGTCCAGTTTCCGGCTGGCAGTCGCCAGGGCCGTGGAGGCTGCTTCCTGGTCACTGGAGGCAACCGCCTCGTTGACGGCGCGTACTGCCGTGCGCAGCTCGGATTTGACGGCGACGTTGCGCTGCCGGCGCTTCTCATTGGTGAGAATGCGCTTCTTCTGGGACTTGATATTAGCCACGTAAAGAACTCTCTTGTCTAAGGAAATGGGTCTAGAGGGCGTTGGAGGCACTCCGTTGCAGAGTGGGGACTCGATGCGGTGAACGCCGAAGAACCTCCACGGTGCTCGCCAACCCGCGCGATCACACAAAGGAAAAGTTTAGCAGATCTTACGAGCGTTCGTAGAAGCTGTTCAGTGCGTTTTTGATACCTTCCGTGACTTCTGATGCCGTTCGAAACCCATCAGAAGTCGCGGAAGGTATCAAAAAACCGGCAACAGAGGAAAGAAAGTCATGGGAGAATAGATGGAAAACCGCAGCACGATGAGGAATCTTAACTAGTGTCTCCTATGGCCCGCACCGCGCCGGTGCCCGCCGCGACCGATCCGGCGATCATCCGTAATTTCTGCATTATCGCGCACATCGACCACGGCAAGTCCACGCTTGCGGACCGGATGCTGCAGCTGACCGGGGTGGTCGAGCAGCGGGATATGAAAGCCCAGTACCTGGATCGGATGGACATCGAGCGGGAGCGCGGCATCACCATCAAGTCTCAGGCGGTCCGCCTGCCCTGGGAGGTCGACGGCGTCAATTACTGCCTCAATATGATCGACACGCCCGGGCACGTCGATTTCACCTACGAAGTCTCCCGATCACTGGCTGCTTGCGAAGGTGCGATCCTGCTGGTCGACGCGGCCCAGGGCATCGAGGCCCAGACCCTGGCTAATCTCTACCTGGCCATCGAGAACGACCTCACTATCATCCCGGTGCTCAATAAGATCGACCTACCGGCGGCTCAACCGGAGAAGTACGCGGCCGAAATCGCGGGCCTGATCGGTGTGGAGCCGGAGGAGGTGCTCCAGGTCTCCGGTAAAACCGGCCAGGGCGTAGAGGCTCTACTGAACCGGATCGTCGAGACCTTCCCCGCCCCGACCGGCGATGCCGAAGCTCCCGCGCGGGCGATGATCTTCGACTCGGTCTATGACACCTATCGAGGGGTCGTCACCTACGTGCGGGTGGTCGATGGCAAGCTGAGCCCGCGGGAGCGGATTCAAATGATGTCCACGGGAGTCAGCCACGAACTCCTGGAGATCGGTGTTAGCTCACCGGAACCGACGCCTTCCGCGGGCCTCAGTGTTGGTGAGGTGGGATACCTGATTACCGGCGTGAAGGATGTTCGGCAGTCCAAAGTCGGCGATACCGTGACCAATGCCGTTAAACCGGCGCAGGAGCAGATCGGCGGTTACCAAGACCCGAAGCCCATGGTGTTCTCTGGCCTGTACCCGATCGACGGCTCCGACTATCCGGCTCTGCGTGAGGCGCTGGATAAACTCAAGCTCAACGACGCCGCCCTGGTCTACGAACCGGAGACTTCCGCAGCGCTGGGCTTCGGCTTCCGAGTGGGTTTCCTGGGTCTGCTGCATTTGGAGATCGTTCGGGAGAGGCTGGAGCGGGAATTCGGCCTGGACCTGATCTCCACCGCGCCGAATGTGGTCTATGAGGTCACCCTGGAAGATAAGAAGAACGTGACGGTGACCAACCCGAGCGAATTCCCGGCCGGAAAGATTGCCGAGGTCCGGGAGCCCATGGTGTCCGCGACCATCATCTCGCCCAGTGAATTCGTCGGTGCGATCATGGAGCTGTGCCAGTCCCGGCGCGGTCAGCTGCGCGGAATGGATTATCTTTCCGAAGACCGGGTGGAACTGCGGTACTGGCTGCCATTGGCAGAGATCGTCTTCGATTTCTTCGACTCCCTCAAATCCAAGACCCGCGGGTACGCTTCTCTGGACTGGAAGGCCGATGGCGAGCAGTCCGCCGATCTGGTCAAGGTCGACATCCTGCTCCAAGGAGAGACCGTGGATGCGTTCAGCGCCATCACGCACCGGGATAAGGCCTACGCCTACGGAGTGATGATGACCGCTAAGCTCCGTGAGCTCATTCCGCGTCAGCAGTTCGAGGTGCCTATCCAGGCAGCCATCGGCTCCCGGATTATCGCGCGTGAGAATATCCGGGCCATCCGCAAGGACGTGCTGGCCAAATGCTACGGCGGCGATATCACGCGTAAGCGGAAACTGCTGGAGAAGCAGAAAGAGGGCAAGAAACGCATGAAGATGGTCGGCAGGGTGGAGGTGCCGCAAGAGGCCTTTATCGCTGCGCTATCCTCGGACTCCGCATCGCCGAAAGACGCCAAGGACAAGGCGAAGAAGTAAAATATGCCCAGCGCTCTCCCCGATGGCGAGGTGCCTCCGGCTGACGGCTCCCTTCCGGAGAGCGTCCAGGACGGAGCTCAGCAGCGTCACTTCGGTCTTTATGTGCATATTCCGTTCTGCTCGGTGCGTTGCGGATACTGCGATTTCAATACCTATACCGCCTCGGAACTCGGTGGCGGTGCTTCGCAACGGGAGTACGCGGGCACTGCCAGCAAGGAACTGGACCTGGCGGCAGCCGTGCTCGCTCGGGCAGGATTACCGGAGCGCGCTGTCACTTCGGTCTTCTTCGGCGGCGGCACGCCAACTCTGCTGCCCGCGGCAGATCTCATCGCTTTGCTGCAGCAGGCCGAAACGCAGTGGGGTCTCGCGCCCGGGGCTGAGATCACGGTCGAGGCGAACCCGGATTCGGTGACCCCGGAGTCTCTGGCGGAGCTGGCGCGCGGCGGGGTTACCAGGGTCTCCTTCGGCATGCAGTCGGCGGTTCCCGAAGTGCTTCGCGTGTTAGATCGAACCCATGCCCCGGAGCGGGTTCCGGAAGCAGTGCGCTGGGCCCGGGATGCGGGTCTCCGGATCTCCTTGGATCTCATCTACGGTACGCCCGGAGAGAGCATGGATCAGTGGCGGCGCTCTTTGGACGCAGCGATCGAGTGCCAGCCGGATCATCTTTCCGCGTACGCTTTGATCGTCGAAGCGGGCACGCGCCTGGCTGCGCAGGTTCGGCGCGGTGAGATCGCTGATATCGACGATGACGACCATGCGGATAAATACCTTATGGCGGAGGAGGTGCTCAGTGCAGCGGGCTTATCCTGGTACGAAGTCAGCAACTGGGCTAATACCCCGGACGACGCCTGTCAGCACAATCTCGCCTACTGGCGCGGCGACGACTGGTGGGGGATCGGACCGGGCGCGCACTCTCATATCGGCGGGGTGCGCTGGTGGAACGTCAAGCATCCTCGAGCCTATGCCCAGCGCTTAGCGGAGCAGCTATCGCCCGCGGCGGGGCGTGAGAACCTCAGCGATGCAACCCGCCAGCTAGAACAGGTGATGCTCGGCGTCCGGCTGGCTGGGGGCCTGGCCATCAGCTCCCTTTCCACACAGAGCCGTAGCCGGATACCCGGATTGATCGCCAGGGAACTCATTGAACCGAAAGCGGTTTTCCAGAGGCGGCTAGTGCTGACGCTTCAGGGCAGGCTCCTCGCGGATGCTGTAGTGCGGGAACTGCTGGATCAGTGATTCAGCGGATGATCCGGAGATTCAGGGGGTAGCGGTACGGATTGCCGTTATTGACATGAATCGCGGCGATGAGCGCGGAAACCGTCAGGTATCCCCAGATCAGCACCGAGACCAAAGCGAAGACCCCGCCGATGCTGGGGAAGACCCAGGCCAGGATATTGGCGATGATCGCGAGAATCGTCAGCGGCAGCGTGAAGTTGAGCGCTTCTTTGGATTCCTGAGCGGTGAACGGGCCCCGGTCCTTGAAGATCAGGTGAATTACCAGCGCTGGGATAAACCCGAGGATCCCGCCGCAATGAGCGAGGAAAGCGTACTGCTTATCCTCTGTTGCGGTGAGCGGCAGAGCATTGGCTGCGGCCGGTTCGAAATACGGCGTCTGGCGTGCGGGGCGCCGGGTCTTTTCCCTGCTATCCCGTTCGGTTCCATTCACCGTTGCCATCCTCCGGATTCTGAATGCTTCTCATTTAACTCTCTAAGAATTTAGGATACTCCAGCAGTCAGGAAATCAATCATTTCCTCGACACGGCCCAGCAAGCTGGGTTCTAGATCGGCGTAGCTCTGTACTGAACTGAGGAGTCGTTGCCAGCCCTGGGCAAGATCGGCGGGGCCGGCATGAGGCCAACCGAAGGCTTGCATGATCCCGATTTTCCAGGGCATGGAGCGAGGGATCTCGGGCCAGGACGGGATTCCGAGAACTTGTGGCCTAATCGCTTGCCAGACATCCACATACGGGTGACCGACGATCAGCACGTTCCCGACGGACCCCGGCAGACGCATCGTCTCCTGAGCTATCCGGTTCTCTTTGCTGCCTGGCACCAGGTGATCCACCAGGATGGCCAGGCGCCGCTCCGGGCCGGGGCCGAACTCGGTGACCACCGCCGGAAGATCGTCGATGCCTCCCAATGGTTCGACTACGATTCCCTCGATGCGCAGATCATCGCCCCAGACTTTCTCCACGAGTTCTGCGTCGTGCTTTCCCTCAACCCAGATCCGGCTCGCTTTGGCTACTCTGGCGCGTTGCCCGTGGACCTTGACCGAGCCGGATGCGGTGCGCTGCGCTGAGCCTGCAGAGGTAGCAGAAGTAGAAGGAGTGGTAGACGCGGCTGCTACGAGCTCGACAGGCTCGCCTTCGAAGAGAAAGCCGAAGCCCAGCGGAAATGAACGGACCTTGCCAAGCCGATCTTCCAGGACCACGATATGCATGCCGCCGGACCGCTCGGTGCGCAGCACCGCGCCGACCCAGCCGCTCTGCACTTCCTCGACCACGATGCCGGCAGATGCGGACAGCTGGGCGGTTCGCGGCTTCTGGCGCTGCTGCCGTAATGCCCTCAGATCCTGAGGCCCCCAAGGCGAAGCGGTGCTGGCTGAATGATTCGGGGGATTGCTCACCGATCCAGTGTGCCGGACCACGTACCGCTTTATGCTGCTGACACGCCAGCCAGCCCAAGGGGGTGATTCGCAGTGTTGCAGAAAGTACTAGACTTAGCACTTGGGTCCAGTGAGTGCTAATCGCTCTTGGCTGCCCGCAGGCCTGCGCAGTCTTCAGAGCCTGCGAGTCTCACAGGCCTGATCGACCAGCATGCGGAAAGGAGGCGGAGTCGTCACGATGAGTGAACAGCGACGTCTCGATGTGCTGCGTGCCATCGTCGAGGACTACGTCTATTCCCGTGAACCGGTGGGATCCAAAGCCCTGGTGGAGCGGCATCAGCTGGGCGTCTCCAGCGCGACCATCCGCAATGATATGGCGCTCCTCGAGGAAGAGGGGCTGATCGCAGCTCCGCACACTTCTGCGGGCAGGATTCCCACCGACAAGGGCTACCGGACTTTCGTGGATCGGATCACCGAGGTCAAACCGCTTTCACTCGCTGAACGCCGGGCCATTCAGCGCCTGCTTGCCGGAACCGGAGACCTCGAAGACACCTTGGCGCGCACCGTACGGGTTCTGGCTCAGCTCACCGGGCAAGTAGCCCTGGTCCAGTACCCGAGCTCCACCACCGGTTCGCTTCGCCATGCAGAATTCGTCCAGGTCTCGCCTCATAAAGCGCTGATCGTGCTGATTCTGGATAACGGCAAAGTAGAGCAAGGGGTTACTGATCTCGGCCAGCAGCTATCCGCGGATGAACTGAGCTCGTTGCGCAGCAGCTTCTTGGAAGCGCTTGCTGACCTGCCGGTCACTGAGCTAGAACCCGTCATCAACACCGTGGTCGCAAACGCTTCGGACTGCCTCAAACCCGCTGCCGCCGCTCTGGCCCAGAGCCTTGCGGGGCTTTCGAGCGCGGCCCGGGATGACCGAGTCGTGGTGGCTGGTATGGCCAATCTGGCTCGTTCCACCGAGGATTTCCCGCTCAGCGCCGGCCCGGTTCTGGACGCCCTGGAAGAACAAGTCGTGATGTTGCGTTTACTTTCTGAGATAGCGCAAGATTCTCGGGGTATGGCGGTGAGCATCGGGCGCGAGAACGCTCTGGATTCCTTCGCCGAAGCGTCCGTGGTCGCTACGAACTATGATCGGGACGCCTCTGCGAAACTCGGGGTGATCGGGCCCTTGCGGATGGATTACCCCGGAAGCATGGCTGCGGTGCGTGCGGTGGCCGGTTACCTTTCGCGCATCCTCACCGGATGAGCTGAAGGAGAACGATTCGATGGACCTGCAACAGAAAGCGAACTGAAACGCCGTGAGCAATCATTATGAGACCCTAGGCGTCTCCAGAGATGCGACCGGGGAAGAGATCAAGAAGGCTTATCGCAAACTGGCCCGGAAGTACCACCCCGATGTTTATCAGGGCACCGATGGCGCGGAAGAGTTCAAAAAGGTGAGCCACGCTTATGAGGTGCTCTCCGATCCGCAGAAGCGCCGGGTCTACGATGCCACCGGTAACGCCAACGGCATGGAGAATGGTTTCGGATCCGGTGGTTTCGGCGGTGCGGGCTTCGCCTTCCAGGACATCTTCGAGAATTTCTTCGGCGGTCAAACCGGCGGCCAAGGTCCGATTCCGCGGACTCGGCGGGGGCAGGACGCCCTGCTCTCCTTGCGAATCGAGCTGCGCGAGGCCGTTTTCGGCATCAACAAGAAGATCGAAGTGGAAACGGCAGTCATCTGCGGTGTCTGCCAGGGGTCGTGCTGCCGGGAAGGCACCACGCCCCGCACCTGCGATATCTGCCATGGCCGCGGCCAGGTGCAGCGCCCAGTGCGCTCACTGCTGGGTCAGATGATGACCGTCACAGCGTGCCCCGGCTGCGAAGGTCACGGAACGGTGATCCCGGATCCCTGCAACGAGTGCCTCGGTGAAGGCAGAGTCCGCTCCCGGAAGAGCCTGACGATCAAAGTTCCCGCAGGGGTTGATACCGGCACTCGGATTCAGCTCTCCGGTCAGGGCGAGGCAGGGCCCGCCGGCGGTTCCAACGGGGATCTCTATATAGAGATCCGGGTCAACCGGGATGCGCTCTTTAGCAGGGAAGGTGATGACCTCCACGCCACGCTGACGGTCCCGATGACGGCTGCTGCGCTCGGAACCGATGTGGAGATCGAGACTTTCGACGGCACCCAGTCGGTGGAAGTCCGCCCCGGCACGCAATCCGGAGAGACCGTAGTGCTCCGAGATCTCGGTGTGAACCGGCTGCGCGGGAACGGCCGGGGCGACCTCAAGGTGAAACTGGTGGTGGAGACACCCACGAAAGTGGATCCGGCCCAAGAGGAACTGCTGCAGCGTCTGGCCGAGCTGCGCGGCGAGAACTACGCGGCGGGAAGGCTGGTCTCCTCGAGCGGCGTCTTCGCGAAACTCCGCGATAAATTCGGCCAGCTCTGAGCGGACGGAGCCAGCCGCTCATGACACTGCCATTGTTCTACGCCGAGGATCTTGCCGCAGTGGGCCTTGCCCTGGAAGGCTCCGGCCCCGTATCTGCAGCATCGCGGAGCCGGGAATATCTGTTGACCGGTTCGGAGGGCCACCACGCTGCGATAGTGCGCAGAATTGGACCGGGCGAGCAGGTCATGCTCTCGGACGGAGCAGGCCTGGTTATGCACGGCACGGTGCTCAGCCCCCAGGCTGAGGATCCGCGAGCATCGCTGCGCGTCCGTGTGGATGGGCTGAGCCAAGAGCCTGAGCCCAGCCCTCGACTCACCCTGATTCAGGCCCTGGCGAAGGACGGCCGGGACGAAGCCGCTATCGAAGCCGCTACGGAACTCGGGGTCGATTGCATCATTCCCTGGCAGGCGGATCGTTCTATCGTGCGTTGGAAACCGGAGCGCCAGGAGAAGGCCATGGCTAAATGGCGGCATGTGCTGACCTCCGCGGCCAAACAGTCCAGGCGGCCCCGGGTTCCGGGACTGAGGCCATTGCTGGATACTTCCGCGCTGCTCGCTTCTCTGCAGCAGCCGGCAGGACAGACCGCCCAGGCCCTGACGGCGGTGCTTCATGAGGAGGCGGAGCAGAGCATCCCGCTTTTCCTGAGTCGCAGCGGCCTCGGCGCTGCTAGTGCGCCGGAGATTCAGCTCTGTGTCGTGGTTGGCCCCGAAGGGGGAATGAGCGAGCGCGAGGTCACGGGTTTCCGCACCGGAGACTCAACGGAACTGGTGCGTCTGGGGCCTCAGGTTCTGCGCTCTTCGACCGCGGGGCCGGCGGCTCTGGCGATCTTCGCCCAGCTGCTCGGCCGCTGGGATGTCTAAGCTGAAGCACCGGCGCTGCCGGGAGCTATTTGCTCGGGTTTCAGCAGTGGAACTCAGGATTCGATGGTGAAGCTCTTCTTCTGCAGACCCTGTTGGCGTCCCGGATCGTTAGGATCGACCCAGTAGGCTTCTACTGCATACTCACCCGGGGCTAAGTCCAGCAGGGCGGAGAATGTTGCGAAATCGGTGCTCTGGACCAAATCCGCGGTGCCCTCGGCAACGACGTCCTGCTGGTCTTGGTTGCCCTCCTTACTGTTCTTCTTCCGCACCGTCCAGGAGGGCGCAGGCGTGCCCGGCCTTACTCTGCCGTTGACAATCACCGGTGCGTCCTTGTACACCGAGCTCTGCTGCGGGTCAGTGAGCCAGAGTGCGGCCTGCGCTTCAGGGACCCTGGTCAGCGGACTGTCCAGCTTGATCTTGTCGAAGGCTTCGTACCCGCTGTGCCCGTCGACGAGGATCGTCACGGGGGTCTCTTGAGCCGACTCGAGCAGGGAGGCGTTCACCGCTGCGGCCGTGGCGGTGTAGACGAGCTGCTGCAACGCCAGCTCGGCGGTGCTGCGATCCGTGCTGCGGCTGAAAGCATCCGCGGAGACATCGACGGTGATGCCTCCCTGGGCAGAGATCGATGCCGCCAATTTCGAAGGCTTCGACCAAGGGGTGCTGTAGCTCTTATCGAAAGGGGCTGAGGTCATCATGTAATTCAGCGCCGAATTGATGGGGTCGTTGCCCGGGTCCAAGGGGATGTACTCCCGGTAGAGGGCCAGCCGGTTGTCCTCCGGACCGATCCACTAGACCGGCATCAGTGATTGCGCCCGATCTGACTGTTCCGCGACGGCCCCAGTGCTCGGCGCAGTGTTGCTCACACTGAGCGGAGGAGCAGTAGGCCTGGATTCCAGGCCTGGCCCGCTGCATGCGGCAACGCCGAAGAGCACGCCGGTGACGATGGCGCAGCGCAGCACTGAGTGATAGGCGCGTCGGGAGAAAGCGATGTCCGGCTCCTTCCGGCTCGACAACAGGGCGCAGCCCTATCCCGGATCAGCCGGCCAAGGCACTTGTGACAGCTTGGAACACCCGCAGGGCCGATTTACCCGATGTTCCCGGATCGAGACAGGATCGATACCATCTTGAGACCTCTGTAATTTCTTCTCGGGTTTCCAGCGGAAAGCGTAACCGCGGAGCAGAACTGCCCTTGTCTGTGCTGAGCCGGGCCGACGCAGCCTAAGATAGATGTTGTACGGTCTCCCCATTAACCGGAAGCGAGCTGAAGACCCTCCGCGGTCTGGACTATGACTGATTTGCCTTCTTCGCACAACGATCCTGAAGCCGGAGTGCGGTACACCATTGATGATCGCAGGACCGAGTCGATCAACTTCGATTCACCCGAGCAGATGGTCGCCTCCTTGGGCAGCCACGATCAAGCCCTGCGCGCCATCGAGAAGCACTTCCAGGGCATCGATTTCCACGTCCGGGGGAACGAGCTCTCGGTTTCCGGGCCCCGGAGCGAAGTTCCCCGGATCATGCGCCTTTTCGCCGAGATCCAGGCTCTAGCGCGCCAGGGCAGCGTGATCACCCCGCAGCTGGTGGAGCAGTTGGTCTCCATGCTCCGAGCGCAGGCACCGGAGGACCCTGTGGGAGTGCTGTCGCATAACATCGTCACCAGCCGGGGCCGTTCGATCCGGCCGAAGACGGCCAACCAGAAGAGCTATGTGGATGCGATCGATCACCAGACCATCGTCTTCGGCATCGGCCCCGCGGGCACCGGCAAAACCTATCTGGCGGTGGCCAAGGCGGTCCAGGCTCTGCAGCAGAAAGAAGTCAGCCGCATCATCTTGACCCGCCCTGCGGTGGAGGCAGGGGAGCGCCTTGGCTTCCTGCCGGGAACCCTCAACGACAAGATCGATCCTTATCTTCGTCCGCTTTACGACGCTTTACACGACATGATTGACCCGGAGCTCATTCCCCGGTTCATGGCCTCCGGGACGATCGAGGTCGCCCCGCTCGCTTATATGCGTGGACGCACCCTCAACGATGCTTTCATCATCCTGGATGAGGCTCAGAACACGACCGCCGAGCAGATGAAGATGTTCCTCACTCGGCTCGGCTTCGGTGCCAAAATGGTGGTGACCGGTGATGTGACCCAGGTGGACCTGCCCCGTGGGGTCCGTTCCGGGTTGCGCGTTGTCGAGGAGATCCTGGGTGGGGTGGAAGACATCGCTTTGTCCCATCTGGGGTCTTCCGATGTCGTCCGCCACCGGCTCGTCAGCGAGATCGTCTCCGCCTATACCGTCTGGGATGAGAAAACCGGGGTGTCCGGGCGCAGTGGCCAGGGCACAGCACGTGATCAGGAGGACAGATGAGCATCGAGGTCGCCAACGAATCCGGTATCGAGGCTGATTCCGAGGCCATCGTCCGGCTGTCCCGCTATATTTTCGATGCGCTTTCACTGCATCCGCAGACAGAGCTCTCTGTGCTGCTCGTCGACGAAGAGGCCATGGAGCGGCTACATCTGGAACAGCTCGATGAGCCCGGGGCCACTGATGTGATCTCGATTCCGATGGACGAGCTGCGGCCGGGTACCGCGACGAGCCCCGCGCCGCAGGGCCTGCTCGGCGATATCGTGATCTGCCCCCAAGTAGCGCAGCGCCAGGCAGCTGCGGGGGGGCACACCACGGATGATGAGATCCTGCTGCTGACGACGCATGGCCTGTTGCATCTGCTCGGGTACGACCATGAGACTGAAGCCGAACGGGATGAGATGTTCGCTTTGCAGCGGCGGCTGCTCAGCGACTTCCTGGGGCGCCCGGCACCAGCCGAGACCGTGAGCTAAGGACTGATTGCACCCGTGAGTATCATCCTGCTGGCGGCCATGGCGTTGCTTTTCATCGCTATGGCGGCAATCCTGACGGCTGCGGACGCCGCTTTGACGTACCTGCCCCGGCAGGAAGTCGACCGCTTGCGGACGGAAGCGGCAGAAGAAGAGACAAGCGTTTCCCGCCCGAGTCGCGGACGTCGTCGCCGAGCCGCTTTGCGGACGGTGCTGGACCAGCCGATCCAGCACGATAACGCGCTGTCCTTCTGGCGGATCTGGTGCGAGATGGCCGCCGCGGTGGCCGTGACGCTCGTGGTCTATCAGATGGTGCAGCACACCTGGCTCACGGGCCTCGTCGTTACTGTGGTCATGGCCGGGGTCGGTTTCGTGCTGGTGGGCGTCTCGCCGCGTCAGGTGGGCCGGGAGCATCCGCTGCGAGTGGCATTGAACACCGCGTGGTTGGTGCGCCTGCTCTGCATGATCCTGGGGCCGGTGCCGCGCGGGCTGGTGTCCTTGGGTCGATCGGTGACCCCGGGTAGAGCCGGCGGCAGCGGTTTCATGAGCGAGGAAGAGCTCCGCGACTTCGTGGATCGGGCGAGCGCTGCCGAAGCCATCGAGGACGAGGAGGCTGAGCTGATCCAGAGCGTCTTCGACCTCGATGAGACCCTGGTGAGAGCGGTCATGGTCCCTCGCCCCGATATCGTCTCCCTGACCAGGGGCAGTTCTCTGCGTCAGGCACTGGCCTTGTTCATCCGTTCCGGTTACTCCCGGATCCCTGTTTTCGGCGAGTCTAGTGATGAAGTACTGGGCGTGCTATACCTCAAGGACGTAGTAGCGGCTCAGCAGCGTTTGGCTCCCGGAGAAGAGGCTCCGCCGGTGGAGCAGGTGTTCCGTGAGGTCCGCTATGTACCGGAATCCAAGCCGGTTGGGGAGCTGCTTCGCGAGTTGCAGGGCGAGTCCACACACGTGGCGATCGTCATCGATGAATACGGCGGTACGGCGGGCCTGGTGACGCTCGAGGACTTGATCGAGGAGCTGGTCGGGGAGATCGTCGACGAATACGACACTGAAGGTCCGGAGGTCGAGGATCTGGGCGAGGGTCGGTACCGAGTGAGCGCACGGATGAACATCGCGGATCTGGGTGAAATCTTCGACCGGGATCTGATCGATGACGAAGTAGATACGGTCGGTGGACTGCTGGCCAAGATTCTGGGGCGAGTTCCGATTGTCGGCAGTGAAGCCGCCGTGGACGGTATCGTGTTACGGGCTGAACGGCTTGAAGGGCGGCGCAACCGGGTGAGTCATCTCATCGTGAGCCTGGCTCAGTCGGGGGCTACAGAATCGGAATCCGGAGATTCACGGTCAGCGGAGGTCATGATTGGCGTGGGAGAACGGGAGCACAAAGATGACTGAAGGCAGCGCGGATCGCATCGGATCCGAAGCAGAATCTTCGGCAGAGGCGCCGTTCCGCGCCGGGTTCGCGGTGCTCGTCGGCAGGCCCAACGCGGGCAAGTCGACGCTGACCAACGCTCTGGTGGGGCAGAAGGTTGCCATCACCTCGGCGAAACCGCAGACCACCAGGCACACCATCCGCGGCATCGTGCATCGAGAGGATTTCCAGCTGGTGCTCGTGGACACCCCGGGGCTGCACCGGCCGCGCACTCTCCTCGGGCAGCGGCTCAACGACCTCGTCGAGCAGACGCTAGCTGAAGTGGATGTCATCGGGTTCTGCGTGCCCGCCCCGGATAAGATCGGCCCCGGGGACCGCTTCATCGCTGCGCAGCTGGCCAAAGTGCATCGCAAACCCATCATCGCGCTCGTGACCAAAACCGATCTGATCGGTAAAGCCGCCCTGGTGGAAAAGCTCATGGCAGTAGACGAGCTGGGCCGGGAGGCCCTGGGCGGTGAAGGCTTCGCCGAGATCGTCCCGGTTTCCGCGGTCCGCGGCGATCAGGTGGACACCGTGGCAGAGGTGCTCTCCGGCAGACTTCCGCTGTCGCCACCGCTCTACCCCGATGGCGAGCTCACTGATGAACCGGAGGCCGTAATGGTCGCAGAACTCGTCCGTGAAGCCGCTCTGGACGGGGTTCGCGAAGAGCTCCCGCATTCGCTGGCCGTCGTCGTCAACGAGATCGTGCCACGGGAAGGCCGGGATGAAGGCCATGAGCTCCTGGACGTCCGCGTGGATCTCTACGTTGAGCGGTCATCGCAGAAAGCCATCATCATTGGCAAGAGCGGTTCCCGGCTGCGTGAAGTAGGCACCAGGGCGCGGCAGGGCATCGAAGCGCTGCTCGGGGCGAAAGTCTATTTGGATCTGCACGTCAAAGTTGCCAAGGACTGGCAGCGAGACCCCAAGCTGCTGGGCCGGCTAGGGTTCTAAAGCAAGTTCCACCGGCCCAGCACGCATCGCTTACCAGATGCTGACGCGTTGTTCAGGGTCGAGCCAGAGCCCATCGCCCGGGGCGGTGGTGAAGGCCTCGTGGAAGGCGTCGATGTTCTTCACGACCTGATTGCAGCGCCATTCCACGGGGGAGTGCGGGTCGATCGTGATCCTCCGGACCGCATCGTCGTGCCGACTCTTGGCCCGCCAGCATTCAGCCCAGGAGAAGAAGAAGCGCTGCGGGCCGCTCAGCCCGTCGATGGTCTCCGACTCTGCACTGTCCTGACCTGGGCTCTCCTGTTCTGCGAGATCCAGGAGCCAGGCCTGATAGGCGATGGATAGCCCGCCCAGATCGCCGATGTTCTCACCCAGGGTCAGCTCGCCGTTGACCTTGAGTTCCGGCGCGGCAGCGGGGCTCAGCTCGGCGTATTGCGAGACGAGCTGCGCAGTACGCGCCTCGAAGGCCTCGCGGTCCGCCTCAGTCCACCAGTTCCGCAACGTTCCATCGCCGTCGAACTGCGAGCCCTGATCATCAAAGCCGTGGCCAATCTCATGGCCGATCACCGCTCCGATACCACCGAAGTTCGCCGCATCGTCCGCCTCGGCGTCGAAGAACGGCGGTTGCAGAATGGCCGCCGGGAAGACGATCTCATTGAGCACCGGGTGATAGTAGGCATTGACCGTCTGCGGCGTCATGAGCCATTCTTCGCGATCGATGGGTCGGCCCAGCTTGGCTAGCTGTCGGCGGGTTTCGAACTGCGCCGCCCGCCGCACGTTCCCCACCAGGTCCTCAGAGGAGATCTGTAAGCCGGAGTAGTCCCGCCAGCGGTTCGGGTAACCGATCTTCGGGACGAACCGCTCCAGCTTCGCGAGCGCCCGGGCTTTGGTCTCCTCGCCCATCCATTCCAGCTCCTGGATCGAGCGCTGGTACGCTTCGATGAGCCGTGCCACGAGCCGCTCCATCCGGGCTTTGTGCTCCGGCGGGAAGTGCTCGACCACATAGAGCTGGCCGATGGCCTCACCCATAGCGTCCTCCACCAGGTCCACACCGCGTTTCCAGCGCTCACGGATTTCCTCGGTCCCGGTGAGGGCTCTGCCGTGGAAGTCAAAGTCGGCGGCGACGAAGTCCACCGATAGGTAGGGGGCTGCTGCGGAGATGAGCCGTGCAGCGAGCCATTCCTGCCAGGAACGCAAGGGGAATTCGGTCAGCAACTCGGAGAGCCGGGCGAAGTAGTCGGGGGTCAGGAGCACCATTTCGTGCAGATTTTCCGGGCTCAGCCGCTGGCCGGTTTCCGGGTCAGTCAGGAAAGCTGCGAACCACGGACCCAATCGTGGTGCCAACTCGTGCACCGCCGCATCCGTCATGAGGTTGTAGCGCTTCTGCGGGTCGCGCAGGGTGACCTTGTCCCAATGCGCTGCGGCGAGTTGGTGCTCCAGGGCCAGGACTCGTTCCGCCGCCCCCACAGGGTCCTCGTGACCACTGAGTTCCAGCAGGCGCTGCAGGTACTCTTGATACTTCTGCCGCTGTTCGGCGAACTGCGGCTCGCGATAATAGGCTTCATCGGGCAAACCGAGCCCGGCCTGGACGAGATGCAGAAGATAACGGTCTGGCTGGCCTGCATCGTTGCTGATATAGCTGCCGAGTAGACCCGGTACGCCTTCCCGCTGCCAACGGGCAGAGAGCATGATCAGCTCCTCGACGCTCTGCACGGCGTAGAGCTCTTCCAGATCGGCTGCGACCGGCTCTATACCGACCGCTTCGATCGCGGCTTCATCCATGAAGCTGTGGTAGAGATCGCCGATCGCCTGGCTCAGCGTCCCGGTCTGCGCGTCCGGGCGCTCAGCGGATTCCTGCGCACTCGCGGCGCGTTCGATGATCTGCCGTACGGCCAGCTCGGCGTTATCCCGCAGCTCCCAGAAAGCACCGCTGGAGGCACGGTCGGCGGGAATCACGGATTCCTCGAGCCAGCGGCCGTTTACATGCTGGAAGAGATCGTCCTGCGGGCGGACGCCGGGGTTGAAGTGGCTACTGTCGATACCTGATGCCGTCATGGTTGTCCTTTCGACCTTACGACCTCTGCTGGGACAGCGATCATAAACTGCGATACGAGCACTTTTTCATCCTATGCGCCGTGTTAGGCTTCCCGTGTGCGCGCATCATGGATTCTTCTTAGCCGCCGCGACGGGGCCATAATCCGCTGAGTTCGCAGCCTGGAACCGGGAACCCCGGGGCAGGCGATGCTCAGCGGAAGGGTCGGAGCCCTGTCGCGGAGACTTGTCGTCCCCGGCCGGACCAGGACACTCAGGGAAGCAGGCAGCGTGCGCAAAATGCAGAAACCATCGGGGATGCCCTTTCATCGGTACACTCCGTTCCAAGAGCAGATCAATGTCGAGCTGCCGGACCGCAGCTGGCCGGATCGGCAGATCACCACTGCACCCCGCTGGTGCGCGGTGGACCTCCGGGACGGGAATCAGGCGCTGATCGACCCGATGAGCCCGGCTCGGAAGCTCAAGATGTTCCAGCTCCTGGTCTCGATGGGCTACAAGGAGATCGAGGTGGGGTTCCCCTCCGCTTCGCAAACCGATTTCGATTTCGTCCGGCAGCTGATCGAAGGCGATCTGATCCCGGACGATGTCACCATCCAGGTGCTCACCCAGGCCCGGGAGCACCTCATCGAGCGCACGTACGAAGCGATTCAGGGGGCCAAGCAGGCCATCGTGCACCTCTACAATTCGACTTCGGTGCTGCAGCGCCGAGTAGTCTTCGGCGAAGATCAGGACGGCATTCTGGAGATCGCTCTTCAAGGTGCACGGCTCTGCAAGAAATATCAGGAGACGCTCGGAGAGACCGCGATCACCTATGAGTACTCCCCGGAGTCGTTCACCGGAACTGAACTCGAATACGCCGCCCGGGTCTGCAATGCGGTAGCCGAAGTGCTCGAAGCCTCGCCTGAGCACCCGGTGATCATCAATCTGCCGGCCACGGTGGAGATGTCCACGCCCAATCTGTACGCCGACTCAATCGAGTGGATGAGCCGCCACCTGATTCCGCGCGAAGGTATCATCCTCTCCCTGCACCCGCATAACGACCGGGGGACCGGGGTGGCTGCGGCGGAGCTGGGCTATCTGGCCGGTGCCGACCGGATCGAAGGCTGCCTTTTCGGCAATGGCGAGCGGACCGGCAATGTGGATCTGGTGACACTCGGCTTGAATCTCTTCAGCCAGGGCGTAGACCCGATGATCGACTTCTCCGATATCGACGAAATCCGCCGGACGGTGGAGTACTGCAATCAACTACCCGTGCCGGAACGGGCACCGTACGGCGGCGATCTGGTCTTCACCGCTTTTTCGGGTTCCCACCAGGACGCTATCAAAAAAGGCTTCGAAGCCCTGAAGTGTGAGGCGGCCGCGGCGGGCCAGCCGGTGGCGGAGTTCCCTTGGGCGGTTCCCTACCTGCCGGTGGACCCCAAAGACCTCGGCCGCAGTTATGAGGCAGTGATCCGGGTGAACTCGCAATCCGGTAAAGGCGGTGTGGCCTATCTGCTCAAATCCGAGCACGGGCTCGAGCTGCCGCGGCGGGCGCAGATCGAGTTCTCCGGGGTGATCCAGCGCCGCACCGACACCGCCGGAGGCGAAGTCAGCGCCGCCGAGCTGTGGGAGATCTTCAGCGATGAGTACCTGCCGTGCCCCGCGGGCGACCCGGAGCGACAGTGGGGGAAGTATGTTCTGGGCTCGATGAACGCGGCGACCGATGAGGACGCAACGGTGAAGCTCGATGCCAGGATGCGCATCGGCGGCCGGGAGACGGAGCGCAGCGGAACCGGTACGGGCCCGATCGCGGCCCTGCTGGACATCCTGACTCAGGATGGCGCCGATGTCCGAGTGCTGGATTACACCGAGCATGCGCTCTCCGAGGGCGGAAGCGCGCTGGCTGCAGCCTATGTCGAATGCGCTGTCGGCCAGCGGGTGCTTTGGGGCGTCGGCATTGACGCGAACACCGCGGTCTCCTCCCTCAAAGCCGTGATCTCTGCGGTGAACCGGGCGATCCGAGAAGCAGGGGAATGACCCCGAACATCGGCTGACACCGGCGCGGGTCCGGCGATACCGGTGCCGATGGTGAGAGAATATCGCAGTGGCCAGGTCCTCAGGTTTTGCCGCTCGCACATACCGCACCAGTGCGGTAGTGCTGCGCACCCACAATCTGGGCGAAGCCGACCGCATCGTGACCCTACTGAGCAGTGAGCACGGCCAGATCCGGGCCGTGGCTCGCGGAGTGCGGCGGACCAGCAGCAAATTCGGCGCCCGGCTGGAGCCGTTCATGGTCACGGATCTCCAGCTGATCTCCGGGCACAGCCTGGACACCGTGACCCAAGCGGTATCCCGGAGCAGTTACGGCCAGCCCATCGCCGCGCACTACGAGAAATACACGACCGCCACCGCGATGGCCGAAGCCGCGGAGAAGCTCACCGACGTGGATGCCGAATCGGCTTCAGCGCAGTACCGGCTGCTGATCGGCGGCCTCGGTGTGCTGGCCCGCGGGGAGCACGCTCCGGGACTCATCCTGGATTCTTATCTGCTGCGAGCCCTGGCCACCGCCGGCTGGGCCGCCAGCTTCGACAGCTGCGCCCGGTGCGGCGAACCGGTGCCCATCGGAAGCCAGATGGCTTTTTCCGCAGCCCTGGGCGGTACTGTCTGCTCGGCATGCCGACCCCCGGGTTCCGCCGCACCCGCGCCGGAGACGATGCAGCTGCTGGGGGCGCTGATCTCGGGGAACTGGGACGTCGCCGATGCTTCAGCTCCGGAGCACCGGCGCGAGGCAGCCGGGCTGGTAGCGGCCTTCGTCCAGTGGCATCTGGAACGCTCGCTTCGCTCGCTCCGTTTGATCGAAAGAAGCTGAGCGGTAGAGACTATAAGGCCAACGCTCGCACAAGAGACCACAGACTCCGGAACTTCCTGGAAAGAGAGCAGCAATGCCCCGTAGCGCAGCCAAATCGCCTGTTGTCGCGCCCTGGCCGCACCCCTCCGGAGCCCAGCCGCCGGCGATTCCGGTCGATTTGGTTCCGCAGCATGTGGCCATTGTGATGGACGGCAACGGCCGCTGGGCCAACCAGCGTGGACTGCCCCGGGTGGAAGGGCATAAAGCCGGGGAGCCGGCGCTGCTCGACGTGATGGCCGGTGCCATCGAACTCGGCGTCAAGTACGTCACCGTCTACGCCTTCTCCACGGAGAACTGGCGGCGCTCACCGGAAGAGGTCCGATTCTTGATGGGCTTCAATCGGGATGTGCTGCGCAGGCAGCGCGATCAGCTCGACGCCTGGGGGGTCCGGGTGCGCTGGGCCGGCCGCACACCCCGCTTGTGGAAGTCTGTGATCAACGAATTGGAGCTGGCCGAGGAACGAACCGCCGATAACGACACCATCACCCTCACGATGTGCGTCAATTACGGCGGCCGGGCGGAAATCGCGGATGCGATGGCAGCCATCGCGCAGGAAGTCGCCGCAGGGCGGCTCAAACCCTCGGCCATCAACGAAAAGACCGTGCAGCGTTACTTGTACTGGCCGGACCTGCCGGATGTGGACCTTTTCCTGCGCTCCAGCGGGGAGCAGCGCCTTTCGAACTTCCTGCCCTGGCAGAGCGCCTACGCCGAGTTCGTCTTCCTGGATACGCTCTGGCCCGATGTGGATCGGCGCACGCTCTGGGATGCTGTAGACCTCTATGCCAGCAGGGACAGGCGCTACGGCGGCGCGCTCGACGCCGCACGCTGAGGCTCAGCGCACGGTTTGCCCGCGGGCTGCCCGGCGGCAAGACTAGAGGTATGCGCATTTACCCCGCTTTCTTCCGCTTGGCTTTTTCCTGGATGGATGCCGAACGTGCGCATCAGCTGGGCTTCGGCGCGATCCGACTGTCTCACCGTCTGGGCATCGGCGCCCTGCTGCAGCGCTTCTGCGCACCTGATCCGGCTTTGCGCACTGAAGCGCTAGGGCTGGTTTTCCCCTCTCCCTTCGGGCTAGCCGCCGGCTTCGATAAAGGAGCGCACGGTATCGAGGCGCTCAGCCAGCTCGGATTCGGCCATGTTGAAGTAGGCACCGTCACCGGCCAGGCGCAGCCGGGGAATCCGCGCCCGCGGCTCTTCCGCCTGATCCAGGACCGCGCAGTGATCAACCGGATGGGCTTCAATAATGACGGCGCCCAGGCCATCGCACCCCGGCTGGCCGCCGCGCGCCAGGCTCTGCAAGACTGGACCGAGAAGCGCCCCGCACCGCGCCCCGTGATCGGGGTGAATATCGGCAAAACTAAAAATGTCGAAGTGGACGACGCGGTGGCGGACTATCTGCTCAGCACCCGTGCCGTGGCCGGTTATGCAGACTACCTCGTAGTCAATGTCTCTTCGCCGAACACCCCTGGACTGCGTCTGCTGCAGAACGCCGATTCCCTGCGCCCCCTGCTGCAGGCGGTGCGCGCCGCCGCGAATGAAACTGCGCAGCGCGCAGTGCCGCTGCTGGTGAAGATCGCTCCGGACCTCAGCAATGAAGACCTTCAGGAGATCGCCGAACTCGCCCTGGAACTAGAGCTCGACGGCGTGATCTGCACCAACACCACCATCGCCCGGGAGGCGCTGCGCACTCCGGCTGGAAAAGTGGCCGAATGCGGCCCCGGCGGACTCTCCGGATCGCCGCTCAAAGCCCGTTCGCTCGAGGTACTGCGCCAGCTGAAGGCTATGACGGGGGATCGGCTCACTTTGATCTCGGTCGGGGGAGTCGAGACAGCGGAGGACGTCCGCGAACGTCTGGATGCTGGAGCCGCCCTGGTCCAGGGGTATACGGGCTTCCTCTACGAGGGGCCCTTCTGGGCTGCACGGATCAATCGACGGCTCAGCCGGGAACTCAACCGCAACTAGACGCTTTTTCCGGGGGAGAATTTCCGGGACAGGCGAAGTTCGTGGCGGCTTAGCCGTGCCGTCAGTCTTCCAGCTTCTCGCCGCGCCGCACCTGCGGCTTGGGCAGCCGCAACCTGCGGAACTGGATAGAGCGCATGATGCCGTACCAGACGACGCCCCGTTCAATGGCATCAGCGCCGAACTTCGCGGTGAGCTGCTTGCGGATCCTGCGGGCCAAGAGGTAGGAGTCGATGACGACGATCAGCAGTATGAGCCAGAAAGCCATGAAGACATAGCTCTGCACCTGGACATTCGTCGGCATGAACAAAGTGCCGATGGCAATTACCAGCATGACTATCATCACGAACTCGCCTGGCCCGGTGCGCGCGTCAATCAGATTCCGGACAAAACGGCGCTGCGGCCCTTTATCCCGAGGCGGTAGGAAGCGCTCATCCCCGGTGTCCAGGGCGGCCCGGGTGCGCATCTGGCTCTCCCGGCGCGCTTCGCGCTCCGCCTGTTTTGCGGCGTTGCGGTCGTTCGGCACGAGCGGGCGCTTCCGGGCTGCCTCCTGCTCTTTACGGGTAGGGGTGGGTGCGCCTTTGCCCGCCCGAGGATCGCGCTGCTCAGGCGATTCTGCGGATACTTCGGGTTGCTGGGTCTGGGCCATGGTCTTATTTCTGCCGAACACCCCACCAGAATACCGGGTTCCGGCGATACCGGGCATCTCCGCAGGCATCCCGGCGGACGCCTGGCCCGCAGCGTGCCGGGGATCGCCGCGCACAGGATCCCTCAGCATCGCTCACGGTATTCAGGGCTGAAGCGGTGGAGTAGTCTTCAGAGCATGGTTTCCCCAACACCTTTTTCAGACACTCCTGCAACGACCTCTTCGGCCCTCAACGGTAATTCCCGAGGGGCGAATCCCGATCCGGAATTGCTGGCTCAACTGGAATCAGCCGTGCAGCGCCGCTTCCCGGAGACCATCGAGCAGCTTATCGAACTCGCCAGGATCCCTGGTATAGCCTGGGAGATCTTCGACCCTGCCGAGCTGCAGCGCAGCGCCGAGGCAGTGGCAGAGCTGGCCCGCAGTATCGGCCTGGATGATGTGCAGATCCTGCGTGAATTCACCGAAGACGGCAAACCCGGAGGCCCTGCGGTCATTGCGCGACGACCGGCCCGGCCAGGCAAGCCCACGGTGCTGCTTTACGCCCACCATGATGTTCAACCGCCGGGTGATAGAGCGCTCTGGGAAAGCGATCCCTTCCAGCCGGAGCAGCGCGGGGAGCGACTCTGGGGCAGGGGCGTGGCCGATGACAAAGCAGGGGTTCTGGCGCATATCGCGGCGCTGAGCGCGGTCACCGAGGTCCTCGGCGAGGAGCTGGGCCTGGGCGTCACCCTCTTCATCGAAGGTGAGGAAGAAGCCGGCTCGCCGACCTTCCGCACTTTTTTGGAAAAGCACCGGGAGCTTTTGCGCAGCGATCTGATCATCGTGGCGGATTCAGTGAACTGGAAAGTTGGCACCCCGGCGCTGACGACGAGCCTGCGCGGCCTGGTCAGCGGTGTGGTGGAACTGGAAGTACTCGATCATGCAGTGCACTCCGGGATGTACGGCGGCCCGGTCCTGGATGCGCCGACGCAGCTGGCCAGGCTCATTGCCACGCTCCACGACGCCTCGGGCGAGGTCGCGGTAGCAGGCCTGCACCGCGGCGAGGAGCCGACTATCGACTATCCGGAGGCTGATTTCCGTCAGGACGCCGGTGTTCTGGAAGGTGTGGAACTGGCGGGCTCGGGCTCTCTGGCCTCTCGGCTCTGGGCTCAGCCGGCGCTCTCCGTCATCGGAATCGACGTGACCGATGTTGCGAGCAGCTCGAACACGATCCTGCCCAGCGCCAGGGCGCAGCTGAGCCTGCGCTTGGCCCCCGGCGATGATCCGCAGACCGCGATGACGGCCTTGCAGCAGCATATCGAGAAGCACGCTCCGGCGACGGCGTGCGTACGGTTCATCCCGGGGGAGCAGGGGCAGCCTTTCCGCACCGATATCGACGCGCCGGCTGCTCAGGCGATGCTCTGGGCGCTTCAGGAAGCCTGGGGAAATGAGCCGGTGGCGATGGGCATGGGTGGATCCATCCCGTTCATCGCGGATCTGACCGAGCTCTATCCGGAAGCCGAAATCCTGATCACCGGCGTCGAGGATCCGGACTCACGCGCGCACAGCGCCAATGAGTCCCTGCACTTGGCCGAGTTCCAGAAGGCGATCCTGGCCGAGGCCCTTCTGCTGGCCAGGCTGAACCAGCCCTGATCACGGTTCCCGCCTTGGCAGCTGGGAAGCTAAGGGAAGAAGAACGTGCCGATAGGTGTTGTACCCGGTGACCAGGGTCGCTGAGCTGGTTGCTGTGCTAAACGCCTAAGCCGGACATACCATGGAAGCAGCCGAGAAGTAAGGAACCTGAGATGACTACGACGACCGAGAACACTACTGAAGCCGAGCTGCCATCGCACGGAGTGAGCCTGACCGACGAAGCCGCTGGAAAAGTGCGCAGCCTGCTCGAACAGGAGGGTCGCACCGATCTGCGACTGCGCGTAGCGGTTCAGCCCGGTGGCTGCTCAGGCCTGATCTACCAGCTGTATTTCGACGAGCGGATGCTGGACGGCGACGCTGTCCGGGACTTCGACCAAGTCGAAGTCATCGTGGATAAGATGAGCGCTCCGTATCTCGATGGCGCCAGCATCGGCTTCGAAGACACGATCTCCAAGCAGGGCTTCACCATCGACAACCCGAATGCGGGAGGCTCCTGTGCCTGCGGTGATTCTTTTCACTGACGATTGATCAGAGGCTGCAGCGGCTCGCGCCGCCAGGATCTCAGCTGCGAGCCCGGGAATTCTCCCGGGCTCGCAGCTTTTTCGTGGCGGGCTTCGCGTAGCCTTCCGCTATCGCATAGCATCGTCACAGCGGGATTCTTCAGTTGCACGATGCAAAGGATTCTGACGCGCTAGACACAGTGTGCACAAAAAGTTCCCAGCCGGGGTAAGCTCTAAGGGAATGCTCTCTACACGCAGTAGTAGAACTAAGTCGTTGTATTAGAGCTGTGGAGTTAGCAAGAAGCGACAAGGAAGGGCCGTCTGTGAGTTCGCAGCACCGAACTGGTAGCCGCCGCATGAGGGTTATCACCGCCACCGCGGTGGGGATCGTGAGCGCATTAGTGCTCTCGGCATGCACCCCCGAGATGCGGAACGGCTGGTTACCTACTGAGCGGAATACGACGAACCACACCGGGAGGATCATCGACCTCTGGGTCAACTCCTGGATCGCGGCTATTGCCGTAGGCATCATTACCTGGGGCCTGATCATCTGGTGCATCATCGCCTACCGGCGCCGCAAGGGAGCCACGGGGTTTCCCCGGCAGATTTCCTACAACCTCCCGCTGGAGGTCTTCTATCTGACGATCCCGCTGTTCATGGTGCTGGTCTTCTTCTACTTCACTGATCGCGACCAGCAGGCTATCGATGCCAGGGTCGACAACCCGGACGTTACCATCAACGTCCAGGGCAAGCAGTGGGCCTGGGACTTCAATTATCTACAGGGGCCGGTCATCCCTGAGGACGTCTACGAAGCGACCGCCCAGGTGCCTCTGGACGGCCAGCCGGTAGATCCCGAGAAGATTCCCACCCTGTACCTCCCGGTGAACAAGTCGGTTGAATTCGTGCTGGAATCCCGTGACGTGATCCACTCCTTCTGGGTTCCCGCTTTCTTGCAGAAGCGTGACCTCATCCCGGGCAAGACCAACTACATCAACGTCACTCCTCAGCAAGAGGGTAGCTACGACGGCAAATGCGCCGAACTTTGCGGTGAGTACCACTCCGAGATGCTGTTCCGGGTCAAGGTAGTATCCGAGGCAGAATTCCAGCAGTACCTGCAGAGCCTCAAGGATGCCGGCAATGTGGGCACCCTGGACGAGCAGTTCAACCGTAATCCGAACCTCAACGACACAAGCGCGCAGTAAGGGGCCGGGAAGTTGTCAACGACGTATCAATACTCCACCCCCGGTGAGGTAGAGACACCGGAACCCAAGGTTCCCGTCTCCAAGGGCCGGATTGTGGTCAACTGGATCACCTCCACCGACCACAAGGTCATCGGGTACATGTACCTGATCGCATCCTTCATCTTCTTCTGCCTCGGCGGAGTGATGGCTCTGGTCATCAGGGCGGAACTATTCGAGCCTGGTATGCAGATCCTGCAGACCAAGGAACAGTACAACCAGCTCTTCACCATGCACGGCACGATCATGCTGCTGATGTTCGCAACTCCTCTGTTCACGGGCTTCGCCAATGTGATCACGCCCCTGCAGATCGGTGCCCCGGATGTCGCCTTCCCACGGCTGAACGCCCTGGCCTTCTGGCTCTTCCTGTTCGGCAGCGTCATTGCGGTTTCCGGCTTCTTGACCCCGCAGGGCGCTGCCTCCTTTGGCTGGTTCGCCTATGCTCCGCTATCGAATACCACCTTCACCCCGGGCGTTGGTGGTGACTTATGGGTCTTCGGCTTGGCATTAACTGGCTTTGGCACCATTTTGGGTGCAGTGAACTTCATCACGACTATCATCTGCATGCGTGCACCGGGCATGACCATGTGGCGCATGCCGATTTTTACCTGGAATACCTTGATCACTTCGATCCTGGTGCTGATGGCTTTCCCGCCGCTGGCGGCCGCGCTCTTTGCGCTGGGGGCGGACAGGCGCTTCGGAGCGCATATCTTCGATCCGGAAAACGGCGGAGCACTGCTCTGGCAGCACTTGTTCTGGTTCTTTGGACACCCAGAGGTCTACATCATCGCGCTACCGTTCTTCGGCATCGTCTCCGAGATTTTCCCGGTCTTCAGCCGGAAACCGATTTTCGGATATAAGGGTCTGGTCTATGCGACGATCGCGATCGCCGCGCTGTCCGTAACGGTATGGGCGCACCACATGTACGTCACCGGTCAGGTTCTGCTGCCGTTCTTCTCGTTCATGACCATGCTCATCGCGGTGCCTACCGGCGTGAAGTTCTTCAACTGGATAGGTACGATGTGGCGAGGGTCGCTGACCTTCGAAACACCGATGCTCTGGAGCCTCGGCTTCCTAGTCACCTTCCTCTTCGGCGGCCTGACTGGCATCATCCTTGCATCGCCTCCGCTGGACTTCCACCTCTCGGATACCTACTTCGTGGTGGCGCACTTCCACTACGTGATCTTCGGCACCGTGGTCTTCGCGATGTTCGCGGGCTTCTACTTCTGGTGGCCCAAGTGGACCGGTAAGATGCTCAACGAGCGTCTGGGCAAGATCCATTTCTGGATGCTGTTCATCGGCTTCCACGGGACCTTCCTGGTTCAGCACTGGCTGGGTGTGCTGGGTATGCCGCGTCGTTACGCGGACTACATGCCGGAGGATAACTTCACCTGGATGAATCAGCTCTCCACGATCTCCTCCTTCCTGCTGGGTGCTTCGATGATCCCCTTCTTCTGGAACGTCTACATCACCTGGCGCTCCAAGAAGAAAGTGGATGTTGATGATCCTTGGGGCTTCGGTGCCTCCCTGGAGTGGGCCACTTCTTGCCCACCGCCGCGGCACAACTTCACCTCCCTTCCGCGGATCCGGTCGGAGCGGCCCGCCCTGGATCTGCACCACCCCGAGCTGGCGCAGTGGCACACCGCCGATGAGCTAGCGCAGATGGGCTCTAGCGCAACCGCAGGTGTTGGCGCTGTGCTCGGCAACGCTGATCAGGCTGATAAGTCTGATCGGCCGAAGAAATAGACGAAGAAGAGGAGCGCAGCCATGCGAATAGAAGCCAAGCTTTTTTATCTCCTTCTGCCATTTTATTTGCTGGTCGGAGTAGTCTACGGATTTGTTACTGGCTGGAGTGAATGGGTGGGGATTCTAGCTCTGCCCCTGGTTGGCGCTCTAGCAGGAATGATTGGGTTTTACCTAGCCTTTACCGGCCGGAGGATCGGCCTTCGACCCGAAGACCGTAACGACGGCGAAATCGAGGAAGGCGCAGGGGAACAGGGGCACTTCAGCCCTTGGTCCTGGTGGCCCATGGTGGTCGCCGGTGGCGCCGCTGTAGCCTTTCTGGGCCTCGCTGTGGGCTGGTGGATCTTCTTCATCTCCGTCGGTATCGGTGTTGTCGGCCTCATCGGCTGGACCTTCGAATACAGCCGCGGAGATCACGCGCACTGAGTGATCTCTGATCCTGATCCTGGGTGGCTGAGCCCATGAGTCTGGACGCTATCGTCGGTGTATCATTCAAGCGAGGCGATCACCGGATACCGGTATACCAGCAGCTGGCTCGCGTATTGCGTGACTATGCTCAGCAGCAACCGCCAGGGTCGATCATCCCTTCAGAGCGGGAGCTTGTGGAGCGCTTTGGCGTTGCCAGGATGACTGTTCGCCGGGCCATCGAAGTGCTTATCGCCGAAGAGACCCTTGACCGGGTCGTGGGTGTGGGCACTTTCGTGCATCGGCCTAAAATGGACCTCCAGGTCCGGCTGACCTCATACTCCGAAGAGATGCAGCGCCGTGGCATGGTCCCGGACGCTAAAGTTCTCGATTTCGAGCTCATCCCCGCTGGCGCAACGGTGGCCAGGGAACTGCAACTGAACGAAGGGCAGTTCGTGGTGAGGTTCCGCCGTCTGCTGATTGCGGACGAGGAGCCGATGAGCGTCGATGAGAATTTCGTCCCCGCATATCGCGTCCCCGGCCTAACCGATGGCCCACCGCCCACCTCGCTTTACAACGTTCTGGGGGAGCGCTACGGCCTTGTCATGGAGTGGGGCGAAGATATGATCGAAGCCGCAGCGGCGAGCCCGGCAATGGCCCGGCAACTCAAAGTGGAAAGCGGTGCCCCGCTGCTGAAGATCCAGCGCCACGCTTACGTCTCCGGGATCGTTGCCGACTATTCGGTCTCATACTACCGGGCGGATCGCTACAAGCTCTGGGTGCCGCTACAACGCCCCGGAGTTAGGGTCTCCCGCCGGCGCTGAAGTCCATTCTCAGCTCAGCTTAAAATGCTACTGCTGGTGACTTCTGAGGATCTACGTAGATCCTCAGAAGTCACCAGCAGTAGCAGAAACTACCGTCACTGGAGATCAGCGGCGCTCTAGAGCTTTCTGATTCTCCTCGAGAGCCTTGTTATCGGGGTGCTCCTCGTGAGCGGAGTGCTCGAGCGCTGCCTGATGCTCTTCCGGGGTCACCGGAGCAACACGGTCCTCGAAGAACCACTTGGAGAGCCAGGCGCGCTGCTTCTCCTTCCGAGTCACGATGCCCTTCTCGTTCGGCTCAGCAGGAAGCGGCTTGGGGGAGTCGAAACTCACCAGGCGGTAGCGCTTGTACTCACTGAGCTGCTCGTGCTTCTCCTTGTACTCGCCATGTGGCAGGCGGATGATCCGTCCGGTTTCACGGCCGTGCAGCACGATCTCCCGATCTTTGCGCTGCAGAGCCAAGGCGATGCGCTTGGTGACCTGGTAGGCGATTACCGGGCCGATGAAGAACAGCGCGCGGAGCCAGTAGGTGACATCGTTGAGCGATACGTGGAAGTGTGTCGCGATCAAGTCAGAGCTAGCAGCCGCCCACATCACGCAGTAGAAGACGATCCCGGCAACGCCGATAGCGGTGCGGGTGGGAACGTTGCGCGGACGGTCCAGCACGTGGTGCTCTTTGTTGTCCTTGGTGATCCAGCGCTCGATCCAGGGCCAAGCGAACATCAGGCCGAACAGGATGATCGTGGGGACCATCGCTGCGCCGATGACGTTGAAGCTGAAGGTATTGACCCCCCACGGGAAGGGGATCTCCCATTCGAACGGGAAGTTCCACATCCAGCCGGGCATCAGACGCAGCGCGCCATCGAACATGCCGATGTACCAGTCCGGCTGGGTGCCGGCGGATACCGGTGAGGGATCGTAGGGGCCGTAGTTCCACACCGGGTTGATCGTGAACAGTGCAGCCATCGCGGCGACCACACCGAAGACGATGAAGAAGAAGCCGCCGGCTTTCGCCGCGTAGACCGGTCCCAGCGGGTAGCCCACGACGTTATTGTCATTCCGGCCCGGCCCAGGGTACTGGGTGTGCTTGTGGATGACCACCATGAACAGGTGGATCGCGATCATCAGCAGGATGATGGCGGGCACGAGCAGGATGTGCAGCACGTAGAGCCGGCTGATCACCATGGTGCCCGGGAACTCGCCTCCGAAGAGGAACAACGAGATGTAGGTTCCGACCACGGGGATCGACTTGAGGATGCCGTCGATGATACGCAGGCCGTTACCGGACAGCAGATCGTCGGGGAGCGAGTAACCGGTGAACCCGGCAGCCAGCGAGAGCATCAGCAAAGTGGAGCCGACGAGCCAGTTGAGTTCACGGGGCTTACGGAAGGCGCCTGTGAAGAACACACGGAGCATGTGCACCGCGACCGAGGCTACGAACAGCAGTGCCGCCCAGTGATGCACCTGACGCATGAAGAGGCCGCCGCGCACGTCGAAGGAGATGTTCAGCGTGGAGCTGTAGGCCACGGACATCTCGATGCCCTTCAACGGCACGTAGGAGCCTTCGTAATGAGTCTCAGCCATCGAGGGGTCGAAGAAGAACGTCAAGAAGGTCCCGGAGAGTAACAGGATGACGAAGGTGTAAAGAGCGACCTCGCCGAACATAAAGGACCAATGGTCCGGGAAGACTTTGCGCCCGAACTCCTTGAGGATCTTGGAGCCGCCGACGCGCTGATCCACGAAGTCCGTGATCCGGCCAGCCCTAGTGGCCGGCGTGTAGACGGACTCGGTCCCTGCCGTGGACGGGGAAGTGCTCGCTGTACTAGTGCTAGTACCAGTGCTCATGATCAGCCACGCTCCCAATAGCTAGGACCAACGGGTTCATGGAAATCGCTCTGCGCCACGAGGTAGCCTTCGCTGTCCACCGTTATCGGCAGCTGCGGCAGCGGCCGGACGGCCGGGCCGAAGATGACCTTGCATTCCTCGGTGACGTCGAAGGTGGACTGATGGCAGGGGCAGAGTAAGTGGTGGGTCTGCTGCTCATAGAGCGCGACGGGGCAGCCCACGTGGGTGCACACCTTGGAGTAGGCCACGATGCCCTGGTAGTGCCAGTCTTCCCTGCCCGGAGTGATCTTCAGCTGTTCGGGAGGAATGCGCATGACGAGCGTAACTGTTTTGGCCTTGGCGTCGAGCTTGCCCTCGGTCACCTGGTTGAGCCCATCCGGGATCACGTGGAAGGCCGAGCCGTAGGTGACATCGGCTGCCTTGATCGGCGTGCCGGTGGGGTCACGGACCAGTCGGACTCCGGTATCCCACATGGTGTGCCGCAGTAGGTTAATGTCCAAGTTCTGAGAAAGATCGCGGAAGATCACCACTGCGGGCAGGGGAGCGATGGCTAGGGCTCCGAGAAGCGTATTGCGGATCAACGGACGACGCTTGATGCCGCTTTCCTCGGCGATGGTCTCGACGATCTTGACGGCGTCCTGACGGTCTGATTCTTCGCGCAGCGGATGCCGCTCTTCGACCACTTCGTGATCCGGCATGAGGGTCTTGGACCAGTGCACGATGCCGGTGCCGATGCCGAGCATCGCGAAAGCGGTGCCAAGGCCCAGCAGGAGGTTCTGCACGCGCAGCGTGCCGATCGTCTGATCCAGCTCAATGAAGAAGTAGCCGTAGAAGAAGAGCACGGTGCCCAGGATGGAGATGATAAATAGCCAGACAACCTGGCGCTCAGCTCTCTTGGCCGCCCGGGGATCAGTATCAGCAAGCCGTGGCCGGTGCGGTGGCAGGCCCGGGTCGGTGAACTTCTCCGGGGCTCCTAGAGTCGTGTGAGCCTCAACCTCCGAGGGACCCTCCGGTTTCACCGGCTGATCGTCACTACGGTCGCTCATGATCCTTCTTCCTTTGCTTGTCCCGTACAGGCGGGAGAAATATCAGCAGAAATGTCGCTCAGCGGGTCAAGAAACCCTGGAGGTCAGCCAGATCGTAAAGGCAATGATCACGCTGAGTCCTGCGACCCAGACGAACAGGCCTTCAGAGACCGGGCCCAGGGAGCCTAGATCAGCACCACCCGGAGAGCCCTGCTCAATGGTCTTCAGGAAAGTGATGATGTCGCGTTTGCCTTCTGGGGGGATATTCGCATCGCTGAAGACCGGCATGTTCTGCGGCCCGGTCACCATCGCCTCGTAAATGTGCTCGGGGGTCACACCGTCGAGCGCGGGAGCAAATTTGCCCTGAGTCAGCGCACCACCGGCGCCGGCTGCGTTGTGACACATGGCGCAGTTCATTCGAAAGAGCTCGCCGCCCTCAGCAGCATTGCCCTGAGCATCAAGGTACTCCGGATCCGGGATAGCCGGGCCGGCACCCAGGCTGGCCACATAAGCGGCGAGCTGCTTGGTCTGCTCGTCATTAAACTGCGGGGGCTTCAGGAAGGCCTGAGGGCCTTGCATCTGCATCGGCATGCGCCCGGTGCCCACCTGGAAGTCCACCGCAGCAGCACCCACACCGACAAGCGTCGGGCCTGCGGGTGTACCACCTGCGTTCATGCCGTGACAGGTTGCGCAGTTTGCGACGAAGAGCTTCTGCCCCTGCTCGACGTCACTGGCGGTGAAGCTGGCGGTATCCGCCCTCGCTTCATTCACCGAGGTAGCCAGCGTGTACAAGCTACCGGTAACCAGCAGGCCCAGGATCATCAAGGCAAAGATCGCCAGCGGATGCCGCCGTCTCTGGGAGAGTGCTTTCACGGGTGGTGCCCCCTGCTTATCTTCTCGGCGAGTGGGAATCCCACCAGCTCTGCTATCGGTCGTTCGGAGAAAGTCTTAGTGCTCATATGCAGTTTTACTTCAGGATGTAGATGACGACGAAGAGGCCGATCCAGACAACATCGACGAAGTGCCAGTAGTACGAGGTGACAATGGCGCTCGTGGCCTCGAAGTGACCGAATTTCTTGGCGGCATACGATCTACCGATCACCAGGAGGAAACCGATCAACCCACCGATCACGTGTAACCCGTGGAAGCCGGTGGTCAGGTAAAACACCGAGCCGTAAGCGTTAGAGGACAGCGTGACGTTCTCAGAGACTAGAACTGCGTATTCGTAGCTCTGACCTGCGACGAAGATCGCGCCCAAGGCGAAGGTCAGCAGGAACCACTCGTTCATACCCCACTTGCTGATGGCGAAGATCCCGCCGGTGCGTCGGGGCTGCAGGCGCTCGGCAGCGAACACGCCGAACTGGCAGGTGAAGGAGCTGGCAACGAGGATCGTCGTGATAGTCGCCGCAAAGGGGACATTCAGCTTCGCGGCCTCCTCGGCCCAGAGCTCCCCGGAGGTGGCTCGCAGCGTGAAGTACATGGCGAACAGGCCGGCGAAGAACATCAACTCGCTGGCGAGCCACACCACGGTGCCAACCGACACCATATTGGGACGGTTCAGCGTCGGGTGCGCCGGGACATTATTTGCGTGGGTCACAGTTGTCACATAGACATTATGTCTATAAAACCCTCCAGTGCCCAATGCGAAATGCCCGCATCTGCGATCTTATTTCTACAGAGCCACGAAAAGTCCCGGATTCTCGCGGGGAACTCGAAGTAAATACGTCGATCAGGCAAAGATGAAATGGTGCCGTCGAAGGCGTGGCTAGCTCGTGAGGGACCTCTCCGGATAGCATCGGGAGCGTGCACGAGCCCGAATCTCGCCCTCTTTCCGCAGCGAGCCCATCTCCGACCGACCCTGCGCCGTCATGGCCCATGGTGCTGAGTGCGCTGCTCGATGGCCAGGACCTGAGCCGACAGGCCACGGGCTGGGCCATGGACCGGATTATGAGCGGCGAAGCCAGTGATGCGCAGATAGCAGGCTTCCTGGTGGCCCTGCGGGCCAAGGGGGAGACCACCGCTGAGCTCGGCGCATTGGCGGATTCGATGCTGGCCAAGGCCCGTCCGATACCCTATGCGGGCGAGGCCCTGGACATCGTTGGGACCGGGGGCGACCGACTTAATACTGTGAATATCTCCACTATGGCGGCGCTGGTGTGCGCAGGTGCCGGGGCAGTGGTCATCAAACACGGCAATCGGGCCTCATCGTCTGCAGCCGGCTCTGCCGATGTGCTGGAGACTCTTGGGGTTCGCCTGGATCTTTCGACCGAAGCGGTCGCGGCAGCAGCCAAGGCGGTCGGCATCACTTTCTGCTTCGCCCAGGTCTTCCACCCGTCTTTCCGATACACGGCAGTGCCGCGCAGGGAGATGGCGATCCCCACCGCCTTCAACTTCATGGGTCCGCTCACCAATCCGGCCCGGGTGCCGGCCACGGCTATCGGTGTGGCTAATGCCAGAATGGCGCCTTTAGTGACCGGCGTACTGGCGGCCCGTGGCGGTCGGGGGATGGTTTTTCGGGGGCAGGATGGTTTGGACGAGCTGACGACGACGGGGCCTTCCCGGATCTGGGAGTTCCGAGAGGGCCTGATTCAGGAGTTCGATTTCGACCCTGCGGGGCTGGGCATCCCGCGGGCTGAGATCGCGGAGCTGCGAGGGCAAGATGCTGTTTTCAACGCACAGGTGGCGCGGAACCTGCTCGCCGGGCAGCGTGGCCCGGTGCGCGATGCGGTTCTGCTGAACGCTGCCGCGGGGCTGGTGGCCTACGAAAAATCGGCCCAGGGCGATTTCACCGCGAGGATGACTCATGCCCTGGAACGCGCCGAACGAGCCGTCGATGATGGCTTTGCCGCCGCGGCGCTCCAGCGCTGGATCGAATTCACTGCGCTGTCAATATAGTCGATATGACGATAACGGCGTGCCCGTGAGGTCAGTCGTCTAGCCCCAGCGAGAACGCGGCATCGAGGTCGTGCTGAGAGTAAGCGCGGAACGAGATGTGAGTCGTTGTCGCTTCGACACCATCGATCTTCGAAAGCCGATCCGCGATGACATCGGCCAGCAACTCATGCCGGGGGACTCGGACGATAGCAATGAGATCCCATTCCCCGGTGACTGAGTAGACTTCGCTGACGCCCTCGATCTCCGAGATCTCCTGTGCCGCTTCAGGGATCCGGTCACCGCGGGTTCTGATGAGAGAAAAGGCCGTGATCACCAGATCAGCTTAGCCCATCGCGTTGCTCAGGCCGTGTACCACCCGATGATTGGGAGCGACGCTTTGCCCGGCGGTCGACGACGATTCCGGCGATGGCTCTGTGCCCTAAGAGGAAAAGTCCTAATACCGCGGTGGCGACGAGGACGAAACTCCACTCCGCGGTCTTCCCGCTGAGCAGGCGCAGAGCCATGCCACCGACCACCGTGATCAACCACAGGCAGACTCCGTGCGGCCATAGTTTGAGCGGTGCGCACCAGAGTCGGGCAGCTACCCATCCGAGTACTGCGGCGACCAGAAAGGGCCAGGCGGTGCTGAGCACTCCGAGCACCGGATCCGCTTCATCATGACTAGCTCTGCCCAGAGCGGCGAAAATCAGGATGAGCAGCGCATCTGCTGCAAGGGCATAACCGACGAGACCGGTGCTGAGGCGCTGTTGTTTTTCCTGCAGTGCTTCACCGTGGGGTTCTTGCGCCATGCTCATCGTGGCAGAGTACCATTCACGGCTACTGGAAGGTTGTGGGGGCAGAAAAAGAGCTCTCTGCCCCGTGGATATGATCTGCAAGCCCCGGTAGCCGTAGCTGTTGACGCTGTTCTGCGCATCGGAAGGGCCGCTGTGGAAGTATCGTCATGTTTTGCCTTCTGCCTGTGTCGCGGCAAGAGGCCCCAGCGCCACTAAAAGGTGATCTGAATCATAAAGCAGATCAGTTGAGGGCAACAGGGGGGGTCTGCCCCGGGTTTGGTTGACATCTGATCTGTGAGGATTCGTCCTCGCTGGAAGGATGTATCTCTTGCCCAAGCCCTATCCGAAAGAGTTCCGTGACGATGTCGTGGCTGTGGCCCGTAAAGCCCGGGCCCCGTTATCGCAGATTGCGAGAGACTTCGGGATTTCCGAAGCCTCGTTGTTCAACTGGCTGAAGAAAGCAAACATCGAAGACGGGCGCGTGCCGGGCCTGACCGAGGACGAGCGTAAGC
>NZ_AQXM01000063.1 GCF_000376245.1 Acaricomes phytoseiuli DSM 14247 | reverse complement strand
TGTCAACCAAACCCGGGGCAGACCCATTCCGGTCCTTGGGCGCCCGATGTGGCTGTTGTTAAAATAATAAAGAGAGAGGGAACCACGGCTTTGTGGTTCCCTCTCTTGTAATGGTTGTTCGGCGGTGTCCTACTCTCCCACACCCTGTCGAGTGCAGTACCATGGGCGCTGTGGGGCTTAGCTTCCGGGTTCGGGATGGGACCGGGCGTTTCCCCCACGCTATGGCCGCCGAAACTCTATGTCACCACCCCTGTGGAGGGGGTGAAGTTTCGTGTGACTGTTACGTCAAGTCTTATGTAGTTATCTCAATGGTTCCTGTGCTTTTCATACCGCGGTGTGGTTTGTTGTTTGGGGACCGTAGAGTGAACGCGAGCACCCTCCCAACTCTTTTGAAGTGTTGTTGGGTTTGTGGGTCAGGTTATCGGCTTATTAGTACCGGTCAGCTTCACACATTACTGTGCTTCCACGTCCGGCCTATCAACCCAGTGGTCTGCTGGGGGCCTCTCCCACCAAATGGTGGATGGAAATCTCATCTTGAAGTGGGCTTCCCGCTTAGATGCTTTCAGCGGTTATCCCGTCCGAACGTAGCCAACCAGCCGTGCACCTGGCGGTACAACTGGCACACCAGAGGTTCGTCCGTCCCGGTCCTCTCGTACTAAGGACAGCTCTTCTCAAATTTCCTGCGCGCGCAGCGGATAGGGACCGAACTGTCTCACGACGTTCTAAACCCAGCTCGCGTACCGCTTTAATGGGCGAACAGCCCAACCCTTGGGACCTACTCCAGCCCCAGGATGCGACGAGCCGACATCGAGGTGCCAAACCATGCCGTCGATATGGACTCTTGGGCAAGATCAGCCTGTTATCCCCGAGGTACCTTTTATCCGTTGAGCGACGGCCATTCCACAATGTGCCGCCGGATCACTAGTCCCGACTTTCGTCCCTGCTCGAGATGTCTCTCTCACAGTCAAGCTCCCTTGTGCACTTACACTCAACACCTGATTGCCAACCAGGCTGAGGGAACCTTTGGGCGCCTCCGTTACTTTTTGGGAGGCAACCGCCCCAGTTAAACTACCCATCAGGCACTGTCCCTGACCCGGATTACGGGCCGAAGTTAGGTGCCCCAAGTGATCAGAGTGGTATTTCAACGATGACTCCACACACACTAGCGTGCCTGCTTCACAGTCTCCCACCTATCCTACACAAACCACTTAGAACACCAATACCAAACTATAGTAAAGGTCTCGGGGTCTTTCCGTCCTGCTGCGCGTAACGAGCATCTTTACTCGTAG
Source organism: Acaricomes phytoseiuli DSM 14247 (assembly GCF_000376245.1). GTDB lineage: Bacteria > Actinomycetota > Actinomycetes > Actinomycetales > Micrococcaceae > Renibacterium > Renibacterium phytoseiuli. The sequence continues at coordinate 141,072 of NZ_AQXM01000063.1, read as the reverse complement.
TGCAATTTCGCCGAGTTCATGGTTGAGACAGTAGGGAAGTCGTTACTCCATTCGTGCAGGTCGGAACTTACCCGACAAGGAATTTCGCTACCTTAGGATGGTTATAGTTACCACCGCCGTTTACTGGGGCTTAAATTCTCAGCTTCGCCCACAAAGGGGCTAACCGATCCTCTTAACCTTCCAGCACCGGGCAGGAGTCAGTCCGTATACATCGTCTTGCGACTTCGCACGGACCTGTGTTTTTAGTAAACAGTCGCTTCCCCCTGGTCTCTGCGGCCCACACCCGCTCCGAGGAGTAAATCCTCATCACGGATTGGGCCCCCCTTCTCCCGAAGTTACGGGGGTATTTTGCCGAGTTCCTTAACCACGATTCTCTCGATCGCCTTGGTATTCTCTACCTGATCACCTGTGTCGGTTTGGGGTACGGGCGGCTGGAACCTCACGTCGATGCTTTTCTCGGCAGCATAGGATCACCGAATTCCCCCATCAGGGGGTCCCATCACGTCTCACCCTCAGTATCAAAACTAGCTCCACGGATTTACCTATGGAACGGGCTACCTGCTTAGACCGGGACAACCATCGCCCGGCTCGGCTACCTTCCTGCGTCACACCTGTTAATACGCTTACCTCCCAGGATAAGGTCCCGCGATCAGCAAAAAACCTCACACCACAAGGGCGATCAGTCATGCGTCTGGCGGTTAGTATCACCTGCTCAGTATGGGCGGTTCTTCGCCGGTACGGGAATATCAACCCGTTGTCCATCGACTACGCCTGTCGGCCTCGCCTTAGGTCCCGACTTACCCAGGGCAGATTAGCTTGACCCTGGAACCCTTGATCATTCGGCGGACGGGTTTCTCACCCGTCTTTCGCTACTCATGCCTGCATTCTCACTCGTGTGGCCTCTACCGCTGGTTTCCACCGCGGCTTCACTGCCCACACGACGCTCCCCTACCCATCCACACCCCTGAACACCACGGGTAAACCCGTGACACTAGGGTACGTGTGTGAATGCCACAACTTCGGCGATGTGCTTGAGCCCCGCTACATTGTCGGCGCGGAATCACTTGACCAGTGAGCTATTACGCACTCTTTCAAGGGTGGCTGCTTCTAAGCCAACCTCCTGGTTGTCTAAGCAATCCCACATCCTTTCCCACTTAGCACACGCTTAGGGGCCTTAGTTGGTGGTCTGGGCTGTTTCCCTCTCGACTATGAAGCTTATCCCCCACAGTCTCACTGCTACGCTCTCACTTACCGGCATTCGGAGTTTGGCTGACGTCAGTAACCTTGTAGGGCCCATCGGCCATCCAGTAGCTCTACCTCCGGTAAGAAACACGTAACGCTGCACCTAAATGCATTTCGGGGAGAACCAGCTATCACGGAGTTTGATTGGCCTTTCACCCCTACCCACAGCTCATCCCCCCAGTTTTCAACCTAGGTGGGTTCGGTCCTCCACGACGTCTTACCGTCGCTTCAACCTGGCCATGGGTAGATCACTCCGCTTCGGGTCTAGGACACGCGACTGAATCGCCCTATTCAGACTCGCTTTCGCTACGGATACCCCGCACGGGTTAACCTCGCCACGTATCACTAACTCGCAGGCTCATTCTTCAAAAGGCACGCCATCACAGGAACAAGCCTGCTCTGACGGATTGTAAGCACATGGTTTCAGGTACTATTTCACTCCCCTCCCGGGGTACTTTTCACCTTTCCCTCACGGTACTTGTCCGCTATCGGTCACAAGGGAGTATTTAGGCTTATCAGGTGGTCCTGACAGATTCACACGGGATTTCTCGGGCCCCGTGCTACTCGGGATACGACTCAAGCAGCGCACAACATTTCAACTACGGGGCTCACACCCTCTACGGCCGGTCATTCAAAACCGTTCATCTATACCTGCGCATTACACTTCACCAGTCCGGCAGAACCAGTACGAATCGTCCCACAACCCCGCGCCTGCAACCCCTGCCGGGTATCACACAGACACGGTTTAGCCTCTTCCGCGTTCGCTCGCCACTACTAACGGAATCACTTTTGTTTTCTCTTCCTGTGGGTACTGAGATGTTTCACTTCCCCACGTTCCCTCCACACACCCTATGTGTTCAGGTGCGGGTCACTACCCATAACAGGCAGCGGGGTTTCCCCATTCGGACATCCTCGGATCACCGTTCGGTTATCAACTCCCCGAGGCTTATCGCAGATTCCTACGTCCTTCTTCGGCTCCTTGTGCCAAGGCATTCACCATGTGCCCTTGAAAACTTGAACCACAAAAACCAGAACAAAAAATAAACTACTAATTGCTCTAATATAAGATGCTCGCGTTCACTATACAGTTCTCAAACAACAACCCACACCCCAACCAAACACCAACAACAACCGGTATTCCAGTCAAAGCACAGGAAACAAAACAACAAACCCCACACCAAAAGTGCGGGCGCCTGTTGCCTCAGGCCCCAATAGTGTGTTTCATCACCCCCACACCATCAACCAACAAGAAACCCTTCCAACCAGCAAAAACCGGCGTACTAAGCACTCACTGACTCACGATCACGAGGCACTATTTGTTGATATTCCACCCATGAGCACCCACCGAAACACTGTCGGTTCCGCAATGGGCTTTACTCCTCACACCCACACCACCAACCATGCGGCCAGCGACTGAGTGCTTGGTGCTCCTTAGAAAGGAGGTGATCCAGCCGCACCTTCCGGTACGGCTACCTTGTTACGACTTAGTCCCAATCGCCAGTCCCACCTTCGACGGCTCCCTCCACAAGGGTTAGGCCACCGGCTTCGGGTGTTACCAACTTTCGTGACTTGACGGGCGGTGTGTACAAGGCCCGGGAACGTATTCACCGCAGCGTTGCTGATCTGCGATTACTAGCGACTCCGACTTCATGGGGTCGAGTTGCAGACCCCAATCCGAACTGAGACCGGCTTTTTGGGATTAGCTCCACCTCACAGTATCGCAACCCTTTGTACCGGCCATTGTAGCATGCGTGAAGCCCAAGACATAAGGGGCATGATGATTTGACGTCATCCCCACCTTCCTCCGAGTTGACCCCGGCAGTCTCCTATGAGTCCCCGGCCGAACCGCTGGCAACATAGAACGAGGGTTGCGCTCGTTGCGGGACTTAACCCAACATCTCACGACACGAGCTGACGACAACCATGCACCACCTGTCACCCAGCCCCGAAGGGAAACCATATCTCTATAGCGATCTAGGCGATGTCAAGCCTTGGTAAGGTTCTTCGCGTTGCATCGAATTAATCCGCATGCTCCGCCGCTTGTGCGGGCCCCCGTCAATTTCTTTGAGTTTTAGCCTTGCGGCCGTACTCCCCAGGCGGGGCACTTAATGCGTTAGCTACGGCGCGGAGAACGTGGAATGCTCCCCACACCTAGTGCCCAACGTTTACGGCATGGACTACCAGGGTATCTAATCCTGTTCGCTCCCCATGCTTTCGCTCCTCAGCGTCAGTTAATGCCCAGAGACCTGCCTTCGCCATCGGTGTTCCTCCTGATATCTGCGCATTCCACCGCTACACCAGGAATTCCAGTCTCCCCTACATCACTCTAGTCTGCCCGTACCCACCGCAGATCCGGGGTTAAGCCCCGGACTTTCACGGCAGACGCGACAAACCGCCTACGAGCTCTTTACGCCCAATAATTCCGGATAACGCTCGCACCCTACGTATTACCGCGGCTGCTGGCACGTAGTTAGCCGGTGCTTCTTCTGCAGGTACCCTCAACTAGCAAAACTAGCCTTGTTCCCTACTGAAAGAGGTTTACAACCCGAAGGCCGTCATCCCTCACGCGGCGTCGCTGCATCAGGCTTTCGCCCATTGTGCAATATTCCCCACTGCTGCCTCCCGTAGGAGTCTGGGCCGTATCTCAGTCCCAGTGTGGCCGGTCACCCTCTCAGGCCGGCTACCCGTCAAAGCCATGGTAGGCCATTACCCCACCATCAAGCTGATAGGCCGCGAGTCCATCCAAAACCACAAAAGCTTTCCACCACCAGAACATGCGTCCAATGGTCATATCCAGTATTAGACCCAGTTTCCCAGGCTTATCCCAGAGTCTTGGGCAGGTTACTCACGTGTTACTCACCCGTTCGCCACTAATCCACGGTGCAAGCACCGCTTCATCGTTCGACTTGCATGTGTTAAGCACGCCGCCAGCGTTCATCCTGAGCCAGAATCAAACTCTCCGTCAAAAAACATCAACAGACCAACGAATGATCCAAGCATCAACTCCATCACATCACACACAGGAGCGCATGACACAACAGAACGACACCATCTACAAAAACGGTATCAACAAACACAAAACACACTATTGAGAACTCAAACAACAGACGATTTCAAGGATTCTAGAATTAGTTTCAAAACCAATCCGAATTCTGCTTGACTCGTTATTACTTACTTTATTTGATTCATTTTCTTCTTGTCAAACCGGACTATTTCCCGGAATTCACATGAATTCTATCGAATCCGCCCACTACTTTATTGAGCTTTTCCTGTGCTGAGCCTGAGGCGCAGAAGGATTAGCTTCAGTAGAAGTATAAGGGTTTGGTTTCCGCTGCAATTGCTAGGGGCCGGTATGAACTCCGTGCCTTGAGCCTTACTGCAGCGGGCGACTTGTACTACTATACACGCCCCCTCGGAGGATGCAAACCCTCCGTAGCGTGAGCTGTACCACAACCCAAAAAGCCTGCTGAATCGCCCCTGGAATCAGGCCACTTCGAGCAGTGCCATCGTGCGCTTGCCCCGGCGCACCAGCAGGTACCGGCCGTGCAAGAGCTGTGATCGCTCGATCCGGCTATCGGGGGCTGTCACTTTCTGGTTGTTGACGTAAGCCCCGCCGTCGGCCACAGTGCGCCGGGCCGCAGAGTTGCTCTCCACGAGCCCCGATGCGACCAGAAGACTCACGATATCCAGACCGTCATCGAAGTCATCAGCGCTCAGTTTCGTGTACGGCAGCTCCGCGGTGGCGGCCCGTAGGGTGCTCTCATCGAGCCCCTCGAGTTCCCCTCCCCCGAAAAGCGCTCGGGAAGCATCGATCACTTTGCCAGTGGCCTCTGCACCGTGAACCATCGAAGTCACTTCCCAGGCCAGAGTCTTCTGCGCGGCGCGCTCATGCGGTCGCTCCGCAGTGACCTGAGCAAGCTCTTCGATCTCGGCGCGAGAGAGGAAGGTGAAGACCTTCAGCCGCTCAGCGACATCCGCATCCGCGGTGTTGAGCCAGAACTGGTAGAACTCGTAGGGGCTGGTCAATTCCGGGTTGAGCCAGATGGCATTGCCTTCGCTCTTGCCGAACTTGGTCCCGTCCGCATTCGTGATGAGCGGAGTGCCGACCGCATGGACGCTCTTGCCCTCCACCTTGCGGATGAGCTCGGTTCCGGAGGTCAGGTTCCCCCATTGATCGGAACCGCCGAACTGCATCGTGCAGCCGTAGTTCCGGTTGAGCTCCAGGAAGTCCAGGCCCTGCAGTATCTGGTAGCTGAACTCCGCATAGGAGATTCCCTCGTCCGAGTTCAGCCGGGAGGCGACGATATCTTTTTTGATCATCGTGCCGACCCGGAAGTTCTTGCCGATATCGCGCAGGAAATCGATGGCGCTCAAGGGGGCGGTCCAATCCAGATTATTGACCATCCGCGCCGGGTTCTGGCCTTCGAAAGAGAGGAAGGGCTGCACCTGAGTCTGAATGCTGCGCACCCAGTCCGCCACTTGTTCCTTGGTCTGCATGCCTCGCTCCGTGGTGGGTCGAGGGTCCCCGATCATGCCCGTGGACCCGCCCACCAGTGCCAAGGGATGGTGCCCGGCGAGCTGTAAGCGTCGCATGAAGATGAGCTGCACCAAGTGGCCTAGGTGCAGGCTCGAGGCGGTGGGGTCGAAACCGCAGTAATACGTCACCGTCTCTTCGTTGAGCGCTTTCTCGAGAGCTTCCGGATCAGTAGACACCTGGATCAGGCCGCGCCAGAGCAGCTCCTGCCAGATATTCGGAAAGCTTTCATCATTGCGCTGCGGCCGGACAGAACCGGAAGGAACAGGGAGACGGGGATCGGTTGACACATCCTTAAACTACCGCAATCCCGGTACTCTCGGAGATTCCGCAGGCCAGTGAACCACTCAGCCCGATTAGTTCCTGGCGGTCAGTCCCCGATGCCCGCAGGCAGCTCAGCAGCGTGGATAAGCCGCAGCCGCTGCGTCGGCCGGGTCATCGCCACATAGAGATCGCTCACCCGGTCACCGCTGATGAGCTCTGCAGGTTCCACCACGACGACCCCGTCGAACTCCAACCCCTTGGCATCGTGCGGGCTGAGCACCACGATGTCCTGGTTCAGCGAACCGGCCCCGTGCCCCACTCTCGAACCATACAGCTCCACGAGCGCAGGGGTGAGGTCCGCTATCCGCTCGGGCGTCGCGATGATCGCGAGCACACCACCGTCAACCGCCGCGAGCTCCTCCGGCACCGCCTTCGTTACGGCCTCGGTCAGCTGCGTCGGCTCCGCCACATGATCTATCACCGGCGCCCAGCGGCCTTCACGGACCGCTTGCGCCTCGGAGATATCGCTCAGCTGCCCGGCGGCTCTGGCCATCCGGGTGGCCATCTCCACGATCTGCGCCGGGGTCCGGTAATTCACCGTGAGCTCTTCCCGGTGCCAATGCTGGCCAAAGTGCGGGGCGAGCGCCTCATCCCAGGAATGCGCAGCTGCCGCCCCAGAGGCCTGGGCGATATCTCCGACGATCGTGAAGGACTTCACCGGGCAGCGTCTCGCCAGAAGCCGCCACTGCATCGGTGAGAGCTCTTGCGCCTCATCTACGACGATATGCCCGAAGGCCCAGCTGCGATCCGACATCGCCCGCTCCGCAGGAGGCATGTGCTCCTGCTCCCAGGTATTGTGATCGGCCAGATCGGCGGCACTGACGAGACCGTCGACACCGGAGTCGGCAAGGCTCTGCTGCATATTGCGCAAAGCCTGCTCGGCATTCTCCAGATCCCGTTGCCAGGCCGCGCCCTGGGTGTTATCGGAACGGCTGCCGTCGGTTTCGCCTAATAGTTCCGCGGCTTCGTCGAGAAGCGGAACATCAGATTCTGTCCACGGGGATTCAGCATCCCGGAGCAGAAGTTCTCGTTGTGCCGGGCTCAGCTCCGGGGCCGCAGCTTCCAGCACCGCTGGTTTCGCGAAAAGCTCACTGACCAGGCGCTCCGGAGTCATCGGCATCCAAGCCAGATTGAGCGCTACGCGCACGTCCCGGGCGGTGCGCACCTCCTCACCGGCGTAAGAGCGGTCCGCGGTATTCCCGCGGGAACCGGCTTCGAGTTTCTCGGTGAGCTGTTCGGTCAGTTCCCGCAGCAGGATCTTCACAAAGGTAAGCCGGGCTTCATTATGCGGCTTGCCCGTAGCCCGTGCTTTGTCCCGGGCCCGGCGCACTTGCTTAGCGGTCAGGGTCAGCTGCTGGCCTTCGACATTCAGGGTCTGATCTTCGGCAGGTACCCGCTGACGGTTCGCTACGGCGCGCTGGATGATCTTCGCCATCACCTCGCGCCCTTTGATCTCGGCGACCTCCGGAAGATCTTCTACGCCCGAGGCGTCGATTCCGGGCATCAAGCGGCCCAGGCTCGCCATCACCACTCCGGTCTCACCGAGCGAGGGAAGCACGCGTTCGATGTATTCCATGAAGGACGATGAGGGGCCGACGACCAGTACTCCCGCCGAGCCCAGGCGCTTGCGATGTGTGTAGAGCAGATAAGCGGCCCGGTGCAGCGCCACCGCTGTCTTACCGGTTCCGGGGCCGCCCTGCACCACCAGTGCGCCTGAAAGCGGAGCGCGCACGATCCTGTCCTGTTCGGCCTGGATGGTGCTGACGATATCGCCCATCCGGCCGGTGCGCTTGGCATCGAGCGCGGCCAGAAGCGCGCCTTCACCCTGAAGCTGCTCGCCCTCCTTGAGTAGCTCGCTATCCAGCACATCGTCTTCGATCGCGGCGACTTCCCGGCGCTGCAGGATCAGATGGCGGCGTCGGCGCACCCCCAGGCGCTCGAAGGCCGTCGCTTGGTAGAAGCTGCCCGCTTCCGGCGCCCGCCAATCCACCATGAGTTGCCGGAGATCATCTGTGGACAGACCGATGCGGCCGATATAGCGCCGTTCCCCTGAGTCGAGATCCAGCCGGCCGAAGACCAGCCGGTCATCAACCGCGTTGAGCTGCGCCAGCCGGTCTTCATACATTGTCGCGAAGGCGTCCCGCTCGGAACGGTTCTGATGCGATCCGCCGGTGTTGTTCTTCCGCACCTGCACGAGCTGGCTAACCTTCTCCTCGCGCAGCTCATCAAGCCGGGCATAGAGAGCGGCGACGTATTCCCGCTCCTGGCTCAGCTCTTCCTGCCGCTGGATCCCGGGCCGCCCAGCGGCAGTACCGGATTCAGAGGTAACTTCAGAGGTAACCGGGGTGTTACCGTCAGCAGGATGAGCGGGCTCGGCGTCAAGCATTGAGGCGTCCTCTCTGGGTCTGGTGCATGCTGGCGAAGCAGACCGTCTATTCTACGCCTCATTGCATGAATAGGAATTGAACAGGGCCTCCACCCGGATACCCGATGCTCAAGGCGCTCAGATCTGCAACAAGGAGTGGACCGGGTAGCCCGCTAAAGCGGAACGGCCGCCGAGTTCGCTGAGCTCTAGAACGACGCCGAAGCCAGCGACCTCGAGCCCGGCCTGCTGCAACAACCTCGCCGTCGCCGCGAAAGTACCGCCCGTAGCCAGCACATCATCAAGGACCAGGACGCGACTTCCTGCAGGCAGGTCCACCGGCGATAACTCTATGGCGCTCTGACCGTATTCCAGTTGATACTGCTCACGGTACGTGGCTCTGGGCAGCTTTCCTGCTTTACGAATGGTCAGTGTTCCGGTACCGCTGGCATAAGCGGCAGCCCCGGCTAGCAGGAATCCGCGGGCCTCGACGCCCGCCACCGCATCGAAGCCCGCTTCCGGGAAAGCCCCGAGCAGAGCGTCGATGACCAGTCGCATCGCCGGCCCATCGGCGAAGACCGGGGTCAGATCCTGGAAGAGCACCCCTGGCTCAGGGTAATCGGGGACGGTTGCGCAGAGATTCGAGATCACGTCCTGAACCGTTGTTTTGTGCCCAGCTGTGACTGAGGCTGGCTGAAGTGCGGAGTCACTCACGATTTTCGTACCCGTCCTAGGTCTATCGCAGGCCGACCCGCCTGCGCCGAAGGGCCGAGGGCCCTTCTCAAAAGCCTACCGATCAACTAGCCTGTGTGAATTACCGGAACTTTCATATTTCTCAGAGTTCTCCCAGAAGATCCGGTGAAGCAGCCATTTCACCGAGGGAATCGCTTCCCGTGATTCCCCAGTGGCCTGTTGTGAAAGGAACGATGTGAACGTGTCCCCCCGCACTATTCGCACCCTGACCGCACTGGCTTTCGTCCCGGCTCTGCTGGGTTTGAGCCTGGTAGGAACAGCAGCAGCGAACGCAGAAGAAGCCCCCAGTGGACCGACGATCTGCAGCACTCCCGACAATCCGCAGGCCGGGGTGCAGCTGGCCACCCGCGGCAGCAGGCCCGGCGGCCTGGAGCCCTGGGTCTGCGCACCGAAGAACCCCAATAGCTGGTACGTGCCCAGCCCCTACTGCCCCTGAGCCAGTCGCCGTGGTGACGCGGGCCGGGGCTTGGCAGGACGATAACGGGACACCGTAGGATCACCGTCGATCCAGAACCGCCAGGGATACTCCGGCCCGCCCCCCGGGCCTGCGACGCCGACCCGGGGGCCGCTAACGACAGCCAGCGGCAGCGGGTCCGCCAGGACCAGGCTCACCCGGAGCCCACCCTCCGGCGCTGCCCCCGCCGCGTTCCGCGGCGCAGCGTCCTCAGTGGTGACAGCTGTGCCGTTAGCGGATCGATCAAGGCCCAGAGCTGAGGCCAGCCGTGCCGGGCCGGACGCCAGATCAGCATCCCTCCGCGCAGCCGGCCGGCGGGACCGAGCCACCTCGAGCCCTGCGATGACCTCCCCCGCGCGGAAGAGGATGCCGGAGGCGGTCCCTTCCGCTGAGCACACGAGGTTCGCGCAGTAATGCATCCCGTACGTGAAGTAGACATACAGATGACCGGGCGGGCCGAACATCACCGCGTTCCTCGCCGTCCGGCCCCGATAGCTGTGCGAACCCGGGTCCGGTGCCGGCGAATCTGCCGGACCAAGGTACGCCTCGACTTCCGAAAGGCGCACCGCGACGGTATCGACCCCATTGCTTACCGTGAGCCTCGCTCCCAACAGCAAAGGCGCAAGGCTGAGCGCATCATGGTGCAGCAATCGGTGGTCACCGCTTAACTGCAGGCCAGGTGCGTCTACAGCGGCCGCACCCAGGGAGCCCTCCGCCACTGATCCCTTTCGTCGGACTTCGCGGTTCAGGACGCGGCTAAATCGGCTAGAGCCGCCACTGCTTCGGCAACCTGCGTCGGGCCGGAGACCAGCTCCAGCACCTGGTTCACCCCGGCCCGCGCGTTCAGCAGCGCGACAATGACTGCGGCGACATCGGCACGGGTCACGTCCCCGCGTTCCGCACTGGGCTTGAGCGTGACATCACCCGTACCAGAATCGTCGGTGAGTCGACCCGGGCGCAGAATAGTCCAGTTCAGAGCACTGCGGGCGCGCAGGTCGTCTTCAACGGCGAGCTTCGCGACGAGGTAGGCGTGGAATTCTGCATCCATGCCCTCGGGGTGGTACCCATCCCGCACTGTCTCGACACTCATCGCGGAGATCTGGAGCAGCCAGGGAACCCCTGCGGCTTCGGCGGCGTCGGCCAGCAAGACTGCCGCTCCGCGGTCCACCGTGTCCTTCCTCGCGGCTCCGCTGCCCGGCCCCGCCCCCGCGGCGAAGACCACCGCGTCGAAACCTTTGAGCCGTTCTGCAAGCTCCTGGGCAGAAGCTGACTCCAGGTCGATGAGCATCGGCTCGATGCCGAGCTCATTCAGTTCCCCGGCTTGCTCCTCCTTGCGGATCAAGCCCACCGCTCGGTGACCTTCGCGCGCCAGCTGTTCGCCCAGCAGCAGCGCGATCTTCCCATGACCTCCAGCAATCGCAATCTCCATAGGGCCATCCTGGCACACTCCGGGCCGTCACAAACAGTCCCGGAATCCGTATTCGATCAGGCTATCCGACAGAGCACCGCAATGTCCGATTTCCGCTAGTCAAGATCAGGATGAGCTGACAGGATTGAACCATGGACTTCGAAACGGCGGACTTCGAACAGCGCTACCGGGTGATCACTGCCCGGGACACTCGTTTCGACGGCCAGTTCGTCACCGCGGTGCGGAGCACCGGCATTTACTGCAGGCCTTCCTGCCCCGCTCGCACACCCCGCCCCGAGAACGTCAGTTTTTACGCCACAAGTGCGGCAGCCCACGAATCCGGTTATCGGGCCTGCAAGCGCTGCTTACCAGAGGCGGTGCCGGGCACGCCGGAATGGAATCTGCGTTCCGATCTGGCCGGCCGGGCGATGCGACTGATCCTCGACGGCGCGATAGACCGGGGCGGCGTCAGCTCCCTAGCAGCTCAGCTGGGCTATTCCGCCCGGCAGCTGAACCGTATTCTGCACGCTGAGCTCGGTGCCGGCCCGTTGTCACTCGCTCGGGCCACCAGGGCACAGACCGCCCGAACACTGCTGACCGGCACCACGATGCGATTGGCCGATATCGCCTTCGCCTCCGGCTTCTCCTCCATCCGGCAATTCAACGACACCGTGCAGGAAGTCTTCGCACTCACCCCGAGTCAGCTGAGAAGCACCGCGAAACCAACGGGACAGCAGACTCCTGAGGACCAGGATGATGCCTATGGCACTGAGGTCAACCTGCGCCTGCCTTTGCGTCCGCCGTACGATCCAGGGATCTTCGACTTCCTGGCCGTCCGCGCTCTGGCCGGAGTCGAGATAGCCGACGCTCGCAGCTACTGCCGCTCCTTAGCTCTACCCCACGGGGCCGCCATCATCTGGGTCCAGCTACCGGAGGAAATCCCGGAAGAAGGTGGGCAGGGCCCGGGAGCCTCCGCTGACCATCTTCGGTTGCGCGCCCGGCTCAGTGAGATCCGCGACCTACCGGTGCTGCTGAGTCGAGTGAGACGACTTTTCGATCTCGACGCGGATCCGACCGCGATAGATACCGCCTTGCAGCCGGAGCTGGGTGAGCTGATCCTGCGGCGCCCCGGCATCCGGCTACCCGGCGCCCTGGATGCCACAGAGATGCTGCTCCGGGCTATGGTCGGCCAACAGATCAGTGTGGCCGCCGCGCAGACTCAGCTACGGCGTTTAGCCGAGCTCGGCGACCCCAACCCCTTGGCCCGCAGCGGCGAACCGCAGCGGTTCGCCCCGACCGCGCAGCAGATCAGCACGGCACTAGCCGCTGACGAGAAGACGCTATTCCGCGGACCGGCACGGAGGGTGCAAGCCATCGAGCACGCGATGCACAGGCTCGCCGGAACGGATGGCACGTCGCCGCTGCAGCTGAGCCTGGGCGATGACCTGGACTCACTACGCGATAAATTGCTGCCGCTGCCCGGCATCGGCCCGTGGACGGTCGACTACCTCGCGCTGCGGCTGCTGGGCTCCCCCGATCTTTTCCTGGCGACAGATTCCGCAGTACGCCACGGTCTCGCCGTGAGCAATATCAACAACAGCACACCCGCACGTTTCTCCCCCTGGGGCTCATACGCCACGATGCAGCTATGGGCGGCTTCCGCAGCCAGCACAACAGACAACCGACAGAAAGCGACGGCACCGCAGTCATGAGCGCCACCTTCTTCACGATCAACACCCCTGACGGCCCTTTCAGCGTCATCACCGATGTGGTCGATGACTCGCACTGGGTGCTGGCATCCGGCTGGACCGCAGGCCCCGAGGCTCTGCTCGGCCAGATCCACAGCAGCCTCCGCCCGGGCTCCGAGCTGACCGAGTCGCACAACGCCTCCGCTGAGATCACCGCCGCGGTCGATGCCTACTATCAAGGGGATCTCTCACCTATCCGGAACGTCCCGGTACTTCAGCGCTCCGGGCCGTTCCGCAGCCGGGCCTGGGAAGTGCTGCGCGATGTGGCCCCCGGGAAGCCTGTCACGTACAGCGACTACGCCGAGCTGACCGGCAATCCCGCTGCCATCCGGGCTGCCGCAAGCGCCTGTGCCAGCAATGCCGCAGCGCTCTTCGTACCGTGCCACCGGGTGATCCGGCTGGACGGCAGCCTGGGCGGCTTCCGCTGGGGGCTACCGGTGAAAGAGCGGCTGCTGGAGCGGGAACGGACCATCGTGCACGGTGAGGAAGCCCTCATCCCGCCGCTAGCCGTCACGGTGAAGCGCTAAGCCAGATGGCTCAGCCCCCGGCTCGGTCAGCTTTATCCGCACCGAGCCGCTGCTGACGGGTGCGTCCATCATGGCTCTGCACCGGGTAACCATCCGGGCTGTCCTTGCCGGTGAACGCCAGTTTCAAGGACGGCAGAATGGCGCGGCGGTGCAGCACCAGCAGGATCAGCGCCAGGATCAGATAGATCGCCGAAACCGCGTAGCGGGCTTCCGTACTCACGAAGATGAAGGTCGAGGTGAACATGATGAATAGGACAATCGCCCAACGAGCCGAGAATTTCATGCAGAGCAGGATGGCGATGCCGAGGATCGTCTGGGCTGCGGTCAGCGTGAGCTCTTCAACCTGGCGAGCGCCGAGCGGCAGACCCCAGCTGCCCCCGCCGATCACGTAGGCAACCGGCAACGAACCCACCAGGGCGGTCCACTGGTTGACCTTGCTGGCCACGAGCAATCCCAGTGCCATACCGGCCTTACCGCGCGAGGCGAAGAGAATGGCTATCACGAATTCAGGAGCCTCGGAGGCCAAGGGGGCCAGCCACTGCACCAGCAGGAAGTCTTCGATGCCGAGCTGGCGACCTACCGCGATGAGACTCTGCGAGAAGGGTTCGGCGAGCAGCAGGATCGATACCGCACTGAACACGAAGAGCACGCTGAGAGTGACCCTTCTCGGTGTCTTCGCAAGCGCGCCGAGGCTTTCGGAGACGCCGACGAGCTCGGGCTCTTCCCGATCGCCCTTGGAGACGCGGTAGAGGTAGTAGCCGAAAAGGCCTAAGAGCAGCAGGCCCGTGAAGATGTTGATCTGGCCGGTGAGCGGGATCATGAGGCCGACCGCCGTGGCCACGATGAGGAAGCCCACTTCGATACGGTTGTCCCGGCGCAGGATGACCGCGAAGGGCTTACCCTGGATATCCGGGTCTGCGGGGAGCCCACGGCGACGGAAGGAGCGGTAGCAGGACCAGGCCACGAGGACCATAAGCGGCCAGGCCACGCCCAGGAGCAGACGGTTGGCGCCCGTCATGTTGGCGGCCGCGAATTCCGCCATCGCCGGATTCGAGCCGGCGCTGAACGCAAAGTAGAGGTCCACCGCGTATTCGGGCAGGATCGCGACCACCGCGAGCAAGCCCACCATGAGACCGCCGGAGATATCCCGCTCAGCCGCTTCACCGGTCCAAGCCAGGAGGAATGCAGCGCCGATGACCGCTATACCGAAGAGCAGAAGCGAGAGCACCGGTGGCGCTTCCGCCCCGGTTAGGCGGAGCGTCAGGCCGGGGATCGACACGACGGCAATGTGGCCGGAGTGCATTTCGGCGGCAGCCTCTTCGCCATGACGGATCCATTCTGGATGCTGCTCCTGCTCAAACACCTCGGCCGGGATCACGTGATCTGGGACAAGGCCGCGGAAATAGATTTCCGCACACCAGGCCGGGGCACTCTGAGCGCCTAGTTCGCCCTCGATGACAACGTCCTAGCCGACCTCCGGCAGCGCACCGAAACGGGCGAGAAAGTCCTAAAGTGGTTCAACACCGAGGTCAAAGACCAGCACGGAGATACCGTGGCCGAGGTGCGCAAGCAGATCTATCTGCGCAAGAAACCTGCCCGAGACGTCAGCGAGCGTACTCCCTGAGCGGCGCCAGTGCGGCATCCAATGCTGCCCGTTGCTGCAACACCGCGGACGGCGCGGTACCTCCTTGGGCGTGACGGCTGTTCAAGGAGCCCTCGGTGGAAAGCACTTGGCGCAGTTCAGGCGTGAACTGGTCTGAAATCCCCGCATAGTCGGCGTCGCTGAGATCCCAGAGTTCTACGCCCCGGGACTCCGCGAGCCGCACCGCCGCACCGGAGAGCTCATGCGCCTGCCGGAAGGGAACCCCCTGCCGCACCAACCAATCGGCGACATCAGTGGCCAGCGCGAAGCCCAAAGGCGCCAGCTCAGCCATCCGCTCGGTATGGAATTCGAGTGTTGCCATCATTCCGGAGACCGCGGGCAGAAGCAGCTCAAGCGTATCGGCGGCATCGAAAACCGGCTCTTTGTCTTCTTGCAGATCCCGGTTATAAGCGAAGGGCAACCCCTTGAGCGTGGCCAGCAACCCGGTCAGATCCCCGATCAACCGGCCGGCTTTGCCCCGCGCCAACTCGGCCACATCCGGGTTCTTCTTCTGCGGCATGATCGATGACCCCGTGGAGTAGGAGTCATCCAGGGTGACGAAGGAGAATTCCTTGGTCGCCCAGAGGATGACCTCTTCGCTCAACCGGGACAGATCCACCCCGATCATCGCGGCGACCCAGGCGAACTCGGCGAAGACATCCCTCGATGCTGTGCCGTCAATGGAGTTCCACACCGCCGAATCGAAACCGAGCTCAAGCGCCACCGAATTCGGATCCAACCCCAGGGCCGAACCCGCCAGGGCTCCCGATCCGTAGGGTGAGACCGCCGCTCGGCGATCCCAGTCCTGCAAGCGCTCCAGATCACGCTGCAAGGCCCAGGCGTGGGCTAGCAGGTGATGACTGAGCAGCACCGGCTGGGCGTGCTGCAGATGCGTTCGGCCGGGCATCGCCGCACCGTGATGCCGCTCCGCCTGGGCGAGCAGTGCATCGATGACCGCCAGCACTCCCCGAGCGATCAGCCGGGCATGATCCCTCAAAAACATCCGGCCCAAGGTCGCGATCTGGTCGTTACGGGACCTGCCGGCCCGCAGTTTTCCACCCAGCTGGGCACCGGCCCGGTCGATCAGCCCGCGCTCCAGGGCCCCGTGCACGTCTTCATCGGTTTCGGCGGCGACGAAGCTGCCATCGACCACATCCGATTCCAACCGATCGAGCGCTTCGAGCATCTGCGTCAGCTCCGCATCATCCAGCAGCCCGGCACGATGCAACACTCTGGCGTGGGCTCGAGATCCAGCGATGTCATAACGGGCCAGCCGCCAGTCGAAATGCGTGGATTTGCTCAGTGCCGCTAAAGCCTGAGCTGGGCCGCCCGAGAACCGCCCGCCCCAGAGCGAACCCTCATTCGTGCCTTCGCCGCTTCCGCCTCCGGAGCTCTCCGCACTCATGACCCGGCAATCCGCTGATCCCGGGAAGAGGCTACCTTGGCACTCATCCCCCACAGCTCGATAAAGCCCTTGGCCTGGGACTGGTCGAAGGTATCGCCGATATCGTACGTCGCCAGATTGAAATCATAGAGGCTGGTATCGCTGCGCCGTCCCGTCACCTGGGCGACCCCGCCGTGCAGGACGACCCTGATATCCCCGGAGACATAACGCTGGGTATCGTCGATGAAGGCGTCCAGCGAGCGCTTGAGCGGGGAGAACCACTGGCCGTCGTAGACCAGCTCCGTCCAGCGCTGACCAGCCGTCGCTTTGAAGCGGGCCTGTTCGCGCTCCACCGTGATGTCCTCCAGGTGCTTATGCGCGGTGATCAGGGTCATCGCCCCGGGGGCCTCGTAGACTTCGCGGCTCTTGATGCCGACCAGCCGGTCTTCCACCACGTCGATCCGGCCCACACCCTGGGCACCGGCGCGCCGGTTGAGTTCTTGGATGATCTGCAGCTGGCTGAGCTCCACCCCGTCCAGCGCCACCGGCACGCCTTCCCGGAAACTGATGATGACTTCATCCGGGGCGGGCGGGAACTCCGGGGTCGCGGTGTAGTCGTAGATATCTTTCGTCGGCGCGTTCCAGAGGTCCTCGAGGTAACCGGTTTCCACCGCGCGGCCCCAGACATTCTGATCGATCGAATACGGGTTCTTCTTCGTGGTCTCGATCGGCAGATCGTTCCGCTCGGCGTATTCGATGGCTTTATCCCGGGTGAGCGCCAAATCCCGGACCGGGGCGATGCAGGTGAGATCCGGCCCCAGGGTCTGGATGCCGACCTCGAACCGCACCTGGTCGTTGCCCTTTCCGGTGCAGCCGTGCGCCACCGTGCTCGCGCCGAACTGGCGGGCGGCGGCAACCAGATGCTTCACGATCACCGGGCGGGAGAGCGCGGAGACCAGGGGGTAATGACCCTGATACAGGGCATTAGCTTTGAGCGCCGGCAGACAATAACCCTCGGCGAACTCATCCCGTGCATCGGCGACATAGGCTTCAACCGCTCCGCAGCCCAGAGCCCGCTGCCGGATGGTCTCGAGCGATTCGCCGCCCTGGCCGACATCCACGGCTACCGCAATGACCTCTGCCCCCGTAGCTTCATCAATCCAGCCGATGGCCACCGAAGTGTCCAGGCCACCGGAGTACGCGAGCACCACCCGATCCGTCATCTCTTCTTCCCTTCACTCTTTCCGGATTCTCAGAATTTCATCGTTGTTCTGACGACAGCCCAGGCCATCGGCTAGGTCTGTTCAACACTCTGTTCAGTAGTGTGCTGGTCAGTAGTGTGCTGAGCTAGGCGCAGGAACCTTTCCGCCAGCGCCGGCCCGCCCCGCGGGTCCCGGGAGATCACCAGGACCGTGTCATCGCCGGCGATGCTGCCCAGGATCTCCGGATGGGCGGAGACATCGATCGCCATGGCCAGGAAATTCGCGGCCCCCGGCGGTGTGCGCAGGACGACCAGATTGGCCGAGCTTTCCGCGGTCACGAGCAGCTCCGCGCAGAGCTTCGCCAGACGGGAGTCGAGCGCTTCCCTCGGCACCGCCGCCTGCGGCGTCCGGTCCGCACCGGCCTGGGGCACCGCATACACAAACCCCGCCTCGGCGCGGACCCGAGCTGCCCCGAGCTCTACAAGGTCTCGGGAGAGCGTCGCCTGGGTCACCTGGACTCCGTCCTCGGCGAGCAGGGCGGCCAGCTCCGCCTGGGAGCGCACCGGGCGTGCGGTCAGCAGCGCCGCGATCCGCGCCTGTCGTGCGGTTTTAGTCGAGGGGATGACAGCCTTCTCCGGGGCTTTAGCCATGACTGCGCTCCAGGAGCCAGGCCAGCAGTGCTTTCTGGGCGTGCACCCGGTTCTCGGCTTCATCCCACACCACGGACTGCGGGCCGTCCAAGACCTCTGCGGAGATCTCATAACCGCGATACGCCGGCAGGCAGTGCAGCACGATGGCATCCGGCTTGGCCTGCCGCAGGGCCTGTGCGTCGAGGATATAAGCACGGAAGATCTCCTGACGGGCCGCTTTCTCAGCCTCTTGGCCCATTGATACCCAAGTATCCGTGGCCAGAACATCGGCATCCGCAACAGCTTCGTCGAGATCTTCGGTGACGAGCACTGAGCCGCCGGTCTGCGCGGCTCGTTCCTTCGCCGTGGCAAGGACAGCCGCATCCGGCTGATATCCCGCGGGGGCGCCGATCCGGATGTGCATCCCAGCGGTAGCGCCAGCCAAGAGATAGGAGTTGGCCATATTATTGGCTCCGTCCCCCAGGTAGGCCAGGGTCAGCCCCGCGAGGTCGCCTCGATGCTCCCGGATGGTCAGCAGATCGGCGAGCAGCTGGCACGGGTGGTAATCATCGGACAGCGCATTGACCACGGGGACCGCGGAGTGTTCCGCCATCTCCTGCAGACCGGACTGCGCAAAGGTGCGCCAGACGATCGCGGCCACCATCCGCTCGAGCACCCGGGCGGTATCCGCCACGGACTCCTTATGCCCTATCTGAGCTTCATTCCCGGCGATGATGAGCGGGTTTCCACCCAGTTCGGCGATCCCCGCGGCAAAGGAGACCCGAGTCCGAGTGGAGGTCTTATCGAAGATCACCGCGACGGTCTTCCGGCTCGCGCCGGGGCCGGCCAGAGGCTGCAGGGACGCTGGCTCGCGTTTGAGCTGCAGCGCCAGGTCGAGCACCTGGGCCTGTTCTGCGGGGCTGAGGTCGGTATCGACCAGAAAGTGCCTGCTCATGAATCATCCTCCGTTGCGATGCCTGCGGCACGGTCTAGTAAAGCTGGCAGATCTGCCAGGAACTGCGCCGCCTGAGATTCACTGAGGATCAGCGGCGGGGCCAGGCGGAGCGTCTTCGGGCCGGTGGCATTGAGCAGATACCCCGCGGATAGACCCGCCTGGACCACGGCGGGGGCTATGCCTGCGCCTCCGGACTGCGAAGACTTCAGATCGAATCCGATCAGCAGCCCGGCACCGCGGACCTCCGCGACCTGGGGCAATGCTGCCAGCCCGGTGCTCAGCTGCTCTCCGCGCTCGCGCGCAGCAGCCAAGAGCCCGTCATCCTCGATCACCTGGAGCGTGGCCAGCGCCGCGGCGGCGGCCACCGGATTGCCTCCGAAGGTGGTCCCGTGCGCTCCGGCGCTGAGAACTCCGGAGACCTCCGAGCTGAACGTCAGCAGAGCACCGACGGGGAATCCCGCGCCGAGGCCCTTCGCCAGGGTGGTGGCATCAGGGAGATCCGCTGCGGTCAGTTCTCCCGCCGGGCCGTGGCCGGGCCCGTAGCACTCCGGATAGGCGAACCAGGCGCCGGTACGGCCCGCGCCAGTCTGCACCTCATCGACGATCAGCAGCGCCCCGGCTTCCCGGGTCAGCTGCCGCGCTGCCGCCAAATAGCCCGGGGGCAGCGGATGCACTCCGGCCTCACCCTGAATCGGCTCCAGCACGAGCGCCGCGACATCCCTGGCAGCCAATGCCTCCCGTAACGCTTCGCGATCCCCCGCGGCCAGATGCTCCACCGGGGGCAGCGGCTCGAAAGGCGCCCGGTACTGCGGCTTCGCGGTGAGCGCGAGGGCACCCGTACTGCGGCCGTGAAAACCGCCGGTGAGCGCCAGAATGCGCCCTTTTCCGCGCTGATTGCCATAGGCCCGAGCGAGCTTATAGGCGGCCTCATTGGCTTCGGTGCCGGAATTGGTCAGGAAGACCCTGCCGGATTCCGGGGCCCCGGCCAGGGCGAGCAGCCGTTCCGCGAGCGCGATCTGCGGCGGGCTGGCGAAGAAATTGGAGATATGCCCCAGGGTCTCGAGCTGTTTCGTGATCGCTGAGATCAGTGCCGGATGCCCGTGGCCGAGCGCGTTGACGGCGATGCCGCCCAGCAGATCGAGGTAATCCTGCCCATCGGCGTCCCAGACTACAGCCCCCTCACCCCGCACGAGCACCCGCTGCGGAGTGCCGAAGACCCCGAGCAGGGCGGACTCATAGCGCTGCTGCCAGGCCGCGCCACTCTGCTCAGTCATGATCGGCACCTTCTGAGCTGTCCTCGTCCGGGAAGACTTGGGTTCCGTTGCCGGCCTGGGTGAAGATCTCCAGCAACATGGCATGCGGGCTGCGTCCGTCGACCACTGAAGCGCTCTGCACACCGCCGGTCACCGCATGCAAGCAGGCGGACATCTTCGGAATCATCCCGGAGGCCAGCGATGGCAGCAATTCCCGCAGTTCGGTGACGCTCAGCGCACTGATCAGCGAATTCTTATCCGGCCAGTTCCGGTAAAGGCCCTCGACATCGGTCAGGATCATCAGGCGGGAGGCCTTCAGCGCTACCGCGAGCGTCGCCGCAGCGGTATCCGCATTGACGTTGAGCACGCTTCCGGGGACTCCGACTTCGGGGGCCACCGTGGAGATCACGGGAATCCGCCCGGCATCCAGGAGATCCAGGATCGCCCCGGGGTTGACGCCCACCACTTCGCCCACCTGGCCTAGATCCACGGGCATACCATCGACCACGGTGCCGGTGCGGACCGCCTGGAGCAGGCAGCCGTCCTCACCGGAGAGGCCCACCGCGTGGCTGCCCACCGCTGAATCACCGGCGGTGCTAACCGCATTGATCGCACCGACGAGTTCCCGGCCGACCTGACCGGTGAGCACCATCCGAACGACGTCCATCGCCTCCGGCGTGGTCACCCGCAAACCGCCCCGGAACTCGGAGGCTATGCCCAGACGATCGAGCATCTGGTTGATCTGCGGCCCACCACCGTGGACCACCACGGGCTTGATGCCGACATGCCGTAAGAACACCATGTCTTCGGCGAAAGCTTGCCGCAGCTCCGCACTGACCATGGCGTTACCGCCGTATTTGATCACCACGACGGTTCCCGCGAAGCGCTGGATCCACGGCAGGGCTTCGATGAGGATCGCGGCCTTCTGCTGGGCCTGGTGGGCTGCGGCCTGATGTTCTGGAGTATTGGGTGTCATGACGAATAGGCGCTGTTCTCGTGGACGTAGTCGTGCGTGAGGTCATTGGTCCAGACCGTGGCCTCAGCGGCACCGGCCTTGAGGTCGATCTCCACCAGGACCTGCCGCGGGCCGAGATCCACCAACTCTCGGGGCTCGCCAATGCCGCCGTTGCGGCAGACCATGACGCCGTTGATGCTGACATCGATCTGATCAGGATCGTAGGCGGCATGGGCCTCCGGGACGGTGCCCACCGCGGAGAGCACCCGGCCCCAGTTCGGGTCACCACCGAAGATCGCTGTCTTGAACAGGGCCGAGCGGGCCACCGCATGCCCCACCTGTGCGGCTTGTTCCTCGGTTTCGGCGTTGTAAGTGCGGATCGTGATGTCGTGGCTGGCGCCTTCGGCATCGGCGATCAGCGCCTGGGCGAGGTCCTGGCAGAGTGCGCTGAGCTGATCCTGGAAGAGCTGCGGCTCCGGGGTGATTCCACTTGCCCCGGAGGCGAGCAGGATTACGGTGTCATTGGTAGACATGCAACCGTCCGAGTCCGCCCGGTCGAAGCTCCGGCGGCAGGCTTCACGCAGAGCAGTATCGAGTGATTCAGGGCTGAGCACCGCATCCGTAGTGAGCACGACGAGCATGGTGGCCAAGGCCGGTGCCAGCATTCCGGCCCCTTTGGCCATGCCGCCGATGGTCCAGGCGCCCTCCGGGGTTTCGCACCGCGAATCTCCCTGCTTAGGCACGGTATCGGTGGTCATGATGGCTTCTGCGGCCTGCTGGCCGCCCTCCGGGTTCAGCGCATCCACCGCCGCTTGGATCCCTGGGAGCAGCTTGTCCATGGGGAGCTGCTCGCCGATCAGACCGGTGGAGCAGACCAGAACATCCGCGGCCGATATCCCGAGGAGCTCCGCCACGCGTTCGGCCGTGGCATGGGTATTGGCGAACCCTTCGGCACCCGTGCAGGCGTTGGCGCCGCCCGAGTTGAGCACTACCGCATCGGCCCGGCCATCACCGATTACTTGCCGCGACCAATGCACCGGCGCCGCAGCGAACCGATTACTGGTGAAAACCGCCGCTGCATGATGCAACGGGCCGTCATTGACGACCAGGGCAATGTCCCGGGCACCGGAGGCTTTGATGCCCGCGGCGATACCGGCGGCCCGGAATCCACGCGGAGCGGTGACTCCGTGCTGATCGGCGCGTGCTTGTGCTGTTTCTGGCTCTATCATGGCGCGACTCCTAGCGTGCTGAGACCGGTGGACTCCGGCAGGCCGAGAGCGATATTCATGGCTTGGATCGCTCCACCAGCGGTGCCTTTGGTGAGGTTGTCGATCACCGAACAGATCACGATCCTGCCACTGCGGGCATCGTAGGCGAGCTGGATCACCGCGTGATTGGAGCCGAGCACCGATTGCGTGCTGGGCCATTGGCCTTCCGGCAGCACGTGGATGAACTCTTCTTCGGCGTAGGCTTCCTGCCAGATCCGCCGCAACGCCTGTTCATCCGACAGAGCTCCGGAGGAATCCGGTGCCAATCGAGCCGTGGCCGTGCAGAGGATGCCGCGGCTCATCGGGGCCAGCGTCGGGGTAAACGAGACGGTGACCTGCTCCCCTGCGAGCCGGCTGAGGCTCTGCTCGATCTCCGGGGTGTGCCGGTGCCCACCGCCCACGCCGTACGGAGTCATCGAACCCATCACTTCGGAGCCGAGGAGATGAGGTTTACTCGCGCTCTTGCCCGCACCCGAGGTCCCTGAAGCGGCCACGATCACCACATCCTGCGGGACGAGCACGCCGGCGGCGAACCCCGGGGCCAGGGCAAGCAGCGCGCTGGTCGGGTAGCAGCCGGGAACAGCGATTCGATGTGCGCCGCGGAGCGCCTCGCGCTGCTGGCCGCCGCCGGGCAGCAGTAGCTCGGGCAGGCCGTACGGCCAGGTGCCGGCGTGTTCGGAACCGTAGAACTCCTGCCAGGCACTGGCGCTGGTGAGCCGGTGATCAGCCCCGGCATCGATCACCAGGGTCTCCTCAGGAAGCTGAGCCGCCAGCGCTGCGGAGGCTCCGTGCGGCAGGGCGAGGAAGACCACATCGTGCCCGGAGAGGTTCTGCGCCGTGGTTTCCTCGAGGATGCGGTCCGCCAGAGTATGCAGATGCGGCTGGAGCCCGCCGAGCCAGGAACCGGCGTTGCCGTGCGCGGTGATCGCGCCGATGCTGATGCCAGGATGGCCGGAAAGCAGTCGCAGCAGTTCGCCACCGGCGTATCCGCTGGCTCCCGAAACTGCGACGGAGAAAGTCATAGTCTCACTCTAATGTAAATATGCAGAGTAGAAAATATTTATACACCCTTACTGCTTAGAAGTCGCCCGAAGACAAACCTGCGAAGCAGAAAAGCAAGCGGAATGCTCATAATCACCAGAAGCGCCACCAGCATGGCAAGGAGATACTGCATGGTGACCACACCCAGCAAGACCGTGAACGCCATCGCGACGAGCCAGGTCGCCATGTATTGCCTCAGCAGCCCCTTGACTCCGAACTTCAGCTCGAGCGTGAAATGGATCGTGGTGACAAACGGGCTGAAAAGCGCGGCAGCCGTGAAAGCCGCAGCGTACGGGGCGAAGTAGCCCAGGAATAGCTTTCGTGCAACGAATCGGATCCCGCCCGGAAGACCTACGATAGGAAAGCTAGGCAACGGGGGCAAGACTACATCTGAGAACATCCCGGAAGGCAGTGAATTATGCAGAGTATCACCGTGACCGAGTACGGCGATCCCAGTGTGCTGAAGCTCCAGGAACAGCAGCTCCCCGAGCCCGGGCCCGGCCAGCTCTTGGTCAAGGTTGCGGCCACCGGCGTCAACTACATCGAGACTTATCAGCGGGAGGGCATCTACCCGGTGCCGCTGCCCTTCATCCCCGGAACCGAGTACGCGGGCACCGTCAGTGCCATCGGGCCCGGAGTCAGCGGCTTCAGCGAAGGCGACCGGGTGGCAACCGCCTCGGGCGACGCCGGTTATGCGGAATACGCGCTGGCGGATGCGGATAAATCGATTTCCGTGCCCGAGGGAGTCGATCTGGACATCGCCGCAGCCCTGCCGCTCCAGGGAATGACCGCGCACTACCTGAGCAATTCGGCTTTTCCGGTGCAGACCGGGCAGACGGTGCTTACCCATGCCGGAGCCGGCGGGGTGGGGCTGCTGCTGACCCAGCTGCTCAAGGCCAAAGGGGCAACCGTGATCACCACCGTCTCCGGCCCAGAAAAAGCCGAGCTCGCCCGTAGCGCGGGCGCCGATCACGTGCTGGAATACGAAGGCTTCGCGGAGGAGGTCCGCGAGCTGACTGATGGCCACGGCGTACCCGTAGTGTTCGACGGGGTGGGGCAGGCAACCTTCGACGGCTCGCTTGCCGCCCTGGCCCGGCGCGGCACCTTGGTACTCTTCGGTGCTGCCTCCGGCCCGGTACCACCGCTCGATCTGCAGCGGCTGAATTCCGGCGGTTCGCTTTTTATCACCCGCCCCTCATTACCGGACTACACGCACACCGAGGAAGAGCGCAATTGGCGAGCCGGGGAGCTTTTCGACGCACTGCGGGCCGGGAAGCTCCAGGTGCGGATCGGCGGCCGTTACGCTCTGGCGGATGCGGCGCAAGCGCATCGCGACCTCCAAGCTCGGAAGACCACAGGGAAGCTGCTCCTGGTTCCCTAACCCGTCACTTTTGATGCCGTCCGTGACATTTGAGGCGCTTCGTACGGCATCAATTGTCACGGACGGCATCAAAAACCGTTGGCGAGCAGACTTCAGCGCAGCTCGGCGCCGAATGCTTCCGCCGCGGCGGCGACCGCGGCCTGCCGGGCCGCAGAGGCTTCATCCGCCGTCAGCGTCCGATCCGGCGCCCGGAAGCGCAGGCCGAAAGCAAGCGATTTGCGCCCCTCCGGCACCCCCTGGCCCCGGTAGTCGTCGAACAGTTCGATGTGTTCCAGCAGTTCACCGGCGCCGCCGCGCAGCGTCTCCAGCACCTGCACCGCGGGCAGCTCCTGCGGAACCAGCAACGCGACATCCTGGGTGGCTGCCGGATACGTGGAGAGTGGCTTCGCCACGATGACTTCCGGCGCCGCCTCGATCAGGGCACTGACATCCAGCTCGAGTGCCGCGGTACGAGCCGGCAGATCGGATTCGGCGAGCAGCTTGGGATGCAGCTCCCCCGCATAGCCCACCGGTGCGCCACTGCGCAGGCTCAGCTGCGCAGCGCGACCCGGGTGGAAAGCATGATGCTGGGCCTGGTTGACCACGAGTTCGACGCCCAACAGCGCGGCTGCGAGCCGCGCGACGTCGAGCGCATCGGCATAATCCCAGGCCCGGGGAGCGTGCCCCGGCGCAGGCCTGGATTCCTGGCCGGCCAGCACAGCACCCAAGCGCAGGGGCTGATCCGGAATCCCGGCGTCAAGGCCATTCAGTACATCATCAGCCGGGCGCTCACCCAGCGGCGGAATGCTCGAAGACCCCACGGCCTGCCCGGGCAAGAACACCGAGCCGATCTCGAAGATCGCCAGATCCTTCAGGCCCCGGGAGACATTGCGCTTGGCCGTCTCCAGAAGACCGGGGAGCATCGAGATCCGCAGAAAGGAGAACTCCTCGCTGATCGGATTCGCCAGCTTCACCATCGGTGCATCTGGTGCTGCTGAGTCTGCTGAACCGGCCGTGCCGAAGCGCTGATTAGCAGCGCGGGAGACGAAGGGGTAGGCGATCACCTCGGTCAGCCCCGCATCGGCAAGCCCCTGGTAGAGCCTGCGCCGCAGCTGCTGGGGCCGGCTCAGCCCACGGCCCGGCGGGGCCACTGGCAGAGTCGCGGGAATCTTGTCGTAACCGATGAGCCGGATGATCTCTTCAGCGAGATCGTCCTTGGTCGCCAGGTCCTGCCGCCACGATGGCACGTTGACCAGGTAGTCGCCCTGCCCATCCGGCCCGGTAACCTCAGCTCCGAGATCCCGGAGGCTGGTCTCGATCTGCTCAGCGGTGAAATCGACGCCGATCCGTTGGGCCGGGTAGTCCATCGGCAGCACGATCCGCTGCGTCTCCGGCTCCTGGCCGATATCGGTGACTCGCTGCTCCGCCTCACCCCCGGCCAGCTCGACGAGCAGATCAGCGGCCCGCTGCGCAGCGATATCGGCGATCCGCCAATCCACTCCGCGCTCGAAACGCTTCGCCGCCTCCGACGATAGTTTGTGCCGACGGCGAGTACGCGCCACGGAGACTTCTTCGAAGTGCGCGGCTTCGATAAGCACGTCCTTGCTCTGCTCGGAGATCTCCGTGCTGGCCCCACCCATGACCCCGGCCAGACCTATGGGCCCGGAGTCATCGGCGATCAGCAGATCTTCGGAGTCAAGCGCGCGATCCTTGCCATCCAGGGTGGTCAGCCGCTCACCGGAGCGTGCACGACGCACCACGATCGGCCCGGAAAGCGTCCCGAGGTCGTAGAAGTGCATCGGCTGGCCGAGCTCGAGCATGACGTAATTGGAGATATCCACGGCGAGCGAGATCGGCCGGATTCCGGCGAGCCGCAATCTACGAGCCAACCAGTCCGGAGTCGGCCGCTGCGGGTCGATCCCCCGCACGATCCGGGCGACGAACCGATCCGCACCGGCCCGGCCGTGAATCGGAGCGTCATCGTCGATGCTCACAGGATGCCCCTCGCCAGTGCTGGGAGCCGGCTGCGGCAGCGTCGCCGGGTCCGTGAACTGATCGAGCGTGCCGGTGGCATGGGCGTACTCGCGGGCGATGCCGCGCATCGAGAACTGATAGCCGCGATCCGGGGTGGGGCTCACCTCAGCGGCTTCCTCATCGAGCCCCAGCAGCTCATAGGCGCTCGTCCCGGGCTCCGCATCCAGGCCCAGATCCGCAAGCACGAGGATGCCATCGTGCTCTTGGCCGATGCCCAGCTCCCGAGCCGAGGCGATCATGCCGGCAGAGACATGCCCATAGGTTTTGCGCGGAGTGATCCGGAACTCTCCGGGCAGCACAGCGCCCGGCAGGGTGACGATGACCTTATCGCCTTCCTGCAAGTTATGCGCACCGCAGACGATGCCCTGGACGCCGTCCGGGGAAATCCCTTCGCCGGCGAGGACTTCCCCGCCCCACTGCGGCCCCTGCCCTTCGGGGGCTACCCGCACCTGGCACCAGTTGATGGTCTTGCCGTTCTTCTGCGGCTCCTCGACCTTCGAGAGCACCTGGCCGACGACGACCGGCCCGGAAACCTCGGAACGGTGTGCCGCCTCTTCTTCGATACCCACTCGGACGAGATCCGCCATCAGATCCTCCGCAGAGGCTTCCGCAGGCAGTGCGGTGTAATCACGCAGCCATGAAAGAGGTATACGCATCAGATGTCCATCCCGAAGTGCTCGCTGAACCGAATATCGCCTTCAATCATGTCCCGCATATCCGGTACTTCATTGCGGAACATCAGAGTCCGCTCAACGCCCATGCCGAAGGCGAACCCGGAATACTTCTCCGGATCGATGCCCGCGGCGCGCAGCACGTTGGCGTTCACCATGCCGCAGCCACCCCATTCGATCCAAGCGGGGCCACCCTTTGCCCCCGGATGCCAGATATCCATTTCCGCGCTGGGCTCGGTGAACGGAAAGTAGTGCGGCCGCAGCCGGATCTGCGCCTCGGCGCCGAACATCTGCCGGGCGAAGTGCTCTAAGGTGCCGCGCAGGTCCGCCATCGTCAGGCCGACGTCAACGGCTAAGCCTTCGAACTGATGAAATACCGGGGTGTGCGTGGCATCCAGCTCGTCGGTGCGGAAGGTCTTGCCCGGGCAGAGCACATAGAGCGGCAGCTCGCGATCCAACATGGAGCGGATCTGCACCGGGGAGGTGTGCGTGCGCAGCACCAGATGCGATTTCGGCGGCTCCACGAAGAAAGTGTCCTGCAGTTCCCGAGCCGGGTGATCCGGCTGGAAATTGAGCGCATCGAAATTGAACCATTCCGATTCCAGTTCAGGGCCCTCGGCGATCTCCCAGCCCATGCCAACGAAGATGTCCTCCACTCGTTCCTGCAGCAGCGACAACGGCTGCCGGGCACCTGCTTTCCGGCGTTTCGGAGCCGCAGTGACGTCGACGGTCTCCTCGCGCAGCATCCGCTCCGCCGCCTCCGCCTCGAGCACGGCTTCCCGCTCCGCGAGCGCCTGGTTGACCCGCCCTCTGGCCGCGCCCATGAGCTTACCGGCAGCGGCCTTGCGCTCATTGGGCAGGTCTTTGATCGCCCGGTTGGCCTGGCTGAGCGGGGATTTCTCACCGCTGTGCCCCAGCCTCGCGGCTTTGAGCTCGGGAAGGTCCCGGGCCGCGGCGATCGCCTCGAGGGCACGGTCGACGGCAGCTTCCAGGGCGGTTTCGTCGTCTGGAGCCGGCGGCGCGCTGATAGCGGATTCTTCGGTCATGAAGCACCTTAGTCATTGCAGAACAGTTCTGGCAGAACATCACGGTCCCGGACAGGCCGTGATGTTCTGCCAGTCTATTCAATAGCGGCAGCGGAACCGTAACCGGACGCAGGATCGTGACGGGGGTATCGTGAAAAGCAGCGAACCCTTCAGAACCGCAGCGGCGGAAGGAACCAGGATGACAGCGCAGGATCAGCAGGGAGCACAAACCGTCACGGTCACCGGGCGCGGCTCGGCCGCCGCAGCGCCGGACGAGCTGACCGTCAATATCAGCATCGAGGTCAACCGCCCTGCCTTGACCACCGCCTATCAGGATGCGTCCCGGTCCATGCATTCGGTGCAGCAGGCCTTAAGGGACACCGCTCCTGCGGCCAACAGCAGTACGAGCGGGCTGAGCCTACGCTCCGAGACGGTATGGCAAGAAGGCCGAGGATCCACGGTGACCGGGTATTCCTGCAGCAGCACGCTCACCGTGCGCATGCCTTTCCAGGACGACGCCCAGCAGGCCATCGCGGCGATCGTCGCGGCGGGCGGGGACGATGTCCGGGTGCACGGACTCACCCCGGATATTGCGGACCGGAGCGAAGTCGCAGAGCGGGCGCGCAAGGCTGCTTGGGATGATGCAGCGCGGCAGGCCGGGCATTTCGCAGAGCTCGCGGGCCTCCAACTGGGTTCGGTGCTGCGGATCGCCGAAGGCCAGGATGCGCTCCCGCCGGCCCCGGCACTGCGTCAGGTCGCTTATGCGCCAGAGTCGGTGATGCCGCTAGAGGCCGGGGAGAACATTGTCTCCGCGAGTGTCACGGTCACCTGGCAACTGCGCTGAAGGCGCCCCCGTCCGGCAGCGTCCTACTCAGAGTTCGATCTCGCGCTTGAGGATCTTCCCGGTGGGGCCCTTCGGCAACGCGGGCACGATGCGTAGTTCGCGCGGATATTTATAGGCTGCCAGCCGTTCTTTGGCGAACTCCTGGATCTGCTCCAACAGCCCGTCCTGCGATTCTGCGCCTTCGGCGAGCGCGATGACCGCGACGACTTCCTCGCCGTATTCCGTGTCCGGTTTGCCCAGGACCGCGACCTCGACAACAGCCGGGTGCTCGTAGAGCACTTCCTCGACTTCGCGCGGGTAGACGTTGTACCCGCCCCGCAGAATCATGTCCTTCTTCCGATCCACGATGAAGAAAACGCCGTCCTCGTCCTGCCGTGCCAGGTCTCCTGTCGCGAACCAGCCATCCTGGATCGCCGCGGCCGTGGCCTCAGGGTTCCGCCAATACCCCTTCATCACCTGGGGGCCGCGGACCAGCAGCTCCCCCACCTCGCCGCGAGGCAGTTCAGCGCCATCCAGGTCCGTGACCCGCAGCTCGGCGTCGCGCACGGGCGTGCCGATCGACCCCGGTTTCCGAATACCGTCCTGCTGATTGAAGGTGACGACGGGAGAGGTTTCGGAGAGGCCGTAGCCTTCGAGGAGCGTCAGATCAAAGGTGGATTCGACGCCGCGCAGCACCTCCAGCGGCAGTGATGCCCCGCCGGAAACCGCGACTCGCAGTGTAGAAACATCGTGCTGCTCAGGGTCGAAAGCTCGTAGTAGCCCGATGTACATCGTGGGCACGCCCTGGAAGATCGTGGCTTGGTCCCGCTGAATGATTCGCAGGGCCTGCTCCGGATCGAACCGCGGCAGCAGGGTGACCGTGGCGCCGGAGAGGATCGCGGCATTGAGCGCGCAGGTCTGGCCGAAGATATGGAAGAACGGCAGGCCGCCGAAGATGACGTCGCCTTCGCCGAGGTCGAAGAGGCCCTGGGTGATCTGCGCGTTGATGCAAGAGGTTGGCGTGGGTCAGCTCGGCGCCTTTGGGGCGGCCCGTGGTGCCCGAGGTGTAGAGGATCACGGCGGTCTGCTGCGCCGTGACGAATGCGATATCGACCTCGGGCTCCGTGGCCTGAAGCAGGCCCAGGAAGTCCGCATCGATGGACAGCACCGGGACATCGACCTCCGCCGCGGCGGGAGCTGCCTCTGCGAGCACGCCCTCCCACACCACGACCAGGCTGGCTTCGGAATCCTTCAGGTGGTACTCGATCTCGCGGGATTTCAGCAGCGGGTTGAGCGGTACGACCACCGAGCC
Organism: Acaricomes phytoseiuli DSM 14247; assembly: GCF_000376245.1. GTDB lineage: Bacteria > Actinomycetota > Actinomycetes > Actinomycetales > Micrococcaceae > Renibacterium > Renibacterium phytoseiuli. Next base: position 110,166 of record NZ_AQXM01000063.1, on the reverse strand, counting down.
GTGGCGAAGCGCCCCGTAGTAGGCCACCGGCATCTGCGGCAGATTGGGGCTGATCAGCAGAATCCGCTCGCCCGCGGCGATGCCCCGATCCCGGAGCAACCCAGCAAAGCGTGCGCTGAGCTGATCTAGTGCGGCATAGCTGAGCTCAGTCTCATCGAGCTTCAGGGCAAGAGCTTCTGGCGAGTGTGCGGCGCTCTCGGTGAGGATGGCTGCAAGGTTCACCGATGGCGCCTCGCCGGGTTCGCTGACTGATGCAGAGGTCATCAAGACCGCCTTTCGCGTGACTCACATCACAATACCAGCCAGGAGCTCGACCCCAGGCCCGCCGGACGCGGCCCTCGCCCTTGACCTTGATTCGAATATATGTTCGAATACGAAATATGCGATGGGCAGCACAACAAGAGGCTCTTCTCGAACAGGAGCCCGCTGATGAAAAGACCTCAGCGGCAGAATCCGCGAAGGCTCAACAGGGTGTTCTATTACCCCTACAAGGCTTCCTGCGCACCGTGCGCAGGCCCGAATTCGCCGGCATAACGTTCCACGAGGTCGCGGCGAAAAGTGTACTCAACCCGGTGCAGGGCTCTTCGAACATGCCGTTCCGCTGGACCATCAATCCTTATCGCGGCTGCTCCCACGCCTGCGTCTACTGCTTTGCCCGGAAAACGCACACCTACCTGGATTTCGACCCCGGCCTGGATTTCGACTCGCAAGTCGTGGTCAAAGTCAATACCATCGAAGTCCTCAGAGCAGAACTGGCCCGCCCCCGCTGGCAGCGGGAACCGGTGGCCCTGGGCACCAATACTGATCCTTATCAGCGAGCAGAGGGCCGCTATCAGTTGATGCCTGGCATCATCGGCGCACTGGCCGACTCCGGGACCCCGCTGTCGATTCTGACCAAAGGGACTCTGTTAGGCCGTGACATTCCGGAGCTGGCGTCCGCAGCCCGCAGCGTACCCATCGGTATGGCGATCTCGCTGGCACTCACGGATGAAGCGCTGGCACAGGTCATCGAGCCCGGCACGCCTGCGCCCAAAGCCCGCTTAGCGCTTATCTCGCGGTTACGCGAAGCAGGGCTCCCCTGCGGGGTGATGGCGATGCCGATCCTGCCCTGGCTGACCGATACCGATGAAGCACTGGACTCGCTTTTCGCGGCTCTGGCTGCGGCCGGCGCCACCGGAGTCACGGCGGGCGCACTCCACCTCCGGTCCGGCACGCGGGACTGGTTCATGTCCTGGTTGGCGCAGCACCATCCCGCACTCGTGGGCAAGTACCGGCGGCTATACGGCAGCGGCTCCTACGCACCCGCGGAATACCGGAAGTGGCTGGCTCGTCGAGTAGCAGCGGCTAAAGCCGCACACGGCTTCGGCGCAGCAGGAGCGGCCATGCACAGACTCGAGCAGAACGCTCCTGATGACTTCCATCCCGACGCGCGCCAGGAAGAAGCCAACTACCCTCAGGGCAGCCTGCCGCTGCTAGCGGAGAAGCAGCCCCTCCCCCGACCCGCAGCAGCGTCGACCCTGTTCTGAGACTTCAAGAAAACGTCAGAATGTAGTGGCTAGTCCGCCCGCACGAGCTAGGCTCGTTCATATGAGCCATGTGCTCTTCGAACAAATCGCCCCGGTATTTCCCGTGAACGACTTGAACAGGTCGATCCGGCACTACTCTGCGCTCGGTTTCGAGGTGAAACGCTATCAAGGCGATGAAGAAAACGCCTTCGCCAAGCTGGGTGAGATCCGTCTGCACCTCTGGCATGTACCGGTCGTCGATCCGGAGCACAACTTCTCCTCGGCATTCATCGAAGTCGATAACGCGGACTTGCTCGCCGAGCAGTGGCATCGGGTTTCTGGCGCTGCAGAGTCGCACTGCCCCACGAGCACGCCGATCGACACCGATTACGGGCTCCGCGAAGGCGCCCACGTGGACCCGGACGGCAATCTGCTGCGTTTCGCACATAAGCTCCGCTGAACAACGTTCCGTCTCTCCGCTGAGCGGTCGGAGACGGCGATTTAGAACCGCTCAAAGCCGCCGTAGCCGATCGCTCAGCGGGGGTGGGAGACGCGCAGTAGCTCCGTGACGATCGGCAGATCCGCGGGGATCCACGGCAGCTCCAGAACGCCCTCCGAGGCCCCGCGGAGCCGAGACGCATCCAGCGCAGTTCATCGTGATCCTGAAGCGGTTCCGGCGCCCCTTTCAGAATCTGGGCGAACCAGACCCGCATCCTGGCCTCACCGGCAAGCGGCCAGCCGACAGCCTCCGGCGCAAGAAGCTCAGGGCCGAGCACGGCCTCCACGCCCAGCTCCTCCCTGAGTTCCCGCAGCAATGCTGCCTCAGGAGCTTCAGCGGGCTCCACCTTCCCTCCAGGGAACTCCCAGAGCCCGGCCAGGGACTCGGGAGCGCTGCGCCGCGCGGCGAGCAGCCGGGTGGGGTGAATCAGAGAGTCGACCAAGGCCGCACCGACGATAAGAGCCATCCTCCTACCGTACCGACTGTGCTTGATCCGGGTGCAGGTGGTGGAATAGGAGTCATGTCCCAGACCCTCTCTTCCCGGCGACTCGCTGCAGCCATCGTCGCCCTGGCTCTCGGCGGATTCGGCATCGGCACCGTGGAGTTCGCGATGATGGGGCTCCTGCCAGATGTCGCTGCTGGAGTTGACGTCACCATCCCCGAAGCCGGGCACCTGATTTCGGCCTACGCCCTCGGCGTCGTCGTCGGAGCACCGATCCTCACCGCCTTGGCCGCGAAGCTGCCGCGTAAACGTGTTGTTCTGGCCCTGATGCTGTTCTTCGGCCTCGCGAATCTCTCCTCATTCCTGGCCCCGGACTATTTCTCCCTGCTGATCACCCGATTCTTCTCCGGGCTGCCGCACGGGGCCTACTTCGGCGTTGCCGCGGTTCTCGCCGCCTCGATCGTGCCGCCGACCAAACGCGGCCGTGCCATTGCGATGGTCATGCTGGGCCTCTCCGTGGCTAATGTGATCGGGGTGCCCCTGGCCACCTTCCTCGGCCAGCAGTTCGGCTGGCGGACCCTCTTCATCCTGGTGGGGGCGATCAACTTCGCCACGGTGCTGGCCATCTGGGCTTTCGTACCGGCCCAGCCGGCCCCGGAGGGGGCGACTATCCGCGGCGAGCTCTCGGCTCTGCGCCGCCTGCAGGTCTGGCTCACCCTGCTCATCGGAATCGTCGGCTTCGGCGGATTCTTCGCGGTCTACACCTACATCTCTCCCACGATGACGCAGGTCACCGGTCTCGCCGAGTCCTGGCTTCCGCTGGTGGTCGGCCTCTACGGCGTCGGCATGGTGCTGGGAAACATCCTCGGCGGCAAGTTGGCTGATCGGTCAGTGCTCGGCAGCATCTACTGGGTGATGGCGCTCATCGTCGTGGTCTTGCTGCTTTTCGCTCTCGGCGTGGGGCAGATCTGGACGGCGCTGCCACTGGTGCTGGCCGTCGGAGCCTCCGGATCGATGCTCGTCCCCGCATTGCAGACCAGATTGCTCGACGTAGCCCCCGCGGGTTCTCTGGCATCTTCGATGAATCATTCCGCGCTCAACATCGCCAATGCACTCGGAGCCTTCCTCGGCGGTCTAGTGATCGCCTGGGGCTGGGGCTTCGTCGCACCGGCCCTGGTCGGCGCCTGCCTCGCCCTGCTTGGCCTGGGCATCGCCTTGTTCAGCGGACGGCAGGAGCGCCGTTCGACATCACCTGCTCGCTCGGCCAGTTCCTCTATAGATCACAGTTAGATAAAGTCACAGCTAAATCATCGATTTCCCCCACATAAGGGGCCATGCGGCGTAATGTACCGAGTACAGGATCGGCTGATTTCCGAATCGGTCGAGAACCACAAGGAGGAAACATGGGTTTCATCGGTTGGATTATCCTCGGCCTCATCGTCGGGGTCATCGTCAAAGCCATCATGCCGGGTAAAGTTCAGGGCGGCTGGATCACCAGCTTGGTCCTCGGTGTCGTCGGAGCCATCGTCGGCGGATGGATCGGGAACCTGATCTTCGGCTCCGGCCGGATGGAGTTCTTCAATATCGGATCCTGGATCCTGGCCATTGTCGGAGGCCTCGTCGTAGCGGGTATCTGGGGAGCCACCAAAGGCCGGAATAAGGCCAGCGCCTAAGGGCGAACCGAGTTCAGAATCTTCGAAGCGCCACTTATCAGCTCAGCTGGTGAGTGGCTCTTCGCCTGTTCGGTCGACTGGTTGCTGCGCCCGGGCGCTCGCATAGAGGCAGACGGTCGCCGCAGTGCCGACGTTGAGGCTTTCCGCGGCACCGTAGATCGGTACGGCAACCCGGGAATCGGCCAGGTCGAGTTCGGCAGTGCAGAGGCCTTGGGCTTCATTGCCGAAAAGCCAGGTGGTAGCCAGCTCGAGCCGAGCCGGCGAGGCATCTAAGGCGCTCCACGGTTCGCCTGCGGCGGCCAGCCGGCGGATCGCTGCCTGGTCTTGGAGTTCATCGAGATTCTCCGCACCGTAGCCGTCGGCGGCCAGCACGGTGATTCCGCGGCTCTGGCATAGCCCGGCCAGCTCGTCCAGGTCAGCATTCAGCACCACTGGAACGTGGAACAAGGAGCCTGCGGTGCTCCGGACGGTTTTCGGATTGTACGCATCGACGCTGCCAGAAGTGAAGACCACCGCGTCCGCGCCTGCGGCGTCGGCGGCCCGGAGGATGGTCCCGGCATTCCCCGGGTCCTGCACCCGGCACAGCACGGCGAGCAGACGAGGACTATCGGCGAACACAGCTTCAAGGGGCACGTCCAGGAAACGGCAGACAGCAACCACGCCCTGCGGTGTGACGGTATCGGCCAGAGCTGCGAGCACGGCGTCGTCGGCCAGGTGGACCAGGGCGCCAGAAGCAGCCGAAAGCTCGGCGATCTCCGGGAACCGTTCGAGGCAGTCGGCGCTGGCATAGACCTCGCGCAGCAGAGCAGGTTTCCCAGCACTGCGAGCATCATGGTGCGCTTTGAGCACCTCCCGAACCGCTTGCGGGCCTTCCACCAGGAACTCTTCCCTGCGGCTCCTGACGCTGCGCTTCGCCAGCTTGGCGAGATCCCGCACCCGGTCTGAACGGGGGTTGCTCATCACGCGCTCAGACTGCCCCGGGGAACTGTATGCTGTCATAGGTGCGCTGCCCCCTTTCTGATCCGGGCTCTTCTCCCTCAAGCATATTGGTGTGCTGGATGCATCATCTGCATCAAGATAGGCTTCAGGCCCGGCCCAAGCTCCGAAAAGCTTGGGCCGGGCCTGAAATCTGTCGGCAATCGTAGTCTTCCGATGAATGGGTCAGCTCAGTGCTGCCATTCATGCGGGACTAATTCAGCTAGCCGCCTTGACGTCAGCAGGAAGCGCTTCTTTAGCCAGCTTCACCAGACCGGCGAAAGCTGCGGCATCATTCACTGCGAGCTCTGCGAGCATACGGCGATCGACTTCGATCGAAGCTGCCTTCAGCCCCTGAATCAGCCGGTTGTAGGTCAGGCCGTTAGCGCGGGAAGCAGCGTTGATCCGCTGGATCCAGAGCCGGCGGAAATCGCCTTTGCGCTTGCGCCGGTCGTTGTAGCTGTACACGAACGAGTGCAGCAGCTGCTCTTTGGCCTTGCGGTACAGCCTTGAGCGCTGGCCGCGGTATCCGCTGGCCCGCTCGAGGATAACCCGGCGCTTCTTATGGGCGTTGACCGCCCGCTTCACACGTGCCACGTGCGTACTCCTTAGTTCTCAATCTTCCGCTGGTACCAGACCAGGACCGGAAAGCTTTATTCAGAGCCGGCTAAACACCGGCTGGAGGAAAAGATTCGAATTCAGTCGACTGCTGAAGGGCAGAGCCTCAGAGGCCGAGCATCCGCTTCAGGGTCTTGGTGTCTGCGGGGGCCACGATCTTGTCCGCTGCAAGGCGACGGGTCAAGGTCGACGGCTTGTGCTCTAAGTAGTGGCGGCGGTTAGCCTGCTGACGCTTCAGCTTGCCGGTACCGGTTACTTTGAAGCGCTTCTTAGCGCCGCTATGGGTCTTCATCTTCGGCATGAGCCGATCTCCTTACTCTGTCCGCCAACACCTGACGGTACTCGGGGAGCTGTCCTGACGAACAGCCGGGGTCATCCTGGCGACTGGAATCAGAGATTCTCGTCAGCCTTATTTCTGTGAGCTTTTGCTCCCACCCGGTTTAGGGGCGGGCTTGGTAGCGGGTTTAGCCGCAGCCGGTTTCGCGGCGGGTTTCGCCGCCGCCTTAGCAGCTGCTGGCTTCGCCGCCGCCTTAGCAGCTGCTGGCTTCGCCGCCGCCTTAGCAGCTGCTGGTTTGGCGGCTGGCTTCGCCGCCGGTTTCGCGGCGGGTTTAGCCGCCGCGGGCTTGGCTGCGGCCGGTTTCGCCGACGCCGCTTTCATCGGCTCGCTCTCCGTTGTCTCTTCAGCTTTTTCAGCTTCTTCGATCACAGCGGTGGCAGTCTCAGCCTCGGTTACTGCTTCAGCCGTTTCAGCGGTCGCAATAGCCTGTGCGGCTTCTTCCTGCTGCTTTTCTTGAGGTTCTTGAGCTTCTTTCAACGCCTCCGGCATAGCGTCGGCCAGGCTCTGAGTCATCGGGGCTGCACCCTTGTCGACATCAACTTTTTCCTTGGCCTTAGCTTTCTGCGCGGCGCGCCGAGCCTCGGCTTTGGCTTCGGCCTTGTTTTTCAACGGGCCGACCACCATCACCATATTTCGGCCGTCGATCCTCGGGGCCGATTCCACAGCACCCACCGAAGCGACGTCCTCAGCGAAACGCTGGAGCAACCGGATGCCCATTTCAGGGCGCTGCTGCTCACGCCCACGGAACTGGATCATGGCCTTGACCTTGTCTCCAGCCCCCAGGAAGCGCAGTGCGTGCCCGGTCTTCGTCTCGTAATCATGCGTGTCGATTTTCAGGCGGAACCGGATTTCCTTCAGAACGGTGTTCGTCTGGTTCTTCCGGGCTTCACGGGCTTTGACCGCCGCCTCGTATTTGTACTTGCCGAAATCCATAAGCTTGGCCACCGGCGGCTTAGTCGTCGGTGCAACCTCAACCAAGTCCAGATCCGATTCCGCGGCCAAGCGCAGTGCATCCTCGATGCGGACAATGCCGACCTGCTCGCCGGCGGGACCGACTAAGCGCACTTCAGGGACGCGAATACGGTCATTGATTCGTGGCTCGCTAATGTGTGACTCCTGTAGGTTCTTACTGTTCAAGGACACCGGCAAAAAGAGAAGGCCCCCGATTACCGGTGCAATCGAAGGCCTCAAGATTCGGGGAACTGAGTTGGACTCGATTCCACCGACCTGTAACCAGGCAACTCCGTTCCGATGAGTCTGAGCTGATCGATTGAACGGGTCGACAGGTGGGAGAGAACTCCGCTTGCAAGCTGGATATCCCAGCCGTCATGCTGTTCTCAACATGAAAGGCTGCCAGGATATTCCAGCCGGTCACGTATAAGTCTAACAGAAAGAGCGTCTGCCGCGGGCACTGGCGCAGGGCCGCTACCCGCAGCTAGCTTGTATACACTGTGAGCATGAGCGATTCAGCCCCTACTTCTTCTGATTCACTGGATGACACCGGCACCAACTCCGGGGCATTACGGGATATCGCCGAGGTGCCTGCGGTCGAGGTGATCACCACCGCGGCCGTTCACTTGATGAGCGCGGCCGCAGTGAAAGTCGGTTTGTCCGAGGGGCCGGATGCTGAGAGTTTGAAAGATCTCGATGAAGCCCGCAAGCTGATCACCGCCCTGGCCGGGTTCGTCACCGCAGCCGCGCCGGAGATCGGCAGTCAGCACGCCGCACCGTTACGCGACGGGCTGCGTTCCCTGCAACTCGCCTTCCGGGAAGCCTCGGTACTGCCCGATGCTCCGGGTCAGGGCCCCGGCGAGAAATTCACCGGAGCGGTCGGCTGAGGTTCCGCACCGCGTCGCTACGCTGAGCAGACTTTCGATGCCGCAGTAGCGTGACCAGGACTCCTATGAGGGCGATCATCAGGCCGATTCCGGCGATCGCGAGGAAACCGACCCAGGATGCTGTCGCGTCCATTACGGCGCCGGTCAGTGGAGCGCCCAGAGCAGCACCTAAGGTCAGTGCTGAGCCGTACCAGCCCATCGCCTCACCCCGGCGATGCTCCGGTACCAAATCTGCCAGCCGCTCCGATGACGCCGCGAGTACCGGGGCCACGAGCAGACCCGCTGGCATCGCCAAAAGAACTAGGCTCAACGTGTCCGTAGCGAGCGCCAGCGGAAAAGTGAGCAGAGCCATGCCCAAGAGTAGCGAAAGAGGGTTGATCCGCCGCTGCATGGCACCGTAGATCAGGCCGCCGATAATAGAGGCAAGACCCCATGCGGCGAAGACGATGCCGATATCGCCTTGCCGGTCATAACTCCGTACCGTCGCGACCATCGCGATATCGGTACCAATGAGCATGAGTCCGGCACCCGTAGCCGTTGCGAGAACCACGGCTACATCCATGGTGAACCAGCTGAGATTCCCGCGCAATCGGCGGCCCCAGCCGCGCAGTCGACTCTGCGCGGAAAGCGAGCTTCCGGGTGTGACGACGACCGGCAGAGTTTCCTCCGTGGCGATGATCTCTTCTTTTTCAGGCTGGTACGTGCCCGGCGCACCAGAGTGGGTCGGCGGGTTGAACCAGTAGAGGAAGGCACCCGCGGCCGATGAGGCGACACCGACGACGATCAGAGCCAAATGGCTGTTGACCGTGGCCAGGATGACGCCGAGGGCGGGGCCGATGATGAAGGTCAGTTCCGAGCTGATCGAATCCAGGGTGTACGCGGTGCGGCGCTGCTGCTGCGAGACCATCACCGCCAGGGCCTTCCGGACCACGGTGAATACCGGGACGGCCAGTGCGCCGCCGATGAAAGCAGCTACGAGCAGCAGAAAGTAGGGCAGGAAGCCAGCGGTCGACCAGATCACGACTTCGGCGATGATCGACGGGATCAGAGTGCGTCGCAGTCCCTTGCGGTCCAGAATCCGTCCGCGCCACGGCGCCCCCATGCTGATACCCAGGGTCACCGCGGCGGTGACCCCGCCCGCAGCGGTGTAGTCGAGGCCCAGCGAGTTGACCACGTGAAGGGTCAGGATCAGGCCGGCAGCAGCATGCGGCACTCGGGCCAGTATCGCTACCAGGAGAAGACGACGCACAGATTTCTGGCTGAGCAGCTGCTGATAGTGCCCGAAGTTCATTGCATGTCCGCCTTTCCTGACGCGGCCTGATTCACGCAGGCATTCTTACTCTCTTGCTGCTGTTTTCGCCCAGGCCGCTCACCAGGCTTACCGGATCAGTGCCTTGCCGAGCCGGCTCCCTGCACACTGATCTGCACCGAGTCCACGCGTTGAGCGAAAAGCTCGTCAGCTCCGAGTAGCGCCTCGGCCCGGGCGATGCTCTGGTCCAGCTCAGCCTGGTTCAGCCCTGGGCGGAGGAGGAGAACGATGCGCAGCTCCGGCCCGGCACCGCCACCCGGTATCAGCTGACCGCCGGCTCCAACGCTCCGGATACCCGGGGCAGCCATGATATCGATCCCTCTCAGGTTCCCCTCGCCCAGCTTAGCCCCCGCCGTCAAGCCCTCGATCAGAAGCGACCGAATACGGGCGTGCACCTCGGCATCCTGATAGCTGGGCGCCCAAAGACGCTGCTGCGCTATCGCCCAGAGAGCCGGCCTGCGAACCACGAAGGTCTGCTCCGCCGCTGGATCGACCACCATCAACTGGGCCTTCTCCGAAACTGCGGAAAGCGCAGCGCGCGGCGCGGAGACCGGAACGGGCCTGGCCTGCGGATGCCAGTGCCTGAGCTTTTCCGGGTCGCTGAAAACGGGCAGTGCCTGGCGGCCGTCCGGGGCGCTGAGCATCACCAAGACCATATCCGACTCTTTGTCCCCGCTGAGCCCGTTGCGCCCGGCCTCCCCTGTGCCTCCAGGGTGCTCGCTGTGCTCGGCCAATTCCGCCACGATGGGAACGAATACTCGACAAGCCGCCAGCGCCGCGACGACTTCAGCTTCCGAGCCGGTCCCCGCGACAAGCGCATCAAGAGCATCGTGATAATCGGCTGCGGCAGTGCCATCGTCTCCTTTGTAACGGTGATAAGGCGCAGTTGCTTCACTCAGGTCACGGCCCGCCCACGGCTGCCCTGCGGAGTCTGCAAGGTTCTCGGTGCCTTGAGCTGTCAGCGCGGCCACGATGTGCGCCGGTAAAGGCCTACTGCCCGGTGACTGGCTCTTCCCGGTCACCGGCAGCCCGCGACATCGAGGGCTTCGGGCAGCGTGAAGGCACCGGAATACAGTGCCTTGCCGACAATCGCCCCCTCCAGTCCCAGCGGGACGAGGTCGCGCAGAGCCCGCAGGTCATCCAGCGTGGCGATCCCTCCGGATGCGACGACGGGCTTCCCGGTGCGTTCCAGGACTTCCCGCAGTAGCTCGAGGTTGGGCCCGCGCAATGTTCCGTCCTTAGTCACATCGGTTACCACGTAGCGGGTGCATCCGGCGTCTTCCAGACGGGCCAAGACTTCCCAGAGATCGCCGCCCTCCTTGGTCCAGCCCCGCGCCGCGAGAGTCGTACCGCGCACATCGAGCCCCACTGCAATCCGGTCCCCGAAGCGTTCGATCACCGTTGCGGTCCATTCCGGGTCTTCCAGCGCCGCGGTACCCAGATTCACCCGGGTAGCCCCTAGTTCCAGAGCAGCGATGAGAGAGGCGTCATCGCGGATACCGCCGGAAAGCTCGACTTTGACCTCGAGTTCAGCGATCACTTCGGCCAGGAGCGGCAGATTGGTGCCCCTGCCGAAAGCCGCATCGAGATCCACCAGGTGAATCCATTCAGCGCCTGCATCCTGCCAGGCCAAGGCCGCCGCCAGAGGCGCCCCGTAATGGCTCTCGCTGCCGGCCTCGCCCTGGACTAAGCGCACAGCCTGGCCGTCGGCAACGTCGACAGCGGGTAGCAGTTCGAGGATGGCTTCGCTCATGTTCTTTCTCCAGTTCGCATCAGTGCTTCGGACTTCACTTCTCGTGTCTCAGAACAGATTTTCTCAAGACAGGTTCACCAGGTACGCGGCGGCAAAGGACATGATCGCGAGCACGCCGAAACTCACCGGGATCCAGCGCTTGGTCTTCTGCTGCCAGAAGGAGATCGCACCGCCGACCAGCAGGCCGGCGAGTCCCATCAAGAGAAGTGAGTTCATCGGTGGTCTCCCATCTGAGCGGCTGCTCCGGTCTTTTTCTTATTGATCGAATCCACCCAGTTGCGCAATAGCCTGGCTCCTGCTGCACCGGACTTCTCCGGGTGGAACTGAGTGGCGCTGAGCGGGCCGTTCTCCACGGCTGCGATGAACCGGGCTCCGTGTTCGCTCCAGGTCACCTGGGGCGGTCTCATCTTGGGCTGGGCGACATCGAAATCCCAACTCTGGACGGCGTAGGAGTGGACGAAATAGAAACGTTCGTCATGCAGCCCTCGGAAGAGAACGCTGTCCGCCGAAGCGTCCACGGTGTTCCACCCCATATGCGGAACGGCTACGCTCTCCGCCGGAAGCGGCTCGACCACTCCGGGCCACTCCCCCATGCCTTCGGTTCGCTGCCCGTGTTCGACTCCCGCCTCGAAGAGCACCTGCAAGCCGACGCAGATGCCGAGAACCGGCCTGCCGCCTGCCACCCGGCGTCCGATCAGAGGCAATCCGCCCACCTCTCGGAGTTCTTCCATCACCGTGGCGAAGGCCCCGACGCCGGGTACGACCAAGCCATCTGCAGCGAAGGCCAGCTCCGCATCTGCGCTCAACGTGACGTGCGCACCGGCCTGCTCAAGGGCCCGCACCGCAGAGCGCACATTGCCTGAGCCGTAATCAAGAACCGTGACGGAGGGCTTCATAAAAGCCCTTTGGTGGAGGGGATTCCCGTGACCCTCGGATCTGGCTCTACGGCAGCGCGCAGCGCCCTGGCGAAGGCTTTGAACTGGGACTCCACGATGTGGTGCGGGTCCCGTCCGGCGAGAACCAGCATGTGCAGGCAGATCTGCGCATGCAGGGTGATGGCTTCGAAGACGTGTCGGGTGAGCGAGCCGGTGAAGTGGCCGCCAATCAAGTGGTATTCCTGCCCCGCCGGCTCACCGTCATGGACCAGGTACGGCCGGCCGGAGAGATCGACCACTGCTTGGCTCAGCGCTTCGTCGAGAGGCACCGTGGCTTCACCGAATCGCCGGATACCGGCTTTGTCCCCCAGCGCTAGGCGCAGCGCTTCGCCCAGGGTGATCGCAACGTCCTCTACCGTGTGATGCACATCGATATCGGTGTCCCCGCTGGCTCGGATGCGCAGGTCGATCAGAGAGTGCTTCGAGAAGGCTGTCAGCATGTGGTCGTAGAACGGCACCGTGGTGTCGATATCAGATTGACCGCTACCGTCCAGGTCGAGTTCCAGCGATACCGAAGACTCGGAGGTGCCTCGGTCCAGTCGCGCGGTGCGGTTACTCATGGTGATCCTTTTCTGGGCTCGGTTCGCAGATCTTCTTGGCTTCGGGGCTCTCCGGATGATGCAGCACAGAGATGACGGCGTCAGTCATGGTGCACAAGGGTCGGCTCAGCCTGCAGGATGCGTTCCATCGCGTCAAGAAAGGCAGTGGTCTCCTGCGGGGTTCCGGCCGTGACCCGCAGGGCGCCGGCGAACCCGACGTCCCGGATGAGCACACCGGCGTCTAGAAGCTCGCGCCAGAGCTGCTGTGGGTCGGTGACCCCCCGGAAGAAGACGAAGTTGGCGTCGGATTCTGCGGGCTTCAGGCCGAGCTGAGCCAGACGCTCGGCGATCCTGTCGCGCTGGGCTTTGATCTGCTCCACCTCCGCCTGCAGCGCTTCGGAGTGGTCTAAGGCCGCCAGTGCGGCAGCCTGTGTCAGCGCCGAAAGATGATACGGCAGACGAACCAGGCGCAGAGCATCGGTGACTTCCGGAGCCGCCGCCAGATAGCCGAGCCGGGCCCCGGCCAGCGCGAAGGCTTTGCTCATCGTACGGGAAACGACGAGCCGTTCCCTGCCAGGCAGCAAGGTGAGCGCGCTCGGCGTCCCCGGGCGGGCGAATTCGGCATAGGCTTCATCCACGATGACGATACTGCGGTACGGCTCGCTGGCCGTGTAGACGGCCTCGATCACCTCGAGGCTCAGGGCTGTGCCGGTGGGATTATTCGGAGAGCACAGGACGATGAGCTCAGGGGCCTGAGTTTTCACTTGCGCAGCCGCCGACTCTGCGGAGATCTGGAAGTCCTCATCCCGGAATCCGCTCAGGTACTCAGTATCCGTGGCACTCGCGAGCAGAGGGTACATGGAATAGGTGGGAGGGAAGCTGAGCAATGAACGACCAGGGCCGCCGAAGGCCTGCATCATCTGCTGGAGCACTTCGTTGGATCCATTGGCCGCCCAGATATTCTCTGCGGTCAGCTCGTGACCGAGGTACCGCGCAAGTGCTGTTCGCAGCTCAGTGAATTCACGGTCCGGGTATCTATTGAGCGTCTTGAGTTCCTGCTCGACCCGGCGGATCATGGCATGCCGTACGCTCTCGGGAATACCGTAGGTGTTCTCATTGACGTTGAGCAGCACCGGAGCCTGCAGCTGCGGCGCGCCATACGGCTCCAGTCCGCGCAGGTTATCCCTCAGGGGAAGCCGTTTCAGTCGCTCAGCGCGCGAGGCCACTGGAGCCTCCTGGAACGATCGATTACTCACCGATCCATTGTAGTCGAGCCAGCTCTGTGCAATGACGGCAACTGGCTACAGCCTCAGCGGCTCGGCAGGAGGATCGACTGCCCGGGCTGCAGTACCGCACTGCTCAGGCTATTGAGCTCGACGATTTCAGCAACGACATCACCGGCGTCCCGAGGCAGGGCAGCCTGACCCGCGAGCGACCAGAGGGAGTCCCCCGGCTGGACCGTGACGGCGACCGCCCCGGTTCCGAGGAGGGGCTCCGTGCCGGCTTTCAGCGGTGAGGTCAAGAAACCTATCGCCACGAGTAGTGCAGTGGCCACGAGAAGCATGGGCAGGGCGATCAGCACGAAGCGCCCGCGACGGGTCAGCTTGAGCCCTCCGCCCTGCGACACGTGAACATCTTCCATCGGGGCTGCCGATACTGCAGCATCAGAAACCAACACGTTCATTGCTTTACCTTTCCACGTGATTCGAATCTAGAAACCCAGTAATCGAACAAGAACCCCAGGTGTTCGAAACTATTTTCGAATCTCTCCCACTACTTTTTAGCACGAATGATCGAATCTTGACAAGAATCGCTAGAACATATGTTTGATATCTCAGACATTCCTTCTTATTCTGAGATGACAGAACAAGGCTTCAACGTCTGCAAGGAACACTCGATCATCGAGGACCGACAATTTGAGTGCGGGCGACGTCAAGGCGGGGACAGGACTAGGCGAAAGGGCTAGATCGATGGCAATCCAGGAGAGCTCACGGCGCCAGGCACCTCGAACAGCTGAGGGCGGATTCAAGGGACTGACCGTCCGGCAGAAGAAAATCCTCGAAGGCATCCAGCGCACGATCAACACGCGCGGATACCCGCCCTCGATGCGTGAGATCGGAGATCTCGTGGGACTCGCGAGCCTTTCCAGCGTCACGCATCAGCTCACCCAGCTGGAGAAGCTCGGCTATCTGCGCAGAGACCCCAAACGCCCCCGGGCCATGGAAGTGCTCATCCCGCTGACCCTTGGCGAAGAGAGCACCGTTGATATCGAAGGAGTGCCCGACGCCGCGAATCTGCGCAGCAGCAGTGGAATCGACGTAGCGCAGCTCGGCAGTGCCCAGGACACGGCGATGGTCCCCCTCGTGGGACGCATTGCTGCGGGCGGGCCGATCCTCGCAGATCAGGCGGTCGAGGATGTCATGCCCCTGCCCCGCCAGCTAGTAGGGCACGGAGAGCTGTTCATGCTCAAGATCGTCGGGGACTCGATGATCGACGCTGCCATCTGCGATGGCGACTGGGTTGTGGTGCGCCGGCAGAACGACGCTGTGAACGGCGATATCGTAGCGGCGCTCCTCGACGATGAAGCGACGGTCAAGACCTTCCGGCAGCGCGACGGACACACCTGGCTGCTTCCGCAGAACACGCAGTACGAGCCGATCCTGGGCGACCACGCAACCATCATGGGCAAAGTGGTCACCGTCCTACGCTCCATCTGACCCCCTCTGAACCGGCTGGTGCGCCTGCGGGCTACTCCTCGACGCTGTTTTCTGCGGTTTCTGTTCCTTTTTCAGACTGACTGCTTTCAGACTGACTGCGCAACCGCTGCAGCGCCGCCAGGGTGACTTCACGATCAGTAGTGGGCCAGAACGGCGGCAACGCAGCTCTGAGGAAGCCGCCGTATCGGGCCGTGGCCAGCCTGGAATCGAGCACTGCGACGACTCCACGGTCTTCCATGGAACGGATCAGCCGGCCGGCGCCCTGGGCCAGCCGCACCGCGGCGTGCGCAGCCGAGATCGACATGAAGCCGTTCCCTCCGGCCATGGCCACCGCCCGGGTGCGCGCGTTAGTCAGCGGATCATCGGGGCGGGGAAAAGGAATCCGGTCAATAGTGACCAGCCGGCAGGAATCCCCGGGCACATCCACGCCCTGCCATAGCGACATCGTGCCGAAGAGGCAGGCGTCGGGGTCCGCCTGGAACTCTCGGATCAGCGATGCCATAGAGGATTCTCCCTGGCACAGGATCTCGAAGTCGCTCAGCCTGGAACGCATCTCATCCGCCGCATCTTCCGCTGCGCGGCGTGAAGAGAACAGACACAGCGCACCACCGCGCGAAGCGCGCAGCAACTGCTCGAGTTCGTCCAGCTGGGCCGGTGAGGTGCCGCGCCCAGGCCGCTCCAGATCCGCCGCGACGTAGAGCACTCCTTGCCGAGGGTAGTCGAAGGGACTGCCGACGTCCGCCCCGGTCCAGCTCGGTGCGCTATCGCCCAGCAGGCCAAGGTTCCCGGCGACCGGTTCGAAGGCCGCGCCCACGGCCAGGGTCGCAGAAGTCAGTACCGCGGTGTGCTCGCCGAAAAGCTTGTCGCGCAGCCGCATGGCCACGGAGAGCGGTGCGATATTGAGCGTCGCGGGTTCGGTGTCTTCCGCCGCCCGGTAGCCCTGCTGCGGATCGAAGCTTCCGGCCCGAGTGATCCAGATGACTTCGCCGGCATCGGGTTGCCCTGATTCCCTGAGCGGCACGGCGGCGAGGAGCCGCTCGGTCTGCTCAAAGATCAGCTGCAACCGGGACCTCGCCAGTTGCCGTCCGCCATCGGTGACCTGAGATGACTCGCCTTTGGAGTCGGAGAGTGCGATCCGGGCCGCATCGCGGACTTGGTCTATTGCGGCGTACTGCTCTTGGTTCAGAGCCTCTGGCAGCCAGCCCGCGGGCTGGCCGTGTAATGCCTTGTCGAGCGCTTGCGCTGAGTGCTGGAGCGCCTCGACCTCAATAGCGGTGTGCTTCCGGGCCGCAGCCGCAGCGGCCTCGACCATCGCAGCGGAAAGCTGCCCGGAAACCGCTCCGGTCACACGGTCCACCAGCTCATGGGCCTCATCGATCACCACGGCGTCGTACTCCGGCAGCACCGCCAATCCGTCGAAGGCGCTGATCGCCAGCATCGCATGGTTGGTCACGACGAGATCCGCTTCTGCGGCCCGGAGCTTGGCCAGCTCGCTGAAGCACTCATCGGCCACCGGGCAGCGCTGCGCGCCAAGGCATTCCCGTGAGGAGACGGAGACCTGGCGCCAGGCGCGTTCGCTCACTCCAGGGTTGAGCTCATCCCGGTCCCCCGTCTCAGTCTCCTCGGCCCATTCGCGTAGGCGCGTCACTTCCCTCCCCAGGACCGATGCCGCGCCGGTGCCGGGCAGGCGAGCACTGCCGTCCTCGCCGAGCGCGAAGAGCTGCCCTGCTTCGGGCTCTTCCTCCGGGAATCCGCCGGCGGTCTTGTGCTTGCAGAGGTAGTTGCTCCGGCCCTTGACCAACGCCACTGATACCGGGCGTTCGAGTTCCGGCTGAATGATCTCCAGCAGCCTGGGGATATCCCGGCCCATGATCTGAGCCTGGAGGGCCAGGGTCGCGGTCGCCACCAAGGATGGGCGCTCACTGCGCAGCGCGTGCAGGAGCAGGGGGATGAGATACGCCAGTGACTTCCCCGTGCCGGTGCCCGCCTGGACCAGCAGATGCTCCCCGGTGCTGAACGAGCGCACCACGTGCCGGGCCATTTCGTGCTGGCCCGCACGATGCTGGCCGCCCATAGCGGACACGGCGAGATCCAGAAGGCGCAATGCCTCCTGGACCTCGCCGTCTTCAGCCGGGCCGGAAGGCTCGGCGTCGGCTTTCTGCTGGAGATCTGCCGCCGGATCAGCCATGGTCAGCGAAGGGCTCCAGTTCTGCGGCTAAGCCCGGACGCACCAGAACCCGCAACCACGTACCGGTCTCCCGGTGCTCCTGCTCCAGGATCTCGGCATCGCTGTCATGCAGTCTGCTGACCAGGTCCCCGCGATCGTAGGGGATCAGCACTCGGCACTCCACCGAAGGCCGGGGAATCGACGCTGAGATTGCAGCTGCGAGCTCAGCGAAACCGGCCCCGGTCCTGGCGGAGACCACCACGGTCTCCGGCTCGCGCTGCCGCAGCCGTTCGATCGCGAACGGCTGGGCCGCATCAGCTTTGTTGAGTACCAGGATCTCGCGGACGTCCCGTGCCTCTACTTCGGAAAGCACCTGGCGCACCGCTGCGATCTGCCCTTCCGGGTCCGGATGGGAGACATCCACCACGTGCAGGATCAGATCCGCATCGGCCACCTCCTCCAGCGTGGAGCGGAAGGCCTCCACGAGCTGGGTCGGCAAAGACCGGACGAAGCCCACCGTGTCGGCCAGGGTGTAGCCGATGCCATCCGGGGTTGTCGCCCGCCGGACCGTGGGATCCAACGTGGCGAACAGGGCGTTCTCCACGAGCACCCCGGCCTGGGTCAGCCGGTTCAAGATGGAGGATTTACCGGCATTGGTATAACCGGCGATGGCCACTGACGGCACTTCACCACGCAGTCGGTTGGCCCGTTTGGCTTCACGCGCCGGTTTCATCGCCGCGATCTGGTGCCGCAGCTTGGCCATCCTGGTGCGGATCCGCCGCCGGTCCAGCTCGATCTTCGTCTCACCGGGGCCGCGGGAGCCGATACCGCCACCGGCCGCGCCTACCCGGCCACCGGCCTGGCGGGACATCGACTCGCCCCAGCCGCGGAGCCGCGGGAGCAGATACTCCAGCTGAGCCAGCTCCACCTGCGCCTTGCCCTCCCGGGATTTGGCGTGCTGCGCGAAGATATCCAGAATCAGCGCCGTCCGATCGATCACCTTGACCTTGACGATGTCTTCGAGCGCGCGACGCTGAGATGGTGCCAGTTCGCTGTCCACGATAACGGTGTCAGCACCCGTCGCCGAGACGATGTCCTTGAGTTCGAGCGCCTTCCCGGAACCGAGGTAGGTTCCAGGATCCGGCTTGGTGCGGCGCTGGACTAAGCCATCGAGTACTTCCGAACCAGCGGTCTCAGCGAGTGCGGCGAGCTCCCGCAGGGAGTTCTCCGCGTCTGCCGCGGAACCGTCGGTCCACAGCCCGGCGAGAACCACTCGCTCCAGCCGGAGTTGCCGGTATTCGACTTCAGTGACGTCATCAAGTTCAGTGGAGAGCCCCACGACACGGCGCAGCGCCCGGCGTTCTTCGAGGTCTTCCTGATCGCCGTCGTAATCGCCGTGCTCCCGGTCCAGTTCGCTCAGGGCGAGCGCACGCTCGGTGAACACGCTGTCCCGACTCGTCGAGCTGCTTGCCGGGCCAGCTGTATCCCTGGCGAGGACCCTGTCGATTACGGCCTGGATCTCATCCTGGCTCAAACCCTGATCCGGGCTGCCGTCTTGTGTGGTCATGGTCTCCTTCGAAGTACTCAGATGTTTATCGTATGCCCCGGCGATGACGCTTTGCGTTCCCCGGGGTTGGTCTTGCCTAGTTGATTGCGGATGTTCTCGCATGATGATGCGGCCTCGTCTTTCACTGATGCCTCGGATGATGAGACGACGCGGCGGCCTCGGAGAGAAACAGGCGGAATCTGCCTCGCTCGGCATTCGCCGGCACGAGAACAGACTGTGGCTACTGCTAAGCCAAGTAACCAGCTGGTGCGGATGAATGTTCCCCGAGAGTGCTCTGCGTCTAATGATTCGTCAGATGGCTGCGGCAGGCGCTGAGTCATGGCGCAGCCGGGAGCGGGCGGAAAGAAACCCTCAGATAAAAAGGAACATGCATTAAGTTTACCAGAGCCGGGTTCTCGATGTTCTTATCTATGCCCCGGCCAGCTATGCTGAGAGCGATGTCCGAGCACTATTTCAGCACCCAGCCGACTGCTCCCGGCCGCGAACGCGAGCTCCGGACCACCCTCGCCGGAGCAGAGCGGCGGCTGCGGACCGATTCCGGGATCTTCTCTCCTGATGGGCTCGATAAAGGCACAGCGGTACTTCTGGATCTGGTTCCCGCCCCGCCGGAACACGGTGCTCTCCTCGATATCGGCTGCGGCTGGGGGCCCATCGCGCTCAGTCTTGCGCTGCGCTCGCCCCAGGCTCAGGTGTATGCGGTGGACGTCAATCAGCGCTCGCTGGATCTCACCCGGAAGAACGCCGAGCTCTTAGGCCTCGGCAATATCAGCGTCAGCGTCCCGGAAGACCTCGACCCGGCCATCACCTTCCAGACTTTCTGGTCGAATCCGCCGATCCGCGTGGGCAAGTCCGCGCTGCACGAGATCATGAGGCTCTGGCTGCCCCGGCTCGCACCCGGCGGAACCGCCTATCTGGTAGTGCAGAAGAATCTCGGCTCGGACTCGTTGCAGCGCTGGCTGGCCGAGGAATTCCCGCACTACCGGATCCGCCGTTTCGGCAGTGTGAAAGCGTTCCGGGTCCTGGAAGTGCACGCTCCGCAGCACTGACCTCTGCGCCAGTTCCAGACCAGGTTCAGCTCTGCTCCGGCCGAGACCTCGGACGATTCGCCAGCACCGGCATCGCCCCGGTGAACCCGGCCCGCTCCGCGGCGATCTGCCGGATCCGCTTCCGGCACAGGAACCAACCGATGATCAGCAGCGGAACGATAAGCGTCAGCGAAGCCACCGTATAACTGCCCACAGGATAGTCGAAGGCCATCATGACCACGACGAGAATCAGGAACAGCATGGTCAGGTACTCGGTGTACGGAGCTCCGAAGAGCCGGAACGCCGGGCGGGAGATCCGGCCTTGACGCGCCCAGGAGAACAAGCGCAGCTGGCAGAGCACGATCATCGCCCACGCGGAGATGATACCCAACGCGGCGATGTTCAGAACGATCTCGAAAGCGTTCCGGGGCACGACCGCGTTGAGCGCCACGCCCAGTACACCGATAACGGCGGGCAGGGCGATGCCGCCATAGGGGACCCCAGAACGGTTCATCCTGGCCGCAAAGGCCGGGGCGGAGCCGGCCAGGGCCATCGAACGCAGGATCCGTCCGGTCGAATAGAGACCGGCGTTGAGCGAGGAAAGCGCTGCGGTGAGAACCACGAGGTTCATGATCACATCGACCCCCTGAACTCCAATGGATCCGAAGAACGTGACGAAGGGGCTCTCCCCCGCCTGGTAGGCGGTGAAGGGCAGCAGCAGGGAGAGCAGCACCAGGGAGCCTACGTAGAACACCGCGATCCGGATGACCACGGTGTTGATCGCCTTGGGCATGACTTTCTCCGGGTTCTGAGTCTCCCCCGCCGCCGTGCCGACGAGCTCGATGGAGGCATAGGCGAAGACCACGCCCTGCATGAGCACCACGGCCGGGAGGATGCCCATCGGGAAAACCCCGCCGTGATCGGTGATAAGGCTCCAGCCGACCTCTTGCCCGGCCACCGGGGAGCCGAAGATCACGATGATGATGCCGATGATCAAGAAGGCGCTCAGGGCCACTACTTTGATGAGCGCGAACCAGAATTCGAGTTCGCCGAAGACTTTCACCGAGACCAGGTTGAGCACCAGCACGATGACCAGGGCAGCCAGTGCATAGCTCCACTGCGGCACCTGCCCGAAAGGCGCCCAGTACTTTCCGAAGAAGTTCATATACAGCGCGACGGCCGTGACGTCCACAACCGAGGTCATCGCCCAGTTCAACCAGTACATCCAACCGGTCGCGAAAGCCGCTTTCTCCCCGAAGAACTCCCGCGCATAAGAGACGAAAGACCCGGATGAAGGCCGGTGCAGCACCAGCTCCCCCAAGGCCCGCAGGATGATGAACGCGAAGAAACCGCATACCGCGTAGCTGATCACCAGGGCAGGGCCGGCCTGCGCCAAACGGCCTCCCGCGCCCATGAAAAGACCGGTTCCTATCGCGCCGCCGATCGCGATCATCTGGATCTGGCGGCTCTTGAGGCCTTTCTGGTAGCCGCTGTCTTCAGGGTGTTCCACCGAGAGATCGTGCGGCAGGGGTTCTGTGGTTCCAGTTCTGTCCGGCATGCGCTTTTCTCCGTCGTGCACTGTGCCCGGCACATCCTGGCACACCGGACTGAGCGTGGAAGAGCGATCATGCGGTCAGGGTGTCTGCGGGCTCTGATGCGTTATCGTCCTCATCACCGTTTCCCCCTTGCGCAGGGTACTCCTCTTCAGACCTTTGGACCTGATCCGCCAACCCTGACCCGGATTCTTCCGTTGCGGAGTTGGCTGAGCTAGAGCGTGGCTGAGCTAGAGCGCAGAGGGATTACAGCACGACGCCTTCCGCGATGATCTTCGCCGGGCCCGATAATTCGATATGCTCCGCGCCGCTGGGCGCCGTGATGAAGCGGACCCGAAGCGTGCCACCGGGAACGGTGACGTCCCAGAGATCCGGTGCGTTCGCACCGGCCCAGAACCTGGTAGCGGCGGCTGCCGCGCACGCCCCGGTGCCGCAGGAGAGCGTCTCGCCCGAGCCCCGCTCGTGGACCCGGATCGCGATCGCGGCGACCCCGTCGACCACCAGGGGGTCACGGGGCAGCGCGAATTCCACATTGGCCCCTTCCGCCGGCTCGGGATTGACTTTCGGCGGCCGGCTGAGATCCAGTTCGACGAGTTCTTCCTGAGTCGCCAAGGCCACCACGGTGTGCGGATTGCCGGTACTGATGGATAGCCCCGGCCGGGCAACATCGAGCGCATATGCGGTGACCAGCGAGTCGACCCCGCGGAGCTCGGCTTCCTCCGGGCTGCTCAGTCGCCAGGGGCCCAGATCTGCTGCGTAGCCATCAGCTAGGCGCTCGACGTTCTTGATCCCGGATCTGGTCGCTACCGGGAGCACTTCCCCCGGCTCCAACCAGACCAGACCGCGGTGCACGAGGAAGTCGACGAAGACGCGCACCCCGTTACCGCACATCTGAGCCAGGGAACCATCGGCATTGCGGTAATCCATGAACCACTCCGCTCGTGGCTCCTGCGCCAGGAGTTCCCGCCCTTCGGGCAGTTCCTGGGAGCGCACCGCCCGGATCAGCCCATCGGCACCCAGCCCCCGATGGCGGTCGCAGACGGCGGCGGCGAGCGCAGCGTCAACCGGGCGCTTCTCCTCGGCATCTTCGAAGAGCACGAAGTCGTTGCCGATGCCGTGCCCTTTGGCGAATTTCACTCCGCTCAGCCTGCTCAGGGCATCAGCCTCCTGATCTGCCGGGGAAGTGTGCTGCTCGCCGTACTGTGCGCTATTCGTCATCTCTTCAGGCTATCGCTATGGTCTCGCGGACAGGAACTGCCGTACCTCATGCAGTGCCTGTGCGCTGTGCTCGGGGTCATCGAAGTCCAGCCAGCGCACCCGGGAGTCCGCCGTGAACCAGGTGATCTGCCTTCGGGCGAACTGCCGTGTCGCGATGACAGTATCGGCGATCGCGGTCTCCTCAGAATACTGTTCAGGCCCCTCGTCGAGCACCCTGAGGAACTGCCGGTAGCCGAGCGCGTGGGGGGCGGTTTTGCCCTCCCGAAGGCCGTGATCCGCCAACGCTGAGACTTCCTGCAGTAGTCCGGCGGCGGCCATCCGGTGCACGCGCTCCGCCAGTCGCCTGTGCAGGTGCTCACGGGAGCCGTCGAGACCGATCTGCACAGCCGGCTGGTAGTACTCCCGGCGCGGCAGGTATGCGGAGAAGGGCCTGCCGGTGAGCTCGTGGACTTCTAGCGCGCGGACTACCCGGCGGGCATCCCCCAGACGCTGCGCCGATTTCGGGTCGACAGCACGGAGGCGTTCCCGGAGCGCCGGAAGCCCTTGGACGCTTAACTCGGCTTCCCATCTGGCCCGGATCAGAGGGTCTGTCGGCGGTAGCTCCAGCACGTCGAGCACCGCCCTGAGGTAAAGCCCGGATCCGCCGACGAGAATCGGCAGCCTCCCCCGGGCGCGAATAGTTTCTATCGCCTGCCGGGCCTGCTCCTGGAATGCCGCGACGCTGGCTTCTTCACGAACCTCGAGGATATCCAGCAGATGATGGCTGATGCCCCGGCGTTCCACGAGACTGAGCTTGGCGGTGCCGATATCCATGCCGCGGTAGAACTGCATCGAGTCCGCATTGATGATCTCCCCGCCCAGCTCTTCGGCGAGCCGGAGACCGAGCTCGGACTTACCGGTTCCGGTAGCCCCCACGACGGCGATCACCGGAAGCGTCTGCGCATCGCATCCCGGGGCGTAGTTCATACGTTCAGCGCACCGAAATGCGGGGCATCCCGAGGGAGACCGGCCGGCGTCCGGGCGCGGAACCGCCGGCCTCGGCGGTTCCAGTGCTGGGAGCTCCGCAGGAATCCGCCTGGGCCCTATCCCAGGCATCCCCAGCCCGGGTCCGTCGCAGAGAGTACTGTTCGGCAGCCGGGTCGGCGGTCAGATGGAACCCTGCGGCCCCCGTGATCGGCACCGTCACGACGTCTCCCGGCCTGGGGCGCTCTGCACCGTCCGGGATCGAGAAGTGCACCAGTCGGTAATCCTCGGCTCTGCCGGAGAGCCGTTGCGTCTGACTCGATTTCTTACCGGGTTCCGCGGAGACGAGCACGTTGACGTCACGACCAATCTGATCCGTGTTCTGCTCTTTGCTGATCCGGTCCTGAAGAGCGGTGAGCCGTTCGAAGCGCTCCTGCACCACCTCCTTGGGGAGCTGATCGGGCAGCTCCGCCGCCGGGGTGCCGGGACGTTGAGAGTACTGGAAGGTGAAGGCGTTCGCGAAGCGGGAGCGCTCAACGACGTCCAGCGTCGCCTGGAAATCGGCTTCGGTCTCACCCGGGAAACCGACAATAATATCCGTGGAAATAGCGGCGTGCGGGATCCTCTCCCGGACCCGATCGAGGATCCCCAGGAAGCGGCTGGAACGGTAGGAGCGCCGCATCGCCTTGAGAATGGCGTCAGATCCGGACTGCAAGGGCATATGCAGCTGCGGCATCGCATTGCTGGTCTCTGCCATGGCTTCGATCACATCATCGGTGAAAGCCGCGGGGTGCGGGCTGGTGAAACGCACCCGCTCCAGGCCTCGGATCTGCCCGCACGCGCGCAGCAGCTTGGAAAAGGCCTGCCGATCGCCGAACTCGACTCCGTAGGAGTTGACGTTCTGCCCCAACAGCGTCACTTCGATCACGCCATCGTCCACGAGCGCCTGGATCTCCGCCAGGATGTCCCCCGGGCGGCGGTCGCGCTCCTTGCCGCGCAGGGAAGGGACGATGCAGAACGTGCAGGTGTTATTGCAGCCGACCGAGATGGACACCCAGCCGGCGTACACGGAATCGCGTTTGCTCGGCAGGGTCGAGGGGAAGACCTCCAAGGACTCCAGGATCTCCGCCTGGGCCTTGCGATTATGGCGGGCGCGTTCCAGAAGGACCGGCAGCGAGCCGACGTTATGGGTGCCGAAGACGACATCGACCCATGGAGCGCGCTCCAGAATCGTTTCCCGATCTTTCTGGGCCAGGCAGCCGCCGACGGCGATCTGCATCCCGGGTCGCTTCTTCTTGATCGGCGCCAGATGGCCAAGAGTTCCGTAGAGCTTGTTATCCGCGTTCTCGCGCACCGCGCAGGTGTTGAAAACGACCACATCCGCGAGTTCCTCATCGGAACGGGTCAAGCCCGCTGATTCGAGCAGACCTGCCATGCGCTCCGAATCGTGCACATTCATCTGGCAACCGAAGGTGCGCACCTGGTAAGTGCGCGGCTGCTCGGCGTCGCTTGCGGAAACAGGGGCCGCGGTCAGGGTTTCGGCGGAGGCAGTGCGATCTATCACCGGATAATTTTAGGCGAAAGCCTGGCTTAAGTCACCGCGGGGCCAGCCGGACGGATGCACTTGCCGCACGGAAGCCATCAACCGGGAAGGGGCTTGAATCGATACCGTCAGTACCAACCGACAGACTGGGAATGCCCCCAAGCCGCACAAGGGGAGCCGTAACGGCCTTTGATGTAGTTCAGACCCCAGTTGACCTGCGTCCGGTAATTGGTCAGCCAGTCCGCACCGGCATCAGCCATTTTTCCGGCGGGAAGCGACTGCGGAATCCCGTAAGCGCCGCTTGAAGGATTGGTCGCGGTCGTCAGCCAATTGGACTCCCGAGTCCAGAGAGAGACGAGACAAGAGAACTGATCCTGGCCCCAGCCAAAGGAACCCAGGCTGGCCGAGGCGTAAGCTTGCGCTCCCGCAGGGTCATTGACAGCACCACCCGATGGCGGAGTCACGGGAGGAACCACTACGGGCGGTGGTTGCGGCCCCGGCGGCTGGGGTGCGAGCGGCGCGACGACGTTTCCGCTGCCGCGGTTGTTCTGCGCCTCTCGCTGCGCTGCCTGCCGCGCGTTCTCGGCGGCAGTAGCCCTGGCCTGGGCCGCGGCAGCCTCTTTGGCCTGCTGCACTGCCTGATAGGCGCGCTGCGCTTCAACGCCTTGCTGGTACTTGTTCTCAGTATCGACAGTGGTGTTGGTGAGAGAGGCGAGCTGCGCTTTGAGCGTATCGCTGTTCTGCTGCTGCTGGGAGACCTCTGCTTCGGCAGCACGCTGTGCTGCGGAGACGCTGTCGAGGGAGTCCTTGGTTTCAGCGGTAAGCCGTTCTCGCTCTGCCATACTCTGCTGCTGCTGGTCCTTGAGCGAGGTGAGGTACTTCTCCGCCACTTCGGAGCGCCCTAGCAGTTTCGCGGCATTATCACTCACGACCCCCATTAGACCTGCCTGCTGCAAAGCATCGGGTTGCTGCAGATCCGCGAGTGAGGCCATGACGCCCAGGCCGCTGCCGCCGTTCTTGTACATCTGCGCGGCGAGGGCTCCGGCCTCCGAGCGGAGCTTAACCGCTTCTTCGGCGGCACGCTGCTCCTGTTCCGCAAGCACCTCGCTGCGGGAAACAGCTTGATCCAAGGCCTGTTGATTAGCGGCATACGTCTCACCGGCATTCACCGCCGCGGTACCTAGCTGTTCGGAACGGGAAGAGAGTTCGCCCAGCAGACCCGTGATCTTCTGGACTTGAGCAGCGGTATCCGCCTCATTGTCTTTTGCCGCCTGCACCTCTGCCCAGCTGGGGAATCCGCTAGGGGGTACGTCCTCGGCATAGGCAGGGATGCCAACTAAACCGGGTACCACGAGGATCCCTGTCACCAATGCCACAGGGGTCACAATTTTCACACCAGTTAACAACTTGAACATGACCGTCATAGAGTAACCCACATTTGGTCACGTGCCCAGAGGAGACCATACGATAGGAGAGACTGCCCTGCAATAGTGCGGTTTTCAGTTATGCGTCAGCGTTCTGCTGTTCCTGCAGTACTTCTTGAACGATCCCGAAAGCGGAGCCGGGGTTATAGCCTTTGCGCACCAGCATGGAAGTCAGCCGGCGAAGCTGCTTCTCACGTTCTGCAGTATCAGCCCAATCGATTCCGGGCCGCAGCTTCCGCTGCACCAAAAGCACTCCGCGCTCCCGTTCGGCTGCACCATCGACCTCCGCGAGAGCAGCCTCAGCATCCTGCTCCGGTACACCCTTCTGCATCAGCTCCCTGCGCAGAGCGTGACGGGCCAAACCTCGATGCTGAGCCCGCGAACGAACCCAGTCACGGGCGAACTGGGCGTCATCGACAAGCTGAACTTCTTCGAAACGGTCGAGCACTTTTTCAGCGACCGCTTCCGGGATCTTCTTGGCCGCAAGATTTCGTTCCAGTTGGGCCCTGGTTTTAGGCCCGTCAGTCAGCTGACGGAGCAGAATCGCCCGGGCAGCGGATTCCGGATCCTGCTCAGAATTGGCTTCCTGCTGGCCCATCGACTCAGCCGCCTTCGACCGCTCGCAAAGCTGTTTCGGGCGCTTCATCATCGGTCTCGGCGAGCGGCTTCACACCCACACCGAGCTTCTCTTTGATCAGACGCTCCAGCTCAGCTGCGAGCTCCGGATTATCCTTGAGGAAACGCCGGGAGTTCTCCATGCCCTGGCCCAGCTGATCACCGTCGTAAGTGAACCAGGAACCCGATTTCTTGATGATCCCCTGCTCAACGCCCAGGTCGATGATGCCACCCTCTCGGGAGATACCCTGCCCGTAAAGGATATCGAACTCCGCCTGCTTGAAAGGCGGGGCCATCTTGTTCTTGACGATTTTCGCCTTGGTCCGGTTGCCTACCGAATCAGCGCCCTCCTTGAGCGTCTGGATCCGACGGACGTCGATACGGACGGAGGCATAGAACTTGAGGGCTTTACCACCCGTAGTCGTCTCCGGGCTGCCGAAGAAGACGCCGATCTTCTCCCGGAGCTGGTTGATGAAGATCGCCGTGGTCTTCGTCTGGTTCAACCGGCCCGTGATCTTCCGCAGGGCCTGGCTCATGAGTCGAGCCTGGAGCCCGACGTGGCTGTCGCCCATCTCCCCTTCAATTTCGGCACGCGGCACAAGTGCGGCCACCGAGTCGATCACGATGATGTCGAGCGATCCCGAGCCCACGAGCATGTCCATGATCTCCAGCGCCTGCTCACCGGTATCCGGCTGAGACACCAGCAAGGCGTCAACATCGACGCCGAGCTTCGCAGCGTAATCGGGGTCAAGAGCGTGCTCGGCGTCAATGAAGGCGGCTATGCCGCCATTGCGCTGAGCGCCGGCCACCGCATGCAGGGCGACAGTGGTTTTACCGGAGGATTCCGGCCCATAGATCTCGACGACCCTGCCGCGGGGCAAGCCTCCGATGCCGAGGGCCACATCCAACGCGATGGATCCTGTGGGAATGGTCTCGATAGGCGCCCGGATATCATCCCCCAAGCGCATCACCGAGCCTTTGCCGAACTGCTTATCGATCTGGGCAAGAGCTGCTTCGAGCGCTTTCTCCCGGTCCGGTGCTGCTGGCATTACTGACTCCTCGACGAATTCGATCGGATAATTCTCAGAACAGCTGGTACTAGCACTAGTATCAGCCGCTGAGTCATGACACTAGATGCCGCCACCGACATTTTCACGACACCCCTTGTCGATGTGGATGCACTCCGTGATTTTCGGATCTTCTCCAAAGCCTTCGGCAGTGTGTCTGGCAGGGCTCTTCCGGCTATGTTCTCTGCTACGAGTGTATCGACAACCGAACAAATATTCGAATGACGCTGCGGCGTGTCTTCAGTCTTTAGACAGCCTTGAGATAGCTCAGGATTTTAGCCAGCAGAACCCCGACTGGGACCAGGTTTGACGTCTCGCCCCAGCCGGCGGCCCGCGGGTATCCCCTGCACATCGCAGACCGCGTTCCACACGATACGCGGTGAGTAACCGGCTTCCAGCGCCTGCACCGCAGTATGCCCGTCAAGGGCGGAGAGTACGATATCGGACCCGACGGAACGGGCATAGCTGACGCCGAACTCCTCGTTCATCAAACGCCAGAATTCGCTATGCCGCATCCCTGTCACCCATCCCATCCAGCCCTGCTCGGGCTTGCTTCTATCATTATCTCAATCCCCTGCCGCAGACCACCCAGAATCCTTACCTGCAGCAGCACGCAGCGCTGGTAGCCACTAGAATGGTCCAATGACTAATCCGCTTCGAGGCCGTCAGAAGTCCCGACCCGCTCGCGGACAGAGTCAGCGCTCAAAAAACCTCGAAACCGCACCGAGCCAACTCGGCGATCCGGTTGACCACGCCGCGGTGGAAGCCGCAGAAGCCCAGCTCAGTCTGCTCTGGCGACGCGCCAGGGCCGTTTCCCAGCAACTCGCTCAATCGGTGCATCCGGACCTGGAGTCGGCGGCCTACGGCCTGCTGGTGCTCCTCGACCGGGAGGGGCCGCTCCGCTTGACCGACCTCGCTGGCAGTATCGGCGTCGGAAAGCCGTCGCTCAGCCGGCAGATCAGTGTCCTAGAAAGCATCGAGCTGGTGACGAAAACCATCGACCCTGCGGACCGTCGGGCCCAGCTGATCATACTCAGCGCCAAAGGCAGGCGTCAGATCCGCAAAGTGCAAGCCGCGCGCAAGAAAGTCCTGGACGCCAGGCTCGAAGCGTGGCCGGCAGCCGACGTGCAGGAGTTCGCCCGACTTCTGACCGTTTTCAATGACAGCTTCGTCCCGCCCAAAGCAGAAGGGCCCTGATTACAAGGCCCTTCTGGCTAGTTTCTGGTTAGTTCAGTGCAGAAAGTACTCAGTTATACGCGGGTGCCGGGAACCCCTGGCCCAACCCGTCTTCCAGATCAGTGCTGAGGCTACGGCCATACCGTGCGGCGAAATCCTGCGGAAGAGTATCTGGGATCGCCAGCCCTTCGGCTACCGCCAGCCGGTCGCTGACTTCGCGCAGCATCAGTGAAAGCGGAACGTCCAACGCGGAGCAGATCGAGGAGAGCAGCTCTGAGGATGCTTCTTTCTGACCACGTTCGACTTCGCTCAGATAGCCGAGAGACACCCGAGCATTATGTGAAACTTCACGCAGCGTACGGCCCTGGCGTTGGCGCAGGTCTCGCAAAACGTCCCCAATTTCGTGGCGAAGCACCACCATCTTCTTCTGCGCTCCGGGAGCCACTTTGGCCTCGTCTGCCAAACCCACATCCCGCCAGCGGACCACGCCGTTGATGGATACGGGCTGCTTAGTCATCGCTATCGTTACTCCTTATTCCTAACCTCATTCGAGGTCTGTGCTGTCCCCATCCTACAGATGGCACACTCACTGCGGTTGACATAGTCAATAACTCATAGCCATACAGCTTTGTTCCCGACGCTTTCCGAGAAGAAGCTGTGAGACCTTCATCGCCCGGGCCGGCCGGATCGGATCGAGTCCAGGGCGAGGGCCAATGCCGCTTCAACGCTAGCCGCTCTGACCTCGGACCTATCCCCCGAGAACCGATACTCGCAAACCGAGGCCCAGCCGTCCAGCAGCACCGCTATAAAAACCGTCCCCGGTGGACGTCCGTCATGGGCCTGCGGCCCGGCGGCTCCCGTCGTGGCGATGGCCGAGCAGGCACCGGTGCTTCGCTGAACCCCCTGAGCCATGGCAGCCGCGGTCTGAGCGCTCACTGAACCGTGACGCTCCAGAAGTTCTGCCGGCACGCCGAGCAGAGCGGTCTTGAGCCGATTCTGATAAGCCACCACCGACCCCAGATAGGCTACCGACGCCCCGGGAACATCGACCAATCTCGCGGCGAGCCCCCCACCGGTGAGGGATTCAGCGGTGGCGACGGTCAGCTCCTGCGCGATCAGTTCGGTAATGAGGTCAGCGGCGGAATCCGACTGAGCCTCTGTCCTGCGAGTCATCGGCCTTCGCGTCCAGTAGGACGAGCCCGGAAAAACTGAAGAAAATAATCGAACCCCGTAATGACCGTGATTACGGTGGCGGCGAGCATCACGAAGAAGACCAGCACTGACCACGCAGGCCAGAGGGTGGTCAGGGGAAGTAAGGCGAGCATGATCGCTGCGGTCTGGATCACGGTCTTGATCTTGCCTCCGCGGGATGCGGGGATCACCTGCTTCCGGATCACCACGAAGCGCATGGCAGTGATTCCCACTTCGCGCACCAGAATGACCACAGTCATCCACCAGGGGACTTCACCCAGCAGGCTCAGCGCGATAAGCGCTGAGCCGATCAGCAGCTTATCCGCTATCGGATCTGCGATTTTACCGAAATCGGTGATGAGCCCCCGGCTACGAGCCAGGTCCCCATCGAGTTTGTCCGTATATATCGCCACTGCGAAAACCAGAACCGCAGCCCACCGCCAGCCACCGCCTTCCCCCTCGTCCGCCAGGAAGAATAAGATGAAAACAGGCACCAACACGACTCGCAGTACGGTCAGCGCGTTGGCGATATTCAGTGCAGGCACTTTGGCGCAGGCCAGACCACCGCCCGTCTCACCCTCGCCACTGCTGCTGGTACCCGCAGGGCCGGTCTGCTGTTCGCTCACATCTTCTAGCCTAGCTTCCTTCGGCCGAGCAGACTTTTCGGAACCGCTGAAGAAAACGGTTCCCTTAGAAGCTACCGAACAGTAACCTGGAAGCACCTGCGAAGGAGGAGGACCCGTGAAGATACAAGACGCTGTCGTTCTGATCACCGGAGCTGCCATGGGAATGGGCCGGATCTACGCCCAGCTCGCGGCGCGTGAGGGGGCCGGAACCATCGTCCTCTGGGATATCAACGCCGGGCTGCTCGAGCAGGCCGCGACCGAACTCAAGGCTGCCGGGGCACGACGGGTCATCCAGCAGGTCGTCGATGTGAGCTCGATGGAAGAGATCAAAAAAAGCTGCGGCATCAGTCCTGGCCGAGGCCGGCCCGCCGCATCTACTGATCAACAACGCGGGTATCGCGCGGGGAAAATACTTCTGGGAGCACGCCCACGACCTCGATATCGAGCTGATCATGCGCATCAACGCGCTCGCTCCGATGCATATCACCAGAGCCTTCTTGCCCGCGATGCTGGAGTCCCCGGACGACCGACGCATTGTGAACATCGCCTCCGCCGGCGGCCTGGTCTCCAACCCTCGGATGAGCGTCTACTCCTCGTCGAAGTGGGCCGTCGTGGGCTGGAGCGACTCCTTGCGCCTGGAACTGGAGAAGACCGGCAACGGTCGCATCAAGACCACCACGGTGTGCCCCAACTATATTTCCACCGGCATGTTCAAGGGAGTCGGCAAAATCCTGCTCACCCGGCTGCTGACCCCGGAAGAGGTGACGAATACCGTCTGGACGGCCATGAAAGCCGGTAAGCCTTATGTGATCATGCCGTGGACTACTCAGCTGGGCAAAGCCCTCAAAGGGGTGCTGCCGGTACGCGCATGGGATTTCCTGGCAGACCGGGTCTTCGGTATCTACAACACCATGGATTCCTTCGTGGGGCGCAAGGAACCCCAGATGCCGACAGCGGTCAGCGGTCAGCGGACAGCGCGATAAAGCGCAGCGATAAGGCGTTAGGAAGAAGGGGCGAGCACGACTAGCGTCCGGTGAGCTGCCAGGCGTCCTCTCCCTCTCCTTCGTCGGAATCGCCATAATCCACAGCCTGCTGTCGGGACGCCAGATCAGCTGCTACCGCGTCCTGCGGATAGCCAGTGATCGGAATGGCCTGGGTCACTGGCTCATCCGCGGTGATAGCAGCTACAGCCTGAACTGACGGACTGTACTGGCTCTGCTCAGCGAAGCCCTGATTGACATTCGCGTTATCGGCCAGAGCCGCGGTAGTAGCATCCGGCGCAACAGGCGGAGCATCCCCGCGGATCGCGGCCAGTGTCGCGGCGAGGTCATCGGGCTTGACCAACACATCCCGGGCTTTGGAACCCTCGGAGGGCCCGACGACACCGCGGGATTCCAGCAGGTCCATGAGCCGGCCCGCCTTGGCGAACCCCACCCGGAGCTTACGCTGCAGCATCGAGGTCGAGCCGAACTGAGTGGTGATCACCAGCTCCGTCGCCTGCAGCAGCACGTCCATGTCATCGCCGATCTCCTCATCGATCTGCTTCTTGGGCGCTTCAACCGCGACGTCTTCGCGGTATACCGCCTGGAGCTGGCCCTTGACATGATCGACGACCTGACGGATCTCGGATTCGTTGACCCAAGCACCCTGAACGCGCAACGGTTTGGAGGCACCCATCGGCAGGAAGAGCGCATCGCCCTGACCGAGCAGCTTCTCCGCGCCGGGCTGATCCAAGACCACCCGAGAATCGGTAACCGATGAGGTCGCAAAAGCCATCCGGGAAGGGACGTTGGCCTTGATCAGGCCGGTGACAACATCTACCGAGGGACGCTGCGTCGCGAGCACCAGGTGGATACCTGCGGCACGGGCCAGCTGGGTGATCCGGACGATCGAATCCTCGACGTCCCGCGGAGCGACCATCATGAGGTCCGCGAGTTCATCGACGATCACCAGCAAATACGGGTACGGCTTGAGCACTCGCTTGGAGTCGGGCGGAAGCTGGACTTTCCCGGCGCGCACGGCCTTGTTGAAATCGTCGATGTGCTTGTACCCGAAATTGGACAGGTCGTCGTACCGGGTATCCATCTCCCGCACTACCCACTGCAGCGCCTCTGCGGCCTTTTTGGGGTTGGTGATGATCGGGGTGATCAGATGCGGAACCCCTTCGTAAGCGGTCAGCTCGACGCGCTTGGGGTCCACCATGACCATGCGCACCTCATCCGGGGTGGACCGCATCAGGATCGAGGTGATCATCGAGTTCACAAAGGAGGACTTACCGGCACCGGTAGCACCCGCGACGAGCATATGCGGCATCTTGGCCAGATTCGCCACGACGAAGCCGCCTTCGACGTCTTTGCCCACGCCCATCACCATGGGGTGCTCGGTGCGCCGGGCGTTCTGCGAGCGGAGCACGTCGCCCAAGGAGACGATCTCCTTATCAGCATTCGGGATCTCGATGCCGATCGCCGATTTGCCCGGGATCGGCGAGAGGATCCGCACATCGGCACTGGCCACCGCATAGGCGATGTTCTTGCTGAGCGCGGTGACCCGCTCCACCTTGGTTCCGGGGCCGAGTTCGATCTCGTACCGGGTGACCGTCGGCCCCCGGGAGAACCCGGTGACCTGGGCATCGACCTTGAACTGGTTGAGCACTTCGGTCAACGCTGCGACAACCGCGTCATTGGCCTCGGAGCGGTCCTTGGGCGGCGTGCCCGCGGTGAGCAGTTCCGAGGTCGGGAGCGTGTAGGTCACATCGCCCGCGAGCGAAAGCTGCTCAGAGCGCTGCGGCAGGGGCTCAAAATCCACCGGGGGCTGCGGGGCCACCGGGTTGGCGGTCACCATGCCAATGGCCTCGGTCACGAGGTCAGCCGGGCTCCCGGCTGCGGAGAGGCCTTGGGCTGCCTTGAGCTTCTCTGCTTCGAGCTCCGCTTTAGTCGGTCGGCGCACTCCCGGCGGCACGGCGGCACTCGGATTAAGCGCTAGCGTCGGAGCGGTCTGCGCGGGGTCGTTCTCCTCGCCGCTGATGATGGCATGCTCATAGGCTTCATCGCCGGTGAAGCTCTCTGCATCCGGGGACTGCTCCGTGGAGCGGCCCTTACCTCGGAAGAAGCTTCTGCGCTTGGGTTTAGCCGCAGCTGCGTCATCGCGGTCATAAAGGTAGCTCTGGTCGTGCCCGGAGCCGGATTCCTGCCCCGAGAAGGAATCCTGGCCGGTGAGATGCTCGTAGAGGCCCCCCAGCCGGGAAGGAATGGCGTGTACCGGGGTCGCTGTGACGATCAGAACGCTCAGGAACAGCAGCACGGAATAGACCAGAACCGCCAGCCAGGGCGTGAGTACGGCAAGCGGGGTCGCCACGAGGAAGCCGATGGTTCCACCCGCCTGGCTGACACCTTCGAATCCGCTGGCCAGATTCGGCTGGCCGCCGACGATATGGGCGATACCGCAGCCGGCGACCGTCATCACGGAGAATCCGATGGCCACCCGGTTGTTGTCGCGGACGCGCTGCGGTGCGCGGAACTGACGGATCGCGCAGATCAGCAGCATCACCGGGATCACCAGGCCCATCCAGCCCAGGGTACCGTCGACCACGCCGTGCACGGTATCGGCGAACCAGCCCTGCAGACCCCACCACTCGAAGGTCGCGATGCCGATACTCAGGAGAAGGAGGAACAGCGCGCTGCCATCCCGACGGTCCTCGGGCTCGATCTCGGAGACATCGTGACCGATTCTGCGGACACCACCGCCAACCAGATGGGCCAGGGACTGCCAGGCACCGGAAATAGCCCGCAACGGCCAGGCCAGTTGGGGCTCTGCCGGAGGAACTGCTGCCTTGCCCTTGGCTTTGCCCGTTGATTTCCCGGAGGGTGATTTACCCGGGGAGTTCTGGGCGCGGCCGGAGGAAGGGCGCACGGGGGAAGTTCGAGTCGCCATATTCCTACGGTACCGCCGGAAAGCTGCGAAACCGGGGATTTGGCAGTTGAACCGAGGCGTCAGCGCCAAGAACATGTTGCACTTGGGAGCAGTTAGGCACAGTGCAGCAAGCCAATACCGTGCTCAACTGCTCCCAAGTGATGGGTTTGAGCTAGACCTCTAGCACCAGGGGGATGATCATCGGGCGGCGGCGCAGCTTCCGACTCGCCCAGGTGCCCACTACCCGGCGGACCACCTGCTGCAGCTGGTAGTTCGTATGCTCTTTCGAGGTGGTGACAGCTTCTTCGAGGGTCTCGGCGATCTTCGGCACGATCTCCTCGAAGACGCTGGGGTCCTCGGCGACGCCGCGCGCCTGGATCTCCGGGCCGGAGACGATCTTCCCCGTGGTCTGGTTGACCACGGTCACGATGGAGATGAAGCCTTCTTCGCTCAGGATCCTGCGGTCCTTGAGATCGGTTTCGGTCACTTCGCCCACGCTCGAGCCGTCCACGTAGACCAGACCGCATTCCACTTGGCCGACGATCTTGGCGTCATGGTCTTTGAGGTCCACCACGGTGCCGTCATCCGCGAGGATGATGTGCTGCGGAGGCACCCCGGCCAGCTCTGCGAGCTTGCCATTGGCGATCAGATGCCGAGTCTCCCCGTGCACCGGCATCACATTGCGCGGTTTCAGGATGTTGTAGCAGTACAGCAGCTCCCCTGCCGCAGCGTG
This sequence comes from Acaricomes phytoseiuli DSM 14247, assembly GCF_000376245.1. Taxonomy (GTDB): domain Bacteria; phylum Actinomycetota; class Actinomycetes; order Actinomycetales; family Micrococcaceae; genus Renibacterium; species Renibacterium phytoseiuli. The sequence goes on along the minus strand of NZ_AQXM01000063.1, from coordinate 74,249 downwards.
GCCGGAGACGTGTACCTTGGCATTGCCCTTGTGGATCACATCGGCGCCGAGCTTGAGCAACCCGTTGATCACGCGGAACACCGCGTTCTCGTTTCCGGGGATGAGCGAGGACGCCAGGATCACGGTGTCCCCCGTGCCCACCTGGACCCGGTGATCGCCATTGGCCATCCGGGAGAGCGCAGCCATCGGCTCGCCCTGGGATCCGGTGGACATCAGCACCACCTCGGAGTCGGGGAGCTTTTCGATGTTCTTGAGGTCCACCAGGGTGTTATCCGGTACGTGTAGGTAACCCAGTTCCGCGGCGATGCCCATATTGCGCACCATGGAGCGGCCGACGAAGGCGACTTTGCGCCCGTGAGCCGCAGCGGCATCGAGAACCTGCTGGACCCGGTGCACATGCGAGGAGAACGATGCGACGATGATGCGCTTCTCCGCCTGGCCGAAGAGCCTGTCCAGGGTGGGGCCGATCTCCCGTTCGGCGGTGGTGAAACCGGGCACATCGGCGTTGGTGGAATCCACCATGAAAAGGTCGATGCCTTCTTCGCCGAGTCTGGCGAAAGCCCGCAAATCGGTGATCCGACCGTCCAGCGGCAGCTGATCCATCTTGAAGTCGCCGGTGTGCAGTACCGTGCCGCCCGCGGTGCGGAGGAAAACCGCCAGGGCGTCCGGAATGGAGTGGTTCACCGCCACGAATTCGCACTCGAAGGGCCCCAGCTGCTCTATCCGGCCTTCTTCGACGGTCATACTGAAAGGCTTGATCCGGTGCTCCGCGAGCTTCGCTTCGATGAGTGCCAGAGTCAGCTGAGAACCGATCAGGGGAATATCCTGGCGCCTCCGGAGCAGATAGGGCACGGCACCGATATGGTCTTCGTGACCGTGAGTGAGCACGATGGCCACGATGTCATCGAACCGCCCCTCCAGATAAGAGAAATCGGGAAGGATCAGGTCGACGCCGGGCTGGGTCTCGTCCGGGAAGAGCACACCGGCGTCAACGATCAGGATCTTGCCGTCGATCTCGAAGACCGTCATATTGCGGCCAACCTCGCCGAGGCCACCAAGTGGGACTACGCGCAGAGTCCCGGGCTCCAGTGACGGTGGCGTATGCAATCCGGGTTGAGCAGTCTGGGTCATGGCAGAACCTCCTGTTTCAGATCTTTCAGATCAAAGTCAAGGTCAAGTGAACGAGCCGCCTCGGCAAGGTCCGCAAGCACGGGCTCGAGCTCCTGAGCGGTCGGCGTGACCAGCGGTAAACGGACTCCCGGTTCCGGAAGCAGGCCTTGCCAGTGCAGGATCTGCTTCGCTGCAACCGCACCCTGCAGATGAGTCATGACCGCGCGGATGAGCGGGTCCAGGTCGAAATGCGCCTGCCGCGCCGTGCTGAAGTCCCCGGCGAATGCCGCATCGACGAGCTCTCGGAAACGGCGGGGCGCGATCTGCGCGGTAACGCTGACAACTCCGACAGCGCCGGCGGCCATCAGCGGCAGAGTCAGTCCGTCGTCACCGGAATAGACGGCGAGATCAGTCGCGGAAAGCACCCGCGTCGTCGCGGTGTAGTCGGCTTTGGCATCCTTGAGCGCCAGAATTCGGGGGTGCTCCGCGAGCCGGAGAATCGTTTCCGTGGCGATCGGCACGCCGGATCTGCCAGGGATGTCATAGAGCATGATCGGCAGTTCCGTGGCATCCGCGATGGCGGTGAAGTGCGCCTGCAGACCTGCTTGGCTTGGTTTGTTGTAATACGGCGTGACGAGCAGCAGCCCATCCGCCCCGGCCTGCTGCGCGCGTTTCGATAGCGAGATGCTGTGCGCGGTGTCATTGCTTCCGGTTCCGGCGACGATCCGGGCCCGGCCACCGACGGCCTCCACCACGGCGCGGAACATTGTGACGTTCTCTTCATCGGTCAGTGTGGAGGTCTCCCCGGTAGTACCCGTGACCACGAGTCCGTCACATCCGGAATCGACCAGATGAACCGCGAGCGCCGCGGCGCGTTCTGGATCAACCGTGCCGTCAGAAGCGAAAGGAGTGACCATCGCGACCGAGAGACTGCCGAAGGGCTGATCGCGTGATGGAGTATCCATAAGCTCAGCCTACCCTCTGCCGCTTGAAGACTGGGCAGCCCGGCAACTGAGCGCAGACTCTGTTACATGATTACAAGCCCCTGATCACAGCTCCGGGACGTTCGAGGGCGTCATCGATGCCGAAGGCGTGGGTGACACCGAGAGCTTCGGGGGTGCTGATGAAGCCGGAGGAGATGAGGGCTCCGGCGCGGGAGCCGTCGGCTCTGGTTCCGCAGGCTTGGGCGACTCAGGCTTGGGTGACTCAGGCTTGGGTGAATCGGGCTGCGGCGATTCCGGCTGCGGCTGATCTTTTTCAGCAGGATCCGGAGATTCCCCGCGACCTCCCTCTCTGGTGTCCTCGCTGCTCAACGGCGGTTCGGCCGGGGCGTTCGGTTCACCGGTGAGGCTCGCGTACCTGTCTGCCGCGGAGCGGACCGAGCGAGTGTACTCGACCGAGTGGTTGTAGGAGAGCACTGCTTGCATCCAGCCCTCTGAGCTTGCCATCGACATCCCGCTCGCGCAGAGATAGCGGGCAGCGCTGATCACCGCATCGTCGATGTTCTGCGGATCAGCTTTGCCATCGGCATTGGCATCCGTCCCCCAGCGGGCCCAGGTAGAAGGGATGAACTGCATCGGGCCCATAGCCCGATCCCAGTCCCGATCGCCGTCAAGACGCCCGCCGTCGGTATCGCGAATCCCCGCAAATCCTTCTCCATTGAGCACCGGGCCCAGAATCGCGGGCTGCGCTACACCGTTCTCATCCAGCGCCGAGCCCTGGAAGCGGCTGTGATTCGATTCCACCAGACCGATTCCCGCGAGGGTCGGCCAGCCCAGCTGACAACCAGGCTGAGTCCTGGCCAGGGTCGCCGCTGCTCCCCAATAAGCTCTCAGAGGACGAGCGGGAATCCCGGTGATTCTGGAGGTTTCGGCGAGCCAGGCCGGATCGGGTTCGGTCAGCCCCTGGCTGGCTGAGCTGACATTGATCCAGCTGGAGCTGACCCCGATTTTCGCCAGATCGTCTCCTGCCAGGCCTCCGGAAACGACCACGGAGGCCTGAGCGGCACGCCATACCACGGCGCCTTCGGACTGTGCCGCCGGAGGCTGTCCCTTGGCCTGTACGTGATCCTGCGATGGCGTCAGGGACAGCGCGGTGCTCGCGGAGAAAGAACCGATCGCCAAGGCGCTGGCCAGTCCCAGGGCTAGTATCGGGGGGCCGAAACCTCGGTATCCTCTGCCTCTGCTTCGCCATATTTTCTTCGGTGCGCTCGAGGTCTTCAGCTCCATCGAGAATCCCTTGCTATCTTCGACAGTCGCTTCCGCGCACTGCCAACCCGGATACACATCTAAAACACAGTGATAACTTCAGGATTGCTCCTATCACCCGAAAGTACAAGAGATTTTCTTATCTAATCTCTCAGCGTTTACAGAGAAGACCGGTATTCAGGGGTTTCCGGAATCGGGCGGCCACAGAAATATCCTCCTGATGCTTCAGGTTCAGCAGAACTACTCATCCGGCTAACCCGGTGGTTACCGGCGAAGGCTACAATGGCGCCGTGTCCTCAGCCCGGTCGCATCAGCGGCCTGCCTCCCCGGCTTGTTTCCGGCTCGGCCGGCTAGCCGGCCGAGGACGTGCCCTGACCGCCCTGTGCACCACCGCCGGCACTGCTGCCGGTCTCGGTGCCGCCGCCATCATGCTGTTCCGGGCTCAAGGCAGGCTAGCCAGGAAGCGGATCGGCAAACCTCTCGGCGAACTGGCCCCCCCCAGGCGGATAGAACATATAAGAAAAAGCTAGGCGATCCGCTCCAGCTTCTGGTGCTGGGCGATTCGATCGCGGCCGGCCTCGGGGCGGAGCGTCCCAAAGACACTCTGGGGGCACGCCTGGCGCGCGGCCTGGCCAAGCGTTCCGAGCGCGCCGTTCGGTTGCACACTGCGGCGGTCGTCGGCAGCGAATCCAGCGCGCTCGCCCAGCAGCTCTCTAACCTGCCGGAGGACTATCGGCCGGACCTGGCGGTGATCGTCGTGGGCGGTAACGATGTGACGCACCGGATTCCGCCGGGGCAGGCATGCAGCCGGCTGGCTGCGGCTGTTGAGGCCCTGCAGAAGCTCGGCGCCTCGGTGGTTATCGGCACCTGCCCCGACTTGGGCACGCTGCGCCCGGTACCGCAACCGCTGCGGTCGGTTGCTTCCCTGGCCTCGCGTCGCATGGCTGCATTGCAGGCGCAGACTGCTCGCCGCTGCGGAGCTGAGTACGTGATGCTGGGGCGGATCGTCGGGCCGATGTTCCGGGACGAGCCGGAGGCGATGTTCTCCATCGACCGTTTCCACCCCTCCAGCACCGGATACCGGCGCACCGCAAAAGCTATGCTCCCGGTGCTGCTTCGGCAGTTATCGGCCCCGGAAGTTCAGCCGCCTGCACTTTGAGGGCCGGATAGTGCTGGTCCCGAGCGGTAGAGGTGGATCGCGTAGCGCATAGCGGATCTGGCGCGTTTGCGATCCTGGGCAGCATCGTAAGCGCAGGAAAGCCGGAACCAGGAGCGCCAGTCATCGGGAGCGGCTTCGGCTTCCAGCTGGTATTTGCGGAACTCGGCATCGGCTGCTTCCCGGTCGATCCGGCCGCCGGGGCTGCGCGGCAGATCATCCACCGGCAGGCCGCCTTCTTCGGCCAGTATCCCGGCGAGTTTCTCCGTTCTGGCCCCGAACGTCAGCTCACGGATCATCGCCCAGGCGCCGATAGGAGGCAAGACCAGAAGCGCAGCTCCGAGAAGCTTGGCCTGCCACTGCGGATCAGCGATCAAGAGTACCGCGCGCTGAGTGAGCACCACCAGATAGAACACCAGCAGTACGCAGATCAAACCGACCCAGATTTTAGTTCGCACTCGATCAGCCTTCCAGATCCAAGTAGCTATCTAGCCCGTAACTCAAACCGGGCCTGTCGGTCACGGCGCGCAGGGCGAGCAGAATGCCGGGCATGAACGATTCCCGGCCGAAAGAATCGTGGCGCAGGCTGAGCTGCTCGCCCGGCGAACCGAGCAGCACTTCCTGGTGCGCGGTGAGGCCGGCCAGCCGCACGGAATGCACCGGGACGCCTGAAACATCAGCACCGCGAGCGCCAGCTTGAGCGCTTTCGGTGGCGTCAAGGGCGGGGGCCACGCCCTGGCGCGCCTCAGCGATCAGTTCCGCGGTCCGCATGGCGGTTCCTGAGGGCGCATCGATCTTCTGCGGGTGATGCAGTTCGATGATCTCCACCGAACTGAAGTACTTCGCCGCCTGGGCCGCGAACCGGGTGGCCAGTACTGAGCCGAGGGCAAAGTTCGGTGCGATCAGGACGCCCACCCCCGGGTGCTCCGCGAGCAGACCGCGCAGCCGATCGCGCTGCCCTTCATCCCAGCCGGTAGTGCCCACCACAGCATGAAGATCGTGCTGTACGGCGAAGCGGACGTTCTGCTCACTCGCCGCAGGGACGGTGAGATCGACGATGATCTCCGCCCTGGCCTCGAGCAGGCGCACCAGCGGATCATGCCGGCCGAGTTCCGCGACGAGTTCCAGATCCGGCGCGGCCTGGATGGCTTCAACAGCGGCTCTGCCCATTCTGCCGCCTGCGCCGAGCACGGCGACCCGGGGCAGCGCAGCGTTCGCGGGCGCATCCGGTGGTGTCATGCCCCCAGCCTATCGGCCGCTCCGAGACGATCCGCGCCCGGGTCTTCCGGCATGGCGCCCGCAGCGACCCACTCTGCAGTGCCGTCCGTGAAGAACTGCTCTTTCCAGATCGGCACCTCGGCCTTGATTCGGTCGACCAGCTCGGTGCAGGCGCTAAAAGCAGCCGCGCGGTGCGCTGAGGCAACGGCGCAGACTAAAGCCGGATCACCGATGGCGAGCGCGCCGGTCCGATGCGCCACCCAGATCCGGACACCCTGAGGTGCAGCGTCGTACTTCTGCGCTACCTCGGCAGCTATCCGCTGCAGAACCTGATCCGCACTGGGATGAGCCGAATAAGACAGGGAATCCACCTTCCGGTCGCCGTCGTGATCCCGGACGACGCCGGAGAAACCGACGACGCCGCCGAACTCCGGGCCGTCCACCGCGCTGAGGGCTGCTGGCAAGTCGATCGGCGTTGCGGTCAGGGCCGCGTGGACGAGCGGGCTTTCAGTGCTCATGGCTTCCCCCGATCTGGGCCAGAGCATGATCGAGCATCGGTTCGAGGATCTTCAGCGCATCCTTGATGCCCCCGGCTGATCCGGGAAGGTTCACAATCAGCGTGCTGCCCGCGATACCGGCGCAGCCGCGACTCAGATCAGCCATCGGCGTATGCTTCCGGCCGGCGGCCCGGATAGCTTCCGGAATTCCGGGGATCTCGCGATCCAGGACGGTCCGGGTCTGTTCCGGGGTGAGGTCATCGGGGGTGAGGCCAGTGCCCCCTGTGGTCAGGATGAGCGCCGGGCTTTCTGCAAGCAGGTCGACCAGTGCCTCGCGCACTGGATCGCCGTCGGCGACGATCCGCGCCTCGCGTACCCAGAACCTCTGCTCGTGCAACCAGGCGGCAAGCAGAGGCGCGCTCTGATCCGGCCTTTCACCTCGTGCAGCACGGCTGGAGATCACCAGGATCCTGGCGGCACGCTGCATGGCCTTGGGGTCGATTCCCTGCCCCGTCATTGTGCTGCCTCGGTTCGGTCATCGGGCAGCTGGTAATCCCCTGATGCCCCGCCGGATTTCGAGAACAGCCGGATATCTGAGATCGTGGCGCTCTTATCCACGGCCTTGATCATGTCGTACAGCGTGAGCGCGGCGACTGACGCCGCGGTGAGGGCCTCCATCTCCACCCCCGTGCCGGCGGTGGTCTTCGCCTCGGTGCGGATCTGCACCCGCCCGGGGAGGATTTCGAAGTCGACCGCAACTTTGCTCAGCGGAAGCTGGTGACACAGCGGGATCAGCTCCGAGGTGCGCTTGGCCGCCATGATCCCCGCGATCCTGGCCACGGCGAGCGCATCCCCTTTGGGCAGACCGCCCTCGGCGATCAGTTCGGTGACCTGCTGCGTGGTCTTCAGCACTGCCTCAGCAGCTGCCAAGCGCAGGGTCGTCTGCTTCGCCGAGACATCGACCATCGTGGCCGTGCCGTTCTCATCCACGTGACTCAAAGGGTTGGACATCATTCATTCACCGGCTTTCCGAACCATGTAGCGAAAATCTAGGGGGATTCTAGCGAGACCCGGACCCGCTGAAACCTTGCAACTCAGTGGAGTCCAGGTCATAGCGGCCATACCTCTACTTCTGTGCCGGCAGCAGCATCTGTCAGGCCGACCGGAAGGTGCACTAGAGCATCCGACTCGGCCAGGGCGTGCAGCAGGTGCGAACTCGGGCCGCCGAGTAACTCTACCCCTTCCGGGCGCAGCCTGGCACGGCGGATCTGATGTTTCGTCTCAGGGCTGCGCACGTCCTCGAGCAGTGGTAACCGCAGTATCGGGCGGTCGCCGGCCAGCAGGGGTCGCAAGAAGACTTCGAAGGACACCATCGCGCTCACCGGGTTGCCGGGAAAAGCCAATAACGGCAGGGCCGGGACGCTATTTTGCTCCCCAGACCGTTGCCCGGTCAGCCGCCCCAGCCCCTGAGGGCCGCCGGGCTGCATCGCCACCGGGCCGAATTCCACTTCGGGAAAAGCCTGGCGGACCACTTCGAAGGCTCCCTGGCTGACCCCTCCCGTGGTGATCAGTACGTCGAGGTCGGGTATCTCCGCGAGGGATTCGCGCAGCGCATCAGGGTCATCGGAGGCAGCAGGCAACGCAATCGCGAGTGCACCGGCTGATTCGAGAGCCGCGCAGAGCATAGGAGTATTCGCATCGTGAATAGCCCCGGGACTCGTCGAGGCCTCCCCCGATTCCCGGTTCGCCGGAAGCAGCTCATCCCCCGTGCTGAGCACTCCAACCCGCAGCTGTCGCAGGACCGTCACCCGGTTCAGGCCGAGAGCTGCGATGAGTCCCAGCTGCGGCGGCGTGAGCTGGGTGCCTTGACGCAGTGCGAGCTGACCGATGTGAATATCGCTGCCGCGCCTGCGGATGAAGTTTCCGGGCTCCATTGGCGGCAGTTCCACGGACTCCCCCGGATTCAGGAAAGCGCTCGGGCGGGTTTGCTCTACGGGTGCGACCGCATCCGCGTTTGAAGGCACCGGAGCGCCGGTCATAATCGGCGCGGCTTCTCCGGGTCCGAGCTGCCTGGTTTCCGTACTGCCCGCAGGAATCGCTGACAGTACGGTGTAGGTGTTCGCGAGGTCTCCTGGTGGGCCGGCCGCGTAACCGTCCATCTGCGAGTTATCGAAACCGGGCAGGTCCACCGGGGCTAGCAGGTCCTCAGCGAGCACACGTCCCCGCGCGAGGTCGAGAGGAATCGTCTCCTCACCGAGGCCCTGGAGCGTAGGTGAAAGAAGTTCCGCTACTGCTTGCTGATGATCCGCGATGCTGCGCACACCTTCATCTTCTCAGCACACGGGGCTTGTCGGGGCATCGAGTGCGGAACGGCGTATCCGGTTCAGCGCGTCGGAACAAGACGCAGCGCCCCGCTGCGGGCCAGAATCAGCACGATGAGATAGATGCAGATCAGCATCAGGGAAAGGCCCAGAGCCGCTTCCGGCTGATTCGAGTTAAGGCTCAATTCGATCTGCAGCGGCAGGGTCCTGGTGCGCCCGGCCACGGACCCCGCGAAGGTGATGGTGGCCCCGTACTCGCCCAGAGACCTGGCGAAGGCCAGCAGCCCTCCTGCCAGCAAGCCGGGCAGCGCCAGCGGCAGGGTGATATGCCGCAGGATCTGCGTGGGGCCTGCACCGCTCGTCGCCGCGGTGAGCTCCATTTCGGGTTCCACCGCGGTGATCGCGGAGAGCCCGGCGACCACGAAGAAGGGCAAGGAGACGAATACCTGCACCAGGATGACTGCCAGCGGGCTGAACCCGGTCTCGATGCCTAGCGCCCCGAGCGGCTGCCCGGCCAGGCCTCTGCGCCCCCAGAAATACAGCAGGGCGATACCGGAGACCACTGGGGACAGGACGAGCGGCAGCAGGAGGATGCCACGGGCGGAAGTCAACCAGGGCCCGTGCAACCGGGCGAAGAGAACGGCCAGCGGGGTGCCAATGACGAAGCAGATCACGGTGGAGATACCGGCGGTCGTCAGGGAGAGGCCTAACGATTGCAGGACCTCCGGGGCGCTCAGGAGCCGGGGCAGCTGGGCCCAGGGGACATTGATGATGAGGGCCAGCAGCGGCCCCGCGCAGAGGAAGAGCCCGATACCCGCTGGTAGCCAGAGCCACCCCGGAATGAGGGTCCGACGGAGCAGACAGGTCATTGCCCGCCCTGGGCGGCGGCGCTAGCGGATGGCGTCGGCGCAGGGGTGTTACCCGGCAGGCAGGGCCCGACACCGGCTTCCGCGAAGATCTGCTGCGCTTGCGCTCCGCTCAGCCACTGCTGAAACGCCGTGGCAGCTTGCCGGATCTCTGCCTGGTCGGAGTTAGTCGTCACCAGGGCCGGGTAGCGGTTCGGAGCCGGGTCGTCGAGGGGAATGCTGGTCACGCCCTGAGACTGGGCCGCCACCGCATCGGTGGCGTAGACGAATCCGGCGTCGACCTGCCCCGCGCTGACCTTGCTCAGCACTGAGCGAACATCGTTTTCCTGGCTCGCTCCCTGCACCTGGAGTCCGGCTGCGTCCAGCACTCGCTGCGTAGCACGACCGCAAGGCACGGCAGGAGCGCAGATAGCAAGGCGCTGGTTGGCTGCAGCATCGGCGAGGTTGCTGATGTTCGCCGGATTGCCGGGCGCCACCGCCAGGACGATCTGGTTGGTTGCCACTACCTGGTACTCCGAGAGGTCGCGCCCGCTTCCGTCCAGGTTCACTAGAGATTGCTCGTCGGCCGCTACTAGCACATCACCTGGTGCACCGGACTTCAGCTGTTCGACAAAAACCTGGCTTCCGCCGAAACTCGTGGTGACGTCGACATCAGGTTGTTCCTGGGCGTATGCAGCGACCAGCTGGGGCATCACGTCGGTAAGGGAGGCCGCTGCCAGAACCGTGATCCCGGTTCTCTGCGCAGTGGGCTGGGAGTCGCTATTGCACGCGGAGAGCCCGGTGATCAGGATGAGTGCGGTTGCCAGGCCTATGCCGGCACGGCCGATGCGAGCGGTCTTCATACCCTGAGCCTAAGCGTTCACTGTGATCAGCGCAGCTTAAAAGTTTTTCGCAACTCGGAAATCTGCAGGAGAACGAGACAAGATGTAGCGTTAAGGGCATGGAAATCATCCCGCGGCGGGCAGAGCAGGGTTGGCATAACCCCGGTGATTCCAAGACGGGGCTGCTTGACCGGTTCGGCCGACAGGCCACTGACCTGCGGATCTCGCTCATCGATAAGTGCAATCTTCGATGCACTTATTGCATGCCTGCCGACGGCCTCGAATGGCTGCCGCGCCAGTTGCTGATGACCCCGGAGGAGATCCGGCGGCTCGTGCGCATCGGGGTCGATGATCTCGGCGTTCGGGAACTTCGGCTCACTGGAGGTGAACCTCTCGTCCGAGCGGATCTGACGGATATCATCGCAGCGATCCGCGAAGACCACCCGACGCTGCCGGTTTCACTGACCAGTAACGGAGTGGGGCTCGACCGCAAAGCGGAGGCGCTCAAGGCCGCTGGCCTGACCAGGATCAACATCTCCCTCGACTCTCTGCACCACGGCACCTTCGAGCAACTGACCCGGCGGCCCTTCCTGGACCGGGTGCTCAGCGGTATCGATGCCGCACTTGATGCCGGTCTGGCTCCGCTGAAGGTCAACGCCGTGCTTCAGCAGGGCATCAATGACGCCGAGGCTCCGGAACTCCTGGACTGGGCGCTGCAGCGGGATATCGAGCTGCGGTTCATCGAACAGATGCCCTTGGACGCTGATCAGAGCTGGAGCCGAGAGGGTATGGTCAGCGCAGCGCAGACGAGGGAGCTGCTCCGTAAGAGTTTCCGGCTGGATCCGGATCCTCGGCTGCGCGACGGCGCGCCCGCTGAGCGTTTCGAGGTCCGCGCACACGGCTCCGGCCCGGAGTCTGCGGTGCTGGGAGTCGTTGGCGTGATCGCCTCTGTTACCGAGCCTTTCTGCGCTGACTGCCGGCGTACCCGGATCACCGCGGAGGGCAAGGTGATGAGTTGTCTGTTCTCGCGTGAGGAAACCGATCTGGCTGATCTGCTGCGCTCCGATGCTTCCGATGAAGCGATCGCGGAGCGCTGGCGCGAAGCCATGTGGGGTAAACCTCGGGCGCACGGCATGGGGCACACCGGGCTCGATTCACCGGATTACGTCCGCCCGGGGCGCAGTATGAGTACGATCGGCGGCTGAGATGAAAGTCCGTTACTTCGCTGCGGCGCGCGCTGCCACCGGGGTGGATGAAGAAGTACTGGAATCCTTCGCGGGAAATCTGGGCGAGCTGATCGCCGAGCTCACAACCCGATATCCGGAGTCCGCTTCAGCCAGCGCTCCGCCCTTGTCCGAGCTGCTGCCGCGCTGTTCTTTTCTGCATAACAGCACGGCGCTGCGTGACGACGGAACCAGCATGAGCCTCGGCGACACCGTTGATGTCCTGCCGCCTTTTGCGGGCGGCTGAGCGGCTCTCAGCGCTAAACCTCACGGCGTCTTGGACGGAGCCCGGGATGAGCTGCGCTGCCAGGATGAACCTCTCTGGTTACCGGCCTTCCAGTCCGTCCCGCCGGGCTCACCAACCATGAAGGTCTCGATCTGCTCCTTGTTCGCCATGAGTTTCGGATCGTTCCGGAGGTAGTGTCTGGTCTCCCTGGCGACAAGGCCGGCAAGGATGATCAGCCCGATGAGATTGGGCAGGGCCATGAGCCCATTCATGAGACCCGAGAAACTCCATACGACTTCGAGCTGGATGGTGGCACCGATCAGAATGACCACGACGTAGACCAGGCGCTACGGGGTGACGAGCTTGCGCCCGAAGAGTCTTTCGACATTCCGCTCCCCGTAGTAGGCCCAGCCGAGCATTGTGGAGAAAGCGAAGAGCACTAGGGCCAAGGTGACGACCCAGTGACCCCACTCCCCGGGCAAGCCGGTGCTGAACGCTTCACCGGTCATGGTCCCGGGCTCCCTGCTGGTCCAGACCCCTGTGCTGATCAGGACCAAGGCGGTCAGGGTGACGACGATGATGGTGTCGATGAAGGTCTGGGTCATCGACACCAGCCCCTGCCGCACCGGGTGCGTGGTCTGCGCGGCTGCAGCGGCGATTCCCGCCGAGCCCAAGCCTGATTCGTTCGAGAAGATGCCCCGGGCGACTCCGAACTGGATCGCGTACATGACCGCAGCGCCCCACAGACCACCGGCGACTGCTTCAGGGTTGACACCGGCTCCGGTGAACGCGCCCATGAAGATCTGGGCGAAAGCAGCCGGGATCTCGGCGATATTGACCGTCAGGATGTAAAGCGAGGCAACGACATAGGCGACGATCATGATCGGCACGAGCGACGCGGTCACCCGTCCGATCGAGCGGACGCCGCCGATCAAGACGACGAGAGCCACACCGGAGAGGATGAGGCCGGTCAGCAATGCCGAGACTCCAGCTGAGCTTTCCAGATTCGTTGAGATGGCATTCGCCTGCGCCATATTTCCCGCCCCGAAGGAAGCCAACATTGCCATCAAAGCGAAGCTGACCGCGAGGATGGTGCCCAACGGGCCCCTGATGCCCAGCTGCAAGTAGTACTGCGGCCCACCGGTCTTCTCCCCCGCCACATCCGTACGCCGGAAGCGGACGCCGAGAAAAGCCTCGGCGTATTTAGTGGCCATTCCGACGAGGCCTGTGACCCACATCCAGAACACTGCACCGGGGCCGCCCATACTGATCGCCCCGGCCACACCGACGATATTGCCGACCCCCACCGTGGCGGCGAGAGCCGTGGTTAGCGCTTGGAACTGAGAGATGTCTCCCTCTGCATCATCGTCTTTGCGCCGTAGCAGGCCGAGTCGCAGCGCGACCCCTAGACGCAGCAACTGAATACCGCCGAAACGCACCGTGAGGTAGATGCCCGTGCCCAGCAGGAGAGGTATCAACACGAAAGGGCCCCAGACAATGCCGTTGATCGCTGTGAGTATCGGCAATAACTGATCCATACAGGCCCTCGCCTCTCGTCAACACTGACGATTGTCGTTACTAGATATAAGTGAGAACGCTAACACAAGGTTTCGATGAATGGTGACTAGATTTCCAAGCCGGTTTCCGATACTTCGCCCTATCGCGACTCTCATCTGTTCAGAGGCTTTCCTGCGCTTCTGCCCCACCGCCCGGGAAGCGCAAGTGGTGGCCCTCTTCATGTGCTGAGGGCCACCACTTGCGTTTCCTAGCGACAGATTAGTGCTTACGCCTGCGCATCGTCAGGAGCAGAGCTGCTCCGGCGAGCAGGACAATGCCTCCAACCACAAGGGCCGATGACGCCATCCCAACACCGGTTACGGCTAGATCGTCATCACCGTTCGTTCCCGTAGTCACGACCGGATCACCGGTAGCCGTCGTCTCTGGCTCTCCAGTCGGAGGCACCGTAGTCGGAGGCACCGTAGTCGGGGGCACCGTAGTCGGGGGCACCGTAGTCGGGGGCACCGTAGTCGGCGGAGTAACCGTGCCGAAGTAGTTTTCCACCGTGATCCCGGCACTTCTGCCCGCGGTAATGGTCACAGCGGAACCGACAGTACTGCGATCCGCCCCTCCCGCTTCCTTCTCCGTGGCAGAGCAGACACTACCCGCTCGGACTATCGAAGCAAGAGTCTGCGAATTCGCCTCCGTGGCTTCGTCGAAGACCAGTTCACGGGGGAACGTCGGCAACGATGAACCGTCTGCAACACAGTTGAGTTCGATCCGATAGGGTCCTACTGCTTCAGCTGCCCGCGGGCCGGTGACCTCTTTAGTCACCAAAACCCGACCGTATACGCTATCTCCCTCGCCACCTGGCCACACATAGGGGGCATCCGATTCAGTGGTCACTGCCGGTTTCCCCTCAGCCGGAGTGCGTACGGTCTGCACCGGGTAGGGGCCGGTGAACTGACGTTCTTCAGCCCTGCGCTTCAGTAGGATGCCGTCACCAGTGTCACGGAGCCCCGCGGTCTCTCCACCCACTGAAAGCGTGAACCCGTATCCATCGCCTTGGATCGGGGTGTAGCTCATCGTGACAGTTGTGTCAGTACAGCTGAGGATCCGCATGCCCAGAGGGTTGTTTGCATCGTTCACGGAATAAGGGACCGTTTGCTGTTTACTGGGCCCGTAACGGTATCGCATACCAGCCCCCGAATCCGCAGAAGTCACGGCTTCGCAGTTGAATTTCGCGTATTCACGGACGCTCGGGTCAATCGTGAACGTGGTGGTCTGAAGAACACCGATATCTGCACTGTCAAAAGCTGGGGAGGAATAATGATATGCCATCCCATATTTCGGCGAGACATTTCTCTGGAATATCGTTGTTAACTCACTGAACCACGGATTTTCTGAGTAATCCATGGTCAGCCTCCCAGCGGAGGACGTTTGATTTGAAGAAGAAACATCAATGGATTGAGTGGTGAGGCGTGGCCAATTCCTGATAACAGGGCTTAGCGGAACGCGGAAACTCGCGGAAAATTCACCCATAGATTCAACCGATGAGGAAAAAGTCAGCACAAAAGTCTGACCGGATCCGCTGACAGTACCGATCACGGTTCCATCCGGAGTAGTGATCTGAATGTCCTGAACATTGCCTTCGAGGTGGTCCGGCACCGTAAAGGTAACCGTATCACCGGGGTTTCCTGAACCTTCAGGAATCACGAACGACCAGTTGGAAAGAATCGTGCTGGTCGGGGAAATGGTCGAACCGTCCTCCGGACTTACCAGCTCAGAACTCAGATTCGTGATCCGGGCCTCAGCAGCTGATGCAGGAATAGCAGCTCCCGTTATCAGCAAGGCGAATATTGCTAGTAACGGAAACAGTAAGCGCCTCCGTCTTCCCCTAGCTTTTTCATCGCCCCCCCAGGCCCAAAATTTGGTTTTAGATTTTGGTCTAAACATGACCTACGCTTTCGCCTCGATGTATTTAATTGGGGGGAAGCTCAATAGTTACTCGGATTAACGGAGGTTGTCAAAGCTACCCATGGGTAACCAAATCGAGAGTTGCTTACTGGCAGCCTTGAACACTTTTCACCTGGCGAAAAATAGTTAAGCATTTAAAATTTCGCGAACTGAAATCGACTGGCTCATAAACCTGTGATCAAAAGGGTTCTGCTCAAAAGTTGAAGAGCTCTCCCTCAGAAAAAGGTCCGACTATCAGCGTGGTGCGCGGGGCCTCCATCAGCTCCACCGCGAGCTCGCGGACCTCCCGTGCCGTCACCGCACGGATACGGGCCAGGGTCTCGTCGATATCCAGGAATTCCCCAGTCACCAGTTCCGCCCTACCTAGACGCGACATCCGTGAACCGGTGTCTTCAAGAGCCAGCACGATACCACCGGAGAGCTGCCCGATAGCTTTCTCAAGCTCCACCGGGCTCAGCTTCTCCGCAGCCAGACGTGCTAGCTCGGCATCCATCAACCCGAGCACCTGCGCCACCTTCTGTGGGGCGCAGCCCGCGTACATACCGAAATAACCGGTGTCGGCATAACTGGTGGAGAACGAATACGTGGCATAAGCTAGCCCGCGCTTCTCCCTGATCTCCTGGAAAAGTCGGGAGGACATGCCCCCGCCCAAAGCGGCGTTGAGAACACTCATGACGAAGCGGCGTTCATCCGTGGCCACGAGGGCCGGACAGCCCATGATGATATTCGCCTGCTCGACCGCACGCGGAATCACCTGAACCCCGGTCTCCCCCATGATCTCCACAGGTAGAGCGGTACGGCGCGGAGCAGGATGTGCCTCTGGCTCAAGCACCCAGCCACTTCGCTGTAGAGCAGCCTCGACCTGCTGGCAGACCAGATCATGATCGAGGCTTCCGGCAGCCGTCACCACCAGCTCATCCGGGCGGTAATAACGCTGGTAATGATCGTACACAGCCTCACGGGAGACCCCACGAATAGCTTCTGGCGTCCCCCCGATCGGCCGGCCCAGTGGGTGATCGCCGAGCACCGCACGAGCGAACTTCTCATGTGCCACATCTGTGGGGTCATCGGCGTCCATGGCGATCTCTTCGAGGATCACTTCGCGCTCGGATTCGAGCTCTGCCGGGTTCAGCGATGCCGAGGTCACCATATCCGCGATCACGTCGATCGCCAGGGCGAGATCCCGGTCCAGCACCCGGGCGTAGTAGCAGGTGCTCTCCTTGGCGGTAGCCGCATTGGACTCACCGCCCACTTCATCGAAGGCTGCCGCGATGTCCAGGGCGCTTCGCTGCGCGGTGCCCTTGAAGAGCAGATGCTCCAGGAAGTGAGTCGCGCCGTGCTGCCCCTCGCCTTCATCCCGGGAGCCCACGCCGACCCAGAAGCCGATCGTCGCGCTACGCTGACCGGGCATCGCTTCCGTCAGCACCCGCACACCTCCGGGCAGCACTGAACGCCGGACGATGGACCCTCCGGGCACCCCCGCGATGAGCGTGGGGTCCCCGGTGCTGAGATCCAATCCGGTGGGCTGATGAGAAAGGTGCGAAAGCTTGATGGCAGGCATAGATGTCGATTCTATTCCCCTGTGCACAGAACACCCACTTTCGACTAAAATGCGGAGGACCCCACGCCGTAGCGTGGGGTCCTCCGCATTTCGCGTTCTCAGAGCTCCGCTCCGAACCTGCAGGCTCAGCCTTCGGTGACACCGACTTCTTCACCCTCGGCGATCACCGGGGCGAGCGAGAGCTTGCCGCGGTCGTCGATCTTGGTGATCTCCACCTGGATCTTCTGGCCCACGGAAACCACGTCATCGACGTTGTCCACGCGCTTGCCGTCGTTGATCTTGCGCAGCTCGGTGACATGCAGCAAGCCGTCCTTACCCGGAGTCAGGGAGATGAACGCGCCGAAGGTCGTGGTCTTCACCACGGTGCCCAGGTAGCGCTCCCCGACCTCAGGAACCTGCGGGTTGGCGATGGCGTTGACCGCCGAACGCGCAGCATCAGCCGAGGGGCCGTCCACGGCGCCGATGTAGACCGTGCCATCGTCCTCGATCGAGATGTCGGCACCGGTGTCTTCCTGGATCTGGTTGATCATCTTGCCCTTGGGGCCGATGACCTCGCCGATCTTGTCCACCGGGATCTTGACCGCGATAACGCGCGGCGCGAACTCGCTCATCTCATCAGGCTCGTCGATCGCCGCGTCGATCACATCGAGGATGTGCAGCCGGGCCTCGCGGGCCTGCTTGAGCGCAGCGGCCAGAACCGAAGCCGGAATGCCGTCGAGCTTGGTATCCAGCTGGATCGCGGTCACAAAGTCACGGGTGCCGGCGACCTTGAAGTCCATATCACCGAACGCGTCTTCCGCACCCAAGATATCGGTGAGGGCCGCGTAACGCTTCTGGCCGTCAACCTCATCGGATACCAGACCCATGGCGATGCCGGCGACGGGAGCCTTGAGCGGCACACCGGCGTTGAGCAGCGACAGGGTCGAGGCGCAGACCGAGCCCATCGAGGTGGATCCGTTGGAGCTCAGCGCCTCGGAAACCTGGCGGATCGCGTAAGGGAACTCCTCGCGGCTCGGCAGAACCGGCACGAGCGCCCGCTCGGCCAGGGCGCCGTGGCCGATCTCCCGGCGCTTGGGCGAACCCACCCGGCCGGTCTCACCGGTGGAGTACGGCGGGAAGTTGTAGTTGTGCATGTACCGCTTGGTCTTCTCCGGAGAGAGCGAATCGATCTGCTGCTCCATCTTGAGCATGTTCAGCGTGGTGATACCCATGATCTGGGTCTCGCCGCGCTCGAAGATCGCGGAGCCGTGCACCCGGGGCAGGACTTCGACTTCAGCGGTGAGCTGGCGGATATCCGTCAGGCCGCGGCCGTCGATGCGAACCTGATCCCGCAGGATGCGCTGCCGGATCACGTTCTTGGTCACCGAGCGAAAGGCTGCGGAGAGCTCTTTCTCCCGGCCTTCGAACTGGCTTCCCGCAGCAGCCAGCTGTGCCAGGACTTCTTCTTTGAGCGCGTCCGCAGCAGCTTCGCGCTCCTGCTTATCAGCGATCTGGAAGACCTCGGTGAGCTTGGCTTCAGCGGAAGCCGCAACAACCTCATAAGCGTCTTCTTCGTAATCCAGGAAGACTGGGAAGTCGACCGTGGGCTTGGCAGCACGTGCGGCCAGCTCGGACTGAGCTTCGCAGAGCGCGCGGATAAACGGCTTGGCGGCCTCCAGACCTTCTGCGACGACCTCCTCGGTCGGGGCTGTGCCGCCCTCTTCCTTGACGAGCTTCCAGGAGTGATCCGTGGCTTCGGCTTCCACCATCATGATCGCCACGTCATCACCGGTCACCCGACCGGCGACGACCATATCGAAGACCGCGTTCTCCAGCTCGGATTGACGCGGGAAGGCGACCCACTGGCCGTCGATGAGGGCGACGCGCACACCGCCGATGGGGCCGGAGAACGGCAGCCCGGAAAGCTGCGTGGACATCGACGAGGCATTGATCGCCACGACGTCGTAGAGCTCATCGGGATTGATCGCGAGCACGGTCACGACGATCTGGACCTCGTTGCGCAGGCCCTTGACGAACGCCGGGCGCAGCGGCCGGTCCATGAGACGGCAGGCCAGAATGGCTTCCGTGGACGGCCGACCCTCACGCCGGAAGAAAGAGCCGGGAATGCGGCCGGCAGCGTACATCCGCTCCTCGACATCCACCGTCAACGGGAAGAAGTCGAAGCCCTCACGGGGGTGCTTGCCCGCTGTCGTAGCGGAAAGCAGGGCGGTGTCATCGTCGATGTACACCATGGCAGCGCCAGCGGCTTGCAGGGCCAGGCGACCCGTTTCGAAGCGGATGACCCGCTTGCCGAACCGGCCGTTGTCGATCACAGCCTCAGTAAATTGAATTTCGGGACCCTCCATCTGAGAGTCACCTCCGTTTCTTATCTTGTCTTCTCTTGCGACAGAAGCAGCTCAACCTGGCCTATCTGGTCTTCGATCGAGGCTTACGGCCAGGACTTTCCTTCATCCTGCCCGGCAGCCACTACCGAGGACCACGATGTACCGCGCTCAGCGGGTATCTGCCCTGAGTGTTTTCATTTGTCTTTCCGCCTGCTCCGAACGGGGCCGCATTCCGAGTGGAATGCGGCCCCGTGAGCAGCGGTCTTAGCGGCGCAGGCCGATCCGCTCGATGAGCGAACGGTAGCGCTCGATGTCAGTGTCGTGCAGGTAAGTCAGCAGCCGACGGCGACGACCCACTAGGCCCATCAGACCGCGACGGGTGTGATGGTCATGCTTATGGGTCTTGAGGTGCTCGGTCAGGTCGGAGATGCGCCGAGAAAGAAGCGCGATCTGAACCTCAGGCGAACCGGTGTCGCCCTCAGAGGTTGCGTAAGTGCTGATGATTTCCTGCTTGACAGCGGCGTCTAGTGCCACGATAACTCCTTGGTTAGTGCCGTGCGGCCCGATAGTTTTTGCACCATCGAGATCGAATTTCTCTCATGTTGAGTGAACTTCGGAATCCAGCCGCCACGGACCACAGCCGAATTCAACTTCCCAGTTTACTCAGGGCAGTGAGTAAGCACCTAATTCGTACCCCGCGTTCAGCCTGCGTTGGAAGAGTCAGCCCGGTACGCGCTCCGGCAGTGACGGCAGGCTCGGGGAACCTGGACGCGCCGGGATCCTACTCATTCACCATATGGTAGATAAAAACCTGATCCGAAGTGGCAAGGCGAACCTCAGTTACGGGACGCTCCTCGTGCACAGTGTTCATGACATAGATCCGTGCCACCGCAATCTTCGCGTTCTGCGGAATGTCCAGTAGAACCGAAGCAGTCCAGGGACAGAGATCGTTGGTCGAGCCGTCAGTCTGCGATGAACACTCCGGCCATGGACATCACCACAAAAATTCCAGGTCATGCGTTCTATATGGGCGACGATTCTGGCCACACTCATAGCTTGCCCTAGAACCATTCTCGAGAAGCGCCTACAAAAGAGACTTCCACAAGAGAACTATCGACCCGCAAGGAAGAAATCATTCAGCTTTGTCTGTTATCCCCAAGACGTCATGAGCTTGTTCTACATCGGCGCGCATCTGCTCGATCAAGGCGGGCACCCCGGCATAGGCGACCATACCCCGCAATCGGCGCACGAACTCTACCTGCACTGTCTGCCCGTAGAGGTCGAAATCCTCGACGGCTTCCACCGGCCGATCGATGACATGGGCCTCAACCTGGCGACGAACACCAGTGAACGTCGGGTTGGACCCCACAGAAATCACCGCCGGCCATCGCGTGCCATCTGCATCCACGAGCCAGCCCGCGTAGATGCCGTCTGCGGGCAATAAACCCGAGGATTCCGGAGCCAGATTCGCGGTGGGGAACCCCAGCTCACGGCCGCGGGCTGCGCCATGAACCACTTCGCCGCGCACATGGTGATACCGGCCTAGCACTTCGGCGGCGGTGGCGACATCACCGCGCTCCAGCGCCTCGCGGACCCAGGTGGAAGAGCAGCGCCGATCTGCGCCGAATTCATCCACTACCTGAACGTCGAAGCCATAGACCCCACCAAGATTGCGCATCGTGCCCAGATCTCCGGAATTATCACGACCGAAGCGAACATCCTGGCCGATCACCACCAGCTGGGCTGATAAGGCATTCACGAAAACGGACTCCACGAATTCCTCGGGACTCTGCTGCGCGAACTCCAGGGTGTAAGGAATGACGAGCACCGCATCGACGCCGATGCCGAGAATCTGCTGCACCCGGTCGGCGAGCTCCATGATCTGCTCCGGCGCGTGCTCCGGACGATGCACCTGGGCCGGGTGAGGATCGAAAGTAATCACCATCGAAGTCAGCCCAGCAGCGGTTGCCGCAGTGACCAGCCCTGCGAGTACCTGCTGGTGGCCACGGTGCACACCATCGAAGTTGCCCAGGGTTACTGCGGTAGGCCCCAGATCCGCGGGAATTTCAGCCAGCCCTCTGAGCCAGCGCCTATCGCCGGACATACTGTGTTGTTGTTGGTCTGCCACAGTCTTCACCGCAGTCCGGATCAACCCCGGGCTGCGGCGGTCCCCTGATAACTGCGGCGCAGTTGCTGAGTCCGGTTGATCCAGAGATACCAGACAACGATAACCGGAGGGACTACCAGCTCGACAATCATCATCAGGATCATGAGAACGTTCGGCAGCCCGCTCAGTGCCCAAGAGAGTACCCGTGCAAGTCCCCCGAGGAAAACCGTGGAGCACACGAAGACCAGGATGTTGGCCCATTCGAATTTGATCGCAATGGCCACGAAAGCCGCGCCCACGCCGATGAGCAGCGCAGCGAGGAAGCGGTAACCGCTCTCCAGGGTGGGGTTGACCGCCTCGATGGCGTCCGGCAGAGCCTGGGTGCCCAAGGCGACACCGTAGACGCCGAATCCTGCAAGCAGCACACCAATGGCCCCGACGACGATGCGGAAGACCTTCCAGTCGGCGACTTTCTGCTCGGCTTCAGTCTGCGCAGGCGCCTCGAGCGCACCTGCATCAGGTGCGGTTTCGGCAGCAGCCGCCAGCGGATCCCGCTGCGAATCGCGGCTCTCGGTCATTCTCATGTCCTTCCGGGTACCAGGTACTCTGACCTTGCTATGTTCTCACGCTCTGCACTTCCCGCCGAAACGACCCGAGGAGCAGCGCCTGAAGAACCCGGAATAGCCCGAGAGGCGCGCTGCACCCGATAACGGTCAACAGCGCACCCCTCGGGGCATTCAGTACTGCTCAGGGGCGGATATCCCGTTGGAGAAGATCCCATTGAGCCTTGGTCAGCTCCGGTTCCGGAGCGAGCTCCGGCGCAGGCAAGGAGCTGTTGCTGCTGGCCCCAGCGCCTACCGAGCCTCCGGAGAAACTCAGCGAAGCCCAGTTGTTCTGAGCCGTCTGAGTACTGCGATTATTGTCATTGTTGATGTCCGCGCTGATCGAGCCGCTGCTGATCGAGCCGTCGCAGTTCCAATCGATCGGCCGGTCCGCCGATGCGCTCGTGGTCCGCTTCGTCCGATCAGGGCAGAAATAACTGGTCCGCCAGGCTGCTGCAATACTGCCCAAGCCGTTGGATTCCCGCAGCGATGACTCATTCAGAGCAGCCGGAGCGATATTCGAATAACCGAAATAAAGCGAACCATCCGCCTTGGGCACACCGCCGAGCTGGAAAGAATAATTCATCACGCTCAGGTAGTTCGGCTTGTAGTTGGCGTTGTCGGTACCGCCATGGCGTAGACCGAGGGTGTGCCCGAGCTCGTGCACAAAGGTGCCTACTTGCACGTTGTCGGTGGCTCGCCAATTACACTTCGGGCCTACCGTTGCGATGAAAGTATCACCGGGAATACCGAAAGCCACCCCACTGGAGCAGCCGCCGTCGTAGGAGTCCCCCCAGAGCATATAACGGAAGATCTTCGCCCGGTCGCTGTCGAAGTTGGTCCGCTTGATCGCGTTGACCTCGCTTTGAGACGGGTTGAGATCGTCATCGTAAGGGACCTGGTTGCCACCACCGAGGTCATAGGTTGTGCCGCTGGCCGAGCCGGCATCGAGGTGGAGGGTGATCCCGGATGTGCCATCGGGGTTGCTCACGGGAGCGGGGGCGAAGACTTTCCGCATCCGGTCCAGTGCAGCAGCAGAAGGAAGTCTGCCCTGCATATATTCCATTTCCACGAAGAGGTCCTTACGCCGGGGGTCAGCGCCCATCGCCGGCAGGTCGACATCGATCACGCCGTTTCCATCAGCGTCGTAACCTTGGGTTTCCCAGACGTCCGGCAGGCCATCGCCATCGGTGTCCGTGAGTGCAGCATTAGCTGCGGGTGCCAGGAAAATACCCATCACCAGCGGTCCGGCAACGCCGGTGATGCCCAAGAGGGCTACAGCTCCGCTGGTCAGCAGGCGAAAAGCGCGACGCCGCACAGGCAGGTCATGAATTATCACGTGCAGTACCTTTCACTCATAGGGCTGCCTCGCCACCCCCTGACCGCGGCCCTGTGACTGTGTCCGGATTTCGGGCACAGAGCTAATAAAGCTGTGAAACCTGAAAAAATGGTGGAAATTCACTGTTCTTTCAGCTTCTGTTTGCCCATAGAGTCCGGGCCCAGCCACGGCTCGCAGCTCCCCGTGCTTTCACCACGACGCAAAGAGAGCAGCCACATATCGGTGCTCATGCCGTGGTAATCGCCGTAACCGCGCAACAACGCCTCGAAGCGGAACCCGGCTTTCCAGGCGAGCTTCCGGCTGGCCCAGTTGAGCGCCGAACAGAACCAGTAAAGAAATTCCAGCTCGAGCTGCTCGAAGGCATATCCGACCAAGAGCCGGACCGCCCTGAGCGAGACACCGCTCCCCCGAGCTGCAGAACCCATGCTGATTCCGAGCTCAGCCGTCCCGGCGCGGAACTGATGCAGGTCGATAGTACCCAGCAGCTGCTGCTCCGCCGCCGACCTCGTCACCGCGAAAGTGTGCCGGTCACCGCGGCTCCAGCCCTCGGCGATCATCCCGGTGAGGAAATTCCGCCCGTCCTCCTCGGTATAGGGCGAAGGCAGGGAGATCCACTGCTGACTCTGCGGATCCTGACCCAGCTGCAAGACTGCGGGCAAGTCCTCCAATCGAGGCTGACGCAGCAAAACTGTGCCATCATCAAGCCGGGGAACTTCGCTAACTTTCGGCATCTCAAGCCCCTCCCAGATCTCAGGATCCGGCGTGATCTGAAGACTCTGCGGAGCGGACCGTCAAGGGCCTGGTCCGGTACAGCCAGATCAGCCCCAGGATCGGCAGCAGCAACGGCACGAAACCATACCCCCGGCCGAAACCGGTCCATACCGTGTCATGCGGGAAAGCGGCCGGGTCGAGGATACCCGCCACTCCGATCACCAGTACGCCCACTAGTTCCACCAGGACGGCCACCAGCGAGATCCAGTACCAGCGGCGGCCGCGCTGGGCGAGAGAAATCGTTGCAACGACGTAGACCGCGGCGGCAAAAGCGGAAAGCAAGTATGCAACCGGTGCTTCATCGAATTTTGTCGCGATCTGGAACCCAGCCCGGGCGCTGGCGGAAAGAGCGAAAACTGCGTAGACGAGCACCAACAAGCGCCCCGGGCCGGTGGCCCGGGGTCCGCCGCGCAAAGATGCGCCGGTGCCGCGCTCTGCCTTGGTTCCGGTGTCTTTCACGTCTTTCACGAACTCTGCCTCCGGTTCAGCCGACGGCTCCGGATCCAGCAAAGCCATACCAGATCTGCTGCATCCGGAACATCATGACGATAATGATCAAGCCTACTGAGGCCAACACGAAGTTGCTCCATCTGCTTCGCTCCAGAATCGACCAGTAAGCCGCCCCCAACGGGATCACCAAAGCGGTAACCATGTACCCCCAGAATTCCCATGCGGCACCCACAATAGGCTCTCCCGCCGCTACGCGGACGATACTAGCTACCAGGTAGACCAGCAAGAAGAGCTCCACAGCCGCGACCGCAAGCAAAGTGACATCATTGGGCGGTTTCTTGGCTAGCCCGGCGATGAGGCAGATCAGCGTAGAAACCAGGGCGATAATCAGCCCCGCCCAGAACCAGAGATCAGGCACCCTGTACCCTCCCGGATTCGCCCTGCTTCAGTTCAGCTTGCTCGGCGAAGACCATCAGGGCCCGGGCATTACCGGCCTTGGGCCCTATCGGCTGAAGCAAGGCGATCAATGAACCGTCCGGGGCGAAAGCCGCCGTAGGCTGCGGCTCATCGCGCGCTTCGGACGCTTGCTCCGACGGCAGCACCGGGATCTTGCGCCCGAAGGAGAGCTCCCGCGCCTGCGCCGCAGTCACTTCCCGGACCGGTAGGAGCATCCGGGCTGCCTCCGCCATCGGAACCACGGCATCAGCGGGTTCGGCGCTCGCGAGCTCATCGAGACTACTCGCCCCGGTCACCGAATACGGCCCCACCACAGTGCGCCGCAGGGCAGTCAAATGACCACCAACGCCCAGGGCTCTGCCAAGATCCCGGGCCAGGGCGCGGATGTAGGTTCCCGAGGAGCATTCCACGGTCACCTGCAGGTCAAGGAATTCACCTTCCGGACCCGCGAGATTCCGGTGCTGTACCTCGAAGCGGCTGACGGTGACCGGCCTGGCTGATAACTCGACGTCCTCACCGGCGCGCACCCGAGCATAAGACCGCTGGCCATTGACCTTGATCGCACTGACGCTACTAGGGATCTGTTCGATATCCCCGGTGAGCGCGGCGATCGCGGCGTCCACCCGGGCGTCTGCTTCGGCTGAACCATAGCAGTCTCGGGCAGAGCGAGATTCCAGAATCTCGCCCTCGGCATCATCGGTTACCGTGGTCTGCCCCAAGCGGATCGTCGCGGTGTAGGTCTTCTGCGTGCCGACGATGTAGGTCAGCAGTCTAGTCGCCTTGTTCACACCGATCACTAGAACCCCGGTGGCCATGGGATCAAGAGTCCCGGCATGGCCCACCTTGCGGGTTCCCAGCAGCCTGCGCAGCTTGGCCACCACATCATGGCTAGTCCAACCCTTGGGTTTGTCGACGATCACCAGTCCGGAAAGCACACTCTCCAGTATATGTGCGGGAAGCAGCACATGCCTTACTGTTGCTCTTCAGCCGCTTCCTCAGGCTTCTTATACGGATCTTCTCCACCAGCGAACTGTGCGCCTTCAGCTGCTTCGGCGAGCTGCTGATCGCGTTCTTTGGTCTGCCGGATGAGCTCCTCCAGCTGGCTCGCCGACTCCGGGAGCTCATCGGCGATGAACTCCAGGGTCGGGGTCAGCCGGATGTTGAGGTTATGCCCCACCTCGCGCCGCAAGATGCCGCGAGAGCGTTCCAGTGACGCGGTGGCTTCGGCTTTGGCCTCGGCATCGCCCATGATCGTGTAGTAGACCGTGGCGTGCTGCAGGTCATTGGTCACCCGGGTCTCGGTGATGGTGATGTTCTCCACCCCGGGTTCTTTGACACTCTGCCGCAGAGCTTCAGCGACAAGCACCTTGATGCGCTGCGCGAGCCGTGCCGCCCGTGCCGGATCTGCCATGATTTTCCTCCTAGAACTTTCCTAGAACCTTGATTGCCTGAAGGCGTGTGCGGTCATCATCTGACCGCACACGCCTTCAGGCAAAAGCGCGGGGGTTAGACCCTTGGCTTCTCTTGCATTTCGAATGTTTCGATGACGTCTTCCACCTGGAGATCGTTGAACGACCCGAGGCCGATACCGCACTCGAACCCGTCACGGACTTCAGTGGCATCATCCTTGAACCGCTTGAGCGATTCGACCGTAAGGTTGTCCCCGACCACGACACCGGCGCGGAGCACTCGGGCCTTGGCGTTACGGCGGATGATCCCGCTGCGCACCAGGGAACCGGCGATGTTTCCGAATTTCGAGGAGCGGAAAATCTCGCGGATCTCGGCGGTGCCCAGCTGGACTTCTTCATATTCCGGCTTGAGCATGCCCTTGAGCGCGAGTTCGATATCATCGATCGCCGCGTAGATGACCGAGTAGAAGCGCATGTCCACGCCCTCGCGGTCAGCAAGTTCGGCGACGCGCTCGGCCGGCTTGACGTTGAAGCCGATGATGATCGCGTTGTCCACGGTCGCCAGGTTGACGTCGTTCTGGGTAATAGCACCCACACCGCGGTGGATAACCCGCAGCTGAACGCCTTCGCCCACATCGATCTTGAGCAGTGCGTCCTCGAGTGCTTCGACAGCACCGGAGACGTCGCCCTTGAGGATGAGGTTGAGGGTGTCAATCTTGCCCTCGGCCACTGCCTGGTCGAAGTCTTCCAGGCTGATCCGCTTGCGGCGCTTGGCCAGCTGAGCATTGCGCTCGGCGGCCTCGCGCTTCTCCGCGATCTGACGAGCCGTGCGCTCGTCCGAGGTGACCAGGAAGGTGTCGCCAGCGCCCGGAACACTGGAAAGGCCCAGTACCTGAACCGGACGGGAAGGCAGCGCGACATCGAGTGCTTCGCCGTCTTCGTCGAACATCGCCCGGACCCTGCCGTGCGCCGTGCCGGCGACGATGGTATCGCCCACCGCCAAGGTACCGGACTGCACCAGGACGGTAGCAACCGCGCCGCGGCCCTTATCCAGGTTGGCTTCGATGGCCACACCGCGCGCGTCCTTATCCGGGTTCGCACGCAGATCCAAGGCGGCGTCCGCGGTAAGCAGCACCGCCTCGACTAGCCCGTCGATGTTCATGTTCTGCCGGGCCGAGACCTCGACGAACATCGCTTCGCCACCGTACTCCTCGGGTACCAGACCGTATTCGGTCAGCTGACCCTTCACCTTGTCCGGGTTCGCGCCTTCTTTATCGATCTTGTTGATCGCCACCACGATCGGCACCTCTGCCGCCTGAGCGTGGTTGAGCGCTTCCACCGTCTGCGGCATCACGCCGTCATCGGCAGCGACCACCAGGATCGCGATATCGGTGACCTTGGCACCACGGGCACGCATAGCGGTGAACGCCTCGTGACCCGGGGTATCGATGAAGGTGATCTGCCGCATCTGGCCCTCGTGCTCATGGCTGATCTGGTAGGCGCCGATGTGCTGCGTGATACCGCCGTGCTCGCCGGCGACGACATCCGAGTTCCGGATCGCATCCAGCAAACGGGTCTTACCGTGATCGACGTGGCCCATGACCGTCACGACCGGCGGCCGAGGTTCGAGCACATCATCGCTCTCGGCTTCGGCTTCGGCGTCAAGGTCGATGTCGAAGGACTCCAGCAGCTCCCGCTCTTCATCCTCGGGCGAGACCACCTGGATCTTGTAGCCGAGCTCTTCGCCGAGCACACCGAAGGTGTCCTCATCGAGCGACTGAGTCGCCGTGGCCATCTCGCCCAGATGGAGGAGTACCGTGACCAGCGATGCCGGGTTCGCGTTGATCTTCTCCGCGAAATCCGTCACCGAGGAGCCCCGGCGGAGCCGGACCACAGTGCTGCCGTCACCACGGGGAACGCTGACGCCGCCCAGGGACGGAGCACTCATCTGCTCCAGCTCTTGCCGCTTGGCCCGCTTCGACTTGCGCTGCTTGCCACGACCGGCGCCGCCTTTGCCGAAAGCACCCTGGGTGCCACCGCGACCACGACCGCCCTTGCCGAAGCCTCCGCCGGCGGGGGCGCCGCCACCGGGACGGCCACGACCCGGCCCGCCGGCACCACCACCGCCACCGGGGCCGCCCGCACCGCGGCCGGCCGGGGCAGGACGCTCGGTGCGATTGGGCATCATGCCTGGAGTGGGACGCTGGCCACCGGGCCTCGGCGCACCACCCGGACGCGAGGCGCCGCCGGGGCGCGGAGCACCCGGACGGGGACCACCGGAGCGCTCACCATCACGGCCTGCCCCACCCTGACCACCACGGGGCATACCCTGCGAAGAAGCAAAAGGATTATTGCCGGGCCGCGGGCCGCCGGGGCGCGGAGCACCCGGACGGGCTGCGCTCTCGCCGCTTTCGGCGGGCTTGGCCTCAGCCTTCACTTCAGACTTCGCTTCAGCCTGCGGCTCGGCAGGGACCGGCTCCACGGGGCTCTCCGCCGCAGCAGGGGGCTTGGGGCCGGGCTTCGCTGCTTGCTTAGGCTTCTGCGGTGCAGCTTCCTGTGCAGCAGGCTTGGCATCCGGGAAGGCCTGGCGGAGCTTCTTCGCTACCGGAGCCTCAATGGTCGACGAAGGGGATTTGACGAATTCGCCCATCTCCTGAAGCTTCGCGACCGCTTCTTTAGAACTAATACCGAGCTCTTTTGCGAGCTCATGCACACGGGCCTTAGCCACGCTCTCTCCTGTCTCGGTTCGCACCGAGCAGGCACGAACCGTTTATAGCTTTCGCCGGTTCTTTCTGGTGAACAAGGGCGAATGGCCGGCTGTTGAGCAGTTTCTCTTACTCATTTCCGGGCACTCATCGCTGGATGCTCATCGGTTTTCCATCAGGTATCTGACCTGCTTTCAGGTTGTTCTCTTGCGTTATTTCCCACGCTAACAGCTGGGGCGTCGAACATGATCTGATCTTCCAGCCCGGAGGCATCCGCTTCTCCCCGGAAGGAGCGACTGAAACCACCACGGCGAAGTGCCGAAGCCAGGCAGGCACGATCAGGATGCAGCCAGGCTCCCCTGCCGGGCATACAATGCCGAACATCCGCTTGAAGCCGGCCAGAAGATGTTCTGACCACTCGCAGCAGATTCGACTGGGAGTCCCGACGGCGGCACCCGACACAAGTACGCATTGGTACTGCAGGAACACGCGTACGTGCTGAGGTCACCGCAGATCCTTCGTATCGAACACCGGCCGATCGTCCCGACCGTCTTCTAGTCTAGCTCTCCCACTCCGCCGTATCCCAATTTCAGGCCCGAATCATGGCACCCGCCCCTTCGGCCGTTCCGGAATCCCATAGGGCTAATCCGCAGCGGGCTCCTTGCTCTGACCGGGTGCCTCCACCTGCTCGGGAGCCGCATCGGAGACGATATCGATGCGCCAGCCGGTCAGCTTCGCCGCCAGCCTCGCATTCTGGCCTTCTTTTCCGATCGCCAGTGAGAGCTGGTAATCGGGCACCACGACACGCGCTGAACGAGTCGCTTCATCGAGAATCTGCACCGACTTCACCCTGGAGGGGGAAAGCGCATTCGCGATGAAAACAACGGGGTCTTCGTGATAGTCGACGATGTCGATCTTCTCGTCGTTCAGCTCTGTCATCACGGCACGGACCCGAGAGCCCATCTCACCGATGCATGCGCCCTTGGCGTTGATGCCCGGCTGATGCGCCTTGACCGCTATCTTGGTGCGGTGCCCGGCTTCACGAGCTAGCGCGACGATTTCCACCGCCTTGTCCGCGATTTCTGGGACTTCCAGCTCGAAGAGCTTGCGTACCAGCCCGGGGTGAGAACGGGACAAAGTGATCGAAGGGCCTTTAGCCCCACGTCTTACGTCAATAACGAAAGCACGGATTCTATTCCCGTGCCGATAGCTTTCACCGGGAACCTGCTCCGTAGGCGGCAGCAGGGCTTCCACCGAACCCAAGTTCACCTGGATCATATTCGGGTTGCGGCCCTGCTGGATCTGCCCCGAGATCAGCTCGCCTTCTTTACCCCGGAACTCCCCAAGGACGTTGTCATCCTCAACGTCACGAAGCCGCTGCAGGATGATCTGCCGAGCGGTACTGGCCGCGATTCGGCCGAAGCCTTCGGGGGTGTCATCGTACTCGCCGAGGGATTCGCCCTCAGCGCCCAGTTCCATGGCCCAGATGGTGACACGACCAGTCTTGCGGTCCAGTTCAGCTCGCGATTGCTCGATAGCGCCGGGAGTCTTGTGGTAAGCGACGAGCAGCGCCTGCTCGATTGCGGGAATGAGCTTATCAAGCGGGACTTCGCGTTCGCGTTCCAGTAAACGCAACGCACTCATATCGATATCCATCTCAGCCTCGGCCTTCCTGATTCGCTTCGCGGCTTTCCTCAGCGCGGTGGAATTCCACCTCTACTTTGGCCTGCCGGATCTTATCGAAAGAGAAACTCACCGGCTCACCGACCTTAGGTTTCATCCCCTTCTTCACTTGAACTTCGGGTTGCAGGGTTACCCCTGCTTCGGTCACCTCGACCAACCGGCCAGTCTGCGAACCTGTGTGCTCTTGCTTGACGGGCGTCACCGTCACGATCCGACCCAGGGCGCGGCGCCAATGCCGTAACTCACTGAGCGGCCTGCCCACTCCCGGTGAGCTGACTTCGAGCTCATAGGGGCGATCATCATCTTCCGGATCGGCATCCAGAGCAGCCGATAGCGCGTGGGAGAGGTCAGCAATCACATCCAAACTGACACTGCCCTCTTCGCCGTTCGGCAAGTCCACGATCACATGCACGATACGACGTGTTCCGGCGATCTTGACCTGAACATCCTCAAGATACAGGCGACGCTCCTGAACCACTGGCTGCAATAAGGAGAAGAGGCGTTCCGCCAGCACTGTCTTGGAATCTGAGACGATTTCCGAATCCGGGCCGGCTGCGTCCGCGCTGGGCTCCGGAACGGGGTCGTGCGATCGATCTGAAATGGACATGATCACAGCCCTCCTGAAGCCATATGCCAGCACCAACACTGATGCTGTTGTTCCCCTAGCCTACCTATTCACGGCAGGGTTTCGCGACGACCTCTTACCCTTACATGTCATGGAACCGGCACGAAGCGCGAAGAGGTGCTTCATTGGCCCCGGGCGTGGCAAAATTATAGTTTGTGAATAAGCTAACCGGAGATGCGCGCCCCGATGACCCGAGTCCCAGCGGCGAATCCGATGATGCACCGCGTCCCTCTGCGCCGGATACCCCAGCTGCGGAGCAGGGGGCTACCACGTCGCAGCAGGCAGCGCAGCAAGTCAGCGTCACCCGTAAGAAACGAGGAAAGTCGCGGCGAGCAAGCGCTCCTGCCGGTGCCCCGGGAAAGCCGGTAGCACCGGAAAAGCCGAAGCAAGCGGCACAGCCCGATGCCGTCCTGATGATCCCGTCGGCACCTGCCTCGGCGCCGGATCCTGCACCCCCAGCCGATGCCGTCCCTGCTGCCGAAACGGCCGAATCAGAAACTACGGATTCCGAGGTGGAAGCCGAAACCGCAGAGTCCAGCACAGCGGCTCCGCCGACCGCCCAGGCCTGGGCTGAACCTGCTCTTGATGAGCTTGGGGATGCCTCCGAAGACAACGAAGACAACTCCGATCACTCGACTCGTTCGGCCGCGACGGTCAGCGAAACTGAATCCGTTACTGAAACATCCACAGCTGAAGCCCCTGAGACCGCCGAAGAACCGGCTGAGGCCCCCCTGCCTGCGGAAGATTCGGAGCGGTCTGCACCCGATGCTGACGATGAGAGCGAAGAAGAGCAGGAGGAGCAAGAAGAAGCACGGTCGGAAGAATCTACTGCAGCTGAGGCCGTCGCTGAGGTCCTGGAAGCGCAGCAGCCAGAAGCAGAGCAGCTCGAGGAAGTGGAAGCACCGGAGCCGGACCCACAGGAGCCAGAGACGCAAGAAGCCGAAGCCGCTCCTCTGGAAACCGACGAGCTCCCGGCATCAGAACAGGCGGCGGAGGGGTCGGAAGCGGAAGACTCCGGGGCGGAAGAATCCGAGGAGGATTCCCAGACAGCTGTCCTCGGCGCAGCTGAAACCGCGCAGCCCGGAACAGAGCGAACCGAGCAGGTAATCGGCAGTGCTTCAGCTGCCCAGATCAGCTCGCCTGAGGTAGAGGCAGAGCCGGCGACAGAACAAGAAGCAGAGCCGGCGCTGGAGCGCTCAGAGTCCGAGCCGCTGAGCCCGGCCGCCCAGGAAGATTCCTTGCCGTTTGCCGCCGAGGATACCGAGGATTCAGCTGGCAAGGCTGATACCAGCGCTGAACCAGACGCACCGCAAGTGACGGAATCCACCACAGTCAATGACATCAATGCACCGCTGGAGACCGTGCCCGGCGACGATGAGCCCGGCCCTGACGATGAAACCAGTGTTGGAGACACACCCAGTCCAGGGCACGAAACCAGTGCAACTGCCGAAAGCGCAAAAGCAGAAAAAACAGAAGACGAAGCAGTAAACCCGGAAGAAGATCAAGGCACCGAGATCGCCATCGCCGGGGCAGGGACCTCAGCAGCTGCTGGAGCCACCGCATTGGCCGGAGCCCAGACATTACGGCCTCGCGGCAGAGAGCGCCGTGATGCGCTCGCCGCCCACCAGGCCAACCCTGCGAGTGATTCTCTGGACCAGCCGCAGGATCTGGAACAACCGAAACAACGCAGCACAACTGGATCAGCGGCCCCCAGCACTAACCGGAGCATTGCGCGCTGGGTCAGGCGGGTACTGCTGCTGATCCTCGTCCTGGCCTTAGTGCTTGTCACCGGCTCGGTCATCACCGAGCGCAATCAGCTCGGCGAGACTCCGAACCCAGCCGAAACGGCACGGGAAGAAGCACTCAGCTCCGCACAGCGGCTTTTGACCGCAGCGACATCCCTCCAACAGGCCGCGCCAGGAGCAACCGTCCCCGGGCTGGACTACAGCGTGAAAACTCTCACGGCGGCCGCTGAGGCTCTGCGTCCCAGCGGTACCGCTGCGGCACTAGCCGAGGATCCAGCATCGGTAAGCGTGCCCTCTGCAGCAGATAAAGAAGCGCCCAGAGCCTCATCAGTTCCGGAGTTAATCGATGGACTCCGCGCTTCTGCGCAGCGCACTATTGATAGCGCAGCGGATCCCGCGGTGGATTCCGGTATGGCAAGGCTGCTCGCGGCCGCCGGCAGCGGGCAAGCAGGAGCCGCTCAGTATCTGGGGCAGCTCGCCCAGCAGCAGCGCGAACCTCTCGCGCTCAGCCAGCCCGCCCCTATGCCGACCCCGCAGGCCACGAGCTGCACCGGACAGGGTAATACCGGGCAGCAAGAGGGGCCAGGCCTGCAAGCGGCGTTATCAGCAGTTTCCCTGGCGGAGCAACGGGCCGTCTACAGCTATCAGGTGGCTCTGCCCCGGCTCGCCTCAGGGCCGCTAGTGGCTTCTGCGCAGCAGAGCCTCGGCACTCATCAGAATGCTCTGACAAGCGCCGAACGGCTGATCCGGGAAGCCTGCGGCCAAGTCCCGCCCCGAGAACCCGGTTTCGCTTTGGATACCGATTTCCTGAATCAGCCGGGCCCCGGCCTGGGCCGTCTGGAGGATCAGATCTCCCTGGTCTACGGGGACCTGATCGGTTTGAGCGAAGGCGAGGCCCGCAGCTGGGCTCTCGGCAGGCTGCTGAGCACCGTGCAGAGCCAGTTGTTATGGGGCACACCGGATCGTGCGCTTCCGGGCTTAGCCGAAACCGCTCGCCAGAACCAGCAAAACCAGTAGTCAGAGCATGGCCGGCGTCAGTGAAGCCACCATCCGGACACTGATTCCGGAGAACCTGGCAGAGCGTTTCCGGAACACTCCGCAACGCCGGGCCTGGCTGAGCGAACTGCCTGGGACTGTCGCCTCCGCAGTGGATCACTGGCGGCTCACCCTGGATCTACCGACGGGCGGTAGCGCATGGAGTGGACACACCGCCTTAGCCCTGCCGGTACGGCAGGAAAACGGACGCGATGCGGTGCTGAAAGCGAGCTTCCCTGAACCGGAGACCGCGGAGGAGGCAGCTGCTCTCCAGCTGTGGGGCGGTCAGGGAGCAGTGCCCCTGATCGACCAGGATCCGCTGCGCCGGGTGCTGCTCCTGGACCGTCTCAACGACAGCCTCTCCCTCGCAGAACTGCCGATGCACCAAGCGGTATCGGCCTGGGGCTCAGTGCTCAGGAACCTCTCCCGCAACGCGGCTCAGCGCAGTCAGTGGCAGCTGATACCCCGGCTGCTGGAACGCGCTGAACGCTGGGCTGCCAGTTTCGAGCAGGAGTGGCGGCAGCTGCGGAAGCAGCCAGGAGTACCGGGGGCCTCTGACTTCCCTTTCTGGTTGCTGAAGGCCGCGGTCGATGCCTGTCAGACAGAGCTCAAGACTCTTCCGCAGGCAGAGCACGTGCTGGTTCATGCCGATCTGCACTATGAGAACATCCTGGCGATTCCGGGGCGCTCCGGCCAGGCCGTTGAGGACTTCCTGGCCATCGACCCGCAAGCGGTCGTCGGCGTCCCCGAATTCGCGGTGGCCCCGGCCCTCTGGAATCGGCTCCGAGACCTGCCCGCGGATTCCCCCGAGGAGGGGCTCCTGGATCGTTTCGAGTCACTGTGCGCAGCGGCCGGTCTCGACGAGTCCAGTGCACGCCGCTGGAGCATCGTCCGCGAGGTGGATAACGCGCTCTGGTACGCGGCCGCGCCGGGGCATGAACGGGACCTGGGCCGCTCGCTCTGGGTCGCCAGCACCCTGGCCGGCACACCGATCCCGGAGCTGGCGCATCCGCATCTGCTCGATATCAGCCTCGGCCAGACTAGCGTGGAAGAAGATCTCCCGCGATATCCCAGCTCAGCTTCAGGATCAGGGCAGTGACCACGATCAGGAAGATGATCCGGATGAAACGGCTGCCCCGAGCCACGGCAGTCCGTGCGCCCAAGTAGCCGCCGGCCATATTCGCCAGCCCCAGCAGAATCCCCAGCGTCCAGAGCACCGAGCCCTGAAACGAGAAGAACAGCAGGGCGCCGAAGTTGGTGGCCAGGTTGACGATCTTGGCTTGGGCGCTGGCTTCCAGGAAGCGGTAACCCATAAGCGCGACCAGCGCGATGACCAGAAACGATCCGGTCCCCGGGCCGAGCAGCCCGTCATAAGCACCGATCACCGCCCCTATTCCACAGGCCGAAAGGTAGTGCCGCCTGCCCTGGAACCGGAGCACCGTCGTCTGCCCGAGATTCCTGCTGAAAGCGGTGAACAAAGCCACTCCGAGCAAAGCCAGAACGATGACCGGTTTGAACACGCTCTGCGGCAGGCTGACCGCGAGCATGGCACCGGCCACGCTTCCCAATAGGGCGATAGCCGCCATGGGCAGTGCTGTCCGCAGATCCGGTCGGACCCGCCGGTAGTAGGTGAGCGAGCTCGTCGCAGTACCGAAGATCGAACCGAGTTTATTAGTGGCCAGAGCTTGCACCGGGGTGATACCGGGCACCATGAGCAGCACCGGCAGCTGCAGCAAACCCCCGCCGCCCACCACCGCATCGATCCAACCCGCCGCGAAACCTGCCACGAGCACTAGGGACAGTGTGAGCGTGGAGAGGTCCTCGATGCCGGTGATCATGGTCGGGCTTCAGCGGTTCATCAGCTCAGCTGTTCGCGCAGTTTGAGGATCCGGGCCACTGCCTCATCCACGGGAACGTTCTGAGCCTCCCCGCTGCGGCGGTCCTTAAGCTCGACGACGCCCTCGGCGAGACCGCGGCCGACAGCCACGATGATCGGCACGCCGATGAGTTCGGCATCGCCGAACTTCACCCCGGGTGAGACTTTGAGGCGATCATCGAACATGACCTCTGCACCCGCTGCTTCAAGATCAGCCGTGATCTTCTCAGCGGCCTCGAAAACAGCCTCGTCCTTGCCCACGGCCACTACATGGACTTCGGCCGGTGCCACGGCGAGCGGCCAGATCAGGCCGCGGTCATCATTGTTCTTCTCGGCGATAGCGGCGATGGCACGGGTGACCCCGACTCCGTAAGAGCCCATGGTGACCACGACTTGCTTGCCGTTCTGGTCCAGGACTTTCAGGTCCAGGACTTCGGCGTAGCGGCGGCCTAGCTGGAAAACATGCCCCATTTCCACGCCGCGGGCGATCTCCAGCTCTCCTGAACCATCGGGCGCCTGATCTCCGGAACGGACTTCCACCGACTCGACCACGCCGTCCCAGCCGAAGTCCCGGCCTGCTACCAGGCCGAAGACGTGCTGGCCCGCAGCATTCGCACCGGTGATCCACTGGCTTCCGGAGACCACCCGGGGATCCACCAGATAGCGCAAGCGACTACGACCTCCAATGCCAAGTAGCGTGTCTTCAAGAGTCAGACCCGGGCCAATGTACCCCTTCACCAGGAGCGGGTGCTTGCGGAGGTCTTCATCATTGGCTGCCTCTACGCTGATCTCACCACTGACTTCCAGATGCTCCGGAAGCGTGGCCTCCAGGCGCTTGAGGTCCACGGTCCTGTCCCCCGGCACCCCGATGATCACCAGTTCCCGCTCACCGGTGGGCAGCTGCACCGCGAGGACGACGTTCTTGAGGGTATCCGCCGCAGTCCACTCGCCTCTGTCCGCATCACGCGGCGCGAGGTCGTTCGCCACCGCGACCAGAGTCTCGATGGTCGGGCTATTGGGAGTGTCCCGGACTTCAGCCGATGGGAAGCCGCTGAAGTCGATGTCCTGGGGAACCACGGTGGAAACGGCCTCGACATTGGCGGCGTAGCCGCCCGCCGAGCGCACGAAGGTGTCTTCACCGACCGGGCTCGGATGCAGGAACTCCTCGCTCTTGGATCCGCCCATCGCACCGGCGGTGGCCTGGACCGCGATGACTTCCAGACCCAGCCGCTCGAAAATCCGGAAGTACGCTCCGCGATGCGCCTGGTAGCTTTCTTCCAACCCGGCATCATCGATGTCGAAGGAGTAAGCATCCTTCATGATGAACTCACGGCCACGCATGAGCCCAGCCCTGGGTCGGGCTTCATCGCGGTATTTTGTCTGGATCTGGTACAGGCTGAGCGGAAGATCCTTATACGAGGAGTACAGATCCTTGACCAGGAGCGTGAAGACTTCTTCATGCGTCGGTGCCAGCAGGTAATCATTCTGCTTGCGGTCTTTAAGGCGGAAGAGCCCCTCACCGTACTCTGTCCAGCGATTGGACGCCTCATAAGGCTCCCTGGGCAGCAGTGCCGGGAAGTGGACCTCCTGGGACCCGATAGCAGCCATTTCCTCACGAACGATGGCCTCTACCTTGGCCAGCACCTTGATACCCAGAGGCAGCCAGGTGTAGATACCCGGTGCGGCACGGCGGATGTAGCCTGCGCGGACCAGCAGCCGGTGGCTGGCGACCTCCGCATCAGCAGGATCTTCCCGCAAAGTGCGGAGGAACAGGGTGGAAAGACGAAGAACCACCGGTGTGGCTCCCTTCTGGCGGATCGGCGAATATGCTTTGCACAGGCACAAAGCGAACTCGTCCTAATCTACAGCCCTGCGGCAGGCAGAAGCATCACAGAGCATGAGTGCGGACGACAACCGTAACTCTGAACTAAGGGATCCGATACTGGCCTAGAATCTGATTATGGCCCCCTACACCACACGACTCATCGTGCTCGGCGTAGTGCGTATCTTCGGCCCGGCGCACGGCTACCTGCTGCTGCAGGAACTCAACTCATGGCAGGTGGACCGCTGGGCCAATGTGAAACCGGGGTCGATCTACTCCTCCCTGCGCACCCTGCAGAAAGAAGATCTGGTAGAGATCCTGCCGCAGGACCATGCCGAACTCGAACCGAAGGCCATCTATCAGATCACCGATCTGGGGCTCGCCGAGTTCGACCGGCTCCTGCGTCAGGCGATCTTCGATGTGACCTCCCCGACGGTTGCCACTGTCATGGCTGCCATCTCTTTTCTGCCCTTCCTACCCCGGGGTGAAGCCCTGGAGCTGCTGGGGCAGCGTCAGCGCCTGCTCGAAGACCAGCTGAACAAGCTCCGGAAACAGCAAGAGCACTTCGCAGAGCATACGGAACTGGCTCCGCCGCATGTGGCAGAGCACTTCTACTTCGGAGCTGAAGTCCTGGCCTCGCATCAGCGGTGGATCGAATCTGCTATCGAGCGAATCCAGAAGGGCGCGTATTCTTTCGCAGGGGACCCGCCGCTCTGGAGCCCACCGGCTGATAATCCTGTCTGGGGAGACAGCCAGGGTTGAGGCCCTAGTAATCCACAGCCCTCTTCAGATTCAGAACAGTACCGTCGCGAAGGTGCCCACCTGGGTAAACCCCACCCGCGCGTAACTGGCCCGCGCCCTGGAGTTGTATCCGTTGACGTAGAGACTCACCACAGGGGCAAAAGCACGGGCCAAGTGCACCACATCAGCCATATAGCCCGCGCTGTGTCCTTGCCCGCGGTCCTCGGGCCGCAGCCAGACCCCCTGGATCTGAGCCACCCGGCGGGAAAGAACACCGAGATCGGCTTTGAAGACAACTTCTCCGTCGGCATCCAGATAACTGAAAGAATGCCCCGAACGAATCAGCGAAGCCACTCTGCGCCGGTAGAACTCCCCGCTCCCGGAATATGGAGAGTACCCAACTTCTTCTTCGAACATCGCCACCGAGGCAGGCAGAATCTTCCCGTAATGATCTATTTGGCTGGGCGCGACCAGCCCCGGAGGCTCGATCGCAGGCTCTGTTTCGATGGCCAGCAGCGGCTGCTCCGCACGGACCCCAGAAGCCTTGATCCCCAAGCCGTGCAGAGCCCGAGCCAAGGCGAGCACGCCACCGGCCGGGCCGTAAATGCTGGCGTGCCTTCGCTGCAGGCGCGCAATGTGACTGGCGAAGATCTGAGCGTAGGGTTCCGCAAGTTCTGTCGGCACGATGTTCGATCCGATCCAGCATGCCGAGGCGAGCTGATCCGCTGCCTCGAAGCCGCCGAGCAACAAAACGTCCGGGCCGACGGCCCCTGCACTACCGAGCCGTTCCAGTTGTGAGCTGAGGAACACATTCGCCACCGGGTCCTTTTTCAGCAGTGCCGAAAGCGCACAGGTGTCAGCGTCCTCTAAGCGGCGCAGCCGTGGCATGGCCGGTTATTCGGTGTGCTCAAGCAGCTGCAGAGGCTGGCGGGGCGCCGTGCTCTCAGGCTCAGGAGACACTGACAACGGGGCTTCTCGTGGTAAGATCTCCGTCGCCGTCCTCGGACTGCTCCATCTCTTCAGCGATCCGCATCGCCTCGTCGATCAGTGTCTCCACGATCTGATCTTCCGGCACGGTTTTGATGACTTCGCCCTTGACGAAGATCTTCCCTTTGCCGTTTCCGGAGGCGACGCCCAGGTCTGCTTCGCGGGCTTCCCCGGGGCCGTTGACCACGCAGCCCATCACCGCCACACGCAGGGGCACTTCCATGCCCTCCAGACCGGCGGTGACTTCATCGGCGAGCTTGTAGACGTCCACCTGGGCTCGGCCGCAGGAGGGGCAAGAGACGATCTCCAGCTTGCGCGGCCTGAGGTTGAGCGACTGCAGGATCTGAGTCCCCACCTTGATCTCCTCCACCGGGGGCGCGGAGAGCGAAACCCGGATGGTGTCGCCGATGCCCTTGGAGAGCAGCGCACCGAAAGCGGTTGCGGATTTGATGGTTCCCTGGAACGCCGGGCCGGCCTCGGTAACACCCAGGTGCAGCGGCCAGTCCCCCTGCTCCGCGAGCAGTTCATAGGCGCGCACCATGACCACCGGGTCATTGTGCTTGACGGAGATCTTGAAGTCGTGGAAATCGTGCTCTTCGAAAAGGGAGGCTTCCCATACCGCAGATTCGACCAGCGCCTCGGGCGTGGCTTTACCGTATTTCTTGAGCAAACGGGGGTCGAGGGAGCCAGCGTTGACGCCGATTCGGATGGAAACCCCGTGGTCTTTGGCAGCTTGCGCGATCTCTTTGACCTGGTCGTCGAACTTCCGGATGTTCCCCGGGTTCACCCGTACTGCGGCGCAACCGGCTTCGATCGCCGCGAAAACGTATTTCGGCTGGAAATGAATATCCGCGATCACGGGGATCTGGGATTTCTTTGCGATGATCGGCAGAGCCTCGGCGTCGTCAGAAGTGGGGCAGGCTACCCGGACGATATCGCAGCCGGTGGCTGTCAGCTCGGCGATCTGCTGCAGCGTGGCATTGATATCCGTTGTCGGCGTAGTCGTCATCGATTGAACGCTGATCGGCGAATCCGAACCTACTCCCACCGACCCCACTTTGATCTGCCGGGTCTTCCGGCGCGGAGCAAGTACTGGAGGGGGTGCCGTGGGCATCCCGAGACTGACCGAAGTCACGATGTCGTTCTCCTTGTCACTGACCTGATAATCATTCTACGTTGCCTTCGGGCGTCTCGGTGATTGAGCCCAAGCGAGATCGCTGCTAAGCGGCGCTTCCTCTTCAGGCGGAACCTGAGCTGTCAAAGGGCCCGAGGGTGGGCAGCCATTCCTCGATTCGGAGGGCATGAATCAACTGACTGTGCGCATAGGGATCTTGATCCAGGAGCCCACGCAGCGCCGACTCGTCCTGAGCTTTCCAAATCAGCAGGGCACCCGAGTCCGTGGCGTAACGACCGGAGGCCAGCAGGTTGCCCGCTTTTTCATGCTCTTGTAGCCACGCGAGGTGTTCTGGGCGCTGGTTGGCACGGGGTTCGGCAGTGCTCGGGGAGTAGCTGCATTCGACAGCGTAGAAGCTCACAAGTTCCAGCCTACTCCTGGTGAGCGCGAGACGCGGCTCAGAGCAGAGTCAGCAACCAGCGTCCGGTGATACCGACGGCCGCAGCCCAGAGCATTGAAGCAAGGGTTCCTATGATGAAACGCTCACTCACAGCGGGAGCCTGCGCCGATTTGAGTTCCGGGTACCGGCCCAAGCCCTTGATCGCGACGATGAAGGCGATCGCGAAGGACTGATCGAAGAGCAGGCACAGCGCCACGCCGAGACGCTCCAGTGTGCCGATGAGCAAGCCGCCCCGGAGCACCCCGGCGGGTTGCGCGGCCTGTTCGGATCCTGACTCTTCCGTCATCCGGGCCAGGCGGAGCACACCCACGGTGATCGGCCAGCCGAGCCCCGCGGCTACCGCAAGGGTGAGGACGATGATCAGTATGGTGATGGCCCTCGCCTCCTTCAGTTCTGCGTGGGTTCATCCGCAACGGTCAGGGTGCCTTGCTCCACCAGGGTCAGCAGTGTGGCCGCTGCGGGCTCCGCAGCCTGCTGCTGCCGCCAGCTGGTCCGGCTGAGTGTCTGGCTCACTGCCTGATGGCTGATACCCAGTGTGGCAGCAACCTCCGACATCGTGGCTTGGGGGCTCTCCGCGAAGGCATCGACAACTCGCCATTCAGCTTCGGTGCGCTGCAGGACCAACTGGCCGAGGAGCCCCAGCACCCCTTCGGCTTGGTCCGCCCAGGGCTGCCTGTTCTGCTCTGCCGCAACGATGGAGACCGTCGCATTACTGCCGCTTCGCTTTGCGTTGTTGAGCGCCGCTCTGGCCGCGATGAAAGCCGGGCCTGCCGCTGCTCTGGTGCTCGCCGGAAGCGGTAGGCGGACCTCCCCGATGCCGACGCCGATGGACCAACCGCCTTGGCGCATAGCGGCGAGAACAGCCGCCACTACCGCAACGGGATCCTCAAGCAGCCCCTGTAGCTCATCCCCCGCAGTCCGCTCGAAATCCAGGACAACTGAAAGGTCGGCGAAAGCGTCCAGTAGCTCCGGCACGAGATCCGAACCGGAGCGGCTGCGCTTCTGGTCAATCGTCACCGCGAACATCTTGCAAGCCTATGAGGTTGCAAACATATTCTGCAAGGTTTTTGGGTTGATTATTATTTACGGTAGTTCAGGACGGCTCAAATACTCCTCGTCAAGCAGTTCACGCGGCCCGCGAAGCACTACGCTGCGACCCTCAAAACTCAAGCCAGCCACAATGTCTTCACCTATGTGCATTACTTGACATGGCACAGGAGTCGAATCTACCCGCACAACACCGGAAACCAGAGGAAGATTCGCAACTTCCCCATCTAGCGCTTCAAGTTCAGATCGCCCCAATGGTGCACCGGCTGCCCTCCCCCGATTGAGCAGCAGAGCAGCTTGAGATCTTATCTGCACAACCAACTCAGAATTGACTTCTTCCCCCGAAGGAATCGGGGATCAGAGTCGTAGTGACAGTAGTTTCGGCCTCCGCCAAAACCTTCCCCCTGGCGAAGTATTTCACCTCCACACGATCCACAAGAAAAACTCTGCCTCAGAGCGCGCTGCATCAAGGTTCGAGAGCCTTCTGGAAGATCGCAGCCAGTTAATAGCGTAGAACTTGAAGCTTTCCTGTCCCTTCAAGACCAGCAGCGGATAACCAAACTCTTGGAATGGCTCTCGGTCGATCTCAGTCAACAATTCCATGGCTAAGCATCTCTTGGTAACACCGATTCCGCTAGCGCTTCCCAGTCAGCTCCACTCAGCGATAGTGGCCTCCGCAGTCTGCAGCAGCAGTGCGGCAGCGGCGCGCCCGGCGTGCTCTTCCTGCCACTGCGAGCGGCGCACCGCAGCACTTACCGCCTGAATCGTGATACCCAGCTCGTCGGCCACGCGGCGCTGCTCTCCCCTCACCCCTGGAGTGAGACGGTCCAGAACTCGCCATTCGGACTCACTGCGGCCCATGACGATATGGCCCAGCAGGTGCAACACCGCTTCAGCCGCAGCGGCCTGCTGAGTGGGCAGCACTCCGGCCACCGCAAGTGGTATTCGTTGGCCGGCTTTACCGGCCCGGACCAGAGTCCGTTCGGCAATCCGTTCAGCAGCTTCCCGGGCGTCCAGGGCTGCGATCCCCAAAGCCACCGGCCCGGTCCGCTGGCGCAGCTCCTCGAGAAGCAAAGACACCGCATCCTGGGCAGAGTCCGGAACCACCGAGCCTGCCAGCGTGACCATAACGAACATGAGTCAATCATATTCAGTTGATGACAGCAGGTTGGTCGTTATCCGAAGAGGTTCACCGGTTTGACGATATCGGCGTAGATCAGCAGCGCACCCATGACCAGGAGCAGCCCGGCGACCACATAAGTGACCGGTAACAACTTGGCGATATCGAAGGGCCCCGGGTCCGGGCGCTTGAAAAGCTTAGCGAGCCGGCGGCGGGCACCCTCATAGAGCGCCCCGGCGACATGGCCGCCGTCAAGCGGCAGCAGCGGTACGAGGTTGAATACCGCGAGCGCGAAGTTCAGACCAGCCAGCAACGAGATCAAGGTGGCTAATCTGGCCTGCCAGGGTGCCTGCTCCATCGCGGTGACTTCACCGGCGACCCTGCCCACACCGACCACAGATATGGGCCCATTGGGGTCGCGCGGGGAATCTGAGAAGGCGGCTTGAGCCACCGCCACCATCCGCTGCGGGAGGTTCAGGATCACCCCGGCCATCACGGACATCTGCTGGCCCGCAGCGGGCAGGACTTCGGTCACCGGCTGCGAGACGACGGGCATCGTGGGCGAGATGCCGGCGAAGCCTGCTTCCCTGGTCACCGTGGCACCGCTGGAGTCGATCTCCGGCCTACCCAGCTCATTGAGCACCGGAATCGCGGTGAGCACAGGAGTGATGTTCAGCTCCAGACTCTGTCCCGAACGCTCAACGGTGAGCGGGACGTTGCTGCCCGCAGACTCTCTGATCCAACCGGAGAGCTGATCCCAGCTGGTGACCTCCTGGCCGTTGAAAGAAGTGATCGTATCCCCCGGCTGGAGCCCTGCCGCCGCGGCCGGGGTGGGCGTGCAATTAGCCGGATCCTCCTGCGCGCTCTGCCCGTAGGGCACCTGGCACGCATTGACCACGGAGAGGGTCGTGCTCGCCTGCGGAGCTCCGAAGCCGACGAGGACGACGCCCAGCAAGACGATACCGATGACGATGTTCATCGCCGGGCCGCCGAGCATGATGATGATTTTCTTCCACACCGGGAGCTTGTAGAAGACCCGGTTCCCGTCCTCGGGGCCCACTTCCTCATGGGCGACATTCCGGGCTTCGGTGGCAAGGCGCTCGAACCGCCCCGGGCCGCGGGTGCTCGCGCGATGGGCGGCCCGGCTCTCCTTGGAGTTCTCCGCAAGATTCTGGAACATACCGGTGCTGGAGGGCCGCAGACTGCCGTCCTTTTTATTGG
The DNA here is from genome assembly GCF_000376245.1 of Acaricomes phytoseiuli DSM 14247. Lineage (GTDB taxonomy): Bacteria > Actinomycetota > Actinomycetes > Actinomycetales > Micrococcaceae > Renibacterium > Renibacterium phytoseiuli. Next base: position 29,930 of record NZ_AQXM01000063.1, on the reverse strand, counting down.
GCGGATACATGCCGATCATTGAGACGTATCCGCCCATTGGCAGAGCTTTCACGCCGTATTCGGTCTCGCCGCGCTTCCGGGACCACAGTGTGGGGCCGAAGCCGATCATGTATTTCGTGACGCGTACTTTGAAGAGCTTCGCGGGAACCAGGTGGCCGATCTCATGCAGGGCGATCGACGCTGCTACGCCGATCACCATGAACAATATGCCCAGGCTGAAAAGCAGGACAGTCATCATGAGTTCTTCTCCGTCTCCAAAGCTGCCAAGCGGTCCCGGGTGCGTCCCCGGGCCCAGACCTCGGCTGCCAGCACCGCCGGCAAGGTCAAGCTGCTCTCCTCAGGGATATCAAGCCGGGCTATGTGCTCACTGAGTACTTGCTGCACGGTGTCGACGATATCCAGGAAGCCGATCGTCCCGGCGTGGAACGCGTAGACCGCTTCTTCATTGGCCGCGTTGAACACCGCAGGGCACGTCCCGCCTCGGCCGGCTGCGTCTTTGGCGATCTTGATCGCCGGGAAAGCTTCGTCGTCGAGGGGTTCGAAAGTCCACTGCGCCGCCCGAGTCCAGTCGCAGGGAGCCGCGGCCCCGGGAATGCGTTCCGGCCACCCCAGGCCGAGCGCGATGGGCAGGCGCATATCCGGCGGGGAAGCCTGGGCGATCGTCGATCCGTCCGCGAACTGGACCATGGAGTGCACCACCGATTGGGGGTGCACCACGACGTCGATACGATCCAGCGGGACGTCGAAGAGCAGGTGCGCTTCGATCACCTCAAGAGCCTTGTTGACCATGGTCGCCGAGTTAGTCGTCACCATGAGCCCCATATCCCAGGTGGGGTGCGCCAGGGCCTCAGCGGGTGTCTTCGCGGCCAGTTCGGCTCGGGATAGTCCGCGGAACGGCCCGCCCGAAGCCGTCAGAACCAGACGGTCGACGTCCTGCGCCCGGCCGGCTCGCAGGCATTGCGCGATCGCCGAGTGCTCTGAGTCGACCGGGACGAGCTGCCCTTCAGCGGCGGCGTCCTTGACCAGCTGGCCGCCGACGATCAAAGACTCTTTATTGGCCAGGGCCACCGTGCTGCCTGCGTGCAAGGCCGCAAGCGTCGGGCCCAGCCCGATGGAGCCGGTGATGGCATTGAGCACCACATCTGCGCTGAGCGCGGCGACCTTCTCAGCGGCTTCGGGGCCGCTCAGGATTTCCGGCGAGTACTGCGGATCGAGGTCATGGATCAGCCGTTGCAACTCGGCGGGGTCGCCCTCGGCAATACCGAGTACCGGGACCTGAGTGGCCACCGCCTGCTTGGCCAGAGTCTCGAGCTGTGTGCCACCGGCGCTGAGCCCGACGACTTCGAGCCGCAGGGCCTCCCCGCGCGCAGCGGCACCTTCGATGACTTCAAGCGCCTGGCTGCCCACTGAACCGGTGGAGCCCAGGATGACAACACGGCGCACGTCAGCATCGGATGGTAAAGACATACCTCCAGTATGGCTCAGCGAAGCATCATTGCGAGATGGCACCTACTCATACTGCGCTTGGAGTACCCTACAATACCTACTTTATGAATGCTAAAGTTGGAATATGACTACCATCGACCAAGAGACGCTCAAGCAACGCCAACGCTGGTTTACTTGGATGACACTGGTCGCGGCAATCGTCATGGCCAGTGGGTACGTTCATTTAGACCTACAACTCGTAGGCTGGCCCATTGCGGTTGGAGCACCGTTTATTCTGCTCCTGGCGTTGACGATCTGGGCTCTTCGAGCCTCAGTTACCCCTCGACGCGCAGGAACTTATCTCTCCGTGGCCGTTTTCACCGTCATCGTCTTGCGGACGCTGGTTGGAGCGCTTGCCTCTTCTTTCATAGCGTCAGCGCTGGTATCGGTTTTTGCCGCGCTGCTCACTGTCTCGCCGCTGATCTTTCTAGCGGCTCTTTACTTCCATAGGCTGAGATGAATCCGCACCCACGCCTTGAGCTCGATCAGCGCATCCATTCACCTGTTCGGTTCTCGCTGCTCTCCTTGCTGTGCTCAGTTGACGAAATAGAGTTTGGAAGCGCGCGCGACGTACTGGGCGTCAGTGATTCGACGCTTTCGCAAGCAGTTACGGTACTGGAGCGCGCCGGGTTTGCGAAGAGTTCAAGGAGGCGTGCGCTCGCCCCGGGACGAGTTTGGCTCGCTGCTACTAAAGCCGGAGATCTTGCACTGCGAAAACATATGAAGATCATGCACCAAATATCCGGCTTGTAATCCTGAGCACACCCTTCAGAGGTATGCCGAAAGATACTGATATCATAGCTTGAATCACCTGAACGCGTTCGGCAGGTTTTCCATGTGCAGAGAAAAGCTAGGGCTCAAGAGTCCAGTCACTATCCTGCATCTAGGCCGATTCGGTGGCAGTTACAGCATGTTCACCGTCTTGAAATTCAAATGCTTATCTAGTTCCGACCCGCTGCAGAACCCGCTCAGCATGCCGGAGCACCGGGCCGTCGACCATCTTGCCTGGTACTGGAAGACTCCTGAATCAGCCTCTGCCGCAGCCTGGAGCAAGGCTCTGGCCTCGGCGACTTCGGCGTCGTCCGGAGCATAGCCCGCCCGGATCACCGCAACCTGGCTGGGATGAATGCAGGCTGTGGCGGTAAAGCCGGAGGCCACGGCGTCGGCCACTTCCCGGCCGAGCCCTTCGGTATCCGGGATATCCAGATAGACCGCGTCGATAGCGGACTTTCCATAGGCTCCCGCCGCTAAGAGCACCTGTGCACGGGCCTGGCTGGCTACTGACCGATACTGCCCCTGGTGATCGCGTGATGAACTCCCGCCCAAGGAGGCAATGAGGTCCTCCGCGCCCCACATCAGGGCGATGACCTCAGGCTCCTTTGCGATCTCGACGGCGTTCACCACGCCCAGGGCGGTCTCGCAGAGCGCGATGACCCGCAAGCCGTCAAGGGCCTCGGAGGCATCGGCTATCAGTTCACGGATCTGCGCGCCGGATTCGGCCTTGGCCAGCATCACAGTGCGGTACTCCGTCTCCGCGAGGGCCTCCAGATCAAGGACCGCGTCGTCACTACCAGCCGGGTTGATCCGCACGATGATCCGCTCCGGATCCAAAGCGCTCTGCACGAGTTCCCGCCGGGCCTGATCTTTACTCTCCGGGGCAACAGCGTCTTCCAGGTCCAGGATCACGGCAACAGCACGTTCGGCGGCTTTGATGAAGCGTTCCGGGCGATCCGCCGGGCAAAAAAGGAGCGCCGGGCCCATTGTAAACGTCTCGACGCTCATACTCTTTCTCTTCCTGCCTCTGCTACAGCCTGCGCGTTGTTCCACATCAGGCAGCTGCGCACTGCCTCGCCCACGATCTCGCCGTTCTGATTCCGCCCGGTGAGTTTCATCGTCGCAACGCCCTGCCCAGGGCGGGATTCGGAATAGCGCTTCTGCACAACCACGGTTTCGGTATAGAGGGTATCGCCGTGGAAGAGCGGGTGCGGGAAGCGGACCTGATCCAGACCCAGCTGGCCGATGATGGTTCTCTGCGTCAACTGGGCCACCGACTGACCCACCATCGTCGACAAGGTCAGCATCGAATTGACCAGCCGCTGACCGAAGGTCTGCCCGGCGCTCCAGGCGGCATCCAGGTGCAGCGCCTGAGTATTCATGGTCAGCGTGGTGAATAGCACGTTATCTGCTTCGGTGATGGTCCGGCCGGGGCGGTGCTGATAGACGGCGTCGGTGCGCAGTTCATCGAGGTAGAGGCCTCGCTGCTCGATGACCTCAGCCGGCTCATTCACGATGTCTCCTCACTGTCCCCGATACTGTTCCCGAGCTCGCTGCCCAGCCGCAAAGGCGCCGCTGTGGCCGCAAGCACCTCCTCCGTACTGACCCCGGGGGCCGTTTCCCGGAGCACCAACCCTCCAGCGTCCGGAAGCACCTCGATCACCGCCAGATCCGTAACGATCAGATCCACACAGCCCCGGCCGGTCAACGGCAGGCTGCACTCCTGCACGATCTTGGGCCGGCCCTGCCGGTCCACATGCTCCATCATGACGATGAGCTGCTTGGCACCGAAGACGAGGTCCATCGCCCCGCCCATGCCTTTGACCATCTTCCCGGGGATCATCCAGTTCGCCAGGTCTCCGTTCGCGGCGACCTCCATCGCGCCCAGGATAGCGACATCGACATGGCCGCCGCGAACCATGCCGAAGGACGCCGCGGAATCGAAGAAAGCCGCCCCGGGGTTCACGGTGACAGTCTCCTTCCCCGCATTGATCAGATCCGGATCGACCTCATCCTCCGCCGGGTAGGGGCCGGTGCCCAGGATCCCGTTCTCCGAGTGCAGGATCACCTGGACGTCGGCGGGAATGTAATTCGGGATGAGCGTCGGCATGCCGATGCCGAGATTGACGTACTGCCCGTTCTGGAGCTCCTGGGCCACCCTGGCGGCGAGCTCTTCGCGTGTCAGCCCCATCTCAGGCACTTCCTTCCCGGCCGCTGGCTTCGCTGCTAGAAATTGCTGTGACCGTGCGCTTCTCGATGCGTTTCTCGGCATCCGGGCTGCCTGCCGGGACATGCACCACCCGCTGCACGAAAATCCCCGGTAGATGAATTTCTCCTGGATCCAGCTCGCCTGGCTCGACGAGTTCTTCGACCTCGGCGATGGTGACCTTACCCGCCATAGCGCAGAGCGGATTGAAGTTCATCGCGGTGGCGTGGAAGACCAGATTGCCCTGCCGGTCCCCCTTCGCCGCGTGGACGAGAGCGAAATCCGGGGTCAGCGACTCTTCCAGAACATAGTCCGCCCCGCCGAAAGCACGCACTTCCTTGGCCTCGGAGGCAATGATTACATCGCCATCAGGGCCGTACTTCTGCGGCAAGCCGCCCTCGGAGATCTGTGTACCCACCCCCGCGGGCGTGTAGAAGGCCGGAATGCCAGCACCCCCGGCGCGCAGTTTCTCCGCCAGAGTGCCTTGGGGCGTCAGCACGACTTCGAGTTCACCGGCCAAGTACTGCTGGGCGAATTCTTTGTTCTCGCCGACATAGGAGGAGACGGTCTTCCGGATCCGGTCATCTCTCAGCAGGATCCCCAGGCCCCAGTCATCGACCCCGCAGTTATTGCTGATGGTCTCCAGCTCCGTGGTTCCCTGCCGATGCAGGGCGGCGATCAGAGCCACCGGAATACCGCATAGCCCGAACCCTCCTACCGCCATGGACGCGCCATCGGGGATATCGGCGACGGCTTCAGCCGCGGTGGCCACTGTCTTATCGATCACCGTTGATCCTCACCTTCACAATCCTTATTACGGCTCGAGACTACTAGAGACCCAGTTCCCGCGCGATCAGCATGAGCTGCACCTCAGTGGTGCCTTCACCGATCTCCAGAATCTTGGAATCCCGATAGTGCCGGGCGACGACGAACTCGTTGATGAAGCCATAGCCTCCAAAGACCTGGGTGGCGTCCCGCGCGTTGTCCATAGCGGCCTCGCCCGCGATGAGCTTGGCCATCGCTGCCTGAGTCTTGAAGGGCTTACCGGCCAGCATCCGCGCCGCAGCATCGTAATAGGCCAGCCGGGCGGTATGCGCCCTGGCAGCCATCCTGGCGATCTTGAACTGAATCGCCTGATAGGTTCCGATGGCGCTGCCGAAGGCCTGGCGTTCTTTGGCATAGCGCACCGAAGCATCAACGCAGCCCTGGGCAGCACCCGTGGAGAGCGCCGCGATGGCGATCCGGCCTTCATCGAGGATCGAGAGGAAGTTGGCGTAGCCGCGACCTCGCTCTCCCAACAGATTCTCCTCGGGCACGCGCACGCCCTGGAGTGAGAGCGGATGGGTGTCCGAAGCGTTCCACCCCACCTTGTTATAGGCCTTCTCGGCGGTGAACCCGGGCGTATCCGTGGAACCAGGATGGTGGAGATCTCTTTCCGGGTACGGCCATCCTGGGTGGTCTGCTCCCCCGTGACTGCGGTGACCGTGACGAGCTTGCTGAGCTCGGTGCCGGAGTTCGTGATGAACTCCTTGCGGCCGTCGATCACCCAGTGTCCGTCGACCAGCGCGGCCTTGGTCTTCGTTCCCCCGGCATCGGATCCGGCCTCAGGTTCGGTCAACCCGAAACCGGCGAGTGCCTGCCCCGAGACCAACATCGGCAACCATTCCTGCTTCTGGGCTTCCGTGCCGAAACGGAAGACCGGCATCGCCCCGAGGGAGACCCCGGCTTCCAGCGTGATCGCCACGGACTGATCCACCCGGCCCAGCTGTTCCAGAGCAAGGGCCAGCGCGAAATAGTCGCCGCCCATCCCCCCGTACTCTTCCGGGAAAGGCAAGCCGAAAAGCCCGAGCTCCCCCATCTGCGCAACGATCTCGTAGGGGAAGCTGTGCTCCTCGTCGTGTTGCGCAGAGGCCGGAGCGACCACTTCGTCAGCGAATTCCCGGACCGTGTCGCTCAGGTCCTGGTATTCCTCGGTCAACCCGTAATCGGTCATGGTCTCTCCTGCTCTTCTGTGGCCTGTTCTTCGATAGTGTCAGCCGGTTCGATAGTGGCGACAATCTGGCCGGCTTTGACCAGATCACCGGTGCGGACAGCGAATTTTGCCACGCCGTCCACGGCGGCCTGCAGCTGGTGCTCCATCTTCATGGCTTCAACGGCTAGTAGATTCTGGCCAGCCTGGACCGGTTCGCCATCGGCTACGGAGACCGAGACCACGGTGCCGGGCATCGGCGAGCGCACGGCTGGATCGGCGGTGACACCCTTTCGGTCAGCCCGGGATCGTGCCACCTGTTCGGCGACGGCTTCCGCCCGGCTGAGCTGATGCACGGTGAACACCACGCCTGCGTGGCGTCCCGCTACCGCGGGGGCCAGCCAGAGCGTCGGTTGCGGCCGGCTGTCGCTCTCTGCTGCCGACTCTCCTAGGGCGCTGGCAGCGGCCTCGAGGTCATCGGCGATGAGCCAGCTCTGCCGAGTACGGTGCCCGCGTCCTTGGCCTTCGGCGACCAGGTATTCGCCTTCCCAACGGAACTCTTCCGTCGCCGCAGAACCTTCCTGGGCATAGGCGCAGAGCGCTTCAGCGCCGGTGCCCAGTGAGAACGCGACAGCGCTCGGCTGCCCGAGGCGCCAGCCGTCCACCCGGGCCCAGGGGGATTCGGCGTCAGCTCGCTGACCGGCTAGCACAGCAGTGCGTCGCTGCTCCTCGAGTCTGGTGAGGTACCAGGTGGCAGCGCGCAGATCCTGGGCAGCCGGAGCAGCGAATCGGAGATCCGGGAGCTTGCGCTCGATCAGCGAGGTATCCAAGCGCCCCTCCTGAACTTCCGGGTCCACCAAGAGCAGGCGCAGATATTCGATATTGGTGCCGACACCGAGGACCACCGTCTCGGCGAGCGCCGCCTCGAGCGTATCCAGTGCGTGCTGGCGATCCGTTCCCCAGGCGATGACTTTGGCGAGCATGGGGTCGTAATGGCCGCTGACTTCCAAACCGGGAATGAGCGCTGAATCCACCCGGACTCGGCCTGCGGTCTGGGGGTGACGGCCGGCCAAGGGCTCTCTGAGACCGCGGACGGTGCCGGTCTGCGGGATGAAGCCGCGTTGCGGATCTTCCGCGTAGACCCTGGCTTCGACGGCATGGCCGTCTAGGCGGATGTCTTCCTGGCTCATGGTCAGGGGTTCTCCGGCGGCGATCCGGATCTGCCATTCCACCAGGTCCACCCCGGTCACCATCTCGGTCACCGGGTGCTCCACCTGGAGCCGGGTGTTCATCTCCATGAAGAAGAACTCCCCGGGAGCCGCGTCTGAAACCAGGAACTCGATGGTTCCCGCGCCGCGGTAGCCGACACTCCGCGCGGCATCGCAGGCGGCCTGGCCGAGTTCGGCCCGGATCCGCTGGTTCTCCTTGGTCTGCGCGTTGAGCAGCGCCGACGGCGCTTCTTCGATGACTTTCTGATGCCGGCGCTGCAAAGAGCATTCCCGCTCGCCCAGATGCACGACGTTTCCGTGCTGATCCGCGAGGATCTGCACTTCGATATGCCGGGGGTCGGCGATCAGCCGCTCCAGAAACAAGGTGTCGTCGCCGAAAGCGGAACGCGCCACTCTGCGGGCTGTCAGCAGGGTTTCCGGCAGCTCGGCCGCGGAGTGCACCGCCTGCATCCCCTTACCGCCGCCGCCGGCTGACGGTTTGATGAGCAGCGGGAATCCGATGTCTTCCGCTGCGGCGATGAGCGCAGCGTCGTCGAGCCCCTTGCCGTCCGTGCCGAGTTCAGCAATACCGGGAGTCACCGGCACACCATGAGCGGCGACGTGATTCTTGGCCCTGATCTTGTCGCCCATGACTTCCAGCGCCAGCGCCCCGGGGCCGATGAAGATGATCCCGGCTTCTTCGAGAGCCTGGCCGAAGGCCGGGTTCTCGCTCAGGAAGCCGTAGCCCGGGTGCACGGCCTGCGCCCCGGAGATCCGGCAGGCCTCAATGACCGCCGATATGTCCAGATAGCTCTGCGCCGCCGGTGCCGGGCCGAGGTATACGGCGAGATCGGCTTCCCGAACGTGCCGGGCGTCGGCATCCGCCTCGGAGTACACCGCGACAGAACGGATTCCCAAGCGGCGCAGGGTGCGGATCACGCGGCACGCGATCTCACCGCGGTTGGCGACGAGAACGGTGTCGAAAAGCGCACCGGGGGTAGTTGCAGCCATGCTCGCTCCCTTCGCTTCCTTCATTTCCCTCACATCCGGAATAGGCCGAAAGACGTCTGCTCCGGCAACGGGGTCTGTGCACATATCTGCAGCGCTAAGCCGAGGACCTTACGGGTATCCGCGGGGTCGATGATCCCGTCATCCCAGAGCCGAGCCGTGGAGTAGTAAGGGCTGCCCTGCTCCTCGTACTGCTGCCGGATCGGCTCCCGGAAGGCCTCCTCGGCTTCTTCGGACCAGCTCTCACCGCTGGATTCGAGCTGTTCCCGGCGCACCGTGGCCAGCACTGAAGCCGCCTGCGCGCCGCCCATCACGGAGATCCGAGCATTGGGCCACATCCACAGGAACCGCGGGCTGTAGGCCCGCCCGCACATCGAATAGTTACCCGCGCCGAAGGAGCCGCCCACCACCACCGTGAGCTTGGGCACCCGGCAGCTGGCTACTGCGGTCACCATTTTGGCGCCGTTCTTCGCAATGCCACCGGCTTCATAGTCCTTGCCGACCATGAAGCCGTTGATGTTCTGCAGGAAGACCAGGGGGATGCCGCGCTGATCGCAGAGCTCGATGAAATGCGCCCCTTTGAGCGCTGATTCACTGAAGAGCACGCCGTTATTGGCGACGATCCCCACCGGATGACCGTGGATCCGGGCGAATCCGGTGACCAGAGTCTGCCCGTACTCTTTTTTGAACTCTGAGAATTCGCTGCCGTCGACGATCCGGGCGATGATCTCTCGGCAGTCGTAGCGCTCCTGCACATCGACCGGTACCGCACCGTAGAGTTCGGCCGGGTCCACGGCAGGGGACCTGCTGGGCAGGATCTCCCAGGCCGGATCTCCGCTCGTCGTGTAGGGCGGGCGGGGCAGTGTGCTGACGATATCCCGGATGATCTGCAGCGCATGCTCGTCGTTCTCCGCCAGATGGTCGGCGACCCCGGAAGTCCCGGCGTGCACTTCCCCACCGCCCAGCTCCTCGGCGCTCACCACCTCGCCGATAGCGGCTTTCACCAGGGGCGGGCCACCCAGGAAGATCGTGCCCTGATTGCGGACGATGACGGTCTCATCGCTCATCGCCGGAACGTAGGCACCCCCAGCGGTGCACGAGCCCATCACCGCAGCAATCTGCGGGATTCTCGCCGCGGAGAGCCGCGCCTGATTGTAGAAAATCCGGCCGAAATGGTCTTTATCTGGGAAGACCTCATCTTGCTTGGGCAGGAAGGCTCCGCCAGAATCCACCAGGTAGATGCACGGCAGGTGATTCTCCAAGGCGACCTCCTGCCCTCGGAGGTGCTTCTTGACGGTCAGCGGAGAATAGGTTCCCCCTTGACCGTCGCATCGTTGCAGACTACGAGCACCTGCCGGCCGCAGACCAGGCCTATACCCGCAATGACACCGGCTCCAGGGGATGCTCCGCCGTCCATGCCGTCGGCGGCGAGCGGAGAAATCTCCAGGAAGGGGCTGCCCGTATCGAGCAGCTTCTCCACCCGATCCCGGGGCAATAATTTACCGCGGGACACATGCCGTTCCCGGGATCGCTCCGAGCCGCCCAGAGCTGCCGTGGCCAGTTTCTGCCGCAATTCGGCGACCAGCTCGCGATGGCCTGCGGCGGCGGCCTCATAGCTATCGCTCCCGGGCACCACCGAAGTAGTCAGAGTCTCCATTAGCCTCGCCTTCCGGCCCGCTGCGCCCCGCCGTTCCGGCGCTGCGACGGGTCTTCGACGCAGGCACTCGGGTTAGTCTTCGTTAACTGGAATTCAGGTTAGTCTTTATTAACTGAGATGTCTAGGTCGTCACGAGGAGCAGAATCCATGACTGATGCCGACCGTGGTGAAATAGCGCCGACGGCCCGCAGCGTGGCCAAAGCCAACCGCCGCCAGGCTCTGCTGGACGCTGCCGCAGAACTCTTCGCGCAACGCGGCTTCAACGGAGTGTCCATCGAAGAGCTCGGTGCCGCAGCAGGAGTCAGTGGCCCCGCCGTCTACCGGCACTTCGAAGGCAAACACGCGGTGCTCGCAGCATTGCTGACCGAAGTCAGCGAAGCGCTGCTCACGGACGGCCGCGAAGTCCTCAGCGCCGCTCCGGACGCCGCCTCCGGCCTGACGAGCCTGATCGGGTTCCACGTGAATTTCGCACTAGGCCATCCGGATATCATCCGGGTCCAGGACCGCGATCTCGCTCATCTGCACCCGGAACACCGCGAGACAGTCCGGGCGCTGCAACGCGACTATATGCGGCTCTGGGTCACAGCCCTGGGCGAGCTGCAGCCGGGCTCGGAACCTGCTGAACTCAGGCTCCGCGTCCACGCCGCTTTCGGCCTCATCAATTCGACCTCACACTCACTCGGTTCGCGCGGCGCCGTTCGCGGATCAGATCATACGACTGCGGCATCGGCCCGGTCTGTTCTGGAGCGGATGACAGCAGCCGCAGTGCTGGCCTAATGCTCGTACCGGTCTGAACCTCAGAGCCCGGACCTCAGACCACGGCGAGCGTATACGCCGGATCCGCCAGGATGGCACCGATGTCGCCGAGGAATCGCGAGCCCTGCTCGCCATCGACCAAGCGGTGATCGAAGGAGAGGCTCAAGGTCACCACATCCCGAAGCGCCACCTGGCCCTGATACTCCCAAGGCTGCTTGCGGACCGCACCCATAGCCACGATAGCCGCCTCACCCGGATTGAGAATCGGGGTGCCCGCATCGATGCCGAAAACCCCGATATTGGTGATCGAGATCGTCCCGCCGCTCAGCTGCTCCGGCGCGGTCTTCCCCGCACGAGCGGTCTGCGCCAGCTCGCTGAGCGCCTGCGCCAGCTCCGCCAAGGACATCGACTGGGCTTCCTTGATGTTGGGTACCAGCAGCCCCCTCGGGGTGGCCGCGGCGATCCCGAGGTGGATATAGGACATCGTCACGATCTCCTGGGCCTGCTCATCCCACCGGGAATTGAGCGAAGGATTCCGCCGCAGCGCCAGGCACAGTGCCTTGGCGAGAATCGTCAAGGGCGTCAGCTTCAGATCCGCGAACTCCCTTCGCCGTCGCAAGCCGGCGAGCAGCTCCATCGTGGCAGTGATATCGACAGTCAGGAACTCCGTGACATGAGGGGCTGTGAAAGCGCTCGTCACCATAGCCGTAGCCGTATGCTTGCGGACGCCTTTGATCGGGACGCGTTCCTCGCGCGCGTCCCTCCCGGCGCGCACCGGCTGAGGAGAAGCCGGGGCAGAGTCGGCGATCCGGGCGACCTGCTGCACATCGTCCCGGGTGATCAACCCGCCCGGGCCGGTTCCGTGCACCATCGCCAGATCCACGCCCGCATCCCGGGCCAGTTTGCGCACCGGCGGAGTGGATCGGGGCCGCTCCGCCGGCTGACGCGGCGCCGCCTCAGAGGTAGGCGCTTCAGCTGCCGCGGGCCCGGCAGCACCGGCCTTTCGTCTGCGCGCGGGCCTGCCCTCCTGGTCCGGCTCGGCACCATAGCCGACCAGAGTGGGTACGCGCCGCGGAGCGGCTTCGGCACCCGGTGCCGCCGAAGCCACCGGTTCCGCAGCCTGCTCCCCAGCAACACCATCGGCGACATCGAAGCTCACAATGGGCTTGCCCACCTCGGCCACAGTGCCCGGCAGTTCGTGCAGCTTCGACACCACCCCGGAGTAAGGCGAAGGCAGTTCGACCACGGCCTTAGCGGTTTCCACCTCGGCGATCACCTGGTTGAGCACCACATGATCGCCTTCGGCGACTTTCCAGGAGAGGATCTCGGATTCGGTCAGCCCCTCGCCGAGATCCGGCAGCATGAAAATCCTGATCATCGGCTCAATCACGCTCCCAGCACTGAGTCGAAAGAACTGCTCCGGCCCATCGCCCGGTCCACACCATCGAGAATCCGATCCAGATCCGGCACATGATGTTTTTCCAGCTTGGCCGGCGGATAAGGGTTATCGAAGCCCGTAACCCGAACGGGGGCGGCCTCCAGATAATGGAAGCAGCGCTCCGTGATCGAGGCGGACAGCTCCGCGCCGAGGCCGCCAGATTGCCCGGCCTCATGCGCTACCACCAACCGGCCGGTTTTGCGCACTGAAGCCTCGATAGGGCCGAAGTCGATCGGCGCGAGACTGCGCAGATCGATGACTTCCACGGAGATCCCCTCGTCGGCTGCTGCGAGCGCCGCATCCCGGGCGAGGCCGACCATCGGGCCGTAAGCCACCAGAGTCACATCCCCGCCGGGTGCGATGACCTGCGCCCGAGCCATCGGCAGTACCTCCTGAGTCCCGCTTCCCCTCGTGTCAAAAGGGTCCAGGCCTTCATCGACATCACCCTTGCTGTGATACCGGCGCTTGGGTTCGAAATAGAGCACCGGGTCATCGCAGGCGATGGCCTGCTGAATCATGAGGTAGGCATCCTGCGGATTGGACACGCTGATCACTCGCAGACCGGAGGTGTGCGTGAAGTACGCCTCGGGAGATTCTGAATGATGCTCCGGGGAGCCGATTCCACCGCCGAAGGGAACCCTGATGGTCAACGGCATCCGGACCGCACCCCGCGTGCGGTAATGCAGTTTGGCCACCTGGGAGACGATCTGATTGAAAGCCGGGTAGATGAATCCATCGAACTGGATCTCGCAGACCGGCCGGTAGCCGCGGACCGCCAACCCTACGGCGGTGCCGATGATGCCTGATTCGGCGAGCGGGGTGTCGATCACCCGGTGTGGGCCGAAGTCCTGCTGCAGTCCGTCGGTGATCCGGAAGACACCGCCGAGCTTGCCGATGTCCTCGCCCATCAGCAGAACCTTGGGATCCTGTTCGAGCGCTCTGCGCAGGCCGGCGTTGATCGCCTTACCGAAGGTCATCTGGGTCATCGCTCCCCCTCCGACCCGAAGCCCGCGAGGTAGCTCCGGTATTGCTCCTGTTGACGGGCGAGCGCGCTGTGCGGCGTACTGTAGACATGCTCGAAAAGCGTTTCCGGCGCCGGTTCGACCATCCCCAGGCAGGCCTGGCGCAGCCCCTGAGTCACGTCATCAGCTGCACGCTGATGATCGGCCTCCACGGTGTCATCGAGCAACCCGGCGGATGTCAGATACCGCTCCAAGCGCAGAATCGGATCCTGTTCAGCCCATGCTTCAAGTTCCCGGGCATCCCGGTAACGCATCGGATCGTCTGCGGTGGTATGCGGACCCGTCCGGTAAGTGACGGCTTCGATGAACGTCGGGCCGGCGCCCTTGCGGGCCCGATCCGCCGCGAGCCGAGTAGCAGCGAGCACCGCGAGCACGTCATTGCCGTCCACGCGCAGCGAGGGGATGCCGAAGCCCGGCGAACGCTCTGAAAGGGGCCGGCTCGCCTGCAGCCCCACGGGTTCGGAGATGGCCCAGTGATTGTTCTGGCAGAAGAAGATCACCGGCGCCCCGAAGGACGCCGCGAAGACCATCGCTTTGTTGACATCCCCCTGACTCGTGGCCCCATCCCCGAAGTAGCTGATAGCCACCGAGTCCGCACCGTCGTTCCGGATGCCCATGGCATAGCCCGTGGCATGCAGGGCCTGCGCGCCGATGATGACCTGAGTGGTCGCCATATTGACCTGGTACGGATCCCAGCCGCCGTGGGCATTGCCCCGCCAGACGCTCAGGAGATCATCGAAAGCTACGCCGCGCAGATGAGCCACCCCGTTCTCCCGGTACGAGGAGAAGATGAAGTCGTCATCGCGCAGAGCCCGCATGCTGCCCACCTGCGCCGCTTCTTGCCCGAGCAGCGGCGGCCAGAGGCCGAGCTCTCCTTGCCGCTGCAGAGCTGTCGCTTCGATATCGATGCGACGGATGATCTGCATATCGCGGTAGAAGCCCAGAAGCTCCTCGGCTGAGATCCCACCGAGCCACGGCTCCAACTCCGGTGATGCGACCCGCTCCCCCTGCGGTGTAAGAAGCCGGATGATCTGCTCATCCGGATGACTCGTAGCCTCCGTGGAACCAGCAAGCGTTGATTGCACGGGGCCGGGAGCAGTGACGCTCATGATCCCTCTTCCCAGGGCGGCACGGTGGAGCCGGCCCAGTCTCGGCGAGCTAGCAGCTGCCCGGGATCAGCCGGAAAAGCTGCTTTCCGGCATCTTCGCCGGCTAAACGTGACGATACTCACATTACCCAGTAAGCACAAGCAATCAGTTCAAAACTAAGCAGAGTGCTCATACTTCTCAGAATCCATCGTGCTAATCTTGCGCATTATGGCAGTTCTGGATAACACTGACCGGCGGATCCTCTCCGCGCTCTCCCGCCAACCGCGGGCCACCGTCGTCGCCCTGGCACAAGAATTGGGGTTATCCCGCAACACAGTTCAGGCGAGGATGACGGTCCTGGAGCGCAAAGGAGCCTTCAAGTCTTTCGGGCAGCGCATCGATCCCGTCGCACTGGGATATCCGCTCACCGCTTTCATCTCGATCCACGTCCAGCAGCAGCGGCTTCAAGAGGTCACCGCTGAGTTGAGCCGCATTCCCGAAGTCCTGGAGGCCTACGGCCTCGCAGGCCAAGCCGACCTCCTGGCCCGCGTCGTCTCCCGCGATGCCGAAGATCTCTTCCGCATCAACGGGAAGATCCTGGCCCGCACCGGCGTGGAACGGACCGATACCTCCCTGGCCATGCACGAGCTCATTCCGTTCCGCATCGAACCGCTCCTAGAAGGCAGCAGCGCCGAACCGGCCTGAACCGAGCCGGCTGACCAATGCGCTCAGTGCGGCGTCGCTTTCTCAGCCCCCAGGCCGGTCAGCGAGCGCACTTCCATCTCCGCCTGCTTGACTGGATCCTCCGAACCACGATCCAGTACCGTGCCGAGCCAGCCAAGCAGGAAAGCTACCGGAATCGAGACGATGCCGGGGTTGGAGAGCGGGAACCAGTTGAACGCGGCATCCGGGAACATCGCCGTAGCACTGCCGGAGACCACCGGCGAGAACACGATGAGCAGGATCGCCGAGGCCAGGCCTCCGTAGATGCTCCACAGCGCCCCCTGCGTCGTGAAGCGCCGCCAGAACAGCGAATACAGGATGGTCGGCAGATTCGCCGAGGCCGCCACAGCGAACGCCAGGGCCACAAGGAAGGCGACGTTCTGCCCATTGGTTCCGATTCCGCCGATGATCGCAACCACCCCGACCACCACCACGGTGATCCTGGCGACTTTGACCTCGCTACCGGGTGCGGGCTTCCCCTTCTTGAGCACCGAGGAGTAGATATCGTGCGAGAACGAAGCCGCCGCGGTGATCGTCAACCCTGCCACCACCGCCAGGATGGTCGCGAAAGCCACCGCGGCGATAAGACCCAACAGCACCGGGCCGCCCAGCGCGAAGGCCAGCAGAGGCGCCGCGGAATTCACCCCGCCGGGGGCGGCGGTGATTTCCTCCGGGCCGATCAGCGCACCCGCACCGTAGCCCAGCACCAGCGTGAACAGGTAGAAGATGCCGATGAGCCAGATCGCCCAGACCACCGAGCGGCGGGCTTCTTTCGCCGTGGGCACGGTGTAGAAGCGCATCAGCACATGCGGTAGCGCCGCGGTGCCGAGCACCAGGGCCAGGCCGAGGGAGATGAAGTCCAAGCGACTCGCCGCGGTAGCGCCGTACTGCTTACCCGGGTTGAGCAGCGCCTCACCGCCGGGCCCTGCTTTGAGCACCGCGGCGTCGAGCAGTCCGGAGAGGTTGAAGCCGTAGAGCGAGAGCACCCAGATGGTCATCAGGCCGGCACCGGCGATCAGCAGCACGGCTTTGATGATCTGCACCCAGGTGGTGCCCTTCATTCCACCGATGAGCACGTAGAAAATCATGAGCAAACCGACCACCGCGATCACCACGGACTGCCCGGCCCGATCCCCGATGCCGAGCAGCAGGGAGACGAGCGTGCCCGCACCGTTCATTTGGGCCAGCAGGTAGAAGAAGCACACGGCGAGCGTGGAGATCGCGGCAGCGATCCGCACCGGGCGCTGCCGCAGCCGGAAGGAGAGCACATCGGCCATCGTGAATTTACCGGTGTTGCGCAGCAGCTCCGCGACCAGCAACAGGGCGACGAGCCAGGCGACCAGGAATCCGATGGAGTAGAGGAAGCCGTCGTAGCCGTTGATGGCGATGGCGCCGGTGATGCCGAGGAAAGACGCCGCTGAGAGATAGTCCCCCGCGATGGCCGTGCCGTTCTGGCTCCCGCTGAATGAGCGCCCCGCGGCGTAGTAATCAGAGGCTGTGCGGTTGTTGCGGCTGGCTCGGAAGACGATGATCATCGTCACCGTGACGAAGAGGGCGAAGATCAGGATATTGACCCAGGCGGTGGATTGCATCGACTCGATCATGCTGAGGCTCCGTTCTGCGCCTGCGCGGAGGCTGCTGGATCTGTACCGGATTCGATCTCTTCGCGGATCTCCGTGCCGATCGGGTCGAGCTTGCGATTGGCATAGCTGACGTACCACGTGGTGATGGCGAAGGTCGTGACGAACTGCAGCAGCCCCAGGACCAGGCCGAGGTTGATCGAACCGAGCACCTTGATCGACATGAATTCATGGGCGTAGTCCGCGAGCACCACGTAGATGAGGTACCACAGCAGGAATGCCGCGGAAAGGGAGAAGACGAACCGCCGATGCCGCCTGCGCAACCGCACGAAACGCTCATCACCTTGAAGCGCGAGGAAATCGGGCTCCGCCTCCGGAGCCGGAGTTGGCGGAATGGACTGGGGCATCGTGTCTCCTTCGACCTCGAAACTTCAGTACACACCCAGATTCGATGTGACTTCTATCACTGTCGACCGATCGGAGGGACAGCGCGATAGCTATGCCACGATGGAGCGCTGAACGGTGACGGATCTGCGCCCAGCGGCAGCTGCCCCTGACCAGCGCTACGCTGTTGAACATGCCGGAGATGCCATCGGAGCCCCTGTCTCCTCTCGCCGCAATGCTGCTCAGCGCCCTGGGTGTCATCGCCCTGGCAGGGTTCATCGGGGCGGGGTCCTTCATCGGCTTCCGGCTATCCCGGCCGCACCGCGAGCTGGGTGACGGCTCCGAGCATGGCGCCTATCGAGCTCTGCACGCTGCGACCCTAGCCGGAAGCCAGCTCCGTGATGGTCTGCGCTCCCCCGGCGCGCCACGGGCGGCGAAACACCTGCGCACAATGCTGGGCTGCCAGGCGGTCGCCATCACGAATGTCGACCAGGTGCTCGCCTGGGAAGAACCCGGGGGCTCGGGAGCCGAGAGCATCGACGCCGGGGCCTTGCTCTCGATCTGCCGGAAGACCCTCGACAGCGGACGGCTCCAGGTTCTCCGGCTTCAGGGCAGAGAGCAGGCCTCCGCATCCCGACTCAAGACCGCAGTGATCGCACCTATCCGAGTGGACGCCAGGATCGTCGGCAGCTTCGCAGCATTCCAGGACGAGACGAAGAACCACCCCTCAGCGGCTTTCCTGAGAGCGGTTGAGGAAACGGCTGAATGGATCGCGGGGCAATTGCTGCTGGCCGAACTCTCCGATTCCCGCACCCTGCTCATGGAAGCCGAGCTCCGTTCATTGAGAGCCCAGATCAGCCCACACTTTATCTACAACTCGCTCAACGCCATCTCCGCCTATGTAATCAGCGACCCCGAACGGGCGCGTGAGCTCCTGGTGGAGTTCGCGGACTTCACCAGATACTCATTCCGCCAGCATGGAGACTTCACCACGCTCGCCGAGGAGCTGCGATCGATCGACCGCTACTTACTGCTCGAACGCGCCCGGTTCGGCGAGCGCCTTAACGTCAGCCTGGAAATCGGGCCCGAAGTACTCAGCACTGCGATCCCCTTCCTAAGTCTGCAACCGCTCGTGGAAAATGCTGTACGGCATGGGATCGAAGCCAAGAACAGCCCCGGGCTACTGAGGGTTACTGCCCATGACGCGGGGCCCTATGCCCAGATCACCGTCGAAGACGACGGCATCGGCATGGATCCGGCACTGATCGCGGACGTTCTGGCGGGGCAGGCGGAAGGGGACCACGTCGGGCTGCGGAATGTGGACGCGCGACTGCGTCAGGTCTACGGTGACGAACACGGGCTCATCATCGATACCGGCCCGGGCGCCGGAACCCTGATCACTCTGCGGGTGCCCAAATATCAACCTGAGCATCTCATCAAGTGAGCTGAGTGTCTGTCGACTCGGTTATCAGACAGCTGAAGCTATGCTGTCAGATATGTTCAGTGCAGACGGAAGCAACCAGGCACCGCTTCAGGTCGCCGTGGCTGATGATGAGGCTCCGGCGGTGGCCGAACTCTCCTATCTGCTCGCGAAAGATCCTCGGATCGGCCAGATTCACACCGCGCAGAATGCGGCGCAGACCCTGCATCTCTTGCAGCAGCATGCTATCGACGCGGTTTTTCTCGATATCCATATGCCCGGCCTGAACGGCATCGAGCTGGCCAGGCTCCTCAGCGCCCAAGAGAAGGGCGCGCCGGGCCGCGGGCAGCGGCAACCGACAGTCATTTTCGTCACCGCGGACGAAGACCGGGCCTTAGAGGCTTTCGACGTCGCTGCGGTGGATTATTTGCTCAAGCCGGTGCGTCTGCAGCGCTTGAGCGAAGCGGTGCGCCGAGCCACCGAACAGCGCACCGCCGATGCCGGAAAACCGGGTAGCCCTGGAGCGGCACCCGGTGCCGTCGAGGAGCTGATCTCCGTGGAACAAGGCGGCGTCAGCCGGCTGATCCGCCGCTCCGATGTCTCCTATGTGCAGGCCCAAGGCGATTATGCACGGCTACATACACAGGATGCCAGCTACCTCGTCCGGATCCCGCTGAGCGAGCTGGAGGAGCAGTGGCGGGAGCACGGTTTCCTGCGTATACATCGTTCCTCTTTGATCTCCTTACGGCATATCGGCCAGATGCGCTGGGGCCGAGGGGCAGCATCCGTGCTGATCGACGGGGCCGAATTGCCCGTGAGCCGGCGATATCTACCCGCAGTGCGAGAACGACTCAAGGCTATCCAGGTCTCCCGCGCCCAACAGGAACGACCTGGGCTCAGCGGAGCGCGGCAGGTATGACCGAACCGGCAGCTGAGCACCTGCCAGAACCAGCACCGGGGCGGAGCCGGATCACCGCGCAACGGGCCAAAGCAGCTGCTGCCGCCCCCTATCCAGCCAGTGCCGAACTGGCTGAGCAGAGCCCCTTGGGCCGGATGCTGCTGCGCTCCTTGCTCCGCAGTCAGCTGCGCCTGGCACTGACAGTTGGTGGCGGCTTCCTCGTCCTACTTTGCGCGGTACCGTTGACCTTCGCGCTCATACCAGCGCTGAACCAGATCAGCTTCGGTGGAATCCCCTTGCTCTGGCTGGTTCTGGGCGCGGGGCTCTACCCACTCGCCTGGATCTCGGCCTGGCTCTACCAGCGCACAGCAGAACGCAATGAGGCCACGTTCCGGGATCTGGTCTCCGGGAAATGAACTTCACCGCGGGCGGGGTGACGATCCTCGCAGTGTGCCTGGCCACCGTAGTGATCGGTGTCTTCGGGCTAAGGTTCTCCCGCACCACGAGCGACTTCTACGTCGCATCTCGCACCGTGAGCCCATGGTGGAATGCCTCAGCGATCGGCGGTGAGTACCTCTCCGCGGCAAGCTATCTTGGGATCGTCGGGCTGATCCTCATCTCCGGGGCCAATGCGCTCTGGTTCCCGTTGGGTTACACCGCCGGGTATCTGATGCTGCTGCTTTTCGTCGCCGCCCCACTGCGCCGCTCCGGGGCTTATACGATCCCGGACTTCGCGGAGTTTCGGCTCCAGTCCAGGTTGGTCCGGCGGGTCACTTCAGTCTGCGTGATCCTGATCTGCTGGCTCTACATCGTGCCGCAGCTCCATGGCGCATCGCTCGCGGTTTCCGCTGCCGCCGGGTTACCTGGCTGGATAGGCCCGCTTCTGGTGGCGGGGGTCGTCGGAACGGTGGTGATCACCGGCGGCATGCGCTCCATCACTTTCGTCCAGGCTTTCCAGTTCTGGCTCAAATTCACGGCTCTGGCAGTGCCGGCGATTGTCCTGCTCATCGTCCTCGCCGGGCGTCCGGACTACAGCCAGCTCACCGCCCAGGCGCTTTCCGCCGCCCCTTCCGGCAACCCCTGGCAGACGGTATCTCTCATCATCGGTTTATTGCTGGGCACCCTGGGCCTGCCCCACGTCCTGGTGCGCTTCTACACCAATCCGGATGGCGGCTCAGCCCGCCGGACCACGCTGATCGTACTGGTCCTGGTCAGCGTATTCTACCTGTTCCCCACCCTGCTCGGTGTGATCGCCCGCACTCTGCCGGAAGCGGCCGGGAAAGCACCAGCTGACGCCGTGCTCTTAGAGCTGCCGGCCCTGGTACTCCCAGGGCCGGCCGGTCAGCTGCTTTCAACGCTGATTCTCGCCGGAGCCTTCGCGGCTTTTCTCTCCAGCTCCTCCGGCCTGGTGGTTTCTTTCGCCGGCGTGGTCTCTCAGGATCTCTTCGGTGGGAGCATCCGAGGCTTCCGATTGGCAGCGCTTCTCGGCGTGAGCGTTCCGATGGCGGTGGCGCTCTCCAGCGATTCCCTCGCTCTGGCCGGCAGCATCGGCGCGGTTTTCGCTTTTACCGCCTCGACACTCTGCCCTTTACTGCTGCTGGGCATCTGGTGGCGCGGGTTGACCGATATCGGCGCGATCTTCGGGATGGCAGCCGGCGCTGGGCTCTGCGCAATGGCTTTCACCCTGCGTCCCTGGGGTGCCCTACTGCCTTCGCCTCTGCCGGATCTGGTGGAGCAGCCAGCACTGTTGACTGTGCCGTTCGCTTTCGGCACGATGATCGTGGTCTCCTGGCTGAGCCGCCACCGGGTCAGCCCACAAACATCCGCCATCATGGCCCGGTTGCACACACCGGAGGGCTTGCACAGGTCCGACCAGGCCAGCGCTGAGCCGGTCAGTCGATCGCGGCCATGAGTTCGATGATCCGGTCCAGGAAGCCGTCTACCTGCTGTTCTTCGTACCCTTCCGCGCCCTTGGCCGCGCCGAATGCGGCGCGGCGCACGGAGCCAACGCTGAGTGGCTGATCGTGTTCGAAGTACTCAAGCAGCTCATGGCAGAGCATATCCACATCAGCGACGGCATAGCTGCGTGCGCTCTTGCTCGTCGGCCGCCGAAACCGATCCCCATCTGGGCGGTGCAGACGCGCCCTAAGCACACTGGAAAGACGGCCGATCTGCGCGAGCCAGGCTTCTTCGCCGCGCTCCGCAATCAACAGATCCCGCTCGCGGCGAGCGAAGACATCCTCCAAGCGGTCCAGGGCTGCATCGACGGCCTGCGGATCGTACCCACCGCGCACCGCATCAAAGGTCGTCCCCCGCACGTCCCGACTGCTGAGCGACTTCTGCTCCGAGTCACCAGAGGTATAGACAGCCCTGGCCTGCGTCAGGAAGTGATCCACCTGCTTGATGTTGTACCCGTAGGTCTTTCGATCCACCCTGGTGAAAGGCGATCCCTGGGACCGCCGCGTGGTGGTTTCTGTCAGATCTGTCACTCGGTTATTCTCTCTGATTACTCGTACGCCTCGGCCTGGAACGAACCAGAACACGCTGACGGACACTTCTTCTTGATCTATCCTAAGCCGGATCCCGCCTCAGCTGGCAGTCCCGGCCACATGCTGCGGATTTACCCGATGCCTCCTACCTGGCGCAGCAGGTCCAGGAGCTCGAAAGCCAGATATGAGGCCGGCGCCGCGAAGAGAATGGAATCCAGGCGGTCCATTAGTCCGCCGTGGCCCGGCAGGATGCTGGACATATCCTTGATCTTCAGTTCCCGTTTGACCATGGATTCAGCCAGGTCTCCCGCAGTCGCGGCGGCGACGACGACGAACGCGAGCAGTATACCGAACCAGAAAGGTTCATCAAGCAGGAATATCGCCACGAGCGTCCCCACCAGCATGGCACCGACAACTGAGCCGGCAAAGCCTTCCCAGGACTTCTTGGGGCTGACCTTGGGGGCCATGGGGTGCTTACCGAAAAGAACTCCGATGAGGTACCCGAAGGTGTCGTTCGCGACCACCAGGAGCAACACCGTGACCACCCGCAGAGCACCTTCGCTGGGCCATACCGAGCTGAAGGAGAAGAACGTTGCGGGCCCGCTTTGCTCGCGCAGCATGAGCAGCACGAAGCAGATCATAAAAGGAATCCACGCCACCACGAAGACTCCGGCCATAACCCCCTGGGCGGCACCCGGCCGGCCATCCAGCAGACGCCAGAGGAAGAGAGCCAAGCAGCAGGCCATGAAAGCGAAAACCAACCCCTCGGCTCCGACGTAGTACGCCACTACCGGCATGCCCAGGACGGCCACCGCCACCGGCGCCACCGGCACAGTGATGCGGTACTGAGCGAATCCTCGCAGCACTTCCCAGGTGCCCAGAGCCGAAGCCGCGATCACGATGAGCATGAACGCCGGCGGATAGACCAGTAACCCGACGAGTACTATCGCGAGCAACCCCAGGCCTACCCCGATGGCGGCGGGCAGGTTGCGCCCAGCCCGGGACACCCGCTTTTTGGACGGCGCCGGGGAGGCGAGCATATGACGGGCTGAAACCTCAGCTGCAGAAACAGCAGTATAGGAAACTGGAATATCTGCCGGCGCTGTAGAAGCCAGCACCGTCTTTACCGGAACCGGTGCCGACTCAGCGGCAATCGTGGATGGGCCGGGCGATGGCACGCGCCGCCCCTCAGGCGAGGCCTGGGACGGGCTGACCACGGCACGATGCGAACCGCGCCGGGCTTCTTGCTGCTCCGCGGCCCGCTCAGCAGCCCGTAATGCCCTACGGCTAGGGATAGACGTGCCCTCCGGGCCAGTAGCAGTGTCAGCTGGCCCGGTCTGCGCAGCGGAAGGGTCCGAGCCGGGGGTGAGATTCATCAGACTTCGAGCAGCTCTGCTTCTTTACGCTTGAGCAGTTCGTCGATGGTCTCGGTATGCGCTTTGGTCTGCCCGTCGAGTTCTTTTTCGGCGCGAGCGCCTTCGTCTTCGCTGACCTCGCCGTCTTTGACCAACCGATCCAGGGTCTCCTTGGCTTTACGGCGCACGCTGCGCACCGAAACCTTGGCCTCCTCCGCTTTACCGCGAACGATCTTGACGTAATCCCGGCGGCGTTCCTCAGTGAGCTCGGGCATCACGATCCGGATGACCTGCCCGTCGTTCGAAGGATTCGCCCCCACCTCCGAGTTGCTCAGAGCCTTCTCGATATCGCTCATCGCGCTCTTGTCGTAAGGGCTGATGATCAGGGTCCGGGCCTCCGGAACGGAGAAAGAAGCCAACTGCTGCAAGGGGGTGGGAGTGCCGTAATAGTCCACCATGACTTTTGCGAACAGCCCTGGGTTTGCCCGGCCAGTGCGTACCGCACCGAAATCTTCTTTCGCCACCTCTACGGCCTTGTCCATCTTCTCTTCGGCCTCGAGCAAGGTCTCTTCGATCACTTTTATCTCCTGAACCTGCGGTGCAAGTCTATGCTGGTCGGCTATCGCTCAGCAGCTGCCGGACAACCATCGGGCAACCACCGTATAAGTCAATCTTACGGGGTCACCATGGTGCCAAGATTCTCACCCCGGATAGCGCCGGTGACATTGCCTTCGCCCTCCATACCGAAGACCAACATGTCGAGCTTGTTGTCCTTGCAGAGACTGAAAGCAGTCTGATCCAGCACCCGGATATCGCGCTGCAGCGCCTCATCGTAGCTGAGGTGATCGAGCTTGACAGCCTGAGCGTCTTTCCGCGGATCAGCGGTGTAAACGCCATCGACGCCGCTCTTGGCCATGAGCACGATATCCGCATG
This sequence comes from Acaricomes phytoseiuli DSM 14247, assembly GCF_000376245.1. GTDB lineage: Bacteria > Actinomycetota > Actinomycetes > Actinomycetales > Micrococcaceae > Renibacterium > Renibacterium phytoseiuli. The sequence continues at coordinate 5,536 of NZ_AQXM01000063.1, read as the reverse complement.
CACTTCCAGGGCGCGCTGTGCGGCCACCGTGTCAGTGGAGAAATAAGGCAGGCCCACGCCAGCGCCGAAGATCACGACCCGGTCCTTCTCCAGGTGGCGGATCGCCCGGCGTGGAATATAGGCCTCGGCCACCTGGCCCATGGTGATCGCGCTCTGCACCCGGGTGTCCACGCCGGCCTGTTCCAGGAAATCCTGGAGGGCCAGGCAGTTCATCACCGTGCCGAGCATGCCCATGTAATCGGCCCGGGAGCGGTCCATACCAGACTGGCTGAGCTCCGCTCCCCGGAAGAAGTTCCCGCCGCCGACGACGATAGCCACTTCGACCTCACCGACGGTGACCGCGATCTGCTCGGCGATGCCCCGGACGGTCGCGGGGTCGACGCCCAGCTTCCCGCCGCCGAAGACCTCGCCGGAGAGCTTGAGCAGCACCCGGCGCTTACCGGATGTCTCAGAAGCCGCTGGTATGGCGGTCTCGAAGGCGGTGGGGTTGGTGAGGCTCTGCTCCATCAATGATCCTGTCTCTGACGGGCACTCTGTTGATGACCCGATAGGTTGCTTGCCCAATGACACCGGGGCCCCGGCCCGGTGACCGGAGCGGCTTACCGTACCTCGGCGCAGCAGGTGCTTGAGCCAGCGTATCGCGCGTCCGCAGATCGATGGAAATACCGTCGGCTGAACGCGCGCTGCGGTGAGATGACAGTGGGGCTGGTACCCAATCCGGTACCAGCCCCACTATTGGAACGTCAATTCACTCGCGATGCGTTTCAGGCTCCAACGCGGAACCGAGCGAAGGCAACGCCCTGAGCGCCTGCGGCTTCAAGAACCTGGGCGACGCTCTGCTTGGAATCCTTGGCGAACGGCTGATCCAGCAGCGCGTTCTCCTTGAAGAAGCCGGTCAGGCGGCCTTCGATGATCTTCGGCAGAGCGGCCTCCGGCTTACCCTCGGCCCGGGCGGTCTCGTCGGCGATGCGACGCTCGCTGTCGACCACATCGGAGGGGATCTCGTCCCGGCTGAGGTAGTTCGGCGAAAGCGCCGCGATGTGGACGGCTACATCGTGAGCGGCAGCTGCTACAGCATCCGACTCCCCAGCGCCCTCTACCGCGAACAGCACGCCCACCTGAGCGGGCAGATCCTTGGAGGTCTTGTGCAGGTAAGCATCCACCACAGGGCCGGTGACCCGGGCCAGGCGCCGTACCATGACTTTCTCGCCCAGTCGCGCACCGGCTTCGACAACGCGCTCGGAGAGCGGCTTGCCCTCAACCTCGTAAGCCAGCAGGGCCTCGGTGTCCTCAGCGCCAGAAGCCGCTGCGGCATCGAGCACATCCTGAGCGAACTCAATGAACGGAGCGGATTTGGCAACGAAGTCGGTCTCACAGTTGACCTCGACCATCACGCCTACCTGGCCGGTTTCGACGGTCTCCACCGATGCCGCAACGAGGCCTTCAGCGGTGGAGCGGCCTTCGCGCTTGGTAGCACCCTTGAGTCCTTTGATGCGGATCAGCTCGAGGGCTTTCTCGGCATCCCCATTAGCCTCGTCCAGTGCCTTCTTGACATCCATCATGCCAGCGCCGGTGCGCTCGCGCAGAGCCTTGATATCAGCGGCGGTGTAGTTCGCCATATGAGTGAACTCCTATCGGATTCGGATCGTGAATTCAGATCGTAAATTGAGATCGCGGGTTAGTCGGATCGTTATGTCTCATAGCAGCGGGCCCACGGATATCTCGTCCTGAACCCAGTCACCGGAGCCGGCTCCAGCACTCAGACTGGAGCCGGCCCGCGGCCAGAATCAGCTGTCTTTTTCCGGAGTTTCTTCCGAGGCGACTTCGCTAGCGGCTTCAGCAGTTGCATCAGCAGCAGCGGCTTCAGTGGCAGCCTCGGCAGCGTTCTCCTCTGTTGCGGCGGCGGAGCCTTCGAGCAGCTCTCGCTCCCATTCGGCCATCGGCTCGGCAGCAGCGCCGTCGCCCTCACCTGAGGACTTGGTGTTGCGGGCGATCAGGCCTTCTGCCACGGCATCAGCGATCACCCGGGTCAGCAGGTTGACGGAGCGGATCGCGTCGTCATTGCCGGGGATCGGGAAATCGACCTCATCGGGATCGCAGTTGGTGTCCAGGATCGCCACAACAGGGATGTTGAGCTTCTTGGCCTCATCGATGGCCAGGTGCTCTTTCTTGGTGTCGACGATCCAGATCGCCGAGGGAACCTTGTTCAAGTTCCGGATACCGCCGAGGTTGCCTTCCAGCTTGGTGAGCTCGCGCTTGAGTAGAAGCAGTTCCTTCTTGGTGTGGCCGGAGCCAGCGACATCGTCAAAGTCGATCTCCTCGAGCTCTTTCATGCGCTGGATCCGCTTGGAGACGGTCTGGAAGTTCGTCAACATGCCACCGAGCCAGCGGTGGTTGACGTAGGGCTGGCCGACCCGAGTGGCCTGCTCCGCGATGGCTTCCTGCGCCTGCTTCTTGGTGCCGACGAAGAGCACCGTTCCGCCGTGGGCTACGGTGGCCTTGATGAACTCGAAAGCGCGGTCGATGTAGGACAGCGACTGCTGCAGATCGATGATGTAGATACCGTTGCGCTCGGTAAAGATGAAACGCTTCATCTTCGGGTTCCAACGACGGGTCTGGTGACCGAAATGAACGCCGCTGTCTAGCAGCTGGCGCATGGTGACGACGGGCATGCCGACGCTCCTTAGTGTCTGTAGTTTACGGTTATTCCTGGCACCCGGCCTTGCCCTTACTCCCTGCTGACGACTGTCTCCGTGCGGATTCAGCAATCGGTCAGGACACCGAAGGGGCTCGGCCCAGCATCGCGTCAGGCATTGCGATCCTGGAGACGAGTGCGCGTAGTCGACGTAGCCCACTCTGCACCGGAGCCGTGCTCTGTAATGCAATGCTCCTACTGCAATGTGCGCATAATGTCGCTGAGATCATCATACCTTGCTCGGAGGAACTAGTTCACCTCGGCTACGGCGCAGTTCCCGGCGCCGCTTCGGAGCTCAGCCGGGCACTAGCCGGGCACTGTCCACATCGGCGGGCAGAAAGGGTCCGTTGCGGGCAACCCGATAGCAAGATGCTTCTATGCCTTTCTCCTTACCGCCAGTCTCCTTACAGCCGGTACTGGCGCTCACGGCAATGGTGCTGAGCGGACTGTTAGCCTGGCCGACTTATGGCGAGATCGCGGCTGGCCTCAGCTACTCGATCTCCTCCGGCTCTGACACTTCTGGGCGGGCTGATGGCGCTGCTGTTACGTCACGAGCCGGCTGGAGCTGGCCGCTCCGCCCTCGCCCGGAAGTGCTCGAGAGCTTTAAACAACCGGCCCAACCCTGGTTGCCAGGGCATCGCGGCGTCGATTTAGCCGGGGCACCAGGCAGCACCATCCGCTCCCCCGCTAACGGGCTCGTGATCTTCTCCGGCTGGGTGGTGAATCGGGGAGTGATCACGGTTGAGCATCAGGATGGTCTATTAAGCAGCTTCGAACCAGTCGCCGCGGCGGTTCCCGCAGGCACCTCCGTTCGAGAGGAAGAGCGGATCGCCGATATCGGGATCAGCGAGTTCGGGCACTGCTCGCCGCGGAGCTGTTTGCACTGGGGCGTGCGAGACAACGGAGATTACCGCGACCCTCTCGGCTTGCTCGGTGAGCTCAGGCGTTCGGTGCTCTTACCGCTAGCCGCCCCGACCTCTTCGCATCCGCCGCTCAGACGATCGCGGAGATTCCCGTGATCGACCTGCCCGTGACGAGTGCGTTGATCTCGTAGGTGCCTTCATACGAGTAGATCGCTTCCGCATCGGCAAAGACCTTGGCCATCTCATAGTCGGTGACGATGCCGTTACCGCCCAGCAGGCTCCTGCCGATGGCCACCGATTCGCGCATCCGTGCTGTGGTGAAGGCTTTGGCCAAGGCGGACTGCTCGTCCTTGGCCTGCCCTGCATCTTCGAGCTGGGCGAGCCGAACCATCATTCCGGTTGACGCGACAGCGTTGCCCAGGATCTGGGTGAGCTGCTCTTGAACCAGCTGGAAAGAGGCCAGCGGGCGGCCGAACTGCATGCGCTCCACAGCATAGCGGCGAGCAATGTCGAAAGCTGCCAGCTGCTGACCCACAGCCTGCCAGGCGACCGCGAGGCGAGTGACCTTGAGCACCCGGTTCGTGTCCTTGAAACTGTTTCCATGCGCCAGCTTGAACTCGTCGGGAACCATCACGTTCTCCAGAGTGATATCCGCATTCTGGACCGAGCGCAGGGAAATCTTATTCTCGATCTTGCTGGCCCGATAACCCTCCGTCGCGGTATCCACGAGGAAGGCCTTCACCTGGTTATCGGCGACATCCCGGGCGTAAATCACTACCCAGTCGGAGAACGTCGCATTGCCGATCCAGCGCTTGGCACCGTTGAGCACCCAGTGGTCGCCATCGCGGGTCGCCGTCGTACGAGTGCCGCCGGCAACGTCCGAGCCACCCAGGGGCTCGGTGAGCCCGAAAGCTCCGATCTTCTTCATCGCATAGACATCCGGAAGCCAGCGCTCTTTCTGCTCGTCGGAGGCCAACAGCTCGAGCGAGCCGGTGAAAAGCCCGTCGTGGACGCCCATGAAAGTGGCGAAAGAAGTGTCTGCACGGGTGAACTCAGCGTGCAGGAGCCCCGCGAAAAGATTGCTGTGACCCTGCCTGCGGACCGGGCTCATCACGTCCAGCTCGGCGATCTTCGGAATGAGCTCCATCGGGAACTCCGCCCGGTTCCAGTAATCCGCGGCGATCGGCTTGACTTCCTTCGCCAGGAAATCCCGCACCTCTTGCAACCGTTCGCGCTCAGCATCGCTGAGCAACTGCTCGAAGGCGTAGAAATCGCCATCCGCATAAGGAAGGTTATTCGCATCGACCGTCGCGGCCATCATGACCTCTTATCTTGGGTTGATCTTGAGTTCCGGGCGATGTTACTAGCGAGTAACATCATCATGATCTCAATCTACCCCCGCGCTTCGTGCCCGTAAAGCTGATGCGTCTCCTCACCGGGAACCAACGGTTCCTGCGACTGGGGTCTGAAGAACCCCTGGCAGCAAGGGGCACTCAGCGGCATCCAGATCAGGCCGAACTGCTTGGTAAAATACAAGAGTGAAGAAATCGAAGTGGGGGCGATTGTTGTTGGAGTGGCAGCGGCGCTGACCCTTGGTGTTAGCCTGGCGGCAAATGCTCGTATGAACACACCGGCCCACAGTTCTGCAGACACTCCTACCAGCACTCCTTTGACGATGCCCAACGAAAACCGTGTGAGCTTCATGAATCGCCCCGGTGTGTCCGGAGGGTTTCTCAAACGGTCAGCTCAACGGGTTGTTGGGCTGTGGTTTTAGCGTAGGGGTCTGCTTCGAGTTCTGCCGGTGGGATGTCTCCGCAGTGCTCGTAGAGGCGATGGTGGTTGTACCAATCAACCCATTCAGCCGTCGCGATCTCGATCTCTTCGAGGTTTCGCCAGGGCTTGCCCGGTTTGATCAGCTCGGTTTTATACAGCCCGTTGATCGTCTCAGCGAGGGCGTTATCGTAGCTATCGCCGACAG
>NZ_AQXM01000062.1 GCF_000376245.1 Acaricomes phytoseiuli DSM 14247 | reverse complement strand
CGGAGCTGCTTACGCTCGTCCTCGGTCAGGCCCGGCACGCGCCCGTCTTCGATGTTTGCTTTTTTCAGCCAGTTGAACAACGAGGCTTCGGAAATCCCGAAGTCTCTCGCAATCTGCGATAACGGGGCCCGGGCTTTACGGGCCACAGCCACGACATCGTCACGGAACTCTTTCGGATAGGGCTTGGGCATGAGATACATCCTTCCAGCGAGGACGAATCCTCACAGATCAGATGTCAACCAAACCCGGGGCAGACCCCCATGCCGTTAGGCTCATGAGTGATAATCCTAAATAGAAGATGCCGACTGCTTGTATGACCCTAAAGAAGATATTCGTCGAAAAGTCAATGAAGCCTATCCAGGTAGTAAAAATAAGAAGTGTTGTTATTGCTGATAGCCACCAGGCTATATTTGCCCATCGGTTATGTGCGCGTACGGCGACTCTGGTTCTTGATCCGTAAATTCTTTGTAATTTCAGCCAACTTTTATGTGCATCTAAAGCGGAAGAATTAGTGTAACGTCTGAGGCCACTTTTGCTCCCTTTTCCAGGAAACTTTGAAAGCATTTTTTCATGTCGATGAATTTCCTGATTCACTGATCGACCACTAGCTGCCGCTGAGTAAGTCACTATAAACCACATTAGGAAGCTGGTCATGCTGAGCAGGGCGATCCATGGGTGGAAATCTAAAAATAAGTCCATAAGACAGGATATCTAAAAAATAGATAGATGTCTGTTTTAGTTTGAGTGCAAGCTTGATCGAATGTCTACTTGCATTGACTTGTAGTTCTGCATAGCGCAAAACAGCCCCGGCCCAGAACGGGGCCGAGGCTGTTCAAACTACTACAGCGGAGACGGGGGGATTTGAACCCCCGGTCGAGTTTAACCCCGACCCTTCATTAGCAGTGAAGTCCATTCGGCCGCTCTGGCACGTCTCCAGCGCTAGCCTTCGGCAGAGCCGGAAGCTAGCCCACCTAGGTTACCGAATGAGGGCGCTCAGGTGCAAAGATACACAGTGCAAAAGTGCACAGCGCCAAGACCTCAGAGTTCTTCGCCGTGCAGCGCCCGCCACATGAACTCCAGCGGCGCGGCCTGCAGCCGTGCGGCCTGCCGGTTATCCGCAGCCCCGGAATGGCCGCCCTCCAAGGACTCGTAGAACCACAAGGGCTGGATGCCCATCCGCTCCATCCGGGCCGCCATCTTCCGGGCCTGGGCCGGGCCAACCCGGTCGTCCGAGGTAGCGGTCCAGATGAAGGCAGCCGGATAGTCCGCACCCTCTCGGAGCAGATGGTACGGGGAGAAGGTCTTCAAGTACTCCCACTCCTCCGGAATCTCCGGGTCGCCGTATTCGGCGATCCAGGAATAGCCGGCGTCCAGCTTCGTGTAGCGATGCATATCCAGCAGCGGCACACCGCAGGAGACCGCCCCGAACAGCTCCGGGTACCGAGTGAGCATATTGCCGACCAGAAGGCCGCCGTTGCTGCCGCCCTGGCAGGCGAGTTTCTCCCGCCGGGTGACTGCGCGCTCGATCAGATCCCGCGCCACCGCTGCGAAGTCCTCGTAGGAGCGGTGCCGGTTCTGCTTGATCGCGCTCAAGTGCCACTCCGGGCCATATTCGCCGCCGCCGCGGATATTTGCGAGCACATAGCTGCCGCCGGGCTCCAGCCAGCCCCGGCCCAGGCCCCCGCTGTAGGCAGGGGTTCTGGAGAGTTCGAAGCCTCCGTACCCCGAAAGGTAGACCGGATTGTCCCCATTCAGTTCCAGGATCGTAGGGGAAACCTGAAAATAGGGCACTCGGGTGCCGTCCGCCGAGATCGCGAAATGCTGGGTCACGGAAAAACGCGATTCATCGAAGAAGGAGGGAGCCGATTTGATGTGCTGGGCTGTGGCACCGCCACGAATCCGCCCGCGCAGCAGCGTCGTCGGGGTCAGGAAGCCGGTGATGGTGAGCCAGTAATCATCGCTGACATCGCCTTCGGCGCCTTGGCCGTCGTCATCCGGATCCAGCGCGGAGATGCTGACGCTGTGCAGCGGCGGGCAGGCCTCGAGCTCCTCGGCGGCGAAACCCCGTGCCGGGTCGGCCACCAGGATCTTGGATGAGACGTCCTGCAGCAGGCCGAGCAGCAGGTAGTTCCGGGTCCAGCTCAGGGACTGCAGGGAGGTCTGCGCATCCGGGCGGAAAACCTCGATGAATTCCGCGGTACCCGCCAGGAAGTCTGCCAGCCGGATGGCGTACAGGCCGCCCGCTTCGAGCGCACGGCCCCGCAGCTCGGTGCCGGATTGCGGGCGCAGCAGCAGCCACTCCCGGTGCACATCGGCATCCATATCCTCAGGGAGTTCCAGCTGCAGCCATTCGCCGCCCTGGCGCAGGTAATACCGCTTGGCGAAGAAGTCGATCACGTCCACGGCGATATCGCGTTCGTACCCGGGGGTGTCATCGTGCTGGACGGAGGCCATCATATGATCCGCGGGCACCTCGAAATACGGTTCAGCCGCCTCCAGCTGCTGGCCCCGGCGCAGGATCCGGGCGCTTCGCGGGTACGAAGAAGTCGTCAGGCTACCCGGGCCGAAGTTCGTGCCCACGATCAAAGTATCCGCGTCCTGCCAGTCGGCGCTGCTCTTCGCCACGGGGACTACGAAACCGCCATCGGCAGGGTCTACGAAGCTTTTGGTCAGAACATCGAACTCGCGGAGGATATGCGCGTCGCCGCCGTCCGGGGAAAGCGCGATCAGGCAGCGCCGGTAAGGCTCACCCGGTTGCGGGCGCAAGAACGCGGGCCCGTGCCAGACCCATTGGGTGCCTTCGGCCGCACCCAGGGCATCGACATCGAGCACGGTCTCCCATTCCGGCGATTCCGAAAGATAGGAGTCCCAGCTGGTGCGCCGCCAGATGCCGCGCGGGTTGGCTTCATCGGTCCAATAGTTGTAGTAGTGCTCGCCGCGTTTCACCACCCCGGGGATGCGCTCCTTGGCGTCGAGCACTTCCAGGATCTGCTCTTCCAAAGCCGCGTACGCCGGTCCGCTGAGCTTGGCCTCGGTGCGAGCATTGCGCTCCCGCACCCAGCTCAGGGCTTCTTCACCGTAGGTCTCCTCCAACCAGAGGTTCTCATCGTGCAAAGAGTCGTGCAAAGAGTCGGTGGAATTCTGCTGAGCGGGGGAGACCGGATCTGCCATGCTCCTATCCTAAGTCGCTGAAGTAAGCTCATAAGATGTCCACAGAAGCCGCGCTCCGTGTTGCCATCATCGGCACCGGGCCGCGCGGCCTGTCAGTACTGGAGCGTCTACTCGCCAAAGCGGCCCGGGAATCGTTAGCCCTCAGCGTCGATGTCATCGACCCTTTCCCGCCCGGAGCCGGGCATATCTGGCGAACGGACCAGTCTCCGCTGTATCTGATGAACACCCAGTCCTTTTTCCCCACGGTGGTGCCGGATCATACGACTGCGTATCCGCCGCTTGCCGGTAGCAGCTTCGATACCTGGCGTCAGCGCTTCCGGCCGGAGTTGCGCAGCGAAGACTTCCCGCCGCGGGCGGTCTACGGCGAATACCTGGGCTGGGTGTACCGCCAGCTGAGCGAGAATCTGCCGGAGAAGACGCGATTGACCTGGCACCAGGATGAGGTCCTCCGGCTGCGCCGCAGGCCCGGAGCCGGTGGATTCCAGCTGGCCCTCGCCTCAGGGGGAGAGCTGGCCGTTGAGGCGGTGGTGCTGGCCATCGGCCATGTCCCGGCGAAACTCAGCCCGGGGCAGCGGGAACTCGCCGAGGACGCTGCCCGCTGGGGGCTGCACTACCAGCCTCCGGCGGTTCCCGCCGATGTGGATTGGGATGCGTATCCGGCCGGGGAGCCGGTTCTGGTTCGCGGTATGGGTCTGAACTTCTTCGATGTGCTGGCGCAGTGGACCGAAGGGCGCGGCGGCAGGTTCCAGCGGACTGCCGAGGGCGCACTGGAATACCTTCCGAGCGGGCGTGAACCGCTGATCATCGCTGCGTCCCGCCGTGGAGGCCCCTACCGGTCCAAACCGGGCTGGTCGGCGTATTACCCGCCGGGGTTGACGATGCCTTTCCTGACCGAGGCGCTCGCCGAGATCAATCGCATCCGGTCGGGCAGCGACGGTGAAGACAGCAGCGATGCCGCGGGCCGGGTCACTCCAGGTTTCGATCACGATATCTGGCCGAGTCTGCACAAGGACGTGCTCCGGGCTTATTACATGACGCTTTCCGGCCGGGATCTTCCGGAGCTCGATCGCGCACTGCGTACTCAGACCTGGCAGGCGGCTTGTGAAGAATGGCTGGGCCAGGACGAAGATCTCCGCGATCGCCGGGGTAATCGTTTCGACCTGCGGGCTCTGGCCAGGCCCTTCGGGCAGGAGACCTTCACGGATCGGGAGCAGTTCGCCCGGGCGGTGCTGCACGAGCTCGATGCGGATGCTGCGGCGTCTGCGGCTGGCACTGACGATCCCGTGAAGATGGCGATCGGGGCGCTCAACCGCGGCCGGGCGATGATCAAGGATCAGGTGGCGGATGGCGGGATCACCGACGCCTCCTGGCTCAGGGAGCTTTTGGGTTGGTTCGAGGGTTTGGTGGAAGGCCAGGCTTCCGGACCGCCCGCGTTGAGGATCGAGCAGCTGGCTGCTGTGACTCGTGGGGGCTTAGTGCGCTTCGTCGGCGCTGATCCGATTTTCGGTTCTACGGCGGAAGGCTTCTGGGCCAGTTCGCCCTGGGTCGCCGAAGCGCCGGTGACCGCCCGGGCCCTGGTCGAAGCGACGGCACCGCCCAACCGGGTGGCGCATACGGCCTCGCCGCTGCTCGCGCAGCTTCTCCGAGATGGCCTGGTACGGCCTAAGACGATGCTGGCCGCCGATGATGTTCCGGTGGTCACGAGCGGGCTGGATGTCACGACCCCGCCTTACCGTGCACTGGACATCGATGGCGCAGTGCAGCAAAGCCTCTATGTGATCGGCTTGCAGCTCTCCTCAGTGCAATGGGGCACCGCCATCGCTGCGCAAGCCAGCGCGGACTACCCCAGCGGCCGTCGAACTCTGGACGATGCTCAGGCTATCGCCGAGGACATCCTGGGCCGAGCTCAGCTGGACTGAAGCCGGATGCTGCCCCGGAGGCAGTGCTCCGGGGCAGCTTAGTTCGTTGAGAACCGGTTGTTGTTCAGAGCCGGCTGGGCCGCTTCCTGCGCATGGCCACTGCCGTGGCCCCTGCCGCCAGGAAGGCCAGGATGCCGAGACCCAGAGGCATCAGGTTGGTTCCGGTGACCGCGAGTTCATCGCCGCTCCCGGTGGTTCCTTGCTGATCGGTGCCCGCGCTTCCGTTCTGACCGCCGCCCTGACCGTCCTGGCCGCTGGAGTCACCGTTCTGATCCCCGCCGTCCGTGACCGGCGCGGTGACGGGGATCTCGATGGGCAGCCGGGCGCTGGTCCCACCATTGGTGGTGATCACGAACCGGCCGCCGTTCAACTGGGCCGGAACGGTGAAGTTCAGGGTGGCGTCACCGTCGTTGACCGGGAAGGTGCCCAGCTCGCTGGGCATGACCGCGCTCGGAAGGAACCAGCCCTGGCCCCCGCCCACTCCCGAGGGGTCATAGCGCACGGAGACTTCAGTGCTGGCGGGTGTGCCCAGTGAGGCCAGATCCGCATCTTTGACGGTGACGGTGACCTGCTGACCGGCGATGACCGAGGCCGGGGCTCCGCTGATCGAGACCCCGCGCCGCCCGAAGTCGGGGCTCAGCGGTGAATTCTGCTGGATGTATTCGAACCAGCCCGTGCGGTCCACCAACCCCGAGTCCTGCGGATCAGTGCCCTCTTTGAAGACCCGGAAGTTATCGCCGCCCGTCAGCAGGAAGCTGAAAGTGCCCACCCGATAGCCTCGCTGCGGGTCCACCGGGGCTCCGTTGACCACGATCGAGGTGATCCGATCACCGATGGGCCGTTCCGTATCGTAGGTGAAAGAGACGTTCTTGGAGACGCCGAGCGCCAAATAGGGCCGGGTGGTGATGGGGGTGCCCTGCGCATCGGTTTGCCATTGTTGCTCCAGCATGGTCTTCAGCTGCGCTCCCGTGAGCGTGGTGGTCCACAGATTATTGGCGAAGGGCAGCACGGCGTTGGCGCTGGCCACGGTGACGACTCCGTCTTCCCTGCCCGGGTTCTGGTACATCAGCTCAGAACGCAGGCCGCCGGAATTCATCACCCCGATCTCCGCCCCGCCCCGCCCTGGCTCGGAAAGCGTGGTTCTGAGCGAATCCGCCACCAGATTGCCCAGCGTGGATTCCGCGCCTCGGTTATCGCGCTTACCGGAGCTGAATGCAGTGGTGATATCCGCGGTGATCCTGCCGAGAGGCTTGCCGCCTTCTTGTTCGGCATAGGCTATGGCATCATCGACGATCTTCTGCACCTGCGCCACTGCCGGGTAGGTGGCGACGAGCTCGGCATCGCTCGTGGTGGTCCGCGGGTTGTTCTTCACCTCATAACGGGTCACGGCCTTGGTCTCCGGGTCGATGAAGAGCTGGATCTGGCCGATGTTCGTGCCGTAACTGCCGTTCTGCAGAATGGGCCTGGTGACACCCGACTGGCCGGGCATCGGCGCGTCCCAGGCGTATTCCTGGTGGGTGTGGCCGGTGATGATCGCGCTGACCGCAGGCGAGGTGTTGTTGACGATATTGGCGAAGGCACCGCCGGCAGCGACCTCCTGGGCCAGGGTGCCGCCTTCTTTCACCCCGCGCGGCGCTCCTTCATGGAACGTCGCCACGATGACATCTGCCAGATTCTCCGCTTTGAGTTTGGCAGCCACCCGATTGACGGCCTCCACCGGATCACCGAAGTCGAGATCGGCGACTCCAGCAGGGGAGACCAGGGTGGGAGTGTCTTTGGTGACGGCTCCGATCACGGCGACCTTCTCGCCGTTGAGCGTGAACAAAGAATATTCGGGAAGCGCGGGAGTCTGGGTGCCTTTGCGATAGACATTGGCGCCCAGGTAATCCCAGTCGGCATTGGGTGTGCCATTGCGCTGCTGCACGCGGTTCACTAGATCGTCATAGCCTTTATCGAACTCGTGGTTGCCCACGGCAGAGGTTTTGAGGTCGAGGGCGTTGAGGACATCGATGGTGGGCTGGTCATCCTGCACCGAGGAGGCGTACAGCGATCCTGAGATCAGGTCCCCGGCCCCCACGTACGTGGTGGCACCGGGAGGGGAAGCGGCTTTGAGCTGCTCTATCGTTCCGGCGAATTTCACGGTGTTCTGATCAATTCGGCCGTGGAAGTCATTGCTGGTGAGAAAGTTGAGTTCTTTTTCCGCCGCATTCTGAGCCACGGGTGTCTCGACCGCCTGCGCTGGAACCGCTGCCAGCGGGGCCAGTGCCAGGCTGGCGATCAGGCCGGCGCTCAAAGTGATGTGGCCCAGCCGCAGATATTTTCTTGCCATGAATTCCCCAATTCCTTAGTACTCGTCATTGAGCCACGTAGCCGTCCGCACTGACGAACGCATCACCGGCATGATCCTGTTCTCGCTGATCTCGAGATAAGCGAACTACATACGAACAGAGCCTGGTGAACTTCGAGCTTAACGCTGGGTAGCGCCTTGGAAATAAGTTATCAAACAGCCCCGACAAACACTGGCGGTCGGGGCTTCAGTCAGCGGTTGGCACCTTTGAGGCTCCCGGTGCTCTGCGCTCCGTCTTTGGCTGCTACCAGGCACAGCGTCCGCCGGTCGCCGGAATTCCAGCTGTCTTCCGTGGGGTAGATATAGCTCAGCTGCAGCTCGGAATTCTCGAAAGTCCGTCCTACGAAATCTTCGAAAGCCGGCTTGCAGAAGGCTTCGGCGGAGGCGATCAGTGACTGCACGCCGGGGTAGTCCGCGGCCTCTATGCCTGTTCCGGCATATACCTCATAGTCAGAGGGCTGTGCGCAGGGCAGCTGGAGCACCTTCTCGATCTCGATGCTCCCGGAACTCGGGGCTGGGGTTTCAGCGCCGGTATCGACCCCCGGATTCCGGATGCAGTCGCCGACATTGATCTTCGTCGTCGCCGCTGTTGCCGAGGAAGTGACTTCGCCCTCGGAGTTCCTGGGCGCATCTGCGCCACTACCGAACCCACCGAACCCGTTGCCGAACGGCGCGCATGCGCTGAGGACGATCGTGAGCATCGAGGCTCCGATCAGCAGAAGAGGTTTGAATACGCTGCGCATGGAAGGCCCTTCGAATCGGGTGACTCAGGGTGTGAATCAGGCTGACGATGCGGTTGCCAGTCGCTCGGAAAAGCTTAGCTCAGGGCAGGATGGCATCCACATAGCCGCCGTCCACCCGCAGCGCGCCGCCGGTGGTAGCAGACGCCAGGGGCGAGGCCAGGTAGGCGACCATCGCGGCTATCTCCTCCGGCTCGATGAGCCGCCCCAGCAATGACTGCGGGCGGTACTCCTTCATGAATTCGCGCTGCGCCTCATCCCAGGGGAGGCTCTTGTCCACTAACTGGTACACAAAGTCCTCCACGCCTGCGGTGTGCGTCGGCCCGGCGATCACCGAATTGACCGTGACTCCGGTGCCGGAACATGCTTTGGCGAATCCGCGGGACACCGCCAGGAGCGAGGTCTTAGTCATCCCGTAATGGATCATCTCCGCCGGGATGACGATGGCCGAGTCACTGGCGATGTTGACCACCCGGCCCCAGCCTCGTTCGATCATCGCGGGCATCGTCGCCCGAGTCAGCCGAACCGCCGTGAGCACATTGGTCTCGAAGTAACGCAGCCATTCCGCATCGGGAATCTCCAGCGGGTCAGCAGCACCGAAGACGCCCAGGCTGTTGACCAGGATGTCCACGGTAGGCAGTGCGGCTAGAGCAGCTTCGACTCCCGTCTCGGTGGTGACATCACCCGGTGCGGGAATTAGCCGGGAAGAGTCTTCGAGTCCGGCGCCGATCTGCCGGATCGCGGCCGCCACCCGATCCGCGTCCCGGCCGTTCACACCCACGGTGGCCCCGGCCTCTGCCAGGGCTGCGGCGATAGCGGAGCCGATGCCCTGGGTGGAACCGGTGACGAGTGCGGTCTTCCCGCTCAGATCGATCTGCATAGCTTCAGCCTAGACCGTCAGTCTTAGATGCTGGGCTGCTCTGCGTAGGCCGAACCAACGATGGCGCTGGATCCGGATCCAGCGCCATCGAATGGTCATCGCGGAAGGTATGGGATTTGAACCCATGGTGCGGGTTCGCCGCACACTGGTTTTCAAGACCAGCTCCTTAGGCCGCTCGGACAACCTTCCTGAAGTACCTGAGCGCCTGAAAACACCCGAGTACCGGTTACTAGTGTTTCATGTCCAGCGGACTGCACCAATTCAATATCGTCCGCTACATCGTCCGTTACCGGGCCCCTACTATAGGAGCATGCTCGAAGCCGTCTGGTCACGCCCGGAAGCGGAGCGCCCCGGTACCCCGCTGCTGATGATGCTGCACGGCTACGGTGCAGACGAGTCCGTGCTGGCGGCCCGGTTCGCCGAGATGCCATCGACTTTCACCTGCGCCGCAGTCCGAGGGAGCTTCGAGATGGACGCCAGTTACGGCTGGTTCCTCCTGGACTACTTCCTCAATAATGACTTCGCCCAGGTGATCGAAGCCGTCAATAAGGTCTTCGCCTGGCTGGATGCAGCACAACGGGAGTACGGATTCAGCAGCGTCAGCCTGCTCGGGCACTCTCAGGGAATGGCCATGGCCAGCACCATGCTCAGGCTCCGGCCGCACGCCTTCCAGGCCGTGGCGGGGCTTTCCGGTTTCGTGCTGGCGAACCCGCTGATGGAGGCCTCGGATCCGCTACCTTCGCGAACCCCGTTCTTCTGGGGGCGGGATCCGGCTGATCTGGTGATCAATTCGGATGCCGTGGCGTATACCGCGCAATGGCTCGAGCAGAACACCCGGCTCCAAGAAGAGCTCTACCCCGGTATGGGCCACGGCATCGGCGCGGCGGAGCTGATCGATGCCGGCTCTTTCCTGGTATCGCAGGTGCCGTTTGTCCCCGGTTCAACAACCGGTTCAACACCGTGAACAGAACCTGTCAGCTGTGCCGGTTAGGCTAAGAATATGGCCAAGCAGAAGCCCCCGCGCACGGTTCGCATCGCCACGGGTGCGGCCTTCACCCCGGACGGCCAGCCGAAACCAGCCTTAGAAGCGGCGCTACTGCGGGCCGTGGAGAGCCAGCGCCCTCTGGTACGCGCCAATCTGCGCCGGATGCGCCGGGCCCATCCGCAAGAGTCCCCGGCCGAACTGGCACTGCGCCTGGACCGCGATTTCCTGACTACGGTCACCGGCTCCGGGGCGGCCGTCGGCGCCACCGCGATCGTGCCGGGCATTGGCACCGCGGTGTCCCTGGGACTTTCCGCGACTGCCACGGTGCTGTTCATGGAAGCCACGGCACTTTACGCGCTCTCCGTCGCGGAACTCCACGGTGTGCATCTGAAGGATCCGGAACGAGCGCAGACCACGGTGATGGCGATCATGCTTGGCGAGGAGGGAACCGCGTTGATGCAGTCCTTCGCCGGGCACGCCTTGGGTCGCAACGGCGGGGCGATCAATGCGGTGGCACCGGTGAAAACCTGGGGAACCGTACTGGGTAAGAACGTTCCGACCAGTGCCATGAAATTCATCAGCAGCAGAATCCAGAAGGCTTTCTTCCGCAGGATGCTGGTCAGCCAGGGTGCTTCTATGCTGGGCCGGCTCGTGCCTTTCGGTATCGGTGCGGTGATCGGTGGTGCCGGGAACCGGCTGCTGGGCCGTTCCGTCATCCGCGCCACCAAGATCGCTTTCGGCCCGCCGCCCCCGGCTTTTCCGCTGGAGCTGGGGGCTTTACCGGCTGCGGATCCGGCAGCAGAGGAGCTGCCCAGCGGATTCCTGGCCAGCACACGCCGCCAGGTGGGAGCGGTGGCGGGCAAAATCCCCGGGTCGCGTCGCAAAAATGGCCGCACAGCAGGAGGCATCGCGCCATGATCGATCTCAACAGCGACCTCGGCGAGTCCTTCGGCTCCTGGCGGATGGGCGACGACGAGGCCCTGCTGGAGGTGGTTAGCAGCGCCAACGTAGCCTGCGGCTTCCACGCGGGGGATCCGCTGACCATGCTGCGAACCGCGCGGGTCGCAGCGGAGCGTGGGGTCGCCGTCGGAGCGCACCCCGGCTACCGGGATCTGGCTGGTTTCGGGCGACGGGCCATCGACGCCTCCGCGGAGGAAGTCTACGGCGATGTGCTCTACCAGCTGGCCGCGCTCGACGGGATCCTGCAGACGGTCGGCACCAGGGTCGCTTACGTCAAACCGCACGGGGCTCTGTATCATCGCATCGGCCATGATCGTGACCAAGCCGCAGCCGTCTGCGCTGCGGTGCGAGATTTCCGGGCCGGGCTACCCGTGCTGGGCCTCAACGGTACCCAGATCCAGCAAGCTTGTATAGCGGCGGAGGTGCCGTTCTACCAGGAGGCTTTCGTGGATCGCGGCTACACCCCGGGAGGGGGATTGGTGCCCCGGGATCAGCCGGGGGCGATCCTCCACGACGTCGCCGAGATCGCGGCCCGAGCCGTGCGGATGGTAACGGAGCGCCGGGTTACCGCGACTGACGGAACCGAGATCGAAGTCCGCCCGGATTCGCTCTGCGTTCACGGAGACACCCCCGGCGCGGTGGCGATGGCTCGGGCGGTGCGGGAGTCATTAGACCAAGCAGGAGTTCCAGTTGGGCCCTTCAGCAGCTGATCAGTCGGGTCTCGGCGAGACGTCCCAGTCGCTGCGCCTGCTGCCTTATGGCGAGGCTGCGGTTCTGGCGGAACTACCGGATTTGGAGTCGGTGCTCCGGCTCTATCAGCAGCTCGGGGAACCGCCGGCGGGGATTGTCGATCTTGTTCCGGCCGCCTGTACCGTACTGGTGATCTTCTCCCCGGAGCTCACTGCCCGCGCGGATATCGAGCACTGGCTGAACACCGCTTGGTGGCGCGGTGCTGATGCTGATCACGGGCTTGGCTCGAGGCCGACGAGTTCCGAAATCCGCATCCCGGTCCGTTACGACGGGCCTGATCTAGCCGCAACCGCAGAGGCTTTGCGGATGAGCGCGAAGGAGCTGATCGCTTTACACACCGGGTCGACTTGGACGGCGGCGTTCACCGGATTCGCCCCCGGCTTCGCGTATCTGGTGACCGACCACGAGCGCCTCCAGGTACCGCGACGGTCCAGCCCCCGTACTGCGGTTCCCGCCGGTTCGGTGGCATTGGCCGGGGAGTTCAGTGCCGTCTATCCCGCAGCATCCCCAGGGGGTTGGCAACTGATCGGGAGCACAGCCGCGGTGCTCTGGGATATGTCCCGGCAGCCTTCTCCCGCCTTGATCGTTCCTGGGGCCCGGGTTCGCTTCGTCGAGGTCGAGGTCGAGGTCGAGGTCGAGGCATCCGAGGCGGAGGAGGATTTCTGATGGTGCTGCGAGTCGTCGCGGCCGGGCCGCTGACGTTGTTCCAGGACGGCGGCCGCCAGGGCCGCGCCAACTGGGGCTTGGGGCCGGGCGGCGCTATGGACCGCCGGGCGATGTCCGTTGCCAATCAGATGCTCGGCAACCCTTGGGATGCCACCGTGCTGGAGATCCTCTCCGGCGGGTTCAACGCAGTGTTCGAGCAGCCCGCGCGGATCTCCGTGACCGGTGCCAGTGGGCCGTTCTTTCTGGACGGAAAGGCCGTATCGCTCAATACTCCGCTGCCTGTGAGCTCGGGGTCGAATCTGGAGATCGGGCACGCTCGGGCCGGGATGCGTTTCTACCTGGCGATCCGAGGTGGTTTCCACGCCGATTCCTTCGCCGGTTCTGCGGCAAGAGACACCCTCGCGGGGATGGGGCCGCCTCCCGTTGTGGCGGGGGATCTGCTCGGCACCGGACTGCCAGCAGGAGACTTCGCTGTCTCTGCTCCCGCCGCTGTCCCGCTGATCCGGTTAGCACCGGCCGGAGAACAGACGGCGGCAGTGCGGGTCACTCCTGGCCCGAGGTTGGACTGGTTCACCTCGGAGTCCCGGCAGCGATTGCTCCGGCAGCCCTGGGAAGTCTCGGCGGAGAGCAACCGGATCGGCATCCGACTATCGGGCCGACCGCTGCATCTGGCCCGGGAGCAGCAGCTGCCCAGTGAAGGTGTAGTAACCGGGGCCGTGCAGGTTCCGCCATCGGGCCTTCCGGTGATCTTCCACGCAGACCGACCCGTGACCGGAGGGTATCCCGTGATCGCGGTCGTCGCGGCAGCGGATCTGGACGTTCTGGCGCAGCTCCGCCCCGGTCAGCGCTTGCGCTTCCTCTCCGGAACCCGCTGACTGAGCCCGCTGAGCGATCCCGCTGAGTGTTCGTTTGTGGCGGCTCAGAACGCGTCTGAGCCGCCACAAACGAACACTCACCTCAGGGGTAGCCGAGGAAGAACTTGGCGAGACTGAAAATCGTCAGCCCGGCTAGCGCCCCGACCACGGTGCCGTTGATCCGGATGAACTGCAGATCCCGGCCGACCTGAATCTCGATCTTCCGGGAGGCCTCCCGGCCGTCCCAGCGTTCCACCGTATCGGTGATGATCGATGCGATGTCATGCCGGTAATTGCGCACGATATAGGCCACGGCTTCGGTGATCCAGCCATCGACCTTCGCCCCCAGCTCAGCATCGGTGGCCAGGCGACCGCCGAACTCCCGGATCACCGCCACGAACTTGCGGCGCAGCGCGGATTCCGGATCCTCGATGGCCTCGATCAGAGCAGCCTTGAGCGTCTGCCAGGTGCGCCCCGTTAGCTCCTGGAGCCGGGGCGAATCCAGAAGCTGAGCCTTGATGTCCTCGACCCGGGCGATCATCGACGGATCCTCCTGCAGATCCTCGGCCAGCTGCACCAGGTAACCGTCGATGCTATGACGCACCTCGTGCTCAGGATCGGCCTGAACCGCGAGCACGAACTTCAGCGTCTCGCCGTAGAGCCGGTCCCCGACGAGGCCGTCGACGAAACCGGGCACCCAGGACGGCGAGCGGTCGGTCACGATCCGGATCACCGTTTCCCGGTTGTCCTGCACCCAATCGACAGAACGATCCACGAGCACATCGATGAACTGACGATGATGGCCGTCCGCGAAGACCTGCCCCGCAACCCGGCCCAGCGGCGGTGCCCAGGGCGGGTTCAGAACATACTGCTGCAGCAGGGAGTCAAGCACCTCGCGCACATCATCGTCACGCATGACCTCCATAGCACCTTTGATCGCCACCGCACCTTCGGAGGCGATATTCTCCGCGGTATCGGGCGCTTCCCGCGACAGCCACTGCCCAAGCCGCTGTGCCATGCCCACACTGGCCAGCTTCTGCCGCACGACCTCCTCCGAGAGGAAATTGCTCTCCACGAAATCGCCCAGACTGACCCCGATGGCGTCTTTGCGGTTGGGGATGATCGCGGTATGCGGAATAGGCAATCCCATGGGCCTGCGGAACAGTGCCGTCACGGCGAACCAGTCGGCGAGGGCACCCACCATCGCCCCTTCCGAAGCCGCCCGCACATACTGTAGCCAAGGGTTAGTCCCCTGGAGCGCGAAGGAGATCGCGAAGATCACCGCGGCGACGAACAGCAGGGACAGCGCTAGGGTCTTCATCCGGCGCAGTCCGCGCAGCTTCTCCGTTTCAGCCGGGGTCAGCTGGATCTCAGTCCGGGGCTCCATACGGTAAGCCTAGGCCACGTCCGGTGTTCCGTTCTCAGCGGAGCCGGCGGCTAAGCTGTCGGCTATGACCGCCGATGCACGCCAGCCGCAGATCTACGCCCACCGCGGAGCCAGTGAGCAGTACGCCGAGCACACCAGGGCCGCTTATCTACAGGCTCTCGCTGAGGGGGCCGATGGTGTGGAATGCGATATCCGGCTCACCGCGGATGGTCAGGTGGTTCTGCTGCACGATGCCACCTTGGACCGGACCTCTGACGGCACCGGTCCGGTGGCCGAGCGGAC
Organism: Acaricomes phytoseiuli DSM 14247; assembly: GCF_000376245.1. Classification (GTDB taxonomy): domain Bacteria; phylum Actinomycetota; class Actinomycetes; order Actinomycetales; family Micrococcaceae; genus Renibacterium; species Renibacterium phytoseiuli. The sequence goes on along the minus strand of NZ_AQXM01000062.1, from coordinate 118,949 downwards.
CTTGGCGCAGCTGCGGGACCTGGATTTCAGCTCCTGGAAGGGTGCGGACATTCCCCTCGAATACGGGGCTGATTCCGAGCAACTGCTCACGCTCGATGAACTCCTGGACATTCTCGAAAGTGCCGGCCGTCCCCTCGGGCTGGCGATCGAGTTCAAGCATCCCCTCGGAATCATGCCGCACGGCACGGAACTGGAGCAGAGGACTCTGGACATCCTCGGTGCTCGCGGCTGGAAGCCCCAGCGCTCTCGCCTCGGGCAGATCCGGGTCTCTTTTATGAGCTTCGAAGCCGCTTCGCTTAGTTTCATGCTCAGCAGGGTTCCCGCGGAACACCTCTGCCAACTCGTCGAAGCGGTAAATGCGGAGCAGATCAGGGACGAATGGGGCACCGGCCCCTTAGCCACCGCAGCTGCCGCGGCAGCATTGCGATGGTCCAGGGCCGCGGGCGAAAGGCTGCTGGATGCCGGTGACGCCGGCTTGGCCGGGCCCGGTGTGGATTATCTGCGGAACTACCCGCAGCGCTGCCGCCAGTGGGCGAACCAGGGCCGGCACTTCCGGGTCTGGACCGTCGACACGCAGGAGCAGCTGGCAGTATGCCTGGATTTCGGGGTTCAGGAAGTCACCACCAACCGCCCGGCAGGCATCAGGAGACTGCTGGCCGCCCAGGGCTAGCGGGTTTTCTCACTGATCCGGCAGCACCATGTTCTTCAGAACGGCGGCATCCCCCGCGGTCTCCAGTGCTTTCTGCGTATCTGCCAGACCGAAGCGTTCCGTGACCAGGGAGTCCAGGTCCACCAGCCCCCGGGCCACCAGGTCGATGGCCGCGGGCCAGGTATTGGCGTAGCGGAAGACTCCCTGCACCGTGAGCTCCCGATTCTGAATCACCGCCACCGGCAGCGCATACTCCTCCGCGCCCATCCCGATCAGCACGGCCCGGCCCGCAGGCGCCAGGCAGCGCAGCCCGGAGCGCACCGCTGATCCGGCCCCCGAGGCGTCGAGGAAAACCTCGAAACCGGGTTCTTCCGCGACAGTTCCGGCCCCAGCGTCGTGCGTTTCTGTCGCTCCGAATTCTGAGGCCAAGGCCAGCCGCTGTGGGTCCAGGTCCGTGACCGCGATCCGCTGCGCGCCGTAGACCCGTGCCAGCTGCACCAGGATCAGCCCGATCGGGCCTGCCCCGGTGATCAGCACGCGCTCGCCGACCGTCAGTGCAGCTTTCCGCAGTGCCGCGATGCCCACGGACAGCGGCTCCAGGAGCGCCGCGGCGTCGTCACTGAGTTCCTGCGGCACAGGATGCGCGAAATGCGCGGGGATCAGTACGTACTCCGCAAAAGCGCCGTCCACCGGTGGCGTCGCGTAGAACTCGATATCGGGGTCCAGGTTGTACTGCCCGGCCAGGCTCTGCGGTGAATCAAGCCGGGGGCGCTGCGGCTCGATCGACACGCGCTGTCCGATCCGCTCAGGATCCACATCCGCGCCGACCGCCGCGATTTCGCCCGCCGCCTCATGGCCGAGCACCAGGGGAGCTTCGACCACGAATTCGCCGATGCGACCTTGGCGGAAGTAATGTACATCGGAGCCGCAAACGCCCACGGAACGCACGCGGACCAGCACATCACCGGGCCCCGGATCGGGGCGTCGGCGCTGTTCCAGGATGATCTGCTGCTCCGGTGTCAGCACCGCTGCGCGCATCAGCTCCGGCAGTTCATCGGTCATGCTAGGGTTCATTTGCGCATCCGGCCTTTCATATCGCCTGCGGGCCTGGTGTTCCTACCTGGTACTCCTCAGGAAGCGTATCTGAGAACTTCACCAGATTGCCCTCGGGCTGGAGCCGATCTTACGAGTAAATCTGTCGGCTTGTGATTAGGTAGGAGCATGTCGACGCCCATCAAGGATTACGCGCTGCTTTCGGATATGCATACCGGCCCTCTGGTATCCCGCGGAGGGAGCATCGACTGGCTGTGCTTCCCGCGGTACGACTCGCCATCGATCTTCGCAGCGCTGCTGGGCACCGAGGAGCACGGCAGGTGGTTGCTGGTTCCCGATCATGACGAGGCCGAAGTGGTGCAGCGCCGCTACCTGCCGGGCAGTTTCGTTCTGGAGACTCTGTGGCGCACCCCCGAGGGCGAGGTCGCGGTCACCGAGTTCATGCCCCTGGGGGACCGCCGGGCGTCGATCGTCCGGCGGATCGAGGGCCGCAGCGGCACCGTGCCGATGCGTCAAGAACTGACCATGCGCTTCGACTATGCGCGAGCCCTGCCCTGGGTCTACCGTTCCGAGGATACGCAGGGCCATGAGGTACTGCTGGCCATCGCCGGGCCGGCTGCAGTGGCCCTGCGCGGCCCGGAGCTTCCCGAGTCCGTCGACCATCGGCATATCGGGAAAATCTCGGTCTCGGCCGGAGAGAAAGCTGATTTCGAGCTGGTCTGGTTCCCCTCCCACCGGCCTGTGCCCGGGGGCATCGATATCGATGCTTCTCTGCAGGTCACCCTGGATTTCTGGCAGACCTGGGCCGATGAGTGTCAGCAGGGCGGTCTGTATCACGATCAGGTGCAGCGCTCTCTTCTGGTGCTACGCGCGTTGACGCATGAGGACACCGGCGGGATTGTCGCGGCGGCGACCACCTCCCTGCCCGAGGAATTCGGCGGGTCCCGAAACTGGGATTACCGCTACTGCTGGTTGCGCGATGCCGCGCTGACCTTGGAGGCGATGCTCACCCACGGTTACGCCCAGGAGGCGCTCACCTGGCGCAATTGGCTGCTGCGGGCGGTGGCCGGGGATCCGGAGGACTTGCAGATCATGTACGGCCTGGGCGGCGAACGCGAATTGACGGAGCAGATCCTGGAGTATCTGCCGGGCTATGAGGATTCCCGCCCGGTGCGCATCGGCAACGGAGCGGTGGAGCAGTATCAGGCCGATGTGGTGGGCGAGGTGATGGTGGCCCTCGACAAACTGCGGCAGCGCGGCGTTGCCGAGGACCAGTTCTCCTGGTCTCTGCAGAGGGCGCTGCTGGGCTTCGCCGAGCGGCATTTCGACGATAAAGATCAGGGCGTCTGGGAGATGCGCTCGGAGCCGAAGTACTTCACGCATTCCCGGGTGATGATGTGGGCGGCCTTCGACCGCGGCATTAAAGCGATCCGGGAGTACGGGCTGGAAGGTCCCGAGGAGCGCTGGATCGAGCTGCGCGATCGGCTCTACGACGAGGTCATGGAGCACGGATACAACGAGGAGATCGAATCGTTCACCCAGACTTATGGTGGGGCGACGACGGATGCCTCGCTGCTGGTGCTGCCGCACGTGGGCTTCTTGAGCTATGACGACCCCAAGATGCTGAGCACCGTCGCCCGGATGGAAGACGAGCTGTTGGATAGCGCCGGGCTGCTGCTGCGCTACCGGACGGAAGAGGGCGTGGACGGGCTGGAGCCGGGGGAGCATCCCTTTCTGGCCTGCTCTTTCTGGCTGGTCGAGCAATACGCTTATTCGCAGCGGGTTGACGAGGCCCGGGAGCTGATGCAGAAGCTGATCAACCTGGGTAATGAGCTCGGCCTGTTCAGTGAGGAATACGATACGGAAGAGCGCCGGATGGCCGGCAACTTCCCGCAGGCTTTTTCGCATCTGGCCCTGGTCCGGGCCGCAGATGCGCTGCACCGGATCGAGGCTTGCTCATGAGCAGGCCGTGGTCCGCTTGGGCTCTGGCCGGGCTGCTCACCGTGAGCGCGGTGCAGCATCGGCGGAATCCTCGCTTCTACTACCCGGTGATCCCGCGGGAGCTCACCCCAGGGGATCAGCCGTGGTCCACTGTGCTACCGAGCCGCCGGGAATGGGTCGAATTGAGCGGGACGGTGGAGTTCGCCCTGGCGGCGGGGCTGGTAATCCCCGGGACGCGCACCTTCGCCGCCCGGGCGACCTCGGTGATGTTCGCGGGGTTCACGGTGGCTCATGTCTCGCATCTGCGCGATGTTCTGCGCCGCCAACCGGGAGCGAGGCCGCTGCGCCCGAACGAGAAGGCCTTCGCGATGCTACGCCTGCCGCTCCAGGTGCCCCTGGTCATCTGGGCCTGGCGCGCCGGCCGTTAGTCGACGTTAACCCCCGCTGAGTGGTCGGCTGTGGCGACTTAGACGAGGTCTAAGTCGCCACAGCCGACCACTCAGCGGGGGTGCGGGGGTGCGGAGATAAGGTAGGGGTATGTTGCTTGCCTTCTCTATTGCCCCTTCCGGCACGGGCCGTGACGACGGTTCGGTGCACGATGCTGTTGCCGCTGCGGTACAGATTGTCCGCGCCTCCGGCTTGCCGCACCATACGGACGCGATGTTCACTACCATCGAAGGCGAATGGGACGAAGTCTTCGCCGTGGTGAAGCAGGCCACCGATGCGGTGCTGCCCTATGGCTCTAGGGTGTCGCTCGTGATCAAAGCCGATATCCGGCCCGGATACAGCGGAGAGCTCGAGGGCAAAGTGGAGCGGCTGGAAACCGCACTCCGGCAATCCCCGGGCGAAACTCCGTGAGCTCATCGGCGCATCCGGGGATCGAGCTGGCAGGGATCGAACTGAGCCCCACACAAGCCGAGGACTGCCCGGAACTGGTGCGGATGCACCTGGCTGCGCACCGGGAAGCCTACGGGCACCTGTTCTCGGAAGAATTCTTCACTGCCAGGGAGGCACAGCTTCCCGGGCGCATGGTCACGCAGCGCAAGATCATCGAGGAGACCGCACATTCCGGTGGCCAGCACTGGATCGCCCGGGACGCCGAGGGCATCGTCGGCTTCGCGCATTCCGCCCCCGCGCGTCCCGTCGAGGGGGTTCCGACCCCGCACCCTGAGGAGCTCCAAGGGCTGTACTCACTGGCCCGGGTGTATGGTCGGGGCGTGGGGCAGGCCCTTGTGGCGGCTGCGCTCGCAGACCGTGCAGCTTACCTCTGGGTGCTCCGGGACAATCCGCGGGCCCAGGCGTTCTACCGCAAACTGGGTTTCCAGGAGAACGGGGTCGGTAAAGAGCTGCCGCCGGAATGGAACTCGCTGTTCGAAATCCAGATGGTCCGCGGCTGATGCCGGACCGCCGCGCCCCGGAACCGCGTGCTGGTGAACACTCCATCGAGACCGGGGTCGCTGAACTACAGCAGGAGCCGGGCAGCCCTGATTCCTGGCTGCTGACGATCAACGGGATGCAGAGCTCGCATATCGACCTGAGCGACCCTCTGCGGTTGGAATTCGAATATATGCGCTGGATGGCCAGCCTGATCCTGGACCGCTGGCCGGAGCGCAATACCCGTTTGCGGGTGCTGCACCTAGGCGGCGGTGCCTGCGCCCTGGCTCGGTACCTGGTCGCGACTTACCCGGATTCCCGCAACACCGTGGTGGAAATTGATGCCACGCTCGCCGCGCTGGTGCGTGACTGGTTCGGCCTGCCGCAGGCTCCTCTGCTGAAGATCCGGGTCGGCGAAGCCCGGGAGGTTACCGAGCAGCTCAGTGCCGGAAGCCGGGATGTGGTGATCCGGGACGTGTTCTCCGGCCGGTTCACCCCGCCTCCGCTGCTCACCGCGGAGTTCACGGAGCAGGCTAAACGGGTGTTGAGCGAATCCGGGATCTACCTGCTCAACTGTGGCGACGCCCCCTCTCTGCGACACGCCCGCCGGGAGGCGGCGACGATGGCCGCCGCTTTCCAGCACACGGCGATCATCGCGGATCCGCCCATGCTCAAGGGGCGCCGTTACGGCAATATCGTGATGGCCGGCTCGGCGGCCCCGCTCGCCCGGGGGACGTGGCTGGCCCGGGAGCTCCTTTCCGGAGCGATGCCTGCCACGATCTGGGATGACGCCGCAGTACGCCGTTTCGCTGCGGGCCAGGAGCCCTACCGGGACTGATGAAGCAGCGGCTTAGCCACGGATGTGCCTAGGCCATGCCGATTGCTTCCTCGATCGGCCCGATGCCGAAGAAGATCAGGAACGCCACGGCCACCGCCCAGAGCAGCGGATGGATTTCCCTGGCCCGTCCCTGAACACAGCGGATCAGCACATAGGAGATGAACCCGGCGCCGAGGCCGTTCGCAATGGAATAGGTAAACGGCATGAGCGTGAACGTGAGGAACGCCGGGATCGCGATGCCCCAGTCGGACCAGTCGATTTTGCTGACCTGGGAGACCATCATGAACCCCACTACGACGAGCGCCGGGGCCACGGCTTCGAAGGGGACCAGGGAGATCAGCGGGGTGAAGAACATCGCGATCAAGAACAGCACCCCGGTGACGATGGAGGCGATGCCGGTGCGTGCGCCCTCGCCGATACCGGCCCCGGACTCCACGTAGATCTGATTCGAGGAAACCGAGGCCCCGCCGCCGGCAATAGCGCCTACCGCATCCACGAAGAGCACCCGGTCCACATTGGGGATATTGCCCTTCTTATCAATAGTTCCGGCTTCACTGGCCAGGCCCACCATTGTGCCCATGGCGTCGAAGAAGATGCTCAGTAGGATCGAGAACGCCAGCAGCGTGGCGGCGATGATGCCCAGCTGGCTGAATGAGCCGAACAGGTTGACCTCGCCGATCAGGCTCAGATCGGGCAGCGAGAACTGGCTGAGCGAAGGCACTACGAGGGACCAGCCTTCGGGATTGGCGGTCTGCCCGTCGAAGCTCGGTCCGATGGCGAAGATCTGCTCCAGGATATTGGCCAGTACCGTGGCGGCGAGGACGCCGATGAGGATCGCGCCTTTGACCTTCCTGACCACCAGGGCGACGGTCAGCACGAGGCCGAAGACGAAGACGAGCGTGGGCCAGCCGATCAGCTTGCCTTCGAAGCCCAGGCCCACCGGCACGGTGGTTCCCGCAATATCCGGGATGCGCCGCACGAAACCGGCGTTCACCAGGCCGATGAGCGCGATGAAGAGCCCGATGCCGACCACGATCGCGGTCTTCAGCCCCTCCGGGACCGCACGGAAAACCGCGGTGCGGAAACCGGTCATGACCAGGACCAGCATGGTCGCTCCGGAGAGCATGATCAGGCCCATGATGTCCGGCCAGGTCAGCCCCGGATTGCTGGCCACGGTGACCGCGACGAAGGCGTTCACGCCGAGCCCGGCGGCCAGCGCGAAGGGATGCTTCGCCCAGGCGCCCATGGCGATGGTCAGCACGCCGGCGACGAGCGCGGTCACTGCGGCGACCCGGTTTCCACCGAGCACCGCTCCCGTCGAATCCGGGCCGCCGAGGATCAGCGGGTTGAGCACCACGATGTAGCTCATAGCAAAGAAGGTGGCGAATCCGCCGCGGATTTCGCGGGAGAACGAGGAACCGCGTTCACTCAGTTTGAAATAACGATCCAGGGCGGCGGTCAAAGTGGCCATGGCACCTTCCGGAGCTGAATGGGGCTCTAGCAGTACAAAAAACAGGACAGAGGCGGTGCCTCGTGCCGGAGCCTGAGCGTGTGGTTCAGCTTGATCTTAATCCACGCAGCAGTAATTTACACAGCGCTGCGAGCATCCTGGACGGTAAGCTGGGCATGGCCCCACAGGCCTGGAATATCCGATTTCGTGAGGTGCTGATCATGCGCGCATACGCGCCCTTCCCGTCGTCCGTCCGTAGCCCTTTCCGGTTGCTGTTCCTTCTGGTCGCCGTGCTGTTCTGCGGCTTCCTCATGATCGGCCAAGCCGTGCCCGCCAGCGCCCACGATGCGGTACTGGAGACGAGCCCGAGCGACGGTGAAACCGTTGCCGGCATTCCGGCCACGGTGAGCATCGCAATGGATGAGGAGCCCTCTCCCATCGGTGCCAAGATCCAGGTCCTCGATCCTTCTGGTGAAGATCGGGCAGAAGGTGAGCCCCAGATCGAGGGCCGGTCCCTCGTCCAGAAGCTGGATGCTGATGCCCCTACGGGCACATACACTGTGCAATGGCGCCTGGTCTCCTCCGATGGTCATCCCACTGAAGGCAATTTCCGTTTTACCGTGACCGCCGGATCCGTGACGGCCCCGGTTTCACCGGGTTCCACGGCAAGTGCCTCGGATTCTGCTGAGGCTCCGGTGGTCGGCCCCAGCGGGGAACTCACCAAGCCCAGCTCGCCTGCTGCTACCACCGGCGTAGAGAGCGATTCCGGCACTCCGGTGGGCACAGCGGATAACGGGATATGGATCATCGTCGCTTTCGCCGTAGTCGCGGCGGCGATGATCGTCTGGCTGGCGATCACCGCGAGGCGCAGGCAGAACCAGCAGGCTTCCGCGTCGGCGCAGAGCCAGAAGGCCGAAGACCAGGACACCGGCGAGGGCAGATAGACAAGTCGCTGGCCCGAGCAGTTTGCCTGCTCGGGCCGGATATCCTTGCGATCCTTGCGCCGACATCCTTGACGAGGAGCGGAGCGCGCGCAATAGTCGAGGTAACCAGCGCATCGGCCGAGCAAGGAGAAGATCATGACAGATTCCGGCGACGCAAAAGTCGAAGCAGAATCTGCGCCCGTGGCACCCACCGGCATCGTCGTCGGCGTGGATGGTTCCGAGCACGGTGATTGCGCTTTGCTCTGGGCGGTTCAGGAAGCCCGCCAGCGGCAGCAGACCTTGCATATCGTCACCGCTTATTCGGTGCCGATATTCGCCGCTTCCGGGCTGGACGGCGGCTCTGCCACGGTAGATGAAGAAGTGATCGCGCAGGGTGCCCGCGCCATCGTGGAACAGGCCATGCAGAGGGTTGCTGGGGCCGGTGTGGACTTTGATGCCAGGGTTGTCTCGGGGGATCCCTCCAGTGTTCTGCAGCAGATGTCGAAAACCGCTGAGCTGCTAGTCTTCGGCTCGCGCGGCCGGGGCGGCTTCGTAGGGCGTCTGCTCGGCTCCGTCTCCTCGGCTCTGCCGGCCCATTCCTTGTGCCCCACGGTCACGGTACCGCTCAGCTGTGCGGACCGCCTGAACGAGCCGGGCAAGACGGCGCAGACCCCGGCGCAGGCTCGGATCCATCCGATGGTCAGTGTAGGCGTCGATGGCTCCCAGCAGGCGCGTTATGCCGTGCTCCAGGCGGCGGAGGAAGCTCAGCGCTGCGGATACTCCTTGCGCGTTCTCTGTGCGGTGCCGCCCTTGACCGGTGCTGCGGCCTGGTTGCCTTCAGGGGCGAACCGGGAGGAGCTCCTGAAGGAAATCGCCGAGCAACTGGAAGCCGGTAAAGCCTGGTTGCAGCATCACTTCCCACAGCTGGAGATCACCGCCGATGTGGTTGATGGTGTGCCGGTGGAAACCCTGGTCGAAGCGACGAAGACCTCCGAGCTGGTGGTGCTCGGCACCCGTGGTCATGGCGGTTTCGCCGGGATGATCCTCGGCTCGACGACAGACGGGGTGCTGCACCACGCCAAAGGTCCGGTCATGGTGGTCCGCGATCAAGAAGATCCGAGGCTGGATGATCGGGAGCGCTTCGGCCCCATGCTCGGCAACGTCTGAGTCTGCTGTAGCCGAGCCAGACGGCTGTTATCAGTAACGGGCTGCGAGCGGGTAGAGCTTGAGCCCGATCAGATCGTTGAGGTCTACCACCAGCACGCCCTGCTGCGGGTTCAACGCGTTGACCATCTTGTTGTTGCCGATGTAGATGCCTACGTGGCTGAAGTTCCCGGAACCATCATCGTTGAAGGCGAGGATGTCGCCGTACTGGGCCTGGGCCACCGGAACGCGTTGTGGCGCATTCCAGAACTGCGGGCTACCGGTACGCGGTACGTTCACGCCCACTGAGCGGAAGGCCGCCCAGATCAGGCCGGAGCAGTCATAGCCGGGCCCGGTGCCGCCCCAGACATATGCCGACCCCACTTTGGACATCGCGAAGTTCACCATGCCCTGGATATTCGTGCCAGATGGCGGGGGAGTGACCACCGGTGGTTGGACGGGCGGCTGCACAGGCGGCGGTGGCGGGGCGATCGGCGGCTGCACAGTGGGAGGTTGCACGACAGGCGGCTGAACCGTCGGAGGCGTGACCACTGCTGGCGGCTGCACGACAGGCGGCTGAACCGCTGGCGGTGCTACGGAGCTGCCGCCTCCAGAGCCATTCGGCGCAGGTGGCGTGACCGTCCGGGAATCGGCGATGATCGTCGCCAGCTGCTCCTGCTGCCGCTGCCTCTCCAGCCCTTCGATCCGGGCGGTTTCCAGAGCCACGGTGCTGTTCTTGAGGGTGGCGAGCTGCCCGATCAGGGTGCTTCGCTGCTCCTGAGCCCGGGTGACCGCCTCATTCTGAGCGGCATAAGCCTGCTCAGCGCGGTCCTTGGCCTGCGTGGATTGATCGGCGGCTTCATCGGCTGCCTGCTGCGCCTGCTGAGCTGCTTCCTGCAGAGTGCTCGCGGTATTGGCCGCGAGCTGGGCATGGGCGACCGTCTGGGCCCGGTGCTCGCCGACTGCCTGGAGCGTCGATGCCTGGTGCAGCGCGTCATCGTCGCCCCCGAGCAGAGTCTGCATAGCGACATTCATGCCGCCGGTCTTGTACATCTCCCCGGCGAGATCGCCTAGGTCTTCTCGGGCCTTGTCGTAGATCGTTGCGGCGGCGTCGGCTTTGGCCTGGGCGTTCGAGGCGGTTGCTTGCCGCTCGGTTAGGGCGACCAGGGAATCGCTGTAGCTATCGGCGGCCCGGTAGCTGTCCGAGGCGGCTTTCTGCAGATCCTCACTCGCGGCGCTGATGAGGCCTTCGACCTTGTTAATTTCTGCCGCGGTGCTGCCTTCATTCTGCTTGGCGTTCTCGATGTCCTGGGCGGAGGGAATCGCTGGCCGGGATGCTCCGAAAGTCGTCCCGGGCTGCGTCTGCGAGGGAAGCGCCTGGGCAGGGAGTAGTGATGCACTCAGGCCCAGGGCCAAGCAGGAGGTCAGCGTTATCGCTGCCAGACGGGTGCACTGCGGGGGAACATTTTTCGCCATGATGTATGCAACTCTCAACCAGGAACTTTTGCCGGAAACAGCAGCTTTCCGGCACAGCCAATCCCCAGGTTACGGAATCAAGAGTCACTTTGGCAACAGGAACCTCATTAACAACATAAGCAACACGTAGGCCCGGAGGGCTCATTTGCGCTGGCGTGTCGGATATTCGGGGAAGTTTTCGGTGCTGGGTTAAGCCCAGCCTCAAGCCCAGCCGAGTTCATGGAGTCGGTCGTCATCGATACCGAAGTGGTGTGCGATCTCGTGAATGACGGTGATCCGGATCTGCGCGACGATCTCGTCCCGGTTATAGCCGAGATCCATGATGGGCTGCCGATAGATGCTGATCTTGTCCGGCAGTGTTCCGGCATCAGACCACTCTGTCCGTTCGGTCAGCGGGACGCCTTGGTAAAGACCCAGCAGGACGAGGCCAGGGTCTTCATCCGGCCCCGGTGCATAGCGTTCCTCGATCACGATCGCCACGTTGTTCATGGCCTCGGCGAGTTCCGGAGGCAGCTGCGCTACGGCTTCATCGGTGGCTTGCTCGAACTCGGCCAGGCTCATCTCGTATCTGCCGAAGTGAGGCATGCCGGCCAGAGGGTCTTTCATGTTTCCAGTTTATAAGTGCGATGCCGTAGGCATCCCTACTCGGAGCGTAGAGTAGTGCACTCCAGTCATTCTCGGTTTGCCGGAATACTGCCGAAGGCTCTATAGTTTTAGAGGTCTTCCTTGGGAAGTGACTGATGCCCCCATCGTCTAGCGGCCTAGGACACCGCCCTTTCACGGCGGCGGCACGGGTTCGAATCCCGTTGGGGGTACGCAAGGCTAGTTTGCCGGTGAAAACTGGTAAGCTGATAGCTCTTGAATAAAAGAACAAGGCCCTGTAGCGCAGTTGGTTAGCGCGCCGCCCTGTCACGGCGGAGGTCGCGGGTTCAAGTCCCGTCAGGGTCGCTCGATCTCTCCGGTTATCCGGAGAAGGTCCGGTGACAAGTGCACCAAGGCTCTGTAGCTCAGTTGGTAGAGCGTTCGACTGAAAATCGAAAGGTCACCGGATCGATGCCGGTCGGAGCCACCACTGAAATACCCCGCGCAGCGTATGCTCTGCGGGGATTTTTATTCTCCTGCACGATCGGGATCGCTACAGTATCTGTATGACTGAGCGCGCATTGCCGTTATCCGGGCGGACGGCTTTGGTCACGGGGGTTTCACGCAGGCAGGGCATCGGCTTCGCTATCGCTAAGCGGTTCGTCGAAGATGGGGCCAGTGTCTTCATCGCCCACTATTCACCTCATGATGAACAGCAGCCCTGGGGTGGCGATGACTTCGAGGCATTACGCAAGGAGCTCGCCGAAAGTCTGACTGATGGTGCGGCTTTCGGTGAGCTCTCCGTCGATCTTGCCGAACCGGATGCTCCATCAGCTCTTATCGAGCAGGCTCGAACTCTCACCGGTTCTTTGGACATCCTTGTCTGCAATCATGCGATGAGCGGATCGGATGGATCGATCCTAGATGTCGATTCCGGCATGCTGGATCGCCATTTCTTCACCAATACGCGGTCCGCAGTGCTTCTGACCAAGCTCTTCGCTCAGACGTTCTCGGGGGCTGCTACTGGACCTGCGGTGGTCCCGGGAGATGTTCTGACGGGCAGTCAAGGGGTCGCAGGTTCAAATCCTGTCATCCCGACAACACGAAAAACCCCGCCAATTCAAGGAACTAGAGGCCTTGAACTGGCGGGGTTTCGTATGTTTGTGGCGTTTTTGTGGCGATAAAGAGCCCTTTATTTACAACGATTTGCAGCGGCCTGCAGTGATTGAAACGCCACAAAAACGCCACAAAGTTTGTGCGTGACGCCTACGATGATGAGACGGGACGAATACTGTTTGGTGGGCAGGGTCTCATGTGTGCTCCTTGCCTTGGGGTGGTTCAGCGCCGAGGCCGATCCGGGAGAGAAAATCGTTGACTACGGGTAGGGCCATGACTCGGGTAATACCGGCTGCTAGGGCGAGGATACCGGCTGCTATGCCACCGGCTGCTGCGGGGTCGTGTCCGGTGGCGGCTTGGTAGATCAGCGGAGCACCTGCGATGAGGGGTAGCAGTAGGGCGAGGGCGGTGCGGATGGTAGCCCGCCCTGGGTAGCGGGTTTGCGACGGGCCCTCGGCACGATACCTAGCCATCATTATTTGCCTCCCGTGACGTTGACATCGACCTTCACGGTCCCGTCAGTGAGCGCTTTCTGTACAGCTTCCTGCACGGCACCGGCCTGGACGTTCCCGAGTGTGTCGTTGTTCGTGTCGTAGTAGGCCAGCAGAGAGGCAAGAGTAGTAGCGCCTTCTTTGCCTGCACGCTGGATCGGAGTATTGAGAACAGCCTGGGCTGCAGCCGAAGCAGCCTGAGCGGCGACGGATCTCATCGTTGCGTCGAACCAGGCGAAAATATCCTGAATGGATGCCTGGCCGGGCACGCCGCCTTGCCGGGAGAATTTCTCGTTGAGTACTGCACGGATAGCTGCTTTGAGGTCGTTTTCGGTTGCCATGTCGAACCAGTCCTTTTCGGTGTTTGGTGCCCCGGTCAGGGCTTTGTTGATGTGGGCTCGGAGCCCGTCCATGCCGCCGGGCCACCCGGCGGGGTCGATCTTCCCGGCATCGGAGTACTCATAGTGGCCCAGTTGAAGACGCTGCGATTCAGGAAGATGGCTGAGGTAGGCTCGTTCCAGGGCTGCTCCTAGACGGGGAGCGGCATCGAGTTGGGCTGCTGTCCAGTCATATGGGGGTAGCCCGGCGGATTCCATCTCCACCCCGATGAGGTAGGCGTTGCCTTGGTTGCGGGGTATGCCTGGGGCTGAGCCCGTTCCGGCATGGTTGCCCCAGCCAGCGGCGATCACATACACGGTGCCGTCCCTAGCCAGGCCGAGTTGACACAAAGGCCCAGCCAGCCCCGCCCTGCCGTCTCTGAGAACGTTCAGGGAGGGTATGTTCCCGGACCTGGGCCCGGCGGTGTGATGCCACAACACCCCACGCACCTCTGAGAATCCCCAGCCGTTGAACCCCCGACGTTGCCAGCCGGGACACTCCACAACATTCACCCCCGCTGACCGGGCAACGTCGGCTAAATCGGTAAGAAAGAGCATTTATAGGTTCCTTCGTTTTGTGTGAGGAGGTCTTGACGAAAATTTTCGTAAATCGTGCATTTCTGTCCTCTGCTGCTGGACGTCTTCACGAAGATCCTGGAGATCTTCACGGAGCTCCATAAGCCCTACCGACTGGGTCCGTAGCTCAGCCAATACGCGGCTCAGGCTGGTCTGCAGTTCTCCATGTTGCCTGTCGAGGTCATCTCTCAAATTTTCTGAGTGGTCATTTTCGACCTGATGCCTAGCGGCCTGGGCATCCTCACCTATGCGCTTCAGCCTTGCTGCCGCTATCCTGAGCCCTGCTGCGAGTATCGCCAGAGCAGCCCCGTAAACCGTGATTAAAACTTCATCCAGACCGGGCATAGTGGCTATCCGATTTTTGCTACACGGAGGTAGGGGATCGTAAAATATGTGTTCACTGATCGTCCGCGCACCTGTACCTGCGTTCCGGACGGCGCAAAAAATAATGTGGTCAGACTTGTGGACCACGAGCTAGTCGTTGATAGCCCTGTCTCAGATATTTGTCCGCCGTTGCGCAAGATTTGAACGTTGCCGCCAGTAGACTGTGTGCGTCCTGCCAGCCAGACTTCTACTGCGTATACACCAGCCTGAGATATACGGAAACCGTCTTGGACGCCTAGCTCAACGAAATCATTGTTTACGGTCTCTGCGGCAATGAATCCAGGACTACCAATGCCAGTAGTCCTGCCCGCTTCCCATCGAACCTCAGCACACCGCATCGAGGCTATGGCGGGTGCTGAGGCCCAGCCTGTGCCGTCGCCTATCAGGACCCTGCCTCCGAGGTCTTGACGGGCCACCGTCACGCCAATGCTGGGTGAAATCTTCTCTTGTTCTGACTGGTTCCTTAGAGGGATTGGAGCGCCTCGTGCGACAGTGTATAGCCACCTCTGGGTCGAGGTGTTAGGGCTTTGATTGGTGGATGCAGTGCCGGAAAATATTTGGTGCTCGGACAGGATTAGTGCGCCAGCAGGCACCGAATTTTCGGGTTTCACTGGTGACGCCGCTGCTTCACCAGATGTCACCCCGACTACAGCCGTATTGGCAGGTTCCCGATTTGCGGTGTCGCCCTTTTCTGGATCGTTTTGCTTGATCCAGACAAGATCCCATCTGGAGCCTGCTGCCGGGGCGGGACTTGTCGCCACATTAGTGATACTCGTCAGGGTTGGCGTGTATACGCCTTCATCTTGCGATCTAGCTATGACGGCCTGACAGGGGAGTATGTCGTAGGACATGTTGGCTTTAGGGACAACGATGTTCGATGTGCCCGGATTTAGTAGCCCAGAACGTGGTTCTCCCTGAGCGTTTTCAGCGACTAAACCTGCGATGGCTAGCCGGTGTTCTTTGGGGGTAGTTCCGGTCGTGTCGATTTGGCGCACGCCGACACCGCGATTCGCTGCCATGCTTGTCTCCTTCAATATCGGGGTTAGTAGCCTTGGACAGCTAGAGTTCGGTCAAAAATAGCTCCATAGCCGTCACCGTTCGTTCCAGCACCGGAAAAAACCTGAAAAAGAGCGTTGACTCTGTATTCACCTGGGGCAACCAGGTGACGTTGAGTTCGGTCAGAGGATTGTGAGTTGTCCATCCCGGAGCCGTCTTGTGTGCAGAAAACGCCGCGTTTTATGGCGGGGACGATCTCTTCTTCACCATCTGCCCGGACTATCTGGTAGCTGTATGTGACAGTGGCCTTGTTCCCAGTGATAGACAGCCCACCGCCGACAGTGACATCAATCTTTCCGGTCACCGTCGAGACCAGAATTGACGGACCGATATTGGCCCACCCCATTGATGTTCCAGCTTTTACTTCTCGCCGGTATTCACCCTCGATGGTTCTCCGATCTCCTCCGGCGACCAGAGAGGCGACGGGCACGTAAAAACCATCAGGGACAAGGACTTCTAATCCATACACACCGTCTTGTGTGGTCAGCTCTCCGAGCCTGGCTTGGACAGCGCCGCTATCGTCGAAGATTTCGATACCGAACTTTGCTGCATCTGATGAAAATGCGCCTATACCAACACGTTTTTTTCCGCCCTGGCTGATAGACATAGACTTTTGCGGTGCGGCACGTTCTACGATAGATACGCGCCGATCAACAGCATTTCCTCTATTGATGCTGGCTAAAATTGGGTCAGGCTCATACCGGAACCGGGGTATGCCAGCTTCGCTCATTAGGGCCTCCCTTGGATCGGTGCGTAAACGACTTTGACGTCTCTGGTCCCATCGACATCCACGGACATGATTCGGGCGCGATGTTCCCCTGGAATGATGGGGTGATCATCGGGAATGATGAGTTTTGACCAGTCTCCAGGCAAAAATTCGCCCAGTTTTGGGGTTTCATCGGCGCGGACCGTGGTGTTCCATGTCTCCATCGGGAACCGTGCCGCAGAGATACCTGCATCCGCGTATTCTTGAAGTAAGTCTTCGTCCTCGATGTCTTTCATCGCTATATCCACTTCGGTCCACGGGTATCCAGCAGTCTCAATCAACGTGGTGTCATCTGCCCATTTGAGTTTCATCTCTTGCTCAGACCCTGCGCCGGGTTGCCATGCGCGGGCGGCCATCCTTGTTGCGTCCTGCTGCCATCCGAAGTCGCCAATCGTTGAATGCGGTACGGTGGCGTCCCATATCCAGTCCGGACCATGCTGAGTCAGCAACGGATTTTCACGGGTACCATGGGACATCACCCATTGGACGTATCGGTTATCGTCAGGACGGCGTTCTGCCCTGAATCGAATGTCGGGGCCGCCCTTGACTCCGGTTAGATTCCGAAGGAGGTCGCCAAGCCAGGGGAGTGAGTATCCTGGGGGGTTTCGTTCGTTGATGTCCGGGATGATCTCGGGCAGCACAATTGGTAACCCAGGATTCTTGGGGTTGGTGTAGACTGCGATGCGGACGAACTCACGGGCAATGCTGCCAAGAGCTTTATTCACCACATTGAGCGTGAGCGTCGTTGGTGAAACCCCTACAGCCATGGCATACCAGGGCAGGGCCTTGACTGCGTCAAGGAGAGTCCATAGCCCGGCTCCTGTCAGTTTAATGACCTCTTTCTTAGGGTCATAGGCCTGTTTCCAGATTGGCCCGGCCTCGATGATGTTTCCTTGGTAGGAAACGGCCATGAACTGGCGCAGCGCGGCGCAGGTAGAGGCAGGGTTGAGCCGTTTATTTTCAAAGGCTTTGATCGGAATCGCGACATCCAGTGGCCCGGCATCGTTGTACCGCATCCCTGCGCCAACATTGCTGGGGTTGAGATAGGCATCGATTTTTCCGGTGACCTGAGAGCCGACTAAAACCTCGAAGTCGTCGTCTACCACCATGCCGGAGTTACCTCCACACTCATTCTGGCGTTTGTGGAGCGAGGTGCTTCAAAAAGCCATGTTCCTGTAGCCTGCGGGCCTAATTGCTGCCATTCCCGACGTACCAGGTTCGCGGAGCGGTCCGTTTCGCCATTGAGCGTGACTGAACCCGTTCTGCTATCAATCCGGATGACAGACTGAGGAACCAGTGCCCCCTCGTAGATGAGTCGCCGTCCTGTTCGGATCTCAGTAGCAGAGAATTGCTCAGGAATTTCACCGGTAATAGTGAAGACTGGCGAGGCAGGAGCGCTGCCCGGATTGGTGAGGGTAACAGTTCCCGGACTGCCCGATTCGGCATAATCCAGGACACCTGGTGTTGTTGTGTACAGGTCATACTGCAGGCCGCCACCATCAACCGGGATGCCGGTCGAGCCGCTCAACGGCGCACTGTATTTGCGCGGGTCCGGAGCGAACAGTTGCAGCTGGAAAGGATAAATTCCGGGTACATGCCAGTCGGCGTCTGAGCCAGCCTCTAGCCCAACGGTTGCCCACTGCTCACCCATGATTGGATCATCGACAATCAGCTGATCGAATCCGCCCTCTTGCAGGATCGCCCCGTAGTCGATGGTTGCGTTGCGGACGGCCTCTTCGGTTGGCAGGAATGCCCGGCCTTCGATGGTGATAGGCCGTGCGTCGGAGTATCCTCGTTCGGTGAAAACGCCGTGGGCCCAGAGCCGTTCCGTCTGTTGCCGTCGAACCCCCGGCTTGCCCTTCCAACCCCTGATTTTCAGGGCTTTAAAGAGGTAGCCTCGACTGTTCCATTCGTTGAAAATGAGGTTGGCGAGGGTGATTCGGGCTTGTCTTTCAGGCAGAACGTAGACTGGAACGCCGGAGGGGTAGTTACTCATGTCCGCGCCTTCCATTCCAGCTGCTCAGCTGCGATCCGGGCTAGGTTCTCCTCGGACATTTGTTCGGACGGGTTCACTGTCATGTTGTTGTTCACGATGGTGGTGTTCCCTCCACGGGCAGTTGCTCCGCCAGCCTCGTGGAGGCCGAAGCCACCCGGTGCGCCGAGCTGCGGGTCAATGCCGTTGGCGACCATCCAGGAAATATCGCCCAGCGTCGCCCTTAGCGAAGGTATGGAGTCCCGGAGACCTTTTTCGAGGCCGTCCATAATCCACCCACCAGCAGGCACCAATAGTGCGAGGTCGTATGCCTTCGGGCCCTTGTTCGCGGCGATCCAATCACCGATACCGCCGACAAAACTCTTGACGTTCTCGAACGCTGAGCGAAGACCATTGAGAAACCCGTTAATGATGTTGCGCCCGGCCCCGACAAGCCAGGAACCGGCACCACCGAAGAAGCCCATGATCTGCCCGGGCAGACCACGAACGAATCCAAGAACCCCGTTAATGCCGCTGCTGACTCCTGAGATGATCCCGTTCCAGACCCGACCGATAAGCGCACCGGCTGAATTCCAGGCAGAATTCCAGAGGCTTGTGATCGCCTGTAGGACGCTTTGGATGCGGCTCCAGATATTGCTAAGTGCGCTTGCGATGGCGCTAGTGACGAGGTTCCAGGCCGTGGTCACGATGGACTGGATCTGCCGGGCAGCATTGCCGAAGATTGCCGCGACTTTCTGCCAGCCAGCGGTTACGAGATTGCCTACCTGAGCGAAGTTCCCGGTAAAGATCGCGATGATGACAGCTAGCGCCGTGGCGACAATGGTCTTGATCGTGGACCAGGCTGCGTTGAATATTGTTGAGATGACACCGAATGCCGCGCTGATGATGGTCTGGATGACTCCCCAGGCAGTGCTGATGATGGAGCTAATTTGGTTCCAGATGGCGCTGACTGGTGCTGCGAACGGGGCCCAGACTCCGTTCCACCAGCTGATGAATCCGTCCATTACGCTGCGGAACCAGGACACAAAACCGTTCCAGGTGTCGCGGAGGAAACTGACGACAGAGTCCCAGTTCGCGATGAGTAGCACGATGACAGCGATGAGTGCGGCGATACCTGCGATAACGAGACCAATAGGGTTAGCCCACATGGAAACATTCAGGACGGCCTGGATTGCTGCCCAGGCTCCGGTAGCCGCCCGGACAATGCCCATGATCGCCACGTAAGCGGTGAGCCCGGCCCGATATGCCGCGAAGCCACCGGCAAGTGCAACCAGTCCTGCTCCTAGGGCTTGCGCGCCGCCGTTGAGGTTCGTGAACCAAGAGACAGCGGTACTGATAGCGCCGATAACCACGCTGAGCGCCCCGCCGAGAACAGTGATCGCTGCGGTAACGGGTGGAATTGCTGCAGCGATCGTCTGCCCCAAAACTGGTGCCAGCTGAGCTACTACGCCGATGAGCGGGGTAAACGCTGCGGCCAGCTGAGCGACAACTGGGATGACCTGCCCGAGGGCGTCGCCGAGGGCTGCCCGAAGCTCAGGAGACGCTGCAATGAGGCCACCAATGGCACCGATGACAAGGCCGATTGGACCTGTAATTCCTTTGAATAGCGGGCCGATGAGTGGCAGTTGTCCTAACAAGGAGCCGAACATTCCGCTCAGCCCACCAATGACTGGCCCTAGAACTGTTGCAAAACCAGCCACCGAACCACTGACAGACCCAAGAGACCCCTGAACAATTCCAGCAATAGGTGCCATCATCGACTGCACACCGGCAGGGATAGCCCCCAGAGCACCCGCCACACGGTTAGCCGCCGCTTCAATACCTGGAGCCAGCGAAGCCATCACCGGTTTCAAAGCTGCGTTGATCCCATCAAACAAGGGCATAACCGCGTTCAAAATGTTTTTTACCGCGCCCAGTACAGGCACCATGAGGGTTTCGCCGATACGAGACAAGGCCGCCAACGTGTTTTTCCACGCGCCCCGGAATGTTTCACCGGACTTCAGTGCCGCGCCGCCCAGGCCGTTCTCCATAGCCTTGGAGAAGGTTTCGAAATTGATCTTGCCTTTGGACGCAAGATCAGATGTCTCTTCAGCGGTCTTGCCGATCTCTTTGGCTACGAACTGCAACACCGGGATACCAGCATCCTGGAGCTGGTTGATGACATCGCCCTGTAGTTTTCCTGATGCCGCAACTTTGTTGAAGATCGACCCCATAGAGGCCATGTCGGTTCCGGCGATAGTCGCCGAGTCCGCTACCAATCCCAGAACCCGTTGAAGATCTTGACCCGGTTTGATGCCAGCAGCTACTGCACCGGCTGCCGAGGTCGCGGCCTCACCCAGGCCAAAAGCGGTGCCTTTCACGGCGGCTGTCGCGTTTTTCATGATCGACTCGACTGTGCCTGTGTCGTGGCCTAAACCCTTGAGTTTCGCCTGGGCGTCTTCGATCTGCAACGCACGGCTGATGCCACCCTTGATGGCCATCCCGGCGATGAGACCGCCTACGGCACCGATAGCTACACCGGCAGCGCCCGCGAATTTCTTCACCCCCGAACCGAGGCCGCTGAGCCTGGTCTGTGCCTTCCCCACGCCTTGCTCGAAGCCTTTGTCGTCGAGGTTGAGGTAGCCCACGAGTTCACCAACGGTGAGCGCCATGTGGGCCTCCAATATCTAGGTTTTTTTAGGTGCCTCTACGGGGTAGAGGGCTAGGGCGAGCCGTGTGGAATGCACGGCGCGCCCGTCTGGGGTAAATCCCGGCGGAACATTGAGAAGACCGACTATGCGGGTTATCAGCCAGTTCCAGGACCGTTCCGCCAGGATTCCGGTGCTGGTGTCGATGTTGTAGCGTTCGTGCAGGTCTGCCTGGATTGCTGGCCAGTGGTTTAGAACCTCGGTGAGGCTTACCCCGCCGCCTTTTTGGGCGTGGCCTTCCGGGTACTCGTACGTGTCTGAGAGGCCTGTTTCCGGGTCGTAGTGGCCGCGCCCGTGCGGGTCCGGGTCTCCGTTCGGCGCGCCGCCCTGTTCGGCGGCTGCGATTTTCCCCCCGAATTCCAAAACCTCTCCGCCACATCCTCCCCATAGATGGCATGGAGGATCGCGAAGAGCGCAGCGGTTTTAAGCTCGGAAAAGGTGGCCTTGTCCTCCAGCATCTGCTCACCGGCTGCACCGAGAGCTTCCATGTAAAAGTCGTACTCGGCGGCGTCGGAGAGGATCTCTATGTCGTCATCGCTGGCTTCTTTGCCTCGTTCGGCTTTGGACGTGACGGCCATGAGGTCTTGGAACCGGAGTCCGAGGTCCGCGCTGATCGGGTCAATTTTGTAAGTCTTGCCACCAATAGGCACTTCAAGTGGTGCGTCGGTTCTAAGGTCATTCAGTTTCATTGTTTTTTCCAAGGTTGGGCCTCGGTGCGACTGCCTTGGACCAGCCGCACCGAGGGGACTACAGGGTTACTTGCTCTTGCTCTTATCTGGCGCGTTAGCAGCGGGCTTATCCGTCGAGTTAGTGGCATCCTGACTAGCCGGACTTTCTGGGGAGTCCGGGTCACCCTGGGGGGCTACATCTGGTGCCGATGCAGACATATCCTTAACGTAGGAATGCAGCGGGCCACGGCCAGTCAGTTTAAAAGCAGCGGTCGTAAGATCAGTTTTCGGGCCGCCGTTTGAGGTCAGGGAGGCGTCGGCTATGCCTTTCCACCCGGTGCCGGTCTTTTTGTTGTAGCAGCGGAAAAGAACATAGCCTTCTTCGGCTACGCCCAGCCCAGCGGCTTTGAGGATTTCCTGGCCGGGGTCACTTGGCATTCCACCACGGGGGATTTTCACGGTCCCTTCAGATGTCCAGGTCAGGCCGGTAGCGGTCTGCGACGCCCACGAGCCCATGTCGTAATCTCCGTCGTCTTCAAGATTTTTCTCGACAGCTGGCGGGGTAAACTCCGTGATGCCACGCAGTCGCTTATATTCAACCTTGGTTTTATCGGTCAGATCTTTTGCGACCTCGACAACCCAGTCAGAAAGCTGTCCGGGTGTGATCGGGTTCGTTTCGTCATATGGTTCGACGCTCATGTTTACTCCTAGTTGTCTGATCTGTGTTTTCCGGTGCGGGTGAGCTGGATGTAATAGTTTTCGGTGTGCTCTGGCCGGTCTTTTTCGTCTTTGCCGAGATTCGCCCCGGACTGTCTCCACATCCGGACTACCGGGATATTGGCGAGTGAGGTGTTTCTCAGGTCGTGGAGTGCGTTAAAAATCGCGTCGATGGTGTTCAGGGCGTTGTGTGGGTCGTTCGGTGCTCCCCGGATGCGGAATTGCAGGCCGACGATTGAGTCAGTGGTGGCGTCGTCTTGGACCGGGTAAAGGTTCATCGTGATTGCCCGATCGGTGGCTTGAGGCAGTGACAGGACGGTGATAGCTGTCCTGTTTCGCGAGTAGGTATCACTGGGTTTCCACTGACCTATTTGCTCAGCTTCCAGCAGCTCACCGATGGCGGTTAGAAGTGTGGTTTGGAAGCTCATCTGGTTACTCGCCTAATTTCATCGGCAATAACTTTTCTGACCGCGCCGCGTTCTCTCGCCAAAGTTTTCTCAAGGTATTTTGCTTCACGTCCGTCGTCATGGCGGAGGGAGAGGTCTTCGTGTTGTTTCACGGCGTAGGGGGTGTCGTAAGAGACAGCCGCACGAGTGCCTTTGTCATCGACACTGGCCACGGCGGACCCTCCGAGGTCGCCCTTCTCTATGGGTACGACCTCGTTAGATTCCTTTCTGACATGTTCGGCGGCTTCGAACATTCCCTTCTTCTCAGCTGCCCTGATCGTGCGCATAACGCTTTTGTTCGGTGTGAACTTGAACCCAGAGGACACTTTTGCCCCCCTCTAGGAAAGTGACGCTTGCATATGGTCAGGTAGTTCTAAGTTGCTGGAAGAATTGTCAGCGAGTTTGAGCACTACAGCTGTCCGTCCGGGCAGATGGACTATAGACCCTTCGGCAAATAGCGGAGCATATTTACGATTCGCAGTAACCGTCGATTCTGAAACCTCGGTGTCACCAGACGGTGTCCGAATAAGCCTCCGCTTATCAGAAACGAAGCAAGGGATCGGGGGGCTTTTTTGCTCGTATTTCTGGCCCCAAGCTGTATTACCCATATAGGTTTCAACAGTCACGGTGTGAACCCAGAAATCTTCCAACTCGTCAATCATGACTGGACCGTGGTAGTCAGTAGACCTGCGTTGCGGAGTATGCGAGCAGCGTTAGGGCACAGTGTTTGCAGCGCGGCGAGTTTAGCTCTAGTGACTCGGGTTAATTCGGTGGAGTCGTAAGAAAAGCTCGCCCCCGCTATGGATTTAGATGAGGCACCCGCACGTGCCCCGATGCTGTACGCGTCTTTTTCCGGATCGAGACCATTAGTTGCCCAGAATTTCGCCTGTTCGCAGGTCGCGTCCCGGAATGCCCCCGAAATGTATTTGTTTCGGGGCATTCCGTCGCTTTTTGTCGTGTAAATAGCGGTAAGCGTTGCATCTTCCACAAGAGCCGATGCCGAGGAGAGGAGGCTGACCGCATTATCGGGAGCCATATCAGGGCTCATCCACTTTTCTAGATCGGCTTTCGTGGCGTAGACACGGTACATTGCCAGCCTCCTCTCCTCCTGTTTATTCAGTTGGCTCAGGAGCCGGGTCCGTAGTGTCGTTGGCCCTGTGCTTGAGAAGGTGTTCGGTCTCTTCGATGGATTGAGTTGCCGGGTCGGAGGACACGAGGCCGGGACGGATGGGGTGTTGCTCCTCTAGGGCGTGGATGCCTGGGGAGATCACGTTCGGCCCGTGCGGGTTGCCCTCTTCGCCCGGTTTCCCTGCGTTGATTGGTGGCAAGAAGTCCGACTCTTTCGGGTTTACTGCGGCGTCGCGCAGCGGTGTGCCGATGAGTTCTGGTTTTACGTCTCGTGGATCAAGCGTCATCTTTGGCCTCCTCTTCTTGCTGTTTCGCTGAACGCCCGCGCCGTTTCGGTTTAGCGTGCACCTCGGTGTCCTCAGTCACCTCATACCCCACCTGCAGCAGGTAAGCCCGTACACCGTCAGGAAGCTCATCAACATGCGCTTCACCATCGATGAACTCGATGTGGGCAGGCCCAAATTCCGTTTTCGCGGTGTGCCCCTCAATAGGAGAAATAATCTTGATAGTCATGCGTGACTCCTTACTGGCAAGTGGGGTGCCGTCGAGTACTCCTGACCTCGACGGCACCCCACAGCTTTTGCCGACTAGGCGACCTTGACGTTCCGGGCCACAGCAGCAGCCTTCGTTGCCTTCAAAGCCACGGACACCGGGCCCATCTCAACCTCACCAGTCTTCACAGCACCAGGCTTCGTGAAGTCCGGAAGCCACGTCTGGACAAGACTGCCGCCAACCGTGCTGACACCGTGGAAGCCATCGAGGCCAATACGGACCGCATACAGAGCGGTCGAGCCACCAGTGACCGGGATGATGTCCTCGTTGCTTCCAGCTTTCTTCCCAGCATCAAAGAGGAGCACATTCCCATACCGCTCTAAGGACGACTTTCCAGGGCCTGGAGCCGTGACATACATCGAGGATCGGCGGGCGGCAGAGCGGATCTTCGCTAGTCCCTTCTGATTTGAGATCAACAGGGTTGGTTCACCGTCCATGACGGACAGCAGATTGTCGAGGTCTTCGAGTACCTGGAAAGACTTGCTTTCGTCCATGGCGCTGGACCAGTCGAAAGTATCGCCAACTTCGGTGCTAGACCCAGCCAGAGCTTTCGACAGGCCGTCGAAGGAGTCTGCGTTGGCGGAAGAGTCGCCGTTGATGACCGCATCCGAGAAGGCTGCCTTGGCTGCCCTGATTTTCTGCGACATCTGAAGCGAGACTTCACCCGTCGCGGAAGGGCCGACCTTTGCGAGTACCCGGTCGATCTGGAAGCTTCCGCCAAGCACTTTGAGGTCGCTGGAATGCTGGGTCGTGGTAACTTCGGTCGGCGCGTACTCGGAGTTAATGGCTCGGAACTGGGCGTCTGACAGAGTGGCCAGTCGCCGGTATGAATAGGTGAGAGTGGCTCCGCCGCCTGCCGGGTTGACTACGTCATCGAAGACAAGTTGGTCGAGCAGTGCGGAGGTTCGGAATTCGTCGATGACCTGGGTATTGACGGCGGAGGCGGCGTTCTGTGACGCCTGGGCAAGTGTTACAGGCATGGTTGGTCCTTACTGTTTCGCGGCGAGGTAATACTGGTCTACTGCGCCGCTGAGAGTGGTGGGTTTATTGCGCGGTTCGCCGGTCCCGCCGTTGAATTCTGCGCTGGTCCGTGCTGCCGCCTGGGCTGCACGGAACCGGGGGTTAGTTTCGACGGCGCTCTTGATCGCCGCGTCGATCTTCTCGCCGTCGTTCGGGTCCAGCCCTTTGACGGCGGCGAGGAAGCTTGTGGAGTCGAGTAGGGCGTCTCCGTGTGCCCCGTTCTTCGATGCTGCACGGAAGACCGCTAGTTGAAGAGCTTGGGCGTTGGAGGCTTCGTTGGCCTGAGCGAGACTCGTAGTTAGCTCTTCTGCGGTGGGCTGCTTGTCGCCTTCTTTGACGAGTCCGAGGGCTTTGCCGAGTTCTTGGACGAGGTCGTTGCGGGCTTCCTCGGCTGCCTGAGTTTTGGCGTTGACGCGGTCCTTGCCGTTCTCAGCGCGAAGTTTAGAGTTTTCGGCAGTGAGTCGGGCGATGGTCGCCTCAGGAGACTCCTGGGCATCCTCTGCGGGTGCTGGCTGTGTTCCGCTTGGCTGCCTCGCCTGGTCCAGGCCTTCCGCTGAGCCCTGCTCTGCGGTGTCTGGTGTGCTTGTGGCGTCAGAGGTGTCCATGATTGCTGTTCCTTCCAAGGTGGTTAGCGGTAGTTGACGTTCGTTCGATATGACAGGTTCTTCCTGTCGTTGATGTCTCGCCACTGCTTGAACTCAGCTTGTTTAGCCCTGAGCTTCGACCTAGCCGTAGCAGCCTCGGGTTCGCCGAAACCGTCAGCAATTGCTACCTGGCGTTTCAATTCCCGGACTCTGCGCTCAAACGCACGCTGTTTCTGCCTGAGCGCCGCGCCTTCCGGGTCGGCGGTGTGACTGGTGCGTTTGGTGACTCCGGGAATGTACAGCGACATTGAGTGGCGGCAGTTCGGGTGGAAGAGTCCTCGGTTCCGGGCTTCTTCAAGAGAGGTCCTTTCGGGGCTGTTTCCACTAATTGACAGGACCCGGTGTTCGTAGGGTCGGCAGAGGCGGCATTCTTCGGGGGCGTTCGAGATGATGACGAGGTCTTCGCCGAAGTCCGTTATCTGGTCTACGGTGCCCTGCAGATAGGCGTTCATGCTGGCAGTCCTCACGGACATTTCAGCGTAAGCACCCATTTCCCATGACCGCCCAGACCGATCTGTGAAAGACGTGATACCGGTCTTAGCCAGCCCCAGAAGGAGTGACTTTGAGGCTTCACGTATTGTCAGGACACCGGCCACAGCCTGGGCCGTGGCTTGGGTAATGATCTCCTGATAAGCGTCGATAACGGAGCGGCGTATCTGGAAGGCCTGCGCTTGCCCGCCGAGAGTGGCAGTAACAAGGGCAAGAACACCAGGTGACGGTGCGACACCTCCGAGCCCGCCAATCAACCGCCTGGCCTTTAACTCCTTGATCGCGCTGTCTGCGCCCAGTCGGTAAGCGCCGCTGAGGATCGCCAGGAGTTGCTGAGCTGTTTTGTGCTCCAGCCGGTTGATGATCTTTTCCGTAGCGGCTAGCACGGCTCCGGTTTGTAGTAGTTTTTCTTCTGCCCAGGCGGGGGAGTCAAGGCCTCCTGAGAGGGTTTTGGCGATCTTCTGCAGGAGGATCAACTCGGCTTCGAGGTATATCTCGCGGATACCTTTGGCTAGGTTAATTGCATCATCTGGACGCATCACCACGGGGCTACTCCTGGTATTGCGAGGAAAGTGCAGTTCCCTGGACACCGATGTAGTCTGGGTCAGCTAGCTCGGGTACGCGGTTTTCTGCCCGAATCCGCTCGACCTCCTCGGCGATGGCCGTCTCATCCCAGTCCTTATGGAGAAGGCGGACACGGGTTTCAATGGATGATGAGAGTCCAGCAGCGAGCAGTGAAGCTGTCCTGGCCAGGGCCTCTTGGTCGTCCTGGACACCGTCAGCGAACTGCACACGAACCGGGGCGGACTTAGCGCCACTCTTGAAGATCTCCGCGTCCATAGCTAACGCCTTAGCCACGATGGCCTCCAGTGCGGGCTGAAACGACCGGATCTTGCGGTCACGAGTCATGTAGGAGCGCCGTTCCCGGGAGGTAACCTCGGTCGCTGTCGCCCGGTATTCCATGGACTCACCAAAAGTCTGTGCAGAATACCCAGCCGAAGCAATGATCCGGTTCCAGAGCAACATGATCGTTTGCTCATGCTCAGTCACGCGGATGTTGAATTGCACCTGTTCGACGGCCATTTTGCTATCAGCAGCGGTAGCCGGTGCAGCGTTGACCGGGGTGAAGATCTCATCCTGGCTGAATGATGCGCCTTGGCCTGGTCCGTTGTTGTCGAGCATTGCGGCGGGTACGACGAGCATGGATTTACCGAGACGGATGTCACGCATGAGTGACGAAAACGCTTCGTCAAGAGCGTCCATGAGGGGTTCTATGCCGTCGAAGTCCGAGCGGCCCAGGTGTGCCCCCACAGGGTTGTTCCGCCATGTCCTAGAGGGAGTGACGTTCGGGGCGTAGGCGACGGCGAGTCCGGGGGTTCTGGTGCTGATCGTGTTGCCGTCTATCAGGTGCTCGACAGTGCCTGGTTCGGTAAGCCAGGCTGTGGCGGGTGATTCGGTGAAAGGGACCGGCTGTCCAAGGTTGTCGCGGGTACCTCGGTAGAGGCCGTGGACGATGAGGCCCGTGCCGTTCACGTCGGTTTCGTGGCGTTCTAGGTGCCTGGTGACCATTCCGTTGTCGGAGGCGACTACGTGCCAGAACGTCACGGCGACAAGCCTGCCGTGCTTGAATTCGGGTATTGCCGCGTCGGCATCTACTTTGGTGATAAACGGGTGGTCGGCGATGGTGTCGTCTACGATGGCGCGGAGGTAGGTGCCGCCGAGTGCTGCGGAGGTTTCAGCGGCGGAGGTGAGGAGCTGTTGAAAGTCCGGTCCGGTGATGAGTCCGAGGCGCTCGACGGTCTTCTCGTCGGTGTCTTCGGTGTTGGCTACGGTGACTGTTGGCGGTTCGGAGAAGAGCAGATCAGCGGAGGCCGAGGCAATATCTGAGGCGATGGGGATATGCAGCTTGCGTTCTTGGGGTTTAGTGAGATCCGTACTGGTTTGGTTCCAGAAGAACTTCAAGAATTGGTTGATGACGCCTTGCCGGTCTGTTTTGCCCTGACTGAGCGTAACGCCTAAGTTCCCGGTGTCGTTGGTGTAGAGGGCTGACCATGCACCCATTTGGCGGAAGATCGGCGTGAGGCTTGCGGGTGGCCACGTGGTGTTAGCTTCGGGCAAGGGCATGACGTGGCCTCCTTTCAGGCGGCGAGATCAACGACGTTGCGCCAGTTCGTCTCCGTGGTGGCTATGGCGTACCGGGCGGCGTCGAGTGAATGGTCAGCGGTTTTGATGGGCTTGTCTTCCCCGGCTTCGGTGGCTTTCTGGTCCCACGAGTACCCGGCGACCTCGTTGATGAACCCTGTACACCGGTCCGACACTTGCAGCTTCCCTGTTGCAAGGAGTGAGGCTGTCGTCCTGATCCCGTAGAGGACGTTGTTGTCGCCGTTGATGACGTTGCGGATGCCGTCGTCGGCGAGCTGGACTTTGAATGATGCGGCGGCGGGGTCCACGATGGTCCACTCCGGAACCGCATGGTCCAGGTTCGGCAGGTGAGGTTGGGTGAGCCAGTCGTGGAGCCTTTGGCTGATTTGCGCGTCGGTGAGCCGTGCTTGGGCTTGTACGGCGTCGTAGCGCCATTCATCGACGAGGTAGAGGCGGTTGTTGTCGCCGAGGCCGAGGAGTACGGCGGATGTTGCGTTGGTCGTGCCGTAGTCCACACCTACGCCGAGGAGGCGTTGCATGGCGGGCAGCTTGTCCCAGGTGATCACATGCTTCTCTGGGTTCCACATGTCGTAGATTGCGCCTTCGGCGGCTACCCATTCGCCGAGTATGAAGCGGCGGTACCAGAGGCCGGTGAACTCGTTTCTAATCGAGTTCTTGTACTCCTCGGTCAGTGCCGGGTTGTCGTCGAGAGTGAAATGCCAGGAAGCCCAGTCAGGGAGCTTGTTGATGCGGTCCAGGAACTTACGTTTGAGCCAATGCGACGGGGAGTCCGGGTTGGAGGTTCCGAAGAGCTTGGCCCCGGGGACGGACATACGGCCGAGGAGCTGTGTGAAGAATTCTTCGGGTACGACGGTGACTTCGTCTACGTAGGCTCCGGCGACGGTCATGCCTCGAATGACCTTTTCGGCTTTGGCGTCGGATGCTCCGAGGACGTGGATTTTTCTGCCCAGGATAGTGACAGTGGGCGCGCCATGGTTACCTATGACGTGATTCGCGGCGGTGTCGAAGAGTGCCGGGTTTTGGAGTGGTGCGATGCAGTTCCGCCAGACGGCGTCGCGGGTTCTTCCTACCATGACGAGTTCGCCACCGAGGGGTGCCCGGGCGATGTAGATCAGCCAGCGGAGCAGGGAGGCGATGGTTTTACCGGATCGGATAGAGCCTTCGAGGACGTTCACACGGGCCGTGGAGTGTTTGAGGAAGTCTTGCTGTTTAGGGCTGGTCATCGGGCAGGCCTAGCTGTGTGGCGAGTTGGTGGAGCATGGACTCGGCGTCGGCCTGGCCGTTGTTGTTGTCGATGGCGTCGAGGCGGATGTAGCGGTCGATGGCGGTGCCGATGGCGGTCATGATGTTTTTCTTGTCGACGAAGAGCGGTTCCGAAATGGTCGTCGAATTTAGGGTGTTGTCTTTGCCGCCGAAGTTGACGAGCTGGGTAGGTGTCCAGAGTTGTTCGCGGAGCTTGTGGGCGTCTTCGAGGAGGTGGGTTTTGAGCTGTTGGCGGCGGTGCTTATCGTCGGCTTGTTTGGCGGCGACGGCGGCACGGGTGTGGTCGCGGTTGAAGTTGAGGCCGAGTTCTTGGCAGATTTTGGTGACTGAGCCTGCGCTGATGCCGACGGTTTTGGCGATGTGGTTGCGTGTGTGACCGGCTTTGTGGAGGGTGGCGACTTCATTACGTTGGGTTTTAGTGATGCGGGCCACAAGAGGTGTCACCTCCGGTAGGGTGTTTGGCATGAATGAGGCAAAGTTCGAGACAAAGACAATTGACTACTATCCAGGCAAGAATCGCGGGTATCGTTCGCGAAAGACTTTGGAAGACCTCATCGCTGAAGGCTGGGAAGTTATGGCTGAGAAAAACCGTTTGAGCGCGGTATCAACGGTGACGTTGCGTCGGCTCAAGTCTGAGGCTCCCGCGAAAACTAAGAAGCCGACCCCCCAGGAAGGCTGGGCGGAAATCAAGGAACTATGGCGTAATCGTAAGTCGTGAAAAGACCTCGACCCTCTTGGTCTGTGGGTAGTGAAGAGGGTCAAGGTCTTTTATTCAGTTGTGTTCTTCCACGGCTACAGACAGTGAAGTCAACGCGGTGGGACTTGCCACGCCTTTCGTGGCATGGGCCGACGAGGTTGGCATTTTTTCTGATCTGCAGCTATCCCCAGTACTGCCGATGCTAGTTTCACTTTACCCTAAAAGTTAGTGATGTAAACATCATTTGTCACTTTGAGCGTGTCTTTGCCCGCTTAGCAACCATGCGCTGCGCTACGACAAAAACCTCCGAAACACGAAACCCTGACACACCCGAAACAGGATCAACAGCCCTGCTCAAGTGCCCTAGCTGCGCCCAATTCTCAATGTCTTTCACCGCCACCCGAACGCCTTGACTCTGCAACGCCGCGACAATCACACGCGGCGGAGCAATAGCCTTCCACGCAGACCGGATAGCCGACGACCGCCGGTCCGAAACATCCCAGAGCGTCCCGCAGACCTCACACGCCACTGACGCCTGCTCGACCGTGACGAAAAGCTCTTGCTCACACTCGACGCCCTCAAAGACCTTCCCGCAAGCTCCAATGTGGATCATCTCGGGCGGAAGATCGACAACACGCACCGCAGCCGCCACAGCGCCCTCTAAGCGCTCCAAAACTGCCGGGCCTTCACTGGAGGCCGCCAACTCCCTCACAGGACGGGAAACGCCACCGAGAGCCTTGCGGAGTTCCTCATGAGCCTTCGACGCATCCAACCGCAAAGGCAGCACCCGCCCCTGCCCCGACCCCCCACGAAAACCAGCAACCCCGACCTGATCCAACCGCGACATCGTCACCGTCAAATCCTCCAACAAACCCAAGGCCTGCACCATCAACCGCTCAAACCTCCCCACACACGACTGACACAAAAACACATCACGAACAACCCGCGAACACGGACACTCACGCACGCCCGAACC
Organism: Acaricomes phytoseiuli DSM 14247; assembly: GCF_000376245.1. GTDB lineage: Bacteria > Actinomycetota > Actinomycetes > Actinomycetales > Micrococcaceae > Renibacterium > Renibacterium phytoseiuli. The sequence continues at coordinate 87,311 of NZ_AQXM01000062.1, read as the reverse complement.
ACCCTGACTGGTCGCTTTCTTAGTGGTCATTTTGGGTTCTCCTGGAGTTTGTTGAGGGCTCGTAGGTGGGTTTGGGGGAGTGGCTGGTTTTCGATGGGGTTGTTGTGGAGCCTGGCGGTGATGGCGGCGAGGATGAGGGCGTCTGCTTCGTCGTTGTTGGTGATGTTGGCTTGTGGGTAGCGGCGGATGGTTGCGGCGAGGACTTGGTCTTTTGTGGTGTTTCCTTTTCCTGTGGCGTAGATCATTCGTTGGGCTGGGGTGATGGCGATGATTGGGCAGCCGAACCCGTGGTGGAGGGTGGTGTAGGTGTACCACCAGAGGCCGGAGCGGTCATGTTGTGATCCGGTGGTGGAAGCGTATGCCGGAGCTTCGATGGCTACGGTTGCTCCTGGGGGTACGGACCCGGCGATTTGGTGTGAGGTGTTGATGATTCGGTCTGCGCGCTGTTTCCATGTGTCGTTTTTGGTTCCTTTGGTGCGGAAGGTGTTGAGGGTGATCTGGCCGTTGTGGAGGGTGGCAATTCCGGTGCTGGTGAGGGATAGGTCGATGCCGATGATGGTTTTTGGTGTGGTGGTCATGGGGTTTTCTTTCCGGTGGTGATGGCTTTGATTTGGGAGCGGAAGCCGACGCGGACCCGGAGGATGGTTTCGGGTGGTGTGTTGGCGTCGTCGGCGGATTGTATGAAGGCTCTGAGTTTGGCGAGTGTGAGGCCATTTCCGGTGGTGTCGCGGTATTCGACGATGCGTTCTGGCTGGTCGTTAGAAGGGCGGTTCATGGTTGGTTCCTTTCGGTTGTGTGTAGATGAGGTTCCAGGGGATCGGGTAGCCAAGGATTTGTCCGCATTGGTGGCTGGGTGCGACGGGTGTGGTGCTGGTGTTGGCGGGGTTCCAGCTGATGCGTGAGCTGTTGCGGATGTGGAGGCTGATGCCGGTGATACGTGTGATGAGTTCGTGGGTGGTTCTTCCGTTGACGAGTGCCTGGAGTTCGTCGGTGTTGGTGAGCAGTGTTAGGTCTATCCGGGTGGTGTCGCAGTTGTCGTGTCCTGCGTCGAGTGCGTGGAGGGTCGGTTGCTGGCATCGTGGGCAGGGTTCGAGTCTGGCTGTGGCGCTTATGCGGGTGGGCTGGGCCTGGGTGGCTTGGATGACCCAGTCGGGGATGCCAGCGGCCCATGGTTTTTTGATTGGACTTGGGGTGGCGTGGAAGAGGATTTGCTGTTTCATGTGGTGCCTTGCAGTGACAGCAGTGACCGATATTTCATAAGCCCGCCCTGCGCGCGTTTAAGTTGTCGCTGATTAGCGTTAACTATGATCTTGATATAGCCGGATCGGGAGAAATATCGGTCACTATCGGTCACTGCACCTTCTTTTGAGGCTTGGTTTAGCGGTTTTTCGCAGTGACAGTAACCGTTTTTTACTGTCACTGATCGGTCACTGTCGGTCACTGCTATGTTTTTGGGGCAGTGACCGATATTTTGTTTCATTTGTCGAGCCTGTCTAGCCAGTTTTCGGCCTTCTGCTCTTCGTCTAAATCGTCGGTGTCGAGGAGTGTCATGTTGGTGTAGAAGCGTTTGCCGTTGGAGCGTATTTGTTGGACGTTGAAGCGGGTTCTGAGTTCCCGTCCGAAGACTTGGGGGGATACTTCGTATTCGCCGTTTGCCCGGCACCAGGCGGTGTAGGTGGTTCGTATGTGGGTGGTGTTGGTTCTGACGATGTCACCGCCGCCGATGTGGACGTGGTCGGCTACGAAGCGCGCTAGTGCGTCTTCTTCGTCTGCGTAGGCTTGGGTTTCGGCTAGGACTGCTTGGGGGGCTTTGAGTCCGTTCTGGTGGACGTTGAGGGCTCCGTTGATGATCCAGGCGAGGATGCCTGGGGCTTCCTCTGCTAAAAGGCGTTGTGTGAGGTTTTCGATGCGGTCTTTTTCGGGGACGATCCGGGTGAAGGGGAGTAGGCGTAGGCGTCGCCAGAAGGATTCTCCGCCGCCGGATTCTACGCGGGGTTGGTGGTTGCCCATCATGAAGAGGGTGTGGGTGGGTGTGAATGAAAAGTGGTCTTGTCTCATGAATCGGGCGGTGAGTCGGTCGCCGCCGGTGAGGAGTTTGACTTTTGCTTCGTCGAATCGGTCGCGTTGGTTGACTTCGGAGCAGACGACGAGGCGGGTGCCTGCGAGGCGTGCGATTTCGGTTTCGTGTTGTTCTCTGCCTGCCATGAGGAATCCGGCGGGGGCGGAGGTGGCGTAGTCGCCGAGGATGGCGGTGATGGTGTCGAGGAATACGGATTTGCCGTTGCCGCCTGCGCCGTAGAGGAAGGGGAGGACGTGGTGGGTGACTTGGCCGGTGGCGGCGTATCCGATGAGGTCTTGAATGAATGTGATGGTTTCGGGTTGGGTCTCGAAGGCGTAGTTGAGTAGCCGGTCCCAGAGGGGCGTTGGCAGGTCCAGGTCAGGAGCGATGAGCGTTGTTTTTGTGTGCATTCGTGCGGGGTCGTGTGGTTCGGTGGCGCCTGTTGTGAGGTTGATGATCCCTGTGGGGGTGTTGAGGTGTAGGGGTTCGTTGTCGAGTTGGTCTGAGGTGACACGGATTTCGTTGCTGCGGCGTGCGAGGGCTGCCGTTGCTTCCAGGGCGCGGCGGGATAAGGACCGGTGTTGGTGGGTGCGTTCTGCGTCATCTTGGGGTTCTAGGGCGGTGATGGTTTCCCAGGCGGCCTGGACGGCTTCGGAGTCGTCTTCTTGCCATGCCCAGCGGGTGTTGTCCCAGTGGAGCCATTTTCCACGTGAGGGGGCGTAACGGAGCTGGTGGCCGTGTCTGGTGATGAAGAGCTGGGCGTTTCCGTGGTCGGTGAGGGTGACTTTTCTAGGTGGGTTGAGTTCGGTGACGGTAGCCAAGGCTGCTGTACCGTCGGTGGCGGGTGCTGGCGGTGCGAGGGTGAGGTTTCGTTGCCGGGTTTTTGCCTTGGTGGTGGGCGGTTTTCCGTGCCCGGCGTTTTTGAGTTCGCGGGCTGCTGCGGTGTAGTCCCCGCCATGATTGAGCAGGACGTAGGCGGCGAACTTCGTGTACGGGGTTTCTGGGTTGAAAATGCTGGAGGTGGTGAAAACAAATAGTCGGTTGCGGTCTTGGGCGTGGCCGGTGGTGGCTGAGATGCCGGTGGTTTTGCCGGGTCTACGCCAATAGGTGGTGGTGCCGCTGGTGAAGAGTTTCGTCCATCCGTGGGGTTCGAGGATCTGCGCCCAGGTGGTTTTGTTTTCGTAGTCGTCGCCGGGGCGCACACCGTCATCGGGGCTGCTGGCGTCGTGGGTGGTGAGGGCTTGGTCTAGGGGGTCAAATAGATTTCCGTGCTCTTCATGGGGTCTGGCCTGGTTGAGGGTTCGGAAGAGGGCGTGGAGGGCGTCGCGTTCGTCGGTGGTGAGGGTCGGCATAGTGTTTGGTCCGCCGACTAGTCGGGTCCAGGGTTTGCCGGTGGGGTGTGCGGTGCCGGTGGTGGGTGCGATAACGACGAAGCCGCCTTCCCCTCGGGTTTCGGCGAGGGTTTGGTGTGTGACGGTGCTGGCGAGTTTGGTGTTTCCGGGTACTGGTTCGGTGGTGCCGTAAAACCAATGGATGCCGCCTGATGGGCTTGCTTCTAGCCATCCGGTGTTGATGCGGTCCCAGAGGGGTCCGAGGCCGGTGTCGTGTGCGAGTTTGGCGAGTTCTGTTAGGTGGGGGATGGCGGCGGCTTCGATTTCGAGCATTTCGAGGTTTCCGGACACTTTGCCGGTGATAACCCCAAGGCCGTACCCATCCTGTCCGAACCAGCTATCCAGCTCAGCGAGCACGGGTTGGTCTTTTTGGAAGCGTTTCCAGGGGATGGCGGGGCGTTTGGTGCCGTCCGTGGCGACGGGGATTGCTGCGATGCCGTGCTTGTGGAGGGTGAGGGCGGTGTCCAGGGCGGGGTTTGTGGTCATGATGGGGTCTTTCTGTGCTGGTTTTTACCTGTCCCTGGGGGTAGGTAGGCTCCTGGACGGGGTTATTCTTCGTAGGTTCGCTGCTTCTGGAAGGCCTTGTTGAGGGCCTCCATCTCCTTGCGCGTCTCGTGTGCTGCTGCCGCGATCTTTTTCCAGGGGACCAGGACTACTTCCCACTGGTGCCTTGCTCGTCGTCGTTTGCCGCGTTCTTTCATGCGGGGGAAGTGCTCACGGCTACGGGGGCGGTTCATATCTGCCCTCCGTGCGAAATCTTATTGATAAGGGACCCCAGGGCCTCAGGGGTCATTCCTATAGCAGCGAGGCCCGTAGCGTCGTGCAGGAATTCCTCGGCTTGTGAATATGACATTCCCGGAGCCATAAGTCGGTTGATGAGTGTCAAGTACTTTATGTCCGGGGTCGCATCTAAAGTGGCGCTCATGCTTCACCGTCCTGTACCGGCTGAGAAGCGGCCCAGCGGAGAACATCAAGAATAAGATGCTCTGGGTAAACACTGTCGCTGAAAGGTCGGGCTGGTCCCGCTACTGCCCTGAAAAGGAGGCCGCGCAGGACCATGCCCCGCAACTTCTTATGCAGCTCTTTGGGGATGCCCGGCCCCTGACCGGGTTTACGCCAGTGAGCGACCTCGTAGCCGTCGCGTGCGCCTAGCTCGAGGATTTCAATGTCAGAGTATTCTCCGGTGTACCCGTCCATGCCCCACGGGCGAGGCTCCTGTGCAGTGCGATAGGCGAGCTGAACCCCTCCGTCAGAGTCCGTGTACCGGATGACCGCACCGGCTTCTTGTGGCAGTTCTACGTCCGGTTTTGGTGCTTCGGCTAGCAGGTCATAACCGTATGCCGGGTCACCTATGGCATTTCCGGTCTTATCTACCCACGCATTAGCGACGTTCCGGTAGCGATGATCAGCTACACCTATGACTCTTGTTTCGCTTTCAGGTAGTGCTTTGCCCGCGATGGTCATGCCGGGTTCTACTTCGTCGGCGGTCAGGTGCCGGATCACCGGCAACTTGAAATCAGTCATTAGAGCTCTCTTGGGTTAGGTCTTTCAGGCGGTGTGCTTCCAGAATTTTTAGTAGGTAGGGGTTTTCGAGGCGAGGGGGGTTTTCATTGGGGCTCAATCCGTGTGCGTAAACCATCCCGGCGATGGCCCCTTCTTACCATGCTCGTGCGGCGATCCCTAGCGCTGAGTCCTGTAACCTGCCGGACATGCCGACAAGCTGCTGAGCCAGGTCCTCGTTGAGGGCTTGAAGCTCCTCGTAAGTGGGTTTAGTCATTAGGGTTCTCCTTACGCCCTTTGGTTTTGAACGCTTCAGCCAAGCGCCTCATCGCTTCTCCCATCGACGTGGTAGTTGCTGCGAAGAACGCACGGAGCCGCTCCACGCCCTGGGCGAGGGAGGGACTTTTCTTTTTCAAGACACTTCTCCTCTGAAAATGGTTTTTTGTTTTTCTTGTGCTGGTGGCCCTGACGTGATCGGGCTGCACCGCATGGTGGCACCAGCGAACCTCTGACAGAGGGGTTATGAGTTGAGGAAGAGGTAGCCGTTTTCGGTGGCGTGAGTTTTGATGACTTCGGTGACGGTGTCGAAGGCCGATTTGCGGATCTTCTCTATGTCCTGGACTTTGAAACCGAGCCGCAAGTTGTTGCCGTTAAGCCGGTAACGGAAGGCCACCGTTACTTTGAACTGCTCGCCGCCAACGAATGGTGATAAGGCCAGAGTGAATGTGTCCGGGATCTTTAGCTCGCCTGCACGGCCAGCTGTTGCTGTTTGGGTTTCGCGGTAGGAGAATCGCATTTCACCGTCAGAGAGCCGCTTGCCAGATTCAAAATCCACGCCCTTGGTCACTTGCAGAGACTGGGCGATTTCAAGGATTTCGGCACTTGATGGTGAGGCGACCTCGGCGGCGTGGTCCTCGATGAATTCGGCGAATCCCTCTTGATCCATGAGCCCACCAGAAGCTCTTACCCAGGCAATCCATTCCGGTGTGTAATTGAGCTCCAGACTTACTCGGTGCTTCTGCCAGCCTGCCTCAACTTCAGTTCCGGAGTCGATCACAGCCATGACCTGGTTTTGGTTCTCAAGGGACCAGATCTCGGTTTCGCCGGTGATGCCGTGTTTGCTGAGGTATGCGATGAGTGATTCGGTGTCGCCAACGGTGAAGCTGCCGTCTTTACGGCGGGGCCGGTCGGAATAGTCCTGGGTATCCAGTGTGGTGTAACCGCCTGCAGCGTTCTGGATTTTATAGATCCTGCCAGGAGTCAGCTCTTCAGCAGATGCAGCCTCAGCAGCGAGCCGCGCGACGACTTGCGCTTCTGTTTGTGCTTCTTCAATCGTTGACATGTTTAGTTCACTTCCTTCAGCTCGGCTGGGACGGCAGGGGCGGACACGTCCCTGAGGCCGGAGAGTTCGAGCTGGTTAGGGTCGGTCCGGGAAAGGTTGCCAGCCTTGTCCTTGTAGTAGATGCGGCGAGGTCGATCATGGGCCGGTTTGGTCACGGTGACGGTGTCAGAGACCCTGAGAACCCCTGCGCCGCCCTTGTCGGGTTCGACCTTGATTTTCAGGGTGAGCGTGCCGGGTTTGCCAGTGTCTTCTACTGCGGCGATAAGGTCGTGGAGGCCATCGGTGAGTTCACCGTGCGCCCGGGCCTGGTCTTGCAGGAAGTCCGCGAAAGGCCGCGCGAACTTCTCTTCCTTCTGTTGCTCTGTCATGGGCGTGTTCCTTACTTCTCTATAGGGGTGTTTCTTGGTTAGGCGGCGTTTCGCAGTGCGGCGATGACCGTGGCGGACAGGCCGGTCTGGTCCTGGATGACGCTGTCCGGCAGGTTGATCGCGATGAGCTGCCTCGCAACGTCGACTGGATCGGCAGCAGCCGGTGCCGGTGCAGCCTGGGCTGCAGGGACAGCGGATGGCTGTGGCGCTGCAGCCGGTGGTGGGGTGATTTCGCCGGTTGTGGTGTTCACGGTCCCGCCGAGGGCGTCGTCTAGGCTGGACTGCGCAGGTGTGATCTTGTACGCATGAACCTTGGTATCGGACCCCTGTGTAGATGGCTTCGTGCCCGTGAAAGTGTCCGTGAAAACCGCACCTGGTACGAGTACATCGGCTGCCTGGCGTCCTCCAGCTGCTTTGACGGCCTCCATGAGGGCTTGCTTCCAGACCCCCCAGGTTTTGATGTAAATCGACCTGATGCCGTCATCTTCTGGGTCCTCTTTTAGCGTGGTTTGGATGGTGATGACGATCTGTAGTTGGGGTCGGTCGTTGTCCCAGAACTTGGGCTTCCCGTTGGCGAAGTCTCTCAGCTGCTGTACTGAGACTTCTAGGATCGTTCCCGTGATGCTGGTGCCAACGGGGGTTTCTTTGGTGAATGCTGACTTGCTTCCGCCGCCGGTGAGGGCGTCGTTGAGAACTGAGTTGTTGTTCATGTCTTGTGCCTTTCTGCTTTTGCTTGATTACTTGGTGGGGAGTCCTGCGAAAATGTCTGTTTCGCGGGGGCTTGCTAGGGGCGAGTCTGCGTATCGGTGGCAGTCTTTGCAGTCCGCCGCCCTGGCCTGGGAGGTCACGTAATCGGTGACTGCTTCCTCGCCAAGGCTTTTGAGTGCCCGGATGTCGACGGCGAACTGGCTAGCCCGGGTGAGGGCATCCAGCGCGGTCTGGCGGTTGTAGGGTTCGTGCCACCAGATCGCATCCCTTAGTGAGATCGAGTTTCGCGGCAGATAGGCGATGGCCACATGCTCGATAGGGTGCCCGGCGTCGTTCCAGCCCTTGGCATAGAGCTGCTGCTGCACCCGGTACCGCATCGACGGACCGGACTTCACCGAGCGCAACGTGGTCACACCCACGACCTTGTAGTCGAACGTCGTCTTGGCGACGAGGTCCACGAGATCTGTCGATCCCCAGATTTCGGTGCCGTCAATCGTTCCCACCATGGTCCGCGCCTCGGCCAGGTACCGTCTTCCGGTGGTATTGACCGCGTTCCGCTGATTCTCGTAACGGAGCACGAGTTCTTCTAGCTGAGCGTGGACGGCAGTGCCGACGAAAGGCAGCCAGGGGGTTTCGTGCTCCACGGATTCCCAGCCTGCGAGCCTTGCCGCCAGGCAGTGATCGCATTCAGTGCCGATCTCAGACGGCCCAATGACTTTCTGCAGGGAACGCGGCTGGTTGTTGATGCCGTGCTCAATGACTAGGCGCAGGTCTTTGCAGGCCTGGTCCGGGGTGGTTCCGTCCGGTGCCTGATACATGGGTGCTGCCTGGGTGTAGTCCCAATCGATTGGGGGAGCGGTTGCGATGCTCATGCCACGGCCTTTGGTGTCTGGATGAGCATGACCAGCGTGGACAGGGATTTGCTGATTTCGTCCCAGAGGTCGTCCATGCGCCGCTCCAGGGTGGTCACGTCAGCGTCAGGGTGTCGGTGCTCAATGGTGTCAACCTCATTGCCCAGGGCGGTGAGGATAGCCAGGGCTGTGAGAATGTCGTTGATTTCCTGCTCCGCCCGCACTGGGTCTGAGAAATCCCGGCGAATAGCTGCGCTGATATCCTGACGCAGTTCCGCTACGGTTCTGTGCTGCTCGGATGAGCCGTAGCTCTCGTAATGGTCCAGGATCTGCGTTTGGATGGCATCGCCCATCTGTGGCGTGTTCATTTGATCACCACCGACGGCTGACCTGTGGTCCGGTACTGCTCCACCACGGCAGGGGCGATCAGCTTCTCGAAGCTCGCCCGGTCGAAGGCGGGCTTGTAGAAGGCCGGGTTTTTGTCGATTGGGTAGGCGGCTTCGGCGGCTTTCGCGTTGAACCGGCGCGCACCAGCTTTCACCATTACCTTGTACGGCCCAGCCTCATACGTACCCAGATCAAGGGTTAGGAGCTTTTCTTTGATGGCCTTGGCTTTGAGGATCCAGTGTTCGGCCATTTCTTCAGCGGCCACATACTCGGCAGCCAACGCGGTAACGTCAAGGTCTTCTGCTAGCTCAGTGCTCATGATGGGTCTGCTTTCTTGTGCTTTCGGGGACGGTCGATGATCCAGTCGCCGATACCGAGGATGAGGAGGAAGACGCTGACGATGAGTAGTTCAGCCATGCGCGCGCCTTGTGATCTCGGGGTGCGGCTGCGTTTTCATGTAGACCGGAATGTCAGATTCAGGGACTGCCCAGGGACTGGTTTCCCCGCCGGAGCCGGTCTTATAGGCGTTGGGAAAATAGCCTTGGAGGACGAGCCTCCCTGCTGTGACCCGGTGGACGCCGATGCGCTTAGCTAGCTCGGTCACCGTGAGATCTCGACTCATGCTGCACCTCGCAATAGCTCGCGGTGCGCGCGATGCTTCGCCTTGCCTGCACGGAGCCTGCCGCGTTCGATCTTCGCCTGCGGCTTAGGGTGGCGCTCGGCGAACTTCTCCAGGCTCCCGTAATAGCCGGTCGAGCGACGCCCACCACCGACGGAAGGCAGCGCCTCTTGTGGTATTGCTGGTGGTGTTGCTGATATTCTGGACATGTTTCTTACTCCTTCATTGGGGTAGTGGCCCTCATCTGTTGCCGCAGATGGGGGCCTTTTTAGTTATGAACCGGCGCATTTATCACGCCACGTCTTTTCTTGAACTGCCTACAGATGGAACATGTTCAATAATGTTTAACTTAGTTGACATCAATGGCGCTTGGAATCGCTCGTGGGCTCGGAAGATGTCCTCCCAGGGGATGTCAAGGCGGTTCGAAATGCTCAGGGCCAGAGCCTCGGTGCAGGTTCGCATTTTTCCGGACTCTAAGAGCTGGATTGCGGCCTGTGAGCGTCTGACGAGGTGGGCCAAGTCGCGCTGGGAATAACCCTTTTGGAGCCGACCTCGCCTAATTTTTTCTGGAGCAATGACTTCCATCCATACCTCCTTCTGCGGGAATGGCGTGTACTGCCGCTTTGATGATGTGATCATTTTTACCACCCTTCTAATCATATTGACAAGAAGAGTCTGCAATAACTGTCACTAGTTGTCAAGTCGAAAAGTGGCCTATACCCACATTGGCCTGGGATGATGTTCTTGTTACTTGTCACATGCTTGGGTGCGCCGCTTCAATAAGTGGAGTTTGGTGCTGGAAGGTTCTAGACATGAGTGAAACACCGACTCTCCAAGAGCTTGTCAACCAAGCAGCGCATCGACGCCAGGCATCAGCTAGGCATCTGAGCAAAATCGCTCAAGATCATGGGTTTAAGATCGTCTACACGACCTTGAGTCAGCTCCAAGCAGGGACATACAAGTCTCAGCCTCGAGACGAGACCCTGCGAGCTATCGCTTGGCTCGCCGGTGTACATGAAGATGTTGCGTTCGCTGCTGCAGGACGCCCAACTCCTGGTCCACCATTTGCTGATGAACTGCCGCCCGGTGTTGATTACCTTCCGCCTAAGGCAAGGAGGTCGGCCATTGAGATGCTGCGGACTCTCGTTGAGATGAATAAACCAAAACAGGAGCAGGAGATACCGAGTCAGGTTCAGCGAAACGAAGCCCCTACAAGCGAAGGCCTCTCCAGTGTTAAAACCCAGAAAAAAGCGCAAGCTCAGCCACTTCAGAAGCGCCGACTCCGTGAACGTCTAACTGATAGAGACGAACCAACAGACAGAATGCTTGACAACCTGTGACACTGGCTCTTGGCATACAACTTGCAGGCTTCCTAGCCTGTGCAGGGATTTTGATTTGGCGGTGGCGGGCTTTTCTCATGGGAGTTGGAAGACCTGTTTTTCACTCCGTTTTGATGCTGGCATCAGCGATTTTGCTATCCATGAGTCCCGTTTATGCTTTTGTAGATTCGGTTCTTCTCGGAGCGGGCTGGGCAAACCTGATCCTGCGAGCCTTGATGTTCGCAATCTTTCTAAATCTCGGCTGGGCCATCGCGACAGCCTTCGATTCAATGCAGTCTGAAACATTGATTAAGGGGCGCTTGGGCTGGTGGATGCTCGGCCTATGCATGGGAGCACTCGTCGTAGCCTTCATTCTAGGAGCCCAACCCGGCAATGTAGGGCGAGTCCTTAGCCTTTCAAACATTGTCTATGTCACGTCTTGGCGGGCATATTCAGTCTATGTTTGCTTCGCACTGCTCGTGGCACTAATACCGGCAATTTTCAGACGACCCACATTGCAAAAACCCTCGCCGCTTATTCGGAGGCTCGCAGCGGGTTTTATAAGTGCTTGTTGCTTCACGCTGATTGCGTCTGCGGCGGTCGCAATCGAGCACGCGACGCTGGGAACCCCCGCTATATTTTCAGTTGCCCTAGACTTCATAGCTGTAACGGCAATGGTCTCTGGACTAGCATTGACGTGGTGGGGTTATCTAATGCGTCAGCGCGTACTCACCGCCACTATCGAATAGGTGACACCGATGAGGACACCTAAAACTGAACCAGCGACTACCTGTGCCGGTGTATGGTACCCAAGCCGGACGCGAGACCACGACACCGCGACCGGCACGACAACCGCCATCAAACCGATAGGAAAGGCTGTAATCGCCACGGCTACTCCCACGAAAGTAGCCATAGCCGCATGCGCGGAAATCTTCCAAACCTTGGTGACTATCCCGACAATCAAAACCCCCGCGAACACAGCTGCCTCAGCGGCTAGCACCCGCCATGCTGCCAAGAGAGCAGCAACGATCCCAGCGAGGACAAGAGCGAACATCATGAGCGCGATAAACGGTCCCCTGCGGTCGCGCTCTCTCACGTGCCGGTCAGTTGAGCCGCGACGATGGACGACTTCCAACGCCACCCCCGGAATTCCCGCTGCGAGGACTGCGCAGATAATTCCAGCCCAGAAAGCGCCCTCGTTCAAGCCAATAGCAATGATGAAACCTGCGGTGAGAACGATAGGTGAGAAGGCCTCGGTAAGGATTCGGGCGATTTTTTCCACGGAGCTAACTTTAGATGAGTCCTTCATTCGAGAGCTTGAGTGCGGCAACATCGCATCTGAACTCTGAGAATATTTCGTGATCATGCCGCTTAGTTGGGTTACTCTTAGCTTGTTCACAGGAGTACTGATTTGTGACGCAGAACATGTTCGAAAGGAATCCTTGGAATGACAGATCAACAACAGCAGGCAGCACCCATTACCCCAGCAGAAACAAAAGTTGGGCTAGCCGTGACCTCTCTAGTGCTCGGCATCATCGCAGTACTTTTTAGCTTCATCCCGCTCATTGGCACTCTCGCTTTCATTCTAGGATCCATCGCGCTCATCCTGGGCATCGTCGCCCTTGTACGTAAGACCTCAGCTAAAGCAATGGCAGTCGCCGGAACAGTCCTGGCAATTGTTGCTCTGATAATTGCTGGCATCGTCACCGCAATGACCGCAGCAGTCGTTATATCTGTTGACGACTCGCTTAACAAACCCAGCACAGTCAAATACGTTCTGACCTCTGACGCACCAGCGAAAGCCAGCTACTGGAAGGGCGACGGCACCTCAAACGAACCATTTACAGGGAGCCTCGAGCGAGAGATCGAAGTGAAAGGCTCCGTGATGGCTAACGTTACCGTCATGCCTGAGGACATCACTAACAGCACCGCCCAGATGACCTGCGAGCTCTTCATCAACGGAGAAAGCGTCTCCAAGAACTCCGGAACATCGTCCATCAGCTGTACTGGAAACAGCGTGGGTAAATAACCTGAGCTAAGGCGGATACCTGGATGGGGTAGGCAGACTTCGAAGTTTGCCTACCCCGCCCCATTTAACGAACAACTGCTAATAGGCTAGGTGAAGCAACATGAAATTGCGATCAATCGAGAAGCGATCCAGGTGCTTACATGGCTAGAGTAGTTGACCTTTGGCATACCAAAGACCGGAAACGTACCAGCCGCTACGGCACCGGCTCCAGGTGGCAGGCTACCTGGACTGCCGGTGGAGTGGTGCGCAAGAAGTCTTTCAAATCGAAGACCGCCGCCGAAGAGTATTTGACGTGGGTTGAGCACCATCGACGGTCTGGAACTTACATATCACCAGAGAGTGGTCGCGTACTCTTGGGTCCGCTCCTTGATGATTGGATTCAGACGCTTGTGCACCTGCGACCGTCAAGCCTCGAAAGCGTCAAGAGCCAAGTCTCAACCACACTAAAACCCGAGCTAGGTGGAGAAGTCCTGTCTGCAGTAACACAGCCACAACTCCAGTCATGGCTTAATGAATTGGCGCGTGGAGCCCGGACCAAGGAGCTATTGCGCACGTTCCTCTATCAATTTTTCGCATGGACCATCGCCGGGAAACGGATAGCTGAGAACCCTGCAGCGGGATTGAAGCTCCCTAAAACCCCTACCCGTGAAAAGGTTTACCTCACGCCGGAGCAACTCAGCCACCTCACCTCAGTCATTACGCCGGATTATCGAGACCTCACACTCTTCCTAGCTCTGACAGGGCTTCGGATCGGGGAAGCAATTGAATTACGTATACGGGATCTCGAAGCTCGGCATAAGAGGCTGACCATAAATCGCTCCGCTGTATTCCTTCCCGGGGGAGTGCAGGTAGGACCGCCCAAGAGCGGTAAGCCTAGAACTATTGCGGTAGGTGCCATCGTTGAAGAAATGCTCCAACGTCACACCGTCGGAAAGTCACGAGACGACCTCATATTCACCTCGGCACGAGGGTCACGAGTTGATCCCAGGAACTTCAAGCGTCGCCACTTCGACCAAGCCGTACTAGCTGCTGATCTCCCTGCAGGCTTCCGTGTCCATGACCTGAGGCACACAGCCGCATCTTGGGCGATACGCTCAGGCGCATCAGTCCTCGCCGTCCAGCGACTCCTGGGGCATGCCTCTCCGAGGATTACCCTGGAGGTGTATGCAGAGCTTTTCGACCAAGACTTAGACAGTGTCGCCGATCATATGGATGGGTTGGGCCGTGAAGCCGCAAACGCCACAAAACCGCCACAAGATCATGGCAAGATGCCCTGAACTGGGGTTTTATCTGCTTGTGTGTTGACGGGCAGTCATGAGGTCAGCGAGCACGCAACCGGAAGAGTCATCTGGCTGACGTCTGGCCAAGCCCGGCCGATGCCGGGAGAAACAGCCTATGCTCTGAGCAAAGCCGCCCTGGCCGGGCTGATTCCGACGACGGCCTTCGAGCTGGTCCGTCTGGGAATCCTGTTGAATGCCATCAATCCTGGCCCGGTCAACACCGGTTACCTGGATGAAGGCTCTACTGATCGCGCGGCTGAAACGCTGCACAGAGTGTTGGAAATGATGCCGCTCGGCCGTTTCGGAGCCCCGGATGGTGTGGCCCGGCTCGTGGCCTGGTTGGTCAGTGATGAAGGCCGCTGGGTGGCGGGGCAGGTGATCACCTCGGACAGTGGATTCTCGTTACAGCGGAAGGTCTGAACAATGAGCCCGGAAATATTGCGTACATATCGGCACCGTGTGGCATAAACCTGGAATTCAGATCATCGCTCCTCTTTTTCACGATACAGTTTTCGGTACCATGACTCGCCAGCTGAGCGAGTGCATCTCTGCCAGTATTTGAGCTGGCCCTGCTCTCAAGGAAGTCAATATGTCGCGGTACCGCTTGCCCATTGTCGCGCTGGCGCTTTCCACTCTGCTCTTATCCGCTTGTGCGTCCCATGAAAACCAGGATGCGGAATCCTCCGCGTCCGGTTAGACGCAATCCAATTCGACACAGTCCAGCTCAGCTTCGGCGAACGGCACCGAAGCTGGTGACTCGGGCTCTGACGGTCAGGCCGGTTCAGGGCAGAACGGCGGCGCCGGTGGAAGTTCGGATTCCGGATCCGGTTCCGGAAGCCAGTCTGAGAATCAGACGGATACTGCCCGGGTCTCAGCGAGCTTCCAACCCCAGTTCGAGCTGTTGGTACAGCAGCAAAAAGAACTGAAAGAGCAGCCGGGGTATGAGCAGGCGACCCCGCAGTGCCGTACCGCTGTGCTGCCCATCAGCATTCTGAGGGACGCGGAATCGAAGAAGATCACGGATATCACCAGCTTCAACGCGGCGAAGGCCGAACTCAGCGGCACTACGGCAGCTGAACTCGATTCCGCTTTCATGACAGCGGAGGCTGCGGCGGAAACCGCGACGCAAGCTCCGGAAGGAAATGCTGCCCCGGCTGTAGTGGATATCACTCTTCAGCCCATTACCGACTGGATGAATGCTAATTGCCAGAGACTCTGCCGCTGATGCCTCTGCTTTCCACTGTTATTCCTAGCCGAGTACGAAGCTTCGCAAACGAACTCAAGCCCCTACCTTCCGGTAAACCGGAAGGTAGGGGCTTTTTAATAAGGCTTCGCTGTCCAGGTGCGCCCTTTTCCGGGAGCGCTAGTCGGGCAGTAGGCTGGGATCAGCCGTCTCGTCCGCCGCAGTGAAGGAGGTTTCCAGTGGATCACCAGTCATCCGCTGCCCCTACCGTACCGCGGGGACGGACTAGCGTTTCACACACCGCGGTTGCCAAGATCGCTCGTGCTGCCGCCCGGCGGATTTCCGGCGTTGCTTCTTTGGCTCCTCAGAGCGTGCGGGTAGTCGTCGGCGAGACCCAGGTGGCCGTGGATATCCAGTTGGTGGCGCAATACGGGACGTCACTGCAAGACCTGGCGGACCGGGTACGCGATGCGGTCTACCGCGAGATGCTCC
Organism: Acaricomes phytoseiuli DSM 14247; assembly: GCF_000376245.1. GTDB lineage: Bacteria > Actinomycetota > Actinomycetes > Actinomycetales > Micrococcaceae > Renibacterium > Renibacterium phytoseiuli. The sequence continues at coordinate 71,783 of NZ_AQXM01000062.1, read as the reverse complement.
AGATCGTCGGCATGCAGGTGATGGAAGTCAATGTGGAGATCAGCCGGGTGTACCTGCCAGAGAGCCTATCCTCGAAAGCGCCGCCCGATAACCGCCCGAATCCGCAGGATGCCCGGAAAACCGGGGCATCAGGACGACGGCTTTCCTGATGCGCGGTCCGCATACCAGCCGTGCAGGTGCTGCCGGCCCAGCCCCTGCGCCGCAGGAGCAGCTCGGCCACACCCGGCTGAGTAGTGAGGCTCTGACCACTCTCGTCCAGGCTGCTACCGCCGAGGCTTTCATCGTGAAGCCTGCGGAGGTGCGGGTCCGGTTGCAGGACGAATCCGGAGAACTGGCTATTTCGATCGCCACCCCCGTCGCGGCCCCATCCCTTACGGAGGTGCTCCGGGACCGCGGTTGTATCGTCGCAAGCGGAGGCTCTGTCTGGCAGCGCACCTTAGCCGCCAAGGAATACATCCGTGAGCGGGTCAATGAACTCTCGGGTTCCCAGATCAGCAGAGTGGATATCCGGATCATCGCGGTCCACCCCAGCGCCCAGCGGAGGGTCCGATGACTGACGAACGTCCAGATGACGCCCCTACCCCAGAAGTAGAGGTGGTTGAGCAGGAACTAGAGCGAATCGACTTGAAACGGGCCGAACGTCGGGAACTCTTCTCATCCCGAGCGGTGCCCTCGACGATAGCCGCCGCACTGATCATCGTGGCGGGGCTCTATGGATTGTTGGAATGCGGGCTGCGCATCACCGGCCAGCCCGCATGGCTCATCGACCCGCAAAGCGCCTTGGACCACATCGCCGGGTGGCCCGCTGATGTGCCACCCCTGGTTCTCGGTGGTGCCGGGGTGCTTCTGGTCATTGCAGGCGTGATTTTCTTACTGACCGCGGTGCTACCGGGACGCCGGGCCAGGCATTCCCTCGAAGCTCCCGGAATCGCCGTAGTGGTGGACGATGAAGTGATCGCCTCGGTGCTGGCGCAGGTTGCGCAGCGTGCCGCCGGGGTCACCAGCCAGCAGGTCCGGGTCGTCACCTCACGCACAACCGTCACGGTCGAGTTGCAGCCGACCTCCGGAATCACGATCGATCCGGATCAGGTGCGCCGGGCGGTTGAAGCTGAGCTCGCCGAGATGGCGCCGGCACCTATGCCACGTGTACGGCTGGAGATCCAGGAGCGGGGGACGGTAGCAATATGAACGAGACGCCCCGGTTGCTCAACCGCTTCCTCTTAGCAGTTTTCGGTGTTGTACTGCTCGGTATCGGTACCGGCATTCTGGCGATTCTGCTGCTGCCTTCGGTCGCGCAGTGGTGGCAGAGCATCGCCACCGGATTCTCTCGTTCAGTGGCGAATCTTGCGGAAAGCACCAGGATCGCGAGTCAGTCGAGTTCTTTTCTCTGGATGGGCGTCGCCGTGCTGCTCATCCTGCTGATTATCGCGATGGTGCTCTGGATCTCGGGCCAGGGCCGGGGCCGCACCCCGATCCTGGCCGCCGATGAGCATCTGGGCGATGTCGAGGGGCTGGTATCCATCAATGGCAGCGTCGCGGAACGCATGCTGCGCCAGGCCATCGCAGAGCGGCCTGAGGTGCACAGTGTTACGGTGAGCGCCTACGAGTTCAAAGGAGAGCCGGGGCTCAGAATCCGCCTGGTTCCAAGCCAGGGCGCGGCCTTGCAGAGCATCGCGGCGAATGTCTCCGAGATCGCGGAGGCGGTGGAGGACCTACTCGGCCAACCGGTGCCGGTTCTGCTGCGCATCGTCGCTTAAGCCCGCGCTTAACGCGCTGAGCGGTCGGGTGTGGCGACTTAGATCCCGTCTAAGTCGCCACACCCGACCGCTCAGCGGCAGTTGAGAGTTCAGAGGAGCCAGGCGGTGGCGTTCGGTGCGAGCACCAGTGGGGCAGGAAGCTCCTCGACCGATACGGCCGCTTCAGCGCCGGAACCGTCGTCGCCCTGCGGCAGGGTGTGCAGAATGACGTTCCGGCCTTCGGGCAGCGCTACTGCGCTCTCACTGAAGTTCGTCATTACGGTTACCGGGCCGTTATCGAAGCTCAGGATGCCCTGGGCCGGATCGTTCGCATCGTTCCAGCGCAGCTCGCCGAGCCCCAGCTGGTACTCCCTGCGCAGTTCGAGCATCCGGCGGTAGAGCTCCAGGGTGGAGCCGGGAACGCCTTCTTCGCTCGCAGCGGCATAGTTCGCGAAGGATTCCGGCTGCGGCAGCCAGGGAGCAACTGGGGCCTGCCCGTTGGCTGCGGCCTTCAGGCTGAAGCCGTAACCGGGTTCATCAGCGCGCCAGGGCAAGGGGACCCGGCAGCCGTCCCGTCCGGTCTCTGCGCCCTCGGTTCGGAAGAAAGCAGGGTCTTGCCGGGCCTCTGCGGGCAGCGTGGTGTGCTCCGGCAGGCCGAGTTCATCTCCCTGGTACACATAGGCGGAGCCCGGCAGGGCCAGCTCGATGGCTGCCGCAGCGCGGCCCCGGGCCAAGCCCAGGGACTCATCCGGCTGCTCCGCCTCGGCGCTGATGCCTTTCGGGTACGAGGTGGGGTCGCTCAGCCCGAAACGGCTGGGATGCCGCACGGTATCGTGATTCGACAGCACCCAGGTGCTGGGAGCGCCCACTTCGGCAACTGCTTCCAGTGAATTCGAGATGGCCTCATGCATGCGCGCGGCGTCCCAGCCGGCCAGGAGGAATTCGAAGTTGAACGCTTGCTGCATCTCATCCGGGCGGATATAACGGACCAAGCGTGCCGCCGGCTCCACCCAGGCCTCGGCAACGAGCATCCGATCGCCGTCGTATTCGGCGAGCACCCGGTTCCAGGCCCGGTAGATCTCATGCACGCCGTCCTGGTCGAAGAACGGCGAGGGCGGGTTCATATGACTCTCCGAGCCGGAATTCGCGGGAGCGGCTTCATCAGACTCGCTGCTCTGGCCTTCCACCATTGCTGCGGCACCGTCCCAGTCCGGCAGACCTTCAGCCTTGATCATCCCGTGGGCTACATCGACTCGGAAACCATCGACGCCGCGGTCCAACCAGAACCGCAGCACGGATTCCATCTCCGCCCAGACCTCGGGGTTCTCCCAGTTGAGGTCCGGCTGCTTGGCGTCAAAGAGGTGCAGGTACCACTGGCCCGGGCTGCCATCGGGGGTGGTGAGCCTGGTCCAGGCGGGGCCGCCGAAGATGGACTGCCAGTTGTTCGGCGGCAGCTCGCCGTTCTCGCCGCGGCCTTCCCGGAACATATAGCGCTCCCGAGCAGCTGATCCGGGGGCTGATTCTTTGGCCTCGACGAACCATTCGTGTTCATCGGAAGTGTGATTGGGCACCAGGTCCACGATGATCCGCAGCCCGCGCTGATGCGCGGCGGCGAGCATCTCGTCGAAATCAGCGAGGCTGCCGAACAGTGGATCCACGTCGCGGTAGCCGGCGACATCGTACCCGGCATCAGCCTGCGGGGAGCGGTAGAAGGGAGAGAGCCAGACGGCATCGACGCCCAGCTGCTGCAGATAGTCCAGTTTCGCGGTAACACCGGCTAGATCTCCCATGCCATCGCCGCTCGCATCGGCAAAGGACCGCGGGTAGACCTGGTAGATCACCGCATCACGCCACCACTGCTGTGCATCGGGCTGATTCATCCGGAACGTACACCTCTTCTTCATCGGGCAGGCATCGGGCAGAGATTGAGCGGACTTCGTCGAACGTAACACGATCGAGGTTGTGCAAGCGCTTGCACTTTCCGTGAGCAGCTTATTAGTATGAGCGAAATCACTCAAGCGGATCTGGGGTGCCCGGAGGTGCCGGAAGCGTCGCATCCGCAGTCTCGATGGGGAGAGAAGCGTGAAATATCAGCGCAAGCCGGGCCGGCGGCCCTGGGCTCGAATTTTGGTGCCGGTTTTCGCCGGGGCTTTGATAGCGGGCACGTTGGCCGCATACAGCTCGGTGACGGATCCCGAGTTCGCTACGCAGAACCTGGAAGGCCGCGGGCCGATCACCTTCGTCAGCGGCAAGGACAATAACGACATCATCCGGCCACTGCTGGAACGCTGGAATGAAGCCCGGCCCGATGAGCAGGTTACTTTCAAAGAGCAGACCGATCAGGCCGATCAGCAGCGCAGCGATCTGGTCCGCAATTTCCAGGCACAGAACTCCGACTACGACGTGGTCAATGTCGATGTGGTCTGGACTGCCGAATTCGCTGCGCGTGGCTGGATCCAGCCGCTTGAAGGCCCTTTAGCGGTTGACACCACCGGAGTGATACCGGCGACCATCGATGCTGCCAGTTACCAGGGCAAGCTCTTCGCCGCACCACGATTCACCGATGGGGCGCTGCTCTACTACCGCAAGGATCTGGTTCCTGAGCCGCCGACCACCTGGGATCAGATGATGGCCATGTGCCCTATCGCCAAGGAGAATGGCATTGGCTGCTATGCAGGGCAGCTGGCCAACTATGAGGGCTTGACCGTGAATGCATCCGAGGCGATCAACTCCACGGGCGGGCGCATCCTGGATCAGAACGGCAACCTCAGCCTGGATACCCCTGAAGCCAAGGCCGGCCTGCAAGCACTGGCCACCGCCTATCAGGACGGCAACATTCCCGTGCAGGCGGTGACCTATCAGGAGGAGCAGAGCCGCCAGGCTTTCCAGAGCGGGCAGCTGATGTTCCTGCGCAACTGGCCCTACGTCTTCTCGCTGGTCAGCAAAGAGGGTTCCTCCGAGGTGGCCGGCAAGTTCGGGGTTACCTCGATTCCCGGGCAGGACGGGCCGGGGGCATCGACGCTGGGCGGTTCCAGCTCGGCGATCAGCGTCTTCTCGGAGAACAAAGCCACGGCGCGCGATTTCGTCGAATTCATGATGAGCGAGGACAGCGGCCGCTTCATGGCGATGGGAGGCAGCCTGGCACCGGTCCGAGAGAGCCTTTACAGCGATCCCGAGCTCGTCGCCCAGATGCCTTACCTGCCGGATCTGCGGACGGCGCTCGACTCGGCGGTGCCGCGGCCGGTCACGCCCTTCTACCCGGCGGTGACCAAAGCTGTCCAGACCAATGCCTACGCTGCGATCCGCGGAGAGAAGACCGTGGAGCAGGCGATACAGGATATGAAGCTGTCGATGGAGGCAGCCGGGGTGAAATGAGCCCGGTTCGAGCTCTGACGAGTTCGCACCGGGGGGGGCACACCATGATCCGCTCGACGAGGAGCGGAGCATTCGCGGGGGAGAGGGAACAGCGTGGATAACACGAGAGAGCAGCCGGTCATGACGGACACCGAAGCGGAGGCCGGCGCACCGCCTCCAGGAAAAGGGCAGAAGGCCTCACCGGGGCCGGCCAGCAGGCCGCCTAAGTTCCAGAACCGGGCAGCGTTCTGGCTTCTGGCCCCCAGCATGCTCCTGCTGGCGGTGGTGATCGGCTACCCCGTGGTCAGCGCTGTGGCGATGTCCTTCCAGCAGGACCCGGTGCTCAACGAGCAGGGCTTCTTCGCTCCGGGCGGTTTCGCGGGCTTCGGCAACTACATCGCCTGGATCTTCCAGCAGTGCCCGGCAGCGGAAGGGACGCAAAGCTGCCCCGCCGGAACTCTTGGCGCGCAGTTCTGGGAGGCGACCGGCAACACCTTCTTCTTCACCATCGTCACCGTCATCCTGGAGACGATCATCGGCTTCTGGATGGCCGTCATCATGGCGCGCACCTTCCGCGGCCGGGGGTTGGTCCGTGCTGCGGTGCTGGTGCCCTGGGCGATTCCCACCGCGGTGACCGCGAAGCTGTTCTTCTTCATGTTCGCCTTCGACGGGGTGATCAACAAGACCTTCGGCACCGCGATCCTTTGGACTGGGGAAGAGTGGCCGGCGAAGTTCGCGATCATCATCGCCGACACCTGGAAGACCACGCCTTTTATGGCGTTGCTGATCTTGGCCGGCCTGCAGATGATCCCCAAGGAGGTCTACGAGGCGGCGAAGGTCGATGGAACCACCGCCTGGCAGCGGTTCCGGATGATCACCCTGCCCATGGTCAAGCCGGCACTGATGGTAGCCATTCTCTTCCGCACTCTGGATGCGCTGCGGATGTTCGATCTGCCCTTCATCCTCACCGGAGGCGCCAATGGCACCACCACCTTGTCCATCCTGGTCATCGATCAGATCAGGTCCGGGTTCAATCTGGCCTCGGCATTGTCGACGATCACTTTCTTGGTGATCTTCCTGGTGGCCTTCATCTTCGTCAGATTCTTGGGCGCTAACGCCGTGGAATCGGCAACCGGCAACCGGAAGGGGAAATAATCATGAGTGCTACCGCTCCGGCCCGCACTGCCGCTTCCCGAGCCTCCCGTACTTCTCGCAAGGAAAACTGGTTCCTGGCCCGCACTTACATCCAGGCCGCGATCATCGTGATCTGGTGCTTGTTGCCGTTCTACTGGATGGTGGCTACTGCTTTCCGCCCGGTGGATCTGACCTTCGAGACCACGCTCTGGCCCACGCAGCCGACGTTGGGCAACTTCCGCACGGCTTTCGATACCAGCATGGGCAATCAGTTCGGCCTGGCGCTTTTCAACTCTTTCTTCGTCGGCATCATCGTGACGGTGCTCGGCCTGGTGGTGGGGGTCTTCGCGGCCTATGCTCTGGCCCGGTTGAACTTCCGGTTCAAATTCATGGTCCTCGGGATCATCCTGGGGGCCTCGATGTTTCCGGGTGTCGCCCTGATCACCCCGCTGTTCCAGTTGTTCACGGGGCTGGGCTGGATCGGTCAGTACCAGGCGCTGATCATCCCGAACATCTCCTTCGTACTGCCGCTGACGGTCTATACGCTCGTCTCCTTCTTCCGGGAGATGCCCTGGGAGCTCGAGGAAGCGGCCCGGATGGACGGCTGCACTCCGGCGCAGGCTTTCCGTAAGGTGATTCTGCCGCTGGCGGCGCCCGCGGTGTTCACCACCGCGATCCTGGCGTTCATCGCCTCCTGGAACGAGTTCCTCATCGCCAGTCAGTTGTCGAATCAGGCCACGCAGACGGTCACCGTGGCGATCGCCTCCTTCTCCGGAGCCCTGCCGAATCAGGAACCCTACACCGCGGTGATGGCCGCCGGGACGATCGTCACGGTTCCGCTCGTGATCATGGTGCTGATCTTCCAGCGCAAGATCGTCGCCGGGCTCACCTCGGGCGGGGTCAAATGAGCGGACGCCCCCGGAACAGGGAACGGGGCAAGGAGCGGGACAGGGCTACCCGGACCACGGAGCACCTGGAGACTGCGATCGGCTTCCTGGGCTTCTGGGGCGTCGTGCTTGTCGTGGTGATCATCTGGCAGCAGTTCAGCGGCCAGAATGCGGTGGGGTGGTCGCTGCTGCTCGCAGCAGTCACCGCAGTGGTGTGGTGGATGCTGCGATGGCGGCGCAAAATGCAGTTGAGATCTCGTGAGGGCACGAGCTCTTCGGTAAGAAGTCGGTATGATCAGAGAGTTGATTCGCTTCACTGGGGAAGAAGCCGTGAGGGAAAGGCGTGAATCATCGCTGCGAGCATTGACGACGTAGCCGCCGCCGTCAAGGTGTCTACGGCTACGGTCTCCCGCGCCATCCGAGGGCTTCCCAGGGTGAATCCGCAGACCAGAGAACGGGTTCTGGCGGCTGCTGCCGAACTCGGCTATGTCGCATCCTCCTCCGCGTCCGGTTTGGCGACCGGCCGGACGAAGACGCTGGGGGTGCTCTCCCCGTATATCAGCCGCTGGTTCTTCGTCCGGACGACCGAGGGCATCGATGAAGCCCTGCGAGACCAGGGGTACAGCCTGATGCTGATCAACCTCGGCGATTACCGGGGCAGCCGGGAGAGATTGTTCGAGCACACTATGCTGCGGAAGCAGATCGATGCGCTGGTCGTGCTCTGCCTGGATCTGAATACTTCGGAACTGGAGCATTTGCATCGCACCGAGATCCCCCTGATGGCTCTGGGCGGCCCAGTGGAGGGGGTGCATAAGGTGGGCATCGATGATTACCAGGCGGCCCGGCGCGCTGTCGACCATCTTCTTGAGCTTGGCCACCGGGAGATCGCCATACTGGGCGGTGATGGTCAGGATCATCGGGATTTCGCGGTACCGCGATTGCGCAGCGCAGCCTATCTGGACGCCCTGAAGAGCGCGGGAGTGCCGGTTCGGCCGGAATGGCAGCTGCGCGGCGGGTTCACGGTGACCGGCGGCCAGCGCGCCGCCTCCCAGCTATTCGACGCAGCTGCTCCGCGACCCACTGCGATCTTCTGCGCCTCGGATGAGATGGCGCTGGGCGTCATCTGGGAGGCTCGCAGCCGCGGCATCTCGGTGCCAGAGGAACTCTCGGTGATCGGCATCGACGATCACGATTTTTCAGCCGCCGCCGGTCTGACCACGATCCGGCAGGATCCTCTGGCGCAGGGGCGGCAAGCCGCTGAGTTGCTTCTGAGCCACCTTCAGGACGAGACGCCCTTGCGCAGTATTCAAGCCCCGATAGAGCTCGTGCTGAGATCCAGTACCGCGAAGCCCAGCAGTGGAATCAGCTGCCCGGCGGCTGGTTGATTTCTCAAGAGGCCCTGGCGAGCTGACGGATCGGGATCCAGCGCGAAGCCAGCCTCCGGTAAGCCGCCGCGGCCCCGGTGAGATCCCCCTCGGCAATCGATTCCAGGCCCAAGCGAACGTCCATGGGCGAATCGTCCGGGTAGATCCGGTCCGCGATGGCGCCGTAGTCCAGTTCCATCGCCCCTTCCGGGTCGAGGCCGTCGATCCAGGCCCGCAGCGAGCGCAGCTCTTCCAGTAGATCGAGTTCCGGGGCTGAGTTCTCCAAGATCGATATCGCACCCTCCAGGCGTTCGACTGCTACCGGCAGTGGGACTTGGACGCGCACCGTGATCACTTTCGTCTGGGATTCCACCACTTCGGTCCGGTCGCCTTCAGAGATCAGTACGAACCAGCTGAAGGGGATGCCCCAGCTTGAGGTGCGGGTCAGAGGTTCCTGCCCGTCGGGCAGTTGCGCCTCGAGCTCCGCGATGGTCTCCCGATCGAAGATCAGCTCAGCCAGTGGTCGGGAAGGGCCGGAAGCCAAATGGACCATGGTCTCCACCGTTCGCAGGCGTAGCTGGCTGATATTGAAAATCACGGGGGAGCCTTCGTGCAACTGCAGGCTCCGGACCCTCTCCGTATCCGGCGGCGGGATCAGTGCGGGCCACCTGAACACCGTGCGGTTCAAAGAGTCGGCGAGTTCTTGAACATCGGTCTGCATCCGCTCTGTGACAAGCGGTGAGTTCTGCTCGATCAGCGTCCGCTCAGCATCAGTGAACGCGCTCGGTGGAAGATACAGGCGCAGCGTGGAGAGAAAAGGCAGACTGCTATGCCCCAGGTACAGTTCGCCGGAGATCATATTATTTGAACTCGGCGATGACCGGGACGTGATCCGAGGCGCTCTTGCCCTTGCGCTCCTCACGATCGATAGTGGTTTCCCCGACTCGCTCGGTCAGAGCGGGGGAGGTCAGGATGAAGTCGATGCGCATTCCCTCTTTCTTGGGGAAGCGCAACTGTTGATAATCCCAGTACGTGTACACGCCGGGCCCGGGGTGCTGCGGCCGGACGATATCCGTGAACCCCGAGTCCTCGAAAGCGGCGAAGGCCGCACGCTCCGCCGGGCTGATATGGGTGAGACCTTCGGTGCGGAAGTATTCGATATCCCAGACGTCTTCGTCCCGCGGGGCGATGTTCCAGTCCCCGGTGAGCGCGATCTGCGCCTGGCCATCGGAATCCAGCCACTGCCGGGCCTGCTCATTCAGCACGCGCAACCATTCCAGCTTGTACGGCATATGCGGGTCATCGAGGCCGCGCCCGTTGGGCACGTAGAGGCTCCAGATCCGCACGTCATTGCAGGTGGCGGCGATGGCCCGGGCTTCCTGCTCCGGCTCCTGGCCTTCTTTGCCGAAAGCGGGCTGACCCGGGAACGTTCGGGTGACGTCGTCAAGCCCCACTTTGGAGGCGATGGCCACGCCGTTCCACTGGCTGAACCCGAAGTGCGCGACTTCGTAGCCGTTGTTCTCGAAGAGTTCCCAGGGGAAGTTCTCATCCCGGCATTTGGTCTCCTGGATGGTCAGCACATCGATATCGGTGCGACGCAGCCAGTCCTCGACTCGGTCTGCCCGGGCTCGGAGCGAATTCACATTCCAGGTGGCGATCTTCACCTTCCAAACATACCTGGTGCTTCACTGCCGGTGCGCTACTCCGTGGCTTCTGGAAGGGCGGCCCCGGCCACGATATCCGCAGGGCTCCGGCCGGCGCTCGCGTCCGCCACGAGGGCTGCGGTATTGCGGATGAACAGGACGAGCCAGCCGAAGATCAAGGCGGTGGCCGCTAGCTCCATACCGGTGAGGTTGTAATATCCCAGCGGCCAGAACAGCACTACAGCCAGGCCCACCCCGCTGAGCAGAACATAGGAGGTCAGGAAGAAGCTGCGCGGGAAATCCGGTAGCCAGAAGTGCATGCCGATCACCAGGGTCATGAAAGCAAAGATCATCCCCGTCGCCAGAAGGTTGTGCAGCGGCTGGAAGAGATCCACCGGTACGGCTCCGACGCCGGAGAGCAGCAGGCCCAGGCTGACCAGGGTCCATTGCACGGCTTTGGCCCGGGTGCGGGAATGGCCGCTGAGTTCGCTCCAGCGCCGCAGATCCCGAGTCATATACGACGCGAGTGTGGTGATGACGAGCCCGGAGATGATCAGTGTGGCGTTGAAGGCGTAGGCGGAGAGCCCGTTGGTGCTGGTGCCCAGAACGCTGAAGTTGATCTGCCACCAGCTGGTGTTCTCCGCCGTGATCATAGCGGTCAGCGCCCCGGTGACCAGGAACACCGCGAGCAGGTTGGACAGAGTGTAGGTGGTGATCCGGGCTCCGGAGAGCGCTACCGTATAGCAGCCGGCAGCGCTGCTGATGCCGACGAAGAGGCTTGCGGCGAAAGGGTCCAGGGTGAGCCCAGCGAAGGCGTTCTGAAAGATGTAGAACGCGGCTTGGGCCAGCATGAAGGCGATAGCGGCGTGTGCGAAGGCCAGTGCGGCGACATCGAGTACTCGCCGGATGAGCGCGGTCTGCCGCAGCCACTCGGAGTCGGGGAGTCGGAAAGAGAAAATATAGGACAGCGCGAAGACTATCGCGCAGATCAGTGCGGTGAAGATACTGGAGAGCTGGCCGACTGAGCCATCGCCGGAGAGTCTCGGCCTGGACCCCAGGAAGATGAAGAAGGCCACCGGTGTACTGGCGAGCATCATGAAGAGCGCTAGGGCGAAGGCCCGTGATTCGACGGTGACCGCGCTGATCTGGTGCGAGCGGGAGGGCGGTTGGCGAACTGTTCTACTCAGCTCCTGCACGGTCTTATTCACAGTGGTAGATTACCGCTGCCGAGAGCTTTGGGTTGCATGGCATCGGTTCTTCGGGCTTGGCGGCCAGTGCCGCGCTCCGCTGATTCCTGACCGGCCGCGTGGGCCCGATAAAGTATGTCATCCAGGGTGTTTCCCGGTTCTTGTTGGTTCAGCGGAAGGTCGCGCATGCCGTCAGCTTCGGCTTCTGACCGGAAGCCCGCGCTCTGGAAGAAGGTGCAGGCCAGTCTTCGTGAGCGCGTTCTGCGTGGTGAGTTCTCCTCGGGCTTTCCAGGCGAGCTCGTCCTGGCTGAGGAATACCGGGTGAGCCGCTCGACGATCCGGGCGGCGTTAGCGCCGCTGCGGCGTGAAGGCCTGGTCTCGGCGAGTCCCGGGCGGCGTTCAGAGGTCAATATCGGAGTGGGGCGCAACGTCTACGGCCCGGTGTACAGCCTTTTCGACGCCGTTCAGAAAACCGGGATGGAGCAGACCAATGTCGTCGAGGCGGCGAGGCTGGTCACAGACCCGGTAGCAGCCCGTATCCTTCAGCTGGACCCTGCCGAGGATGTGGTCTACATCGCGCGGATCCGGATGGCTGATGGCGCCCCTATCGCGGCGGATAAAGCCTGGTTCCCCGTTCAGGCGCAGGACGTGCTGGCAGCTGATCTGAGGCATATCGCGTTGTACGATGCGCTCGAGCGGTACAGCCTGCTCACGATCAGCCATGCGGAGGAGACGATGCGGGCCATTTCGCTGGACCATGAACAGGCGCAACGGCTCGATACCGTCCCGGGCGCCCCGGCGTTCTCTCTGGAGCGGATCGGGTACAGCGGTGATCGGGTCCTCGAATGGCGCAAGACGGTGGCCCGGGGGGATCGATTCAGCGTGACCACGACCTACCCCTGATGATTTCCTCGCTCTGATCCGCAGAATGCTGCGGTCTGGGGCTTCCTAATCTCATTAAATGTACGTACATTTAATGAGGAGGGCCCCCACCTCCCTGCGGATCAGAAGGAGGCGGTCAGATGTACCATCGCACGGTGATTATCGGGGGCGGCAACGCTGGTATCAGCGTTGCCGCTAGACTACGCAGAGCCGGCCAGCAGGGCATCGCCGTGATCGAGCCCGGTGATACGCACTACTACCAGCCGCTGTGGACGCTGGTCGGCGGTGGGCAGGCCGATATCGGCATAACTTCCCGGCCCCAGGCGCGCGTGATGCCGCGAGGAGTCTCCTGGATCAAGGACTCCGCGACGGGCGTCAGCCCGCAGCGGAACACCGTGCACCTGGCCAGTGGTAGAGACGTTTCCTATGATTTCCTGGTCGCCTGCCCCGGCATCTACTGCGACTGGGACGGTGTTCCTGGGCTCATGGATGCTCTGGCGACCCCCGAAGTCTCCAGCAACTATGCCTACAACCTCGCTCCGAAGACCTGGCAGATGATCAAGGGCCTGCGCGCGGGCACCGCGATCTTCACGATGCCCGCTAACCCCATCAAATGCGGGGGAGCTCCCCAGAAGATCGCCTATCTGGCCGCCGACTACTGGCGCAAAACAGGAGTCCTCCAAGACATCCGCATAGTGATGGTGCTGCCGACCCCGGCGCTCTTCGGCGTTGAGGTCTTCTCCCGGGAGCTGGAGAAAGTGGCGCGCCGATACGGGATCGAGGTCCGCCTCAGCACCGAGATGACTGCTATCGACAGCGCCTCCCGTACCATCACCGTGGAGCCCGTGGGCGGGGGCGCTCAGGAGCGCCTGCACTACGATCTGCTCCATGCCGTACCGCCGCAATCCGCTCCCGGGTGGGTGAAGCGCAGCCCGCTCGCGGATCCGGAGAACCCGTTGGGATACATCAGCGTGGACCGGAACACGCTGCAGCATACCCGTTACCCGAATGTCTTCTCGCTGGGAGACGCCTGTTCCGCGCCGAACTCCAAAACCGGGGCGGCCATCCGCAAGCAGGCCCCGGTGCTCGTGGCCAACCTCTTGGCGGCGCTTGCCGGAGGCCAGGGCGATGCTGCGTATCACGGCTATGCCTCGTGCCCGTTGGTAACTTCGCGCCGGACCATGCTGCTGGCCGAGTTCGATTACGAGTTGAATCCCGCCCCCAGCATCCCGTTCATCGATACCACCCGGGAGCGGCGGGATATGTGGCTGCTCAAACGATACGGCCTGCCCTTCATGTACTGGAACGGCATCCTCAAGGGCCGGATATGAGCTCATGATCGGAAGGGAGAAGGAATAGCGTGTTACTCGAGCGAATCTACGACTCAGACCTGGCTCAGGCCAGCTACTTCATCGGATGCCAGGGCACCGGCAAGGCGATCGTCATCGATCCGCGCCGGGACATCCGTGTCTATCAGGACCTGGCCGAGGCCCAGGCAATGACAATTGAGGCGGTCGCCGAAACCCATATCCACGCCGATTACCTGTCCGGCACGCGGGAGCTCGCTGCTGCTACGGGAGCCACTAGCTATCTTTCGGATGAAGGCGGCGAAGGCTGGCAGTACGGCTTCCCGGGCCATCGTCTCCATGACCAGGACGTCATCGATATCGGTGATCTCAGGCTCCAGGCACTGCACACTCCGGGCCACACTCCCGAGCACATGTCCTTCTTGCTCACGGACAGCGCCTTCGCGGATGAGCCCGGTTATCTCTTCACGGGGGATTTCGTGTTCGCCGGCGATCTGGGCCGCCCGGACCTGTTGGACGAGGTGGCCGGTGGGAAGAACACCCGCATTCAGGGTGCCTGGGATATCTTCTGCAGTCTGCGCGATGTCTTCCTCGCACTCCCCGATCACGTTCAGATCTATCCGGCGCACGGCGCGGGGAGTGCCTGCGGTAAAGCGCTCGGTTCGGTGCCATCATCCACGGTCGGTTATGAGCGCCGCCATGCCTGGTGGGGCAAGTTCCTCGCCGCGGATGATGAGAGGGGATTCATCGAGGAGCTGCTCGATGGCCAACCCGATGCTCATGCCTATTTTGCCCGGATGAAGACTGAGAACCGCGATGGCCCGGCGGTTCTGGGTGAGCGAGAGGTCGTTCCGTTGCTTCCTGCCGAAGTGGTCGAAACGGGCCTCGATGACGGCCGTTTCGTGCTGGTGGATACCAGAGCGCCGCAGTACGTCCGGGAGGGGACGGTGCCTGGTGCTTTGCACATCCCGCTTTCACCCAGCCCTGCGGTTCATGCTGCCTGGTCTTTCGACCCCGCCGCGGATTCGCGTGAGCTCGTGATCTTCGCCGAGGATCAGAAACAGGCGCAGCAGTTCTGGGATCATGCAGTTCGCGTGGGCGTGGACCGGGTGGCCGGCTATGTCCAAGATCTGGAGCGCTTGCCCAGCTATCGCCCGGAGACAGTAGCGCCGGAGGAGCTGGCCGAGGCGGATTACGAGCTGCTGCTCGATGTCCGTAATAAATCCGAGTACCTCCGGGGGACCATTCCCGGGGCGGTGCAGCTCAGTGCGGGGAAGGTGCTCTGGAACCAGGACAGCCTGCCCCGCGACGGCAGGATCATCAGCTTCTGCCAGAGCGGTTTGCGCAGTTCCGTAGCGGCGAGCGCGCTGCGGTCAGCGGGTTTCGATGTCGTCGAGCTCGAAGGCAGCTATGCGGGCTGGGCACAGAATATGACAGACCAGGCTATGGCCGATCAGCAGGATCCGGCCCTCTGATGGGTCGCCTCAGCCCCGCCACCAGTCATCGAGCAGAGTGACCGGAACCGTTCGCTTATGGCGGGTGGCGAGGTAGCGGGTCTCGATGGCCACTGCGGCAGCTTCGGAGACTTCCTTGCCTTCCAGGTAGTCGTCGATGTCCGAGTAGCTGAGCCCTAGTTCGTCTTCATCGGTGCGCCCGGGGTGAGCGTCCAGCAGATCCGCGGTGGGCGTTTTATTCACAATTCGATCCGGCGCGCCTAGGTACCTCAATAAAGCTTGATTCTGCCTTTTGTTCAAGGTGAACAGCGGCAGAATGTCCGCGCCTCCATCGCCGTATTTGGTAAAGAAACCGGTCACCGATTCGGCGGCATGATCCGTGCCGATCACGAGCAGGCGATGCTCCCCGGCCAGGGCGTATTGGGCGATCATCCGGGTGCGGGCCTTGATATTACCTTTGCCGAAGTCGCTCAGCGCCTTCCCGGTGGTCTGCTCATATTCGCCCTCCAGGCCGTCTACACCCGGGGCTACGTTGTAGGTCCAGATCCGGTCCGGCTGGATGAACTCCAGGGCTGCCTGGGCATCTGCTTCATCGTGCTGCACCTGGTAGGGCAGGCGGACCGCAGTGAAGCTCGCTTCGATACCGTCAGTGCGCAGCTTCTCCGCGGCAAGCTGGCCCAGGCGTCCGGCGAGCGAGGAGTCGATGCCGCCGGAGATGCCCAGGACGAAGCCCGGGGAACCGGAAGCCCGGGCGTAATCAGCCAGGAAATCAACCCGCCGGGAGACTTCTTCGGAGGGATCGATAGTGGGCCGCACGCCCATCTCGGCTAGGATCTCAGCTTGGAGTTTACGCATGTTTCCAGCCTAAGCATGAAGTTCTTCGACTGGAAAGTGGTCACGCAGAAATAGCTCAGGCAGTGCATCATTGCGGCTGGCGGAGCTGGATAGACTGGTGGCCATGACTGATGCCAGGGAACGCTTACTGACGCTCATCAAGGAACTTGCGGTGGTACACGGCAAGGTGACGCTCTCCAGCGGGGTGGAAGCCGATTACTATGTGGACCTGCGCCGGGTCACTCTGCACCATGAGGCTTCCGGTCTGGTGGGTGAGGTGGTGCTGTCCATGCTGGATGAGGCCGGTATCGATTTCCAGGCGGCAGGAGGGCTCACTTTGGGTGCGGATCCGGTGGGCACTGCGGTGATGCATGCGGCCAGGGCTCAAGGCCGAGCGGTGGATGCTTTCGTGGTGCGCAAAGAGCAGAAGTCTCACGGGATGCGCCGTCAGGTCGAGGGCCCCTCGGTTGACGGACGCTCGGTGGTGGTGCTCGAAGACACCTCGACGACCGGGGCTTCCCCGCTGCAAGCCGTTGCGGGGGTGCGCGCCGCAGGCGGTGAAGTTCAGGCGGTCGCCGTCATCGTCGATCGGGGTACCGGTGCGAAGGCGCTCATCGAAGAGCAGGCAGGGGTTCCTTACCTCGCTGCATTCTCCAAAGCAGAACTCGGCCTCGATTAACTCCGGCCCACCCCGCTGAGTGGTCGGTTGTGGCGGCTTAGATCCCCTCTAAGCCGCCACAACCGACCACTCAGCGGGGTGGTTGCAGCTAATTATGCGCCGCGGCGTATATGTTCAGACTGCTCGCGAAGACGACCCAGAGCAGATAAGGAATCAGCAGGATCGCAGCCCAACGACTGATCGAGAAGAACTGCATGATCAGGAGCACCAGGATCCCTGCCAGCAGCACGATGACCACCGCGGCAAGCCAGAGCGCTGGCGTGCCCCAGGAGGGGTAGAGGGCGAAGAACAGCGGACTCCAGATCGCATTGAGGAATAGCTGCACGCCGTATAGGCCGAATAGCGGCCGCCAGCCGCGCCTCTTGCGCCAGACGAGCCAGGCGGAGATCGCCATCAGGGTGTAGAGCAGGGTCCAAGCCGGCCCAAAGACCCAGTTGGGCGGCGACCACGGCGCGATATCCGCCGTTGCGTACCATCCGTCGATATGCGGCAGGTTCGCTGCTGCCCCGATCGTCGCGACGAGCGCCGAGAGCAGAAGGTACCCGATGAGCACCAGCAACGAACGTCCTGCAGCAGGTGCGGGAGCGGCCCCCCGGTGTTTATGCTGACGGTTCATGCGACACCTGCCTATCTGCTCTGATGGCTACTGCGATGATCCGATGCTAGTTCATTCTCGGCTCAGGTGAGGTTCATTTGAGGTAAGCCAAGAGGTCTGCCACGGAATCCAGCGTCTGATCCGGGCGGAAGGGGTAGGAGTCCACATCATCGGGTTGAGTGATTCCGCTGAGCACCAGTACGGTGTGCAGCCCGGCTTCCATCCCCGCGATGATGTCCGTATCCATCCGGTCCCCGATCATCGCGGTGCTTTCCGAATGCGCCTGGATCTGATTCATCGCGGACCGGAACATCATCGGGTTGGGCTTGCCGACTATATATGGTTCCCGGCCGGTGGCCTTGGTGATCAGCGCGGCGATGGCTCCCGTGGCCGGTAGTGGACCTTCTTTGGAGGGGCCGGTGGCATCGGGGTTCGTCGCGATGAAGCGCGCGCCATCGCCGATCAGCCGGATCGCCCGGGTGATGGCTTCGAAAGAGTAGTTCCGGGTTTCCCCGAGGACTACATAGTCAGGATCTTGATCTGTGAGGATGAAGCCTGCTTCATGCAGTGCGGTGGTCAGCCCGGCCTCGCCGATCACGTAGATTCGCCCGGGCTGGCGCTCGGGCGGCAGCTGGGACTTCAAGAACTCCGCGGTGGCCAGGGCCGAGGTCCAGATGTTCTCCTCTGGCACCTCCAGCCCTGAGGCCTTCAGCCGGGCTTGCAGATCCCGGGGCGTGTAGATCGAGTTATTGGTGAGTACCAGGAAGCGCCGCGAGGTATCCACCCAGCGCTCGATGAGTTCCTGGGCACCCGGTACGGCTTGCTGCTCGTGGACCAGAACGCCGTCCATATCGGTGAGCCAGCATTCGATGCTGTCGATTCTCTCTTGCAGGCTGAGTGCTTTCTCCTGGGTCATTTCTCCAGTCTTCCATCTTGCCCGCGACGCTTCCATCCGCCCTTCTCTCCACATGACTAGATGGCCGATTCCGGGCCGATGATCGGTTCTCGAAAGAGTCACAGCTGAAAACTCTTGCCAAGACCAAGTTACTCTCGAGTAAGTTATATATGTGACCCGCATCACGGACGATGCGGATCTGAGGAAATCGATGTTTCAGACCTACAGCGCGGAAAATCTAAGCGAAAATCTAACGATGGAGTGATGATGAAAATTAGACACCGCATTGTCGGCGCTGCTGTCGCCGCCGCACTCACCAGCGCAATGTTCATGCCCACGGCCGCCGCGAATGCGGCGGGTGATTTTTATACGATTCCTCAGCAGCTGCCGTCCCAGAACGGAGCGCTGATCAAGCAGGAGCCCTCCAGCTTCTATCTGGAACCTCTTAAGATCACGCCCGTACCTGACGAAGTGCGCAGGGTCATGTACAAGAGCACCGATACCCAGGGCAAGCCGATGGCTGTGACCGGAACGGTGATGATGCCCCGGACTCCTTGGCTCGGCGTCAACGTCAACCAGCCCTGGAAGAAGACCCAGCGGCCGCTTGTCGTGATGTCCCCGGGCACTAAAGGCAATGGTGATCAGTGCGCGCCATCGAAACGCCTGGCCACTGGCGAGGATTATGAAGGGCTCATCATCAAAGGTCTGCTAGCCGCGGGCTACGCGGTGGCGATCCCGGATTATGAAGGCGTGGGCACCGCACCGGAGGCCACGTATATGGCCCGGGTGGCTACGGTAATGCGGTGCTCGATGTTGCCCGTGACGCGCAGAAAACCGGGTTGTCTGGGCTATCCAGTAGCACGCCGGTGATGCTGGCCGGTTACTCGCAGGGTGGTGAAGCCACTGCTGCAGCATCGGAACTGGCGGCGAGTTACACACCTGAGCTGAATGTCTTGGGCGCCTATGCCGGGGCGGTGCCGGCGGATCTCGGGGCGGTCGCCAAATTCCTGGACGGTGGCTTCTACAACGCCTTCCTGATGAGCGCGGTCTCCGGAGTGACCAACGCTTACAACATCGACATCAGTGAATACGCGAATGCTGCCGGCATGGCCGCTTTGGCGAAGAACAATTCGCTGTGCACTCTGTCCCAGATCCCGCAAGCGGCTTTCCAGGACACGTCTAAGTACACGAAGTCCGGCCAGAAGCTGAGCCAGCTCATCGCTTCTACTCCGGAGTTGCGGAAGATCGTGGACGAGCAGACCATCGGCAGAATGGCACCGAAGAAGTTCCCGGTGCTGATCGCGCAGAGCGAGCTGGACGATGTGATTCCCGCGGGGCAGGCTCGCGATTTCGCCCGGCAGTGGTGTCAGGGCGGGGCCACTGTGCAGTATGCGTCTTCTCTGACCTCCACCCATGTCGCTGCAGCAGTGAGGTTCCAGCCGGAGATGTTCAGCTTCCTCTCCGCCAGAGCGGCAGGATTGCCGTCGATCAATAATTGCGGCGGGTTCTGATCTGTCACTGCTGAGCTGCCGGGAGGGCTCGGGGGTGCTGCGGCAGCCTCAAGCCCTCCTGTTGCCGGTACAGTTGACGGGTGGACGAGGAGCATGACCCGTTGAGCCGTCGCGATGGAGTTGCCCCGGAGGCCGCTGCAGCCGCAGAGCTTCCCGGGGTAGGCCCTTGGCCCGGTACCTGGCCCTCCGGCGAGCACTGGGACCAGGAACTGCTCGCCGGAGGGGACCGCCGCAACGTGGTGGACGAGTTCCGCTATTGGAAGCACGAGGCCATTGTCTCGGCCCTGGCCGAACGGCGGCATGAATTCCATATCGCGATCGAGAACTGGCAGCACGACCTCAATATCGGCTCCATCGTGCGCACGGCCAACGCTTTCCTGGTGAAGGAAGTGCACATCATCGGCAGAAAACGGTGGAACCGCCGCGGCGCCATGGTGACTGACCGCTACCAGAGCATCCGCCACCATCCTGATTTTGCAGAATTTTCAGCCTGGAGTGCGGCGGAGCAGCTTCCCGTGATCGGCATCGACAACTTCCCCGATTCGGTGCCTTTGGAGACTTACGATCTACCCAGGCGCTGCGTGCTGCTCTTCGGCCAGGAGGGCACCGGGCTGACCCCCGAAGCGCATCAAGCAGCTCGAGCGACGCTTTCCATTGCGCAATTCGGCTCCACTCGTTCGATGAATGCCGCCGCAGCGGGTGCGATCGCGATGCACGCTTGGATTCGCAGGCACGCTTTCGATCAGTCAGTCTGAGCCATAATCTGAGCAGTTCACCGGGGCGCTTCGCGGCGGCCCGGCATGTTCTTCCGAGCGCGTCAGCGGCTGTCATGGCTAGGATGGTCTGGAAAGATCTGGCCGTGCGCCACACCGTCAACGCAAGTGACAGGAGCAGATATGCCCATCGCCACACCGGAACAGTATGCCGATATGATCGACCGCGCGAAGTCGGGCGGATTCGCCTACCCTGCGCTGAACGTCACGTCATCACAGACCCTCAACGCAGCGTTGCAGGGCTTGGCTGATGCCGGTTCGGACGGCATCCTGCAGGTCTCCACCGGCGGTGCCGCCTACTGGTCCGGCGCCAAGGTCAAGGACATGGTCGCCGGTTCGCTCGCCTTCGCCGCTTTCGCCCGGGAGGTCGCTAAGAACTATGCCGTGACAGTTGCCCTGCACACGGACCACTGCCCCAAGGACAAGCTCGACGGCTTCGTGCTGCCGCTTCTGGAGGCCTCTGAAGCCGAAGTCAAAGCAGGCCGCAACCCACTGTTCAACTCGCATATGTGGGATGGTTCCGCGGAGACCCTTGAAGAGAACCTGCGCGTCGCAAGGGAACTGCTGGCCCGTACCGCCGCCGCGAAAATGATGCTCGAAGTGGAGATCGGCATCGTGGGCGGCGAGGAAGACGGCGTCGCCAACGAGATCAACGACAAGCTCTATTCCTCGGTGGAAGACGGCCTGGCCACGGTCGAGGCCCTCGGCTCCGGGGAGAACGGCCGCTACCTCACCGCGCTGACCTTCGGCAATGTGCACGGTGTGTATAAGCCCGGCAACGTCAAGCTGCGCCCGGAGATCCTCCAGGAGATCCAGCAGCAGGTGGGCTCCAAGCTCGGTAAAGACCGGCCCTTCGACCTGGTGTTCCACGGCGGCTCCGGTTCCTCCGCGCAGGAGATCGCGGATGCGGTGAGCTACGGGGTGATCAAGATGAACATCGACACCGACACCCAATACGCCTTCACCCGCCCGGTGGCCGGCCATATGTTCAACAAGTATGACGGTGTCCTCAAGATCGACGGCGAAGTGGGCAATAAGAAGGATTACGACCCCCGGGTCTGGGGCGCCGCGGCAGAGGCCGGAATGGCCGAGCGCATCGTGCTGGCGGCCCAGGAGCTGGGTTCTGCCGGTAAGAGCCAGGGCTGAAAGCATCATGACGGAGCAAGCTCCTGAGCAGCCCCGGAAGAATCTGCTGGCCCAGAGCATTCCCACCGGCCCCGCGGTCACGCTACTGCCCGCGGAGCCGGAGTTGGAAATGCGGTTCGCCGCGGGGGAGGAGGTTGCGGATATCGCTGCCGCTTTCCCGACCAGCTCACTGCCCTGGGCGATCCTGGCTGAGGAAGCCTATGCTGAGGGCCGGGTCATCGAAGCGTACGCCTACGCCAGGACGGGGTATCACCGCGGCCTGGACGCGCTGCGCCGTCATGGCTGGCGCGGTGTCGGCCCGATTCCCTGGTCGCATGAGCCGAATCGCGGTTTCCTGCGGGCCTTGTACACCCTGGGGCTCGCCGCGGGGTCCATCAGCGAGGCCGATGAGGCGCAGCGTATCTCCGCGTTCCTGAATGACTCCGACCCGCAGGCCTTGGCCGAGCTGGGCAAGATCCACCCCGGGCGCTAGTTGTCGCCGACTGATTCAGCCGGAGGAGCGAACCGGATGAACAGAGGGCCGGGCCGGCAGCGTTCGCTGCCGGCCCGGCCCTCTATCGACTTCTGCCGCCGAGTTTTCTCAGGTGGCGAGTGCTGCGGCTTCGGCTTTCGCGCGGACGCTCAGCATCACCACCAGCAGCACCAGGAGTGCCGCGGTGATCTGCAAGGAATACGGTGCGAAGACGCTCAGCACGATGAGCACGGCGATGGCCGGCATCACGATGTTCACCGCACCGCTTGTCTGGGGGCGGATGATGAGTACCCAGACCATGAAGACATACAGGGCCACCGGCACGCAGAGTGCGGCTGCGGCCCGTGCCGCTTCTAGCCCGGAGGCATGGGTCTCCACGGCCAGGGCCACTTCGATGCCGGCGGATACCGCGGCTGCGGCTGCGAAGATGAAGAAATGCCCGTAGCCCCAGGCCATGCCGGTGCGCAGATTCGTGATCAGCTCGTGCTGCGGCAGTGCGAAATAGATCCACCACATCGCGGCCACGATCACCAGGCCGGTCACCGCCACCAGGATCAGGTTGTCCATCAGCTCCGGTTGCTCGGCGGCTTCTTTGGCGGCTTCGATCACGGCGTTCGTGGAGGCGAGCACGGATTCGCCGAGCACGATGATGGTGAAGAGCCCGTACCGCTCCGTGATGTGGTGCCGGTGCCATGCGGTGGGCTGGTTCCGTTCGGCGAGCAGCGGCACCATGAGTTCTAGTGCGACGCCCACCAGGAACAGCCCCGCCATCATCGAAGCCGGTGCGAAGAGGGCGAAGAGCACCCAGTAGACCTGGGCGATGGCGATGCCGACGGCGTAGTAGAGCGCGGTGGTGCGGCTCTGCGGGTCACTGATTGCAGCGCGCAGCCATTGGGTGATCATGGCGACCCGCATGATGACGTAGCCGGTGATCACGAGCGTGAAGTCCGGCTGCTCCGGGTCGGAGAGTCCGGGGATGCCCGCTGCGAGAGTCAGTGCTCCACCCATTTGCACTACGGTCAGCAGGCGGTAGAACCAGTCATCGGTGTCGTAGGAAGTGGCGAACCAGGTGAAGTTCATCCAGGCCCACCAGATGGCGAAGAACGCCATGAAGTACCCGGCGAGGCCGATCCCGAAATTCCCCGAGGATTCCAGGCTGAACAGCCCCGCACTGGCTTTGGAGACCGCGACTACGAAGACGAGGTCGAAGAACAGCTCCAGCGGGCTGGCCGTGCGATGCGGCTCTCTGGGATCCCGCCGGATCATCCTGGGCAACACCCCTAAGGTGTTCTGGCCTGCGCTGCTCATTCGTCCCCTTGAGAAAATAGGCAGAAAGTATTGCCGCCCGTGCCCCGGGCAGTCGAGATTTGTATTCAAGCATAGTCCCTCTGCCGAGTTGAATTATCTGCGATATGAACCATGTCGGCTAAACTTACTGAGTCATTAGCCTCGGATATTCCCACCGCGGTGCTCGCCCCAGGAGAGGTTCCATGCCAGCAATTGTGATTATCGGTGCCCAGTGGGGCGATGAAGGCAAGGGCAAGGCGACGGATCTGCTGGGTGGCAAAGTGGACTACGTGGTCAAGCCGAACGGCGGGAACAACGCCGGGCACACGGTAGTGGTCGGCGGCGAGAAGTACGAGCTCAAACTGCTGCCCGCAGGGATCCTGAGCGCCAATGCGGTGCCGGTGATTGGCAACGGCTGCGTGGTCAACCTGGAGGCCCTTTTCGAGGAGATCGACGGCCTCGAAGCCCGTGGTGCGGATACCTCCAAGCTGCGCGTATCGGCCAACGCCCACCTTGTGGCCCCGTATCACCAGGTTCTGGACAAGGTCACTGAGCGCTTCCTGGGCAAACGAGCTATCGGGACCACGGGCCGGGGCATCGGGCCGACGTATATGGACAAAGTAGCGCGGCTGGGCATCCGGGTCCAGGACGTCTTCGACGAATCCATCCTGCGGCAGAAGGTGGAGGGCTCGCTGCGGCAGAAGAACGAGCTTCTGGTCAAGGTTTACAACCGCCGAGATATCGAAGTGGAGGAAGTCGTTCAGTACTTCCTCGGCTTCGCGGAGCGCCTCAGGCCCCTGGTGATCGACTCGACCATCGAGCTCAACCGCGCGCTCGACGACGGTAAGGTCGTGCTCATGGAGGGCGGTCAGGCGACCTTTTTGGATGTCGACCACGGCACGTACCCGTTCGTGACGTCATCGAACCCCACGGCAGGCGGAGCGTCGGTGGGCTCCGGCATCGGCCCCACCCGGATCACTCGGGTCGTGGGCATCATCAAGGCTTACACCACCCGGGTGGGTGCCGGCCCGTTCCCCACTGAGCTCTTCGATGAGATGGGCGAGTACTTGCAGAAGACCGGTGGCGAGTACGGAGTGAACACCGGCAGGCCCCGCCGCTGCGGCTGGTACGACGCAGTGCTGGCCCGGCAGGCCGCCCGGATCAACGGATTCACCGACTACTTCTTGACCAAGCTCGATGTGCTCACCGGAATCGAGAAGATCCCGGTTTGTGTCGCCTACGATGTGGACGGCGTCCGGCACGATGAGATGCCGATGACCCAGACGGATTTCCACCATGCGAAGCCCGTTTTCGAGTATTTCGACGGCTGGACGGAAGACATCTCCGGGGCTAAGACCCTGGACGATCTGCCGGAGAACGCCCGGAACTATGTTCTCGCGCTGGAGAAGATGTCCGGGGCCAGGTTCTCCGCGATCGGAGTCGGCCCGGATCGGGATCAGACCATCGTGGTCAATGACCTCATCGACTGACTCTCCACGTGATAGCACGTTTAGCTCACTGAGCTGTTGCTTAAGCGGGTGAGAGAACTATTCTGTGCTTAGAGGCAGCTGCGCGGCTGCCGACAGGAGGAGCTGACAACCGATGGGGGTGGCCGGAATGAAGGTCAGCGTAGGGCAGTTCATGCCGAACGGGCAGATCGCGGACAACCTCGCCGCAATGGCCCGGTTGACCGCGGAGGCTGCGGGCTCCGGGAGCGAGCTGGTGCTCTTCCCGGAAGAAGCGATGTTCACAGTGGGCCAGGTGGAAGGGGACTTCCCTGCGGCCGTCGAAGCCGGTTGGAGCGATTTCGTGCGGCAGCTGACCATGCTCGCCGCTGAGCACGGGGTGGCCATCATCGCTGGGGGCTACGAACCGGGAACCGAGGGGCGGCCCTACAACACCCTGGTTGCCGTAGGGCACGACGGCACCATTCTGGGCACCTACCGCAAACTGCACCTCTACGATGCTTTCTCTTACCAGGAGTCGCGGCGCATCATGCCGGGGGACCGCGGCATCTCCCTGGTGCAGATCGGCGACCTCAAAGTGGGCATGATGACTTGCTACGATCTGCGCTTCCCAGAGCTTGCCCGGGCGCTGACGCTAACCGGCGCGGATCTGATCTGCGTACCCGCGGCCTGGTTCAAGGGCGAGCACAAGATCGATCACTGGGAGACCCTGCTCCGGGCCAGGGCGATAGAGAACACCTGCTGGATCGCGGCGGCGGGGTCGACTAGCTCGCACTGCATCGGCCATTCGGCCATCCTGGATCCGATGGGCGTCCCGGTGGTGTTCCTGGATGACGAACCAGAAGGCCTGGTGAGCACCGAGGTGACCGCCAAGCGGATCGCCGAGGTCCGCGAGTTCCTGCCGGTGCTGGCGAACCGTCGGATGATCGCCGAGCCGGAGGTCACAGCGAGCTGAGGGGCCTGGCTCAGGGCGGTCTTAGCTCGGGGCGTATGCTGAAACCATGACACAGCCTGAGCAGAACCCGTATCAAAACGAGGGCGTCATCCGCCGTCTGCTGACCACCCCTGCGCGGTGGGCTGTGGTCGGTCTCTCCACCAATATCGAGCGGCCGGCCTACGGGGTGGCTCGATTCCTGAAACAGGATCTGGGCCAGCAGATCGTGCCGGTGAACCCTCGCGGTGAGGACGTGCACGATGAAATCGGGTACGCCAAGCTGGCGGATATCCCCGGAAGCGTGGACGTTGTGGATTGTTTCGTGAACTCCCAGCGAGTGGGCGAGGTAGTCGATCAGGCGATCGAGATCGGTGCTAAGGCGGTTTGGCTGCAGCTCGGCGTCATCGATGAAGCGGCTGCGGAGCGCGCTGCGGCCGCGGGTCTGGATGTCGTGATGAACACCTGCCCCGCGATTGAAGCCGGCAAGCTCGGCGTGGGCTAACGTTCTGCATGGAGCTCGAGCAGCTGCGCGCCGTGTGCCTGGAGCTTCCCGGTGCTTTCGCGGACCACCCCTTCGGGCCGGAGACGACGGTTTTCAAGATCCAGTCACCGGTGGCCAGGAGCAGCGCGCCCGCCAAGATGTTCGCGCTGCTGTGGGAGAACCGCGAGGGCGTGACGGTCAACCTCAAATGCGAGCCCGCGCTCGCCGAGCAGCTCCGGGCGATACACCCGGAGATCACGCCGGGGTATCACATGAACAAGAACCACTGGAATACCGTGGACTGCGTGGGGCAGCTGCCCGAGGAGATCATCAAGGACCTCGTCGAGGACTCTTACGATCTAGTGGTCGCGACGCTGCCCAGGGCGCAGCGGGAAGCGCTCGGCTGGCAGGCCGTGGTGCAGCGCGGTACGGTCAGCTGACCGGCTCCCAGCGCTGCCGGGGCATCGCCGCGGGGTGCTGCTTCTGGATGAAGTCGATCAGCTGCTCCCGGACCAGGCAGCGCAGATCCCACAGCTCGCCGGAGTCACGGGCGCTCACCAGGGCACGCAACTGCACCATACCGCTGACCGCGTCAGTCACCACGAGGCTTCCGGTGCGGCCATCCCAGAGGTCTGTGCCTTTCAACACCTGCTGCAAGTGCTCACGGACCGGCTCGATCGGAACATTCCAGTCCACATCTAGGTACACCGCGCCCAGCAGCTGGGCGCCCTGGCGGGACCAGTTCTCGAAAGGCTGGCTCGTGAAGAACGTGGAGGGCAGGATGAGCCGGCGGTCATCGTAGAGCGTCACGACCACATAGGTCAGCGTGATCTCTTCCACCGCGCCCCACTCGCCGTTGACGACGACGACATCGTCAACCCTTACTGCATCGGTAAAGGCCAGTTGCAGTCCCGCGAAGACATTGCTCAGCGAGGACTGCACGGCCAGGCCGGCGACGATCGAGATCAGGCCGGCGGAGGCGAGCACGCCCGCGCCCAGCGCCCGGACTTGCGGAATCGTCAGCAGGATCGCGGCGACCGCCAGCGTGATGATGAGCGCGGTGACCACCCGGCGCAGCAGCGTGACCTGGGTGCGCAGCCGGGCGAGCCGCCGGGCGTCGTGGATCTTGCCCCGGTAGCGGTAGAGCACGCCCGCTTCGATGATGCTCAGGACCACGATGGCCATCCAGGTGATCGCGGCCACCAGGATCACGGGCATCAGGAAGTTCATCGCGCTGATCCACGGCGAATCGGGGAGCAGCACGTTCAGGGTTATTTGCGTGGCGACGCTCGCGAGGATGATGGTGAAGGGGATCTTCAGGGCTGCCGTCCGCTCGCGGAACCGGGGGACTTTGCGGAAGATCCGGCTCAGGATTCCTTGTAGCAGCCAGACCAGCAGGATGGCACCCAGGGCTGTGCCCAGGAGCACGGCTAGAGGCCAGACGATATCCCAGGGGGCTTCACTCATATCCCTACCGTTGCATGTTGGCGTGGGGAGTGTCATCTCCGCCGCTGAGAGGGTGCTGTGTTCCTGCGGTATATTGGCGGCATGAGTAGTGAATCTCACGCATCACGGCTGAGGTACTCTTCGCCCGGGCTCAGCAGAGAACTCCTGAGCAGAGAAATCCTGGCGCAGCGGGGGAGCGTGCCGGATGGCTACCGGCTTGCCGACCGGGAGGTGTTCCTGGGGGTGGGCCGTGGTCTCTTCGAGCGCGCGGGCGAAGGCGTGATGAACTGGCGGCTGCAGTCCGGCTCCGGGATGCGCGTTGACGCGGACGGCCCCGCGGAGCGCGGGCGCATCGTCCGGGGCAGGGTCGGCCTGGGCCCGGGGCTGCTGGGGCTCGATATCCCGTGCCAGGTGGTCTGGGCGGAGCGCAGTGAAAAGCTCATCGGCTTCGGCTACGGCACACTACCGGGCCATCCGGTGCACGGCGAAGAAGCCTTCGTCGTGGAGATCGACGATGAAGACCGGGTCACTTTGCGGATCTTGGCTTTCAGTACCCCGGCGTTCGGGATCCTGCGGGCCTTCCCGCCCGCTAGTCGGCTCATGCAGCGGATTGCCACCGAAGGCTATCTGCGGGCGGGGCGCAAGCTGCGCGGGTGAGCATGGGGGTGCTATCCCAAGTCCGGCACCCGTAGCACTTCACCCGAAGTACTTCGGCAAGGTCCCCTCATGCGTTTCGCGCAGCTCGGCCAGGGGCAAGGTGAACTCACCCTGAATCTCCAGCGCATCGGATTCGGCATCGACCACGCCGAGCCGCAGCCGCTCGAAGCCGCGTGCCTCGCACATATCGTTGAACCGCACTTCCTCGGAGCGCGGCACGGCGACGAGTGCCCGGCCCGGGGACTCGGAGAACAGCGCCTCGAACACGGTCACCCCGTCACGGTCGCAGAGTTCGGCGAGACCCACCCGGGCACCCACGCCGAAGCGCAAGCAGGATTCAGCCAGCGCCGCCGCGAGGCCGCCCTCGGAAAGATCATGCGCGGCATCGACCATGCCATCCCGCGAGCAGTTCACCAGGATCTCGGCCAGCTGCCGCTCCCGGTCCAGGTCCACCACGGGCGGCTTGCCGCCCAGATGTCCTTGCAGCTTCGCCCATTCGGAGCCGTCCAGCTCAGCACGGGTGGTCCCCAGCAGGTAGATCGCCTGGCCGTCCTCACGCCAGCCGGAAGGCGTCCGCCGGGCCACATCGTCGAAGACGCCCAGCACACCGACCACCGGGGTCGGATGAATCGCCACCCCGCCGGTCTGGTTGTACAGCGAGACGTTGCCGCCGGTCACCGGCACACCCAGCTGCTGGCAGGCATCGGCCAGGCCGCGCACGGACTCGGCGAACTGCCACATCACCTCCGGATCCTCCGGGGAACCGAAGTTCAGGCAGTCGGTCACCGCGAGCGGCTTCGCCCCGGCGGTAGCCACGTTCCGGTAGGCCTCGGCGAGAGCCAGCTGAGCACCCTGATACGGGTCCAGATAGCAGTACCTGCCATTGGCATCGGTCGCGAGGGCGACGCCCAGCCCGGTCTCCTCGTTGACCCGGATCACGCCGGCGTCATCGGGCATGGCCTGGGCGGTATTGCCCTGCACGTAGCGGTCGTACTGATCGGTGATCCAGGCGGTCGAGGCCAGGTTCGGCGAAGCCATGAGCTCCAGCATCGCGGCCTTCAGATCCGCCGGCGCAGCGCCATGCGCCGAATCCGCGAAATGATCGGCCTGGGTTGCATCCAGCCATCCCGGCCGGTGATACGGGCGCTCGTACACCGGGCCGTCGTGCGCCACGGTGCGCGGATCGACATCGACGATGGTCTCGCCATCCCAGTCGATGATGAGCCGCCCGCTGCCGGTGACTTCACCCAGCCAGGAGTACTCGACATCCCAGGCGTCCATCACGGCTTCGAAGGCGGCAACGTTCTCCGGGGTGACCACGGCCATCATGCGTTCCTGGGATTCGCTCATCAGGATCTCGCCGGGAGTCAGCGTCGGGTCGCGCAGCAGCACTTTGGTCAGCTCCACGTGCATCCCGCCCTCGCCGTTCGAGGCGAGCTCGGAGGTCGCGCAGGAGATCCCGGCCGCACCGAGATCCTGGATGCCCTCGACGAGCCCGGAGGCGAAGAGCTCCAGGCAGCATTCGATGAGCACCTTCTCCGCGAAGGAGTCGCCCACCTGCACGGCGGGGCGCTTCGCGGGCTTGCTGTCATCGAAGGACTCGGAGGCCAGCACCGAGGCGCCGCCGATGCCGTCGCCGCCGGTCCGCGCGCCGAAGAGCACCACTTTATTGCCCACGCCGGAGGCATTCGCCAGCCGGATGTCCTCATGCCGCAGCACGCCCACGGCCAGCGCGTTCACGAGCGGATTGCCCTGGTACACCGCATCGAAGACGGTTTCCCCCCCGATATTCGGCAAGCCCAGGGAGTTGCCGTAGCCGCCGATGCCGGAGACTATGCCGTGCACCAGCCGGGCGGTATCCGGATGGTCGATGGCGCCGAAGCGCAGTGGATCCATGACCGCGACCGGCCGGGCACCCATCGAGATGATGTCCCGGACGATGCCGCCGATGCCGGTCGCCGCACCCTGGTAGGGCTCGACGAAGGAGGGGTGGTTATGCGATTCGACTTTGAACGTCACCGCCCAGCCCTCGCCGATATCCACGACCCCGGCGTTCTCGCCGATGCCGACCAGAAGGTGCTCCTTCATCTGCTCGGTGACTTTCTCGCCGAACTGCCGCAGGTGCACCTTGGAGGACTTATACGAACAGTGCTCGGACCACATGACCGAATACATCGCCAGCTCGGCGGCAGTAGGGCGGCGGCCCAGGATCTCGACGATCCGATCGAACTCATCGGCCTTGAGCCCCAGCTCCGCCCAGGGCAGTTCGGTTCCCGGAGTCTGCTCGGCCTGAGTCACCGTGTCGATATTGAAAGCGGTCACGCTGCTGCTCCCCTGAGGATCGTGGTCAAGACCGAGCTGAAGAAGCCGAGGCCGTCGGTGCCGGTGTGATCCGGGCCGAAGCCGGCCTCCACCGCGTGCTCCGGATGCGGCATGAGCCCCACGACGTTCCCCGCGGCGTTGCTGATCCCGGCGATATCCCGGCGGGAGCCGTTGGGGTTGCCGCCCAGGTAACGGAACACTACGCGGCCCTCGGCCTCGAGCGCGTCGAAGGTCTTCGGATCCGCGATGTACTGGCCGTCCTGGTTCTTGAGCGGGATGATGATCTCCTGGCCGGGCTGGAAGTCCCGGGTCCAGGCGGTCTGCGTGTTCTCCACGCGCAGCAGCTGATCTCGGCAGAGGAACTTCAGGTGATCGTTCTTGATCATGGAGCCGGGCAGCAGATGGGATTCGGTGAGGATCTGGAAGCCGTTGCAGATGCCGAGCACCGGGAGCCTGGCCTCCGAATTCGCGGCGTCGATGACTTTGCTCATGAGCGGAGCGAAACGGGAGATCGCGCCCGCGCGCAGATAATCGCCGTAGGAGAAGCCGCCGGGGATCACCACGGCGTCCACGTCCTGCAGATCATCGTCGGCGTGCCAGAGCCGCACCGGCTCGGCGCCGGCGAGCCGCACCGCTCGGGCGGCGTCGCGGTCATCGAGCGTTCCGGGGAAGGTGATCACGCCCACCCGTGCCGCAACCGGCTCAGTCATCGATGACCTCGACATTGACCACGTCCTCGATCACCGGATTGGACAGGAGCGTCTGCGCGGCTTGCTTGGCCTGTTCGAGGATCTCCTCGGTCACCTCGGAATCGATGGTCAGCTCGAAGCGCTTGCCCTGACGTACTCCGCTGAAGCCGGTGAAGCCCAGCCGCGGCAGCGCGCCGGCAATGGCCTTGCCTTGCGGATCGAGGATTTCAGGTTTGGGCATCACGTCGATGACGATCCGGGGCATCCGGTAGCTCCTGATTCCAGAGATGTGCAGGGAATAAGGACGCGGAGCTTCCAGGAATGCCGTCTCACGCTGGTGGCCCCAGCGCTCCGCGTGCTTGCGCTTTTAGTCTAACCGGTTTTCCGGCTGTTTTTCGCGGAGCTCCCGCGGCCGCAGCGGAGCTTATTTACCGGAGATCAGGGGGGGTCAGGAGGGGGCTCAGACGCTCCCAATCCGCGATGCTGCAGCCGTTATCCCGCCGGAAATCTTTCTGCACCGGAACACCGGCCACGGTACCGGTCAGCTGCGCGGTCTCCGGCCCGCCGTGGGCTGCTCACCGGCGCAGCTGAGTGCTGCTTCAATCGGTTCGGCCCCGGGTTCACTGCGCACCGTGAGGGTTATCGAGGTATCCGTAGAGGATCCTGGCAGACTGGATGGGGGAGCGGACACCTCCCCGGGGCCGCTGCTCGAGCACGAGCTCAGACCGAGCCCTAGCAGCACGAAAGCCGTGAGAATCAGGGAACGCATCAAGCCGGGGCGCATCATCACCCCAGATTAGGGTTTTCTGTTCGCCGGGTGAACCCGTGGTTCCAGATCGTTCAGCAAACGTGACCGCAGTGCAGCGGCTTCCTGGGCGAAATCGCGTTGCCGGGTGACGTATTCTGCTTTGCCTTCCGCGGTCTCGATCCGGATGGGCGCATAGCCCCAGTCGGCGAGATCGTAAGGGGCGGCCTGCATATCCATGGTGCGGATCCGCCAGGAGAGCTCGAAGGCATCCATGAGCAATTCGCTGGGCAGCAGCGGCAGCAGCTTATAGGCCCATTTGTACAGATCCATATTGGCGTGCAGGCAGCCGGGCTGTTCCAGAATCCGCTGATTCTCCCGGCTCGGGGTCAGTTCATTGAGCGGTGCGGCCTGCGGGGTGTAGAACCGGAAAGCGTCGAAATGCGTGCAGCGGATCCGGTGGGATTCCACGACCTCATCGGTGCCGGCGGCGCCGAGCCGCAAGGGCAAGTACTCGTGCCGGATGCCGTTGTCTTCGCTGCGGTAGGCCATAGCCCATTCGTGCAGGCCGAAGCAGCCGAACTGGGCCGGGCGGGATGCGGTACCGGCCAGGATGATCGTGGCGAAGTCCACCGCGCTCTGCCGGGCGGCCAGGAAGTCCTCGGTGTCCACGGTGACGGCCGGTGTCATTGCATCCAGCTGGAGTACCGCCCGCTCGGCGTCTGTGAGGCCCCGGTAGAACCGCCATTGTTGCCGTTCCCGGGCCGCTTCCCCGAGCAGTACTACGCCGCTGCCTGGGTGCCAGCGCCGCAGCTGCGCCGGCTTGAGCGTGTAGTAGGTGAAGAGGAAATCCTCCACAGGGTGCTTCTCACCGCGGGAGCGACGCTCCAGATACGGTTTCGCGTAACGGTCCACACGGGTTTCATGCGCGTGCGCCAATGGCAGCCATTCGGCGGCCTGCAGCGGGGCGAGGGCGGTGCGCATCCTCTTATTTTCGCAGAAATCCCTTGTCAGCAGAGATCTCTTGTCAACAGAGCGCCCTGGTTCACAGCGGCCCCGGTTCAGGAGCTCCTGCGGGAATGCCAGCTCTTATCCAGCGCGAACTCCTCGGTGTCCAGTTCCAGGAGCACGGCCCGCATCACTTCGTCATCCAGATTGCCCTTGTCCCGCTCTTCGATGAGAACCTGGCGCCGGATCTCGTTCATCCTGCGCCGGATATCCAGCATGTGCCTACTCATCTCCGCAGATGGCAGGCCCGGCCCGCCGCCATGTTTACCCGGGCCGCGGGGTGCTTCGCGGTCTCCGGCCGCGGCCTCATCATCGTCCCGGATCACGGCCATCCTGGCCGCTGCCGTGCCTTTGACCCGCTCCATCATCCTCGCGGCCTTCTCCGGGCCGAGCTTCTCGCTGAGCTGCTGCCAAGCTGGCTGCATCTGCTCCATCGCCACCGTGAACGTACGGGAGATGAGCGCCTGCTCGGCCTGCTGGTCCCGTTCTTCCTGATCGGGGTCAGTGACTTCGAGCTTCCGGATGAGCCAGGGCAGGGTGAGGCTCTGCAGCAGAAGCGTGCCGATGGTGACCACGAAGGCGGTCAGGAAGATCAGATCCTTGCCTTCTAGCTGAGAGTTGGCCACCACCGATGCGGCGGCGGCGAGCGTTACCACTCCGCGCATCCCGGTCCAGGAGATGATGGTCAAATCGCGCCAGCTCATCTCCGGCTCAGGGCGGCCGCGGCGCTGCCGGAGCTGCTTCAACCAGGGGAGCTGCTGCAGGTAATAGGTGAAGAAGACATAGGCGGGGCGGATCAGGATGGTGACCGCGAGCAGGATCCCGGCGATGCCCAGGCTCGTGCCGAGGCCCCGCGGGCTATCGATGGTATCGAAGAGCACCTGCTTGAACTGCAGCCCGATGAGTGCGAAGACGAAAGCTTCCAGGAGCACGTCCAGAGAAGCCCAGATCGGCTGCTCCTGCAGCCGCATCGCGTAACTGCTCCGGGGCGCGTTATAGCCCAGGTAGAGCCCGGCGGCGACCACCGCGAGCACCCCGGAGCCCTGCAGCTGCTCCGCGAGCAGATACGCGCCGAAAGGCACCAGCAGCCCGATAACGGTCTCGATGAGCGGATCTTTGATCCGCATCCGGACCAACTGCACGATCACGGCGATCAGCAGACCCACACCCACGCCCACGACGATATTCAGCAGCAGCAAGCCGGCGCCCTCACCGAAACTGATCGCGGTGTGGGCGGTAGCGGCCCCCAGAAAGAGGGCGAACAGGGTCAGCGCCGCTGCATCGTTGATGAGGCTCTCGCCAGAGAGCACCGTCATCACCCGGCGCGGCAAGCCAAGATTCTTGCCGATCGCGGCTGCTGAGACAGCATCCGGGGGAGCGACGATCGCGCCGAGCAGCAGCGCGGCGGCAAGGGTGATATCCCCGACCAGCAGATTCGCGACGCCGCCGACAATCAGGGCGGTGATGACCACCAAGCCGATGCCGAGCCGGCGGATTTGCCGGAGCGAGGTCCGGAAGTCCTGGAAGGAAATATCGAGCGCCGCCGAATAGAGCAGCGGCGGCAGTACGATGGTCAAGATGAGCCCTGAGTCGATCTCGACGTTATCGACGAATAAGAACGAGGCCGCCATGGCCACGGCGGTCACCAGTAGCGGGGCGGGCCAACCGACCTTACGCGCGAAAGTCGTCACCGCAACGGCGGCGACGAGGATGATGAGCAGTTCCTCGAGGTTCATCGGCATGCTTTCTATCCGAGGGCAGTTGTGAAATCAGCTTAGTGCAATCGACTTTCTGTCCAGATCGACGCAAGAGCCGGTCACAGCTGGTAAATCAGGGCGTCACATAATTCACAGATCAGCATTGAGTAGGCTGAGCCGGTGATCAATCCAATGACTCTTTCCATTTCTGATGGAGTGGTGCTGCGGCTCATCGCTGAAGCCGACGCACAGTACGTAACGGATGCTTATATACGTAACCGGGAGCACCTCAGGCCGTGGTACCCGGTCCGCCCTGAAGGCTTCTACACGGTTGAGAGTCAGTCGAAAAGAATTTCCGGATTCCTCCAGAATTACGCTGCCGGGAGGTCGGCGTCTTTTGTTTTCGCGCAGGGAAGGCGGGTCGTCGGCTTATTGATTATCAGCGATATTGTCCGGGGTGCTTTCCGTAGTGCGAATTTGAGCTACTGGGTCGACCAGGAATATCAAGGCCGTGGATTGACCAGTGCCGCGGTGAGTGCCGCGAGCAAAGTGACCTTCGGCGATCCAGCCTCCGGAGGCTTGGGTTTGCACCGCCTGCAAGCCGCAACACTGGTGCACAATGCGGCCTCCCAAGCGGTAGTGATCCGTAACGGTTTCAAGCGTATCGGGGTAGCGCAGAAGTACCTTGAGATCTCCGGGCACTGGCAGGACCACGTACCGTTCCAGCTGCTGTCACCTGAAGGGGTGGCAGGAGAATCAGTGACAGATGCGGGATTCTGAAGGCCGTCGGTTTCAGCGGCCGGTACCGCCGTAAACCGTCGCCTCCTCGGTGCCGTCCAGATCGAAGGCCCGGTGCACCGCACGGACGGCGGTATCCAGGAGGTCGGCGCGGGTCACCACGGAGATGCGGATCTCCGAAGTGGAGATCAGGTCGATATTCACCCCGGCTTCGGAAAGCGCTTTGAAGAAGATGTAGGAGACCCCCGGGTGCGAACGCATTCCGGCACCGATCAAGGAGAGCTTGCCGATGTTCTCGTCGTAGAGGATGTCCTCGAAGCCTACTTGCTGCTGTGCGTTCTTGAGCGCCTGGCGGGCGTCGGCACCTTCGACCACAGGCAGGGTGAAGGAGATATCGGTTTTCCCGGTGCCCTGGGTGGAGATGTTCTGCACGATCATGTCGATATTCGAGTGGGCGGCGGCGATGATTCCGAAGATCTCCGCTGCTTTGCCCGGGATATCGGGTACTCCAATCACGGTAACTTTGCCTTCGGAACGGTCGTGGGCTACGCCGGAGATGATGGGCTGTTCCAAAGCGGCTCCTTCGCTGAGGGTGGTTTTATCGCCGGGCTGCGGGATCACCCAGGTTCCTTCGTGGTCGCTGAAAGAAGAGCGTACGTGGAGCGGCAGCCCGAAGCGGCGGGCGTATTCCACGCTGCGCAGGTGCAGGATCTTCGCTCCCGAGGCGGCGAGTTCCAGCATTTCCTCGCTCGAGATGCTGGAGATCTTCTTGGCGCTCGGCACCACCCTGGGGTCAGCGGTGTAAACTCCGTCGACATCCGTGTAGATCTCGCAGACATCGGCGTCCAGCGCGGCGGCGAGAGCTACCGCGGTGGTATCCGAGCCGCCGCGGCCCATCGTCGTGATCTCCTGATCATTGCGGCTCATGCCTTGGAATCCGGCGACGATGGCGACATGCCCTTTATCCAGGGAGGTGCGGACCCGGTGCGGGTCGACATCAATGATCCGGGCTCTGCCGTGGATGCCGTCGGTGATCATCCCGGCCTGGCTACCGGTGAAAGATTGGGCGACGACTCCGGTGGCGTTGATAGCCATGGCCAGCAGCGCCATGGAGATGCGCTCCCCGGCGGTCATCAGCATATCGAGCTCGCGTGCCGGGGGCTGTTCCGTCACCGCGGCGGCGAGATCCAGCAGCTCATCGGTGGTATCCCCCATGGCGGAGACTACGACGACCA
Organism: Acaricomes phytoseiuli DSM 14247; assembly: GCF_000376245.1. Lineage (GTDB taxonomy): Bacteria > Actinomycetota > Actinomycetes > Actinomycetales > Micrococcaceae > Renibacterium > Renibacterium phytoseiuli. The sequence continues at coordinate 35,225 of NZ_AQXM01000062.1, read as the reverse complement.
CGTCGTTCCCCGCCTTGCGGGTGGCGACCACTCGCTCTGCGACCCGCTTGATGCCAGCCGCGTCGGCTACCGAGGAACCGCCGTATTTTTGGACGATCAGCGCCATAGCAGAGGCTCCGGGAAACTGAAAGGCATGCGGATCAGTCTATCGACGGGCCCTGCTGATCATGAATCCGCCGCCGTCATAGAGCGTCGCGAAGCGGTAACGGGCAGCCTGCGGATGCGCATGAAGTCGATTTTCAGAGCAGCTGCCTAAGATGATGTCGGGGGATTCAGGTGGATCCCCTGACCACGATCCCGGGGCTTCGTCTCTGGGTGCAAGGAGGCATCATGACGATCAGGCTCAACCCGTATCTGCACTTCGACGGCACCGCCCGCGACGCGATGACTTTCTACCAGTCGATCTTCGGCGGCTCCTTGGAGATCAGGGTTTTCGCTGATCTGGAGTTGAATGAAACTCAGGAAGACGCGGATAAGGTCATGCACAGTCTGTTGGAAACTGAGAACGGTATGACCCTGATGGGCGGCGATGTGCCCAGCAGCGTGGAGGTATCCCCTAACGGCTCGATCACCCTCAGCGGTGTCGCTGCCGATGAAGAAAGGCTCCGCGGCTACTGGGAGAAGCTCAGCGAAGGTGGGATCCCTTTCGTTCCCTTGAGCCAGGCGCCTTGGGGTGACAGCTTCGGCATGTGCCGAGACAGATTCGGTGTGAGCTGGATGGTCAATATCGCTGGCGCCTGAGTTCGGGGTTTGTGATGGCGGGGCTGCATCACCTTGAGATCTGGGTGGCTGATCTGGATCAGGCGTGCTCGGAATGGGGCTGGTTACTGGGACAAACAGGTTTCGTTCTGACTCAGGAATGGCCCGAAGGTCAGAGCTGGAGCGCCGATGGTGTCTATATCACGCTGACCACACCACCTCGGGTGACTATCACCGGCCATGACCGGCGCCTTCCCGGGGTCAATCATCTGGCTTTCCGGGCAGGGCCGCCAGCTGCTCTGGACACGATCATGGCTGAAGCCCCCGGGCACGGCTGGCATCCGCTATATCACGAGCGCTACCCCTTCGCCGGTGGTCCCGGGCACTACGCCGGCTGGCTGGAGAACAGTGCTGGTTTCAAAGCCGAACTCGTAGCAGACTGAAAGCTAAAGAAGCAGTCACCGCAGATCGAGCGAAGGAGTTCGCAATGGCAGCATTGATCCCTTGTTTCATGGTGGCGACTCAAGCCGAGGAGCTAGCGGAGTATTCCTGCTCTGTGTTTCCGAATTCTGGTATCTCGCGCATCAGTCGCCACCCGGAGGGCAGTGACCAGGCGGGTCAGGTGCTGACCGTCGAATTCCAGCTCTCCGGTAAGCCGTTCACCGCGCTTAACGGCATGGACGCTGGGTTCAGCATGGGGCTGACCTTCTACATCACCTGCCAGGACCAAGCTGAAGTGGACCACTACTGGGAGGCTTTTCTCGACGGTGGCGAAGAAGGCCAGTGCGGGTGGATCAAGGATCGATTCGGAGTCTGGTGGCAGGTTGCGCCGGCGCGGATGGCCGAATTCTTCAGCTCTGAAGATCGGGCCGCTGCCGGGCGCGCGATGGCGGCTATGATGACAATGCGCAAGATCGATCTGGCGATTATTGAGGCGGCCTTCGCTGATGAAGAGCAGTAATATCTAGTGTGAACTGTCAGGCTCCGGTCGGCTGATCATTTATCGGAGCTGAGCGCATTACGCCGGCCTTCAAAGGCACGGCCGAGGGTGATCTCGTCGGCGTACTCCAGATCCCCGCCCACGGGCAGGCCGGAAGCCAGGCGGGTCACGGCCACACCGATGGACTGCAGGATCCGGGCCAGGTAGGTGGCAGTGGCCTCGCCTTCCAGGTTCGGGTCCGTGGCGATGATGATTTCCTCGATCTGGCTATCGCTGAGGCGGTTGAGAAGTTCTCGGATTCGCAACTGCTCCGGTCCGACTCCCGCGATCGGGTTAATGGAGCCGCCGAGCACGTGATAGCGGCCCCGGAAGCTGCGCGTGCGTTCCACTGCGAGAACGTCTTTTGATTCTTCGACGACGCAGATGAGGCTCTGATCCCGGCGCGGATCCCGGCAGATACTGCAGGTCTCTTCTTCGGCGACATTTCCGCAGATCGTGCAGAATTTCACTCGTTCCTTGACCGTGGTGATCGCGCTGATGAGGCGTTTCATATCGCCAGGGTCTGAATCCAGGATGTGGAATGCCAGTCGCTGCGCCGATTTGGGCCCGATGCCGGGGAGTCGGCCCAGCTCGTCGATCAGTTCCTGGACTGCACCTTCGTACACGTTGTTCTTCTTCCTCGCCCGCGAATCGGTGTCAGAGTTCTCGCGCTACGGGCCGCTCTTCGAGCAGCTTGCCGCCGAGAATGCGTTCCACCGCTGCCCGGCCCATCAGCCGGGATTCCTCAATCGTCTCATCATCAGCGCTGGGAATATCTTCGATGATCGTCTCGGCTTCGCCGGCACTCCGGGAGTCTTCAGTTTCCTGCTTCTGCTGGAAGGCGAGATCGGCTTCGTGCCGGAGCTGATCATAACGGCGCGTGGCTTGCTGCGGGGAGAGCTCGGCGTCGCTTTCCGAGTCAGGAGCAGAGGCAGGTGTGGGCCGTTTTGCCGGTTCTGTTGCAGGTGCAGGTTCCGCCGCCGGAGCTGCTTCTGCTGGTGCCGGTGAGCTCCAGATGCGCTCACCGGGCGATAAGGGAAGATCGTCTTCTGCTGCGCTCCCGGGACTCATGTTGTTTTCACCCCGAGTGTCATCCGGTGTGTCACTGTTTGGTGCTTCTGGAGTGGCAGTAGATTCGGGGGCAGGAGTCCGCTCGGGCGCAGACGCGGGCTTATCTGATGCCTGGGCGGTACTGGGAGCAGGGGCTTGGCCGGTTGTCTCGACAGGACTCTGTCGTCCGGGAATCTGCACGATCTCGGGCCAGTCAGTACTGCTATCCGACGCTGCTGAGCTCTCTGATTCGATGACGACTGAGCCGGCACCAGTTGATTCGACGATGCTCTCCGGGTATTCCGGATACTCTTGATATTCCGGTTCTGCAGGTTCCTGCTGCGTCTGAGCAGGTTCCCTGATCGGTTCAGCGGGGGCTTTTGGGTCCGGGGAGTCGCCTCCCGCGGTGCCTACTCCGGCGGAGATTCGGCAGTCCAGGCCCAGGGTGGAGGAAATCGCTTGGCGCAGATTCTCCGCGTGCTCTCCCGAGTTGAAACGCCCCGCGAGTCCCTCAGTGGAGAAGCCGATGCGCAGCGTCTGGTCGTCATAACTGAGCGGGGTCGCATCCTGGGAGACCAGCGCCCAGCTGGAACGCTTGACCTTGCTGAGCGCATCGAGGATATCGGGCCAGGCCCGGCGCAGCATATCGATGCCCTCACCGGCAGGGGCCGCCGCCCCGGATGAGGCCGGTTCAGCCGACTGGACTTCGGTGCGCGCCGTAGGAGCTTCTGGAGTGGAAGGATTCGTGGACTGTGGTGCCGCCGTGGCCCAGGGGTCATCGTGGAAATCTTCCGGTTCCGGTGCTCGCGGCGGGGCAGCAGTCGGGGCTGGTTCCGCATCCGCACGGGGCTGAGTCATCCGGGGATCTTGCTCCGGTACTGGTTCAGGCGTTGTCGCAGGTGCTTGCGGAGCAGCGGGTGCGGGTGCGGCAGTTGCAGTTTGTGTCGCCGGTACGCTCGGGGCTGGCTGCGAACTCTGTGCCGGGGAGGAGCTTTCCGCCGCGTAGCTCAAACGCCGTTCGATCCGGTCGAGACGGCTGGCCATACCGCGTTCGCCCTGTTCCGCCCCGGGAAGAAGCAGTCGGGCGCAGAGCAGTTCGAGGTGCAGCCGGGGGGAGGTCGCCCCGGTCATCTCATTGAGTGCTTCATTGCTGATATCCGCAGCTCGCGAAAGCTCGGCCCGGCCCAGCTGGGTCGCCTGGGTCTCCATCCGGGCGATCTGATCCTCTGGCATTCCGCGCAGCACCGACTGCGCATTGCCCGGCAAGGCCTGGACGATGATCAAATCGCGGAACCGCTCAAGCAGATCCTCGACGAAGCGCCGCGGGTCGAGCCCCGTCTGGATCACCCGGTCGATCGTGCGGAAGACGGTTTTGGCATCGGTCGCGGCCAGTGCATCGACGACATCATCGAGCAGGGAAGCGTGGGTGTAACCCAGCAGAGACACCGCCAGCTCGTAATCCAAGCCGTTCTGACCGGCCCCGGCGATGAGCTGATCTAGCACGGAGAGCGTGTCCCGGACGGAACCTCCGCCGGCGCGGAGCACCAGGGAGAGCACACCCGGTGCCACTGCTACGCCCTCGCGTTCGCACAAGATGTTCAGGTAGGCCATGAGCGGCTCAGGGGGCACCAGCCGGAAAGGGTAGTGGTGTGTGCGCGAGCGGATCGTGCCGATGACTTTGTCCGGCTCGGTGGTCGCGAAGATGAACTTGATGTGCTCCGGCGGCTCTTCGACGATCTTCAGCAGGGCGTTGAAGCCCGCGCTGGTTACCATATGGGCCTCATCGATGATGAAGATCTTGTAGCGGTCCCGGACGGGGGCGAAGCTCGCACGTTCCCGAAGATCCCTCGCATCATCGACGCCACCATGACTGGCCGCGTCGATTTCGATCACATCCAGGCTGCCCGGCCCTCCGGTGGCCAGCTCCACACAGCTTTCGCATTGCCCGCAGGGCGTGCTCGTGGGCCCCTGCGCGCAGTTGAGGCAGCGGGCCAGGATCCGTGCGGAAGTGGTCTTACCGCAGCCGCGCGGGCCGGAGAAAAGATAGGCGTGATTGACCCGGTTCTTCTGTAGCGCCGTCATAAGCGGCTCGGTGACGTGTTCCTGCCCGATCACGTCCGCGAAACTGTCGGGGCGGTAGCGGCGATAAAGGGCTGTAGTCACATGCGAAATTCTAGTGGGTGCCAGGGACAGAATCATCTCAGAGCTCAGCCTGAGCCATCGGCTGGGCCGGGACGATCCAGGCTTCCCGCAGCAATTGGGTTGGTTCGAACTTGGTGAGAGCCTGCGCGAGAGACCCCTCCGGCAGGCCCAGAGAGGCCAGGAGCACGGCGCGCACCTGCTCTGGTGAGAACCCGGCCGCGGCTGAATCAGCCAGGGTGACCGCGCCGTCTCTTTTGGCCAGGCGCTGCCGGTTCTGATTGAGCGCCAAGGGCACATGGGCGTACCGGGGCGCGGGATAGCCGAGCAAGGAGCCGAGGTAAGCCTGGCGCGGTGCGGAGGAGAGCAGGTCATCGCCGCGCACCACCTGGTCGATTCCCTGGAGATGGTCATCGACCACAACCGCGAGGTTATAGGCCGCCGCTCCGTCATTGCGTCGGATCACGAAATCATCGACGGTTCCCCGGTACTCACCCTGCAGCTCATCGAACACCGCATGATGCGCCGTGCTGGCCCGTAACCGCAGGGCTGCGGGCCGCTCCTGCCGAAGTCGTGCCCGTTGCGCCTCGCTCAAGTCGCGGCAGGTTCCGGGGTACTGCCCGGGGAGTCCGTGCGGTGCTGCCGCGGCTTCGGCGATATCGCGCCTGGTGCAGAAGCATTCGTAACTCAGCCCGGCCTCGATCAGCTGCTGCAGGGCTTGCTCGTAATAGTGCATGCGCTCTGACTGACGCGTTACCGGGCCGTCCCAGTCAAGGCCGATGGCTTCGAGGTCCCGGAGCTGGCTGGCCTCGGAGCCGGAGCGAACCCGGTCAAGGTCCTCGATCCGCAGCAGGAAATTCCGGCCTGTGGAGCGGGCGAAGAGCCAGGCGAGAATCGCGGTGCGCAGATTCCCCAGGTGCAGATCACCGCTGGGCGAAGGGGCGAACCGTCCGGCCATGTGGATGCTCTCCAAGAACAGAAAAGAACAGAAAAGGAAGTGTCAGGAACTACGTCGGCAACTAAAGGACCCCTCGTGCACCCGTCAGAGCCCGCTTACCCTTGCTACCTTCCGGTCCTGGGGGAGTTCAACAGGATAACGCCACACGAGGGGCTGAGTTTTATTTTAGCTCAGAGACTCCTGAGACGCATACCGGGCCCGGGAGTCTCCGTCATGGATGAACTGTTCTGGGCACCTGTCTACAGGAGCTCCCGCGCAGCCGGGAGATCGAACAAACACCCGGTGGCGCGGAAGAGTGAATAAACCCTGCGTCACCGGGCCTGCTTCACCAGCCCTCTTCAGTGGATTCCACGAGGATTTCGGTCCCTCGGGAGCCTCAGGTATCCTGAAGTCTGCTTTGGTTCCGTTCAGCGGGGCCGAAAGCTAGGAGGATTCGCCTAGCGGCCTATGGCGCACGCCTGGAACGCGTGTTGGGTTAACGCCCTCGGGGGTTCAAATCCCCCATCCTCCGCCAGAGATATGTGCACTGAGCCCGGTCCGGATGAAAATCCGGGCCGGGCTCACTGGTTTTACGGCGTTCATGGCGGTCACTAGAGTGTTCAAGTAATAAAGTCCTCAAATTTTTTGTTTCCCCGACTCAATTCATCCAATGAATTGTTAGAATAGGGGTGCTATCCGATAGAGACGGGGACGAAATGCGAACTCAGATCACGGTGACGGACTCCGCTGAGCAGACGGCGTGCGATGTGGTTGTCGAGGCTCCTCCCGAAACGCCGATGCCTTCGGTGCTGGCTTCTATTTCCGCCGGAACCGGGATCCCGATGCCAGAGGCTTCGCCGCCTGGGAACGGCTCCGAGGGCCATGGAACCTGGAGCGAATCCGGTATCCGAGATGGCAGCGTGCTGCGGCTGGATGCTCTGGCGGAAAACAGTCCCCCCGATTCGTCGGCACCTTCGGAACCCGATCCGGATCAGGTTCAGATCCGGGTCGTCGGAGGGTTCGGCACGGGAAAGATCTTTGTGGTGTCCCAGGGCAAAGCCTCCATCGGCTCCGACGCGCAATGCATTATCCAGGTGAACGATGACGGAATACCCTTGGTCGCTGCCGTCATCGACATCACGGCTGAGGCCCAGGACGCCAAGGTCACTGGGCAGAGCGACAAAGACAAAACAGTCCAGGTGGAAAGGGCTCATGAAGGAGTGCTGCTCACCTTGGACGGGGAACCGGTCAAGGGCAGGATCACGTGGAAGCCGGGCGGAGTGCTCCGAGTCGGTAACACCTTGTACGAGCTGACTACCGGACCCATGCCGAAAGCCGCACTCAAGGATTCGGATGAATCCGGGAAGCTCGATTTCAACCGACCGCCCCGGTTTTTCCCCCCGCCGCGGCAGACTAAATTCAAGCTGCCCTCGATCCCTACGGAGGAACAGCAGCGCTCACTGCCGATCGCGATGATGCTGGCTCCCCTGGTGCTTTCCGGCGGCATCGCGATCCTCATGCAGCGCCCCGCATTCTTGCTTTTCGGGTTGTTGTCACCGGTCATGCTGCTCGCGAATTACTATTCTTCGAAGAAGTCGGGAAAGTTGGGCTTCCGGGAGCGGATGCGGATCTACCGCACCGATAAAAAAGGTATCGAAGGCGATGCCAAAGACGTACTGACCGCCTTCGAACAGGAGCAGCGTTTACTCAGTCCGGATCCCGCCACCGTGGCGATGATCGCCACGACGCCTTCGCCCCGGCTCTGGGAACGACGCAGGACGGATCCGGATCATCTGGCTATTCGTCTCGGCGTGAGCTCGGCTCCGTCCGATGTCGTACTGGAGGATCCCGAGCAGCTCGAGCATAAGCGCCAGGTGACCTGGGATGCGCACGATATCCCGGTCGTCGTCCCGCTGGCGCAGCGCGGAGTGATCGGACTCTGCGGCCCGGATGGCCAGGTCCGCAACCTGGCGGGATGGATCGTGGCGCAGCTCGGTGTCAGGCAGAGCCCGCGGGACATCCAGATTTATCTCTTCACAAGTGCCGACGCCCGGGCGGAATGGGAATGGGTGCGCTGGTTGCCGCACACCCGGCCGGATTCCGCTCGAAAAGCAATAAGCCTCGTCGGTACGGATTCCACCAGCGTCGGTCAGCGGGTCAGCGAGCTCTCCCAGATCATTGCGGAGCGAATGCGATTGCGGGGCAATAGCAGTAGCACTGCGGAGTTCGCGGAGCCGGATATCGTGGTGGTGCTCGATGGCGCCCGGAAGCTCAGGGCGTGGCCCGGTATTGCCCAGCTGCTGATCGACGGGCCTGCGGTAGGGGTCTACGCTGTCTGCCTCGACGCGGAGGAGCGGCTGCTTCCGGAAGAGTACAATGCGGTCTTCGCCCCGGGCAGTGCTGGGCTCTGGGCGCTCCGGCAACAGCGTGAGCACGATATCGACGAAGTTCTGCCCGATCAGGTGCCCGCATCCTGGTTCGAGTGGGTGGCCAGGGCGCTCGCTCCTATCCGGGATGCCGGGGACGATGCGGATGCGGTCCTGCCCGCCTCGGCTCGCCTTCTTGAGGTGACAGAGATGGAACCGCCCAGCGCAGAGGCCGTCAAATTGGGTTGGGCGCGATCCGGGCGCAGCACCGAGGCGATCATCGGGGTCAATCTCGATGGCCCCTTCGCTATCGATATCTGTCGAGACGGTCCGCACGCTCTGGTCGGCGGCACTACCGGTTCCGGTAAGTCCGAATTGCTGCAGACTTTGGTGGCATCACTGGCACGGGTGAATCGGCCGGATGCCCTGACTTTCGTTCTGGTCGACTACAAGGGAGCGGCGGCGTTCAAAGACTGCGTAGATCTGCCGCATACCGTGGGCATGGTCACGGATCTGGACACGCACCTGGTGGAGCGAGCGATGGACTCGCTCTCCGCGGAACTCCGCCGCCGCGAGCATCTGCTGGCCGATGCTGGCGCCAAAGATATCGAGGATTACACCATCCTGGCCGATCGGGACAGCAGTATCCCGGCGATGCCCCGGCTGATGATCGTCATCGATGAGTTCGCAGCGATGAAGGCCGAGCTGCCGGACTTCGTGACGGGAATCGTCAATATCGCCCAGCGCGGAAGATCCCTGGGGATTCACCTAGTCCTGGCTACCCAACGGCCCAGCGGCGTGATCTCAGCGGATATCCGGGCGAACACGAATCTGCGAATCGCGCTGCGCGTCAACGACCCCGCGGATAGCCAGGACATCTTGGCCGCTGCTGACGCATCGAAGATCTCGCAGGATTACCCCGGCCGGGGGTATGTGCGCTCCGGAACGGCGGCGCTGATGCCCTTTCAAGCGGCCAGAGTCGGCGGCCGCCGGCCGGGTGCGCGGTCAGCGGAACTGCCCGACCCCAAGGTGATCCCGGTTCCCTGGGCTGCGCTCGGCGCCCCCATCGAGGTCGGATCGGAGCAGAGCCAGGGGCAAGAGGAGGAGGTCACCGATCTTGTTGTGCTGGTCCGCAGTATCCGGGAAGCCGCAGAGCAGCTGAATCTGCCTGTGCAGCACAGCCCGTGGTTGCCGGCGCTACCACTGAGTCTGACCCTGAACGACCTTCCGGGTTCCAGCAGCGAAACTACCGGTTCGCAGGAGTGGGCCTCGAGCAGCGCCATCCCTCCGATTCCCTTCGGTCTGGAAGATCTGCCCAAGAACCAGGAGCAGCGCGCCAAATCAATTGATATGCAGTCCTTCAGCCACCTCTACATCTGCGGCTCGGCGCGAAGCGGGAGATCTCAGACGTTGCGCACCATCGCGGGGTCCATCGCTCGTTCCGTCTCGGTCAATGATGTCCATATCTACGGCTTGGACTTCGGCAATGGGGCGCTGCTGCCGATCGAGAAACTGCCGCACTGCGGTGCGGTGGTCACCCGGCTGCAAGCTGATCGAGTGGACCGGCTGCTCACCAGGATCACCACCGAGCTGCACCGGTGGCAGCAGATCCTGGCGGTTTCCGGCTACGCCAATATCACTGAGCAGCGCCAGTTCGCCGATGAAGCAAGCCGGCTTCCCCACCTGGTGGTGCTCTTCGATCAGTGGGAAGGGTTTCTGAGCTCACTAGGCGAAGCCGGTAGCGGCCCCTTGGCCGAAAAGGTCATGAACCTGCTGCGCGAGGGCGCCCCCGCTGGTATTCATTTCATCATCGCGGGGGATAAGCAGCTGCTGAATTCGCGCATGTCCTCGCTCGTCGAAGACAAGCTCATTCTGCGCTTCTCCGACCGGAACGATTACAGCATGGCCGGTTTGCAGCCGCGATCAATGCCCGATGCCATCCCCGACGGGCGGGCTTTCGCCGCTGATCGCGGTATCGAGACCCAGATCGCCCTGCTGGATCAGGACCCCAGCGGCCAGGCTCAGGCGGAGGCGCTCAAGACCATTGCCGAAGACGTCCGGGCGACCCTGGCCGTCACCCCCGCGGTGCACCGTCCCTTCACGCTGGGGGCGTTGCCCACTTCCCTCAGTTTCGAGGAGGCCTGGTCTGAACGGGAAAGCACTGATTCCCGGCTCTGGGCGCTGCTCGGAGTGGGCGGGGATGAGCTGACCGCGCTGGGGGCGAGTCTTGGCGATGGCACGCCCAGCTTCTTGATCGCGGGGCCGCCGCGAAGCGGGAAGAGCACTATGGTGCGGGCGATGGCTGAGTCTTTGCTGCGCCAGGCAGTAGAGCTGGTAATACTGGCGCCACGGAGATCTCCTGTGAGCGGGCTGGCGGGCCGGGCCGGAGTGAAGGCGGTGCTCAATGCTGCTGAGCTATCAGCAGAGCGCCTTGAGCAGCACCTCCCGGCGGGAACCGGGAATACGGTCCTGGTGATTGACGATGCTGAATTGATCCAGGATGACAGGGTTCGGGGCTGGTTCAAGGAGTATCTGCGTACTTGTTCCAATGCAGGGTCCGGGCTGATAGCCGCGGCGAATATCGATGATTTCGGTCGCAGTATTTTCAGCGGCTGGGAAGTCGACCTCAAGAACAACCGGAACGGGGCGCTTCTTGCGCCTTCATCGATGATGCACGGTGCGATGATCGGTGCCTCGCTGACGAAGAACACCCTCGCCCAGGTCTCCACCGCAGGGCGGGCTCTGGTCCGCCTTGACGACGGGGAGCTCCATCTGGTGCAAGTACCCTTCGGCTGAGTCTTCACGCGAGGGCGGGAGTGATTCACTCCCGCCCTCTTAGCTCGAGAGAAACCGGCTCGGCTTACGTTGCGCTGCGCCGCCGTCCTGCAAGTGCGAGGAAATAGCCCAGGGCGAGCCCGAGAACGATCGCTATGAGGCCCACCAGAACCATCGGCCAGATCTCCTGGGATGACTGAGCCTGGTTGATAGCGGCTGTCTCCTCCTGGGGTGTCGCAGAAGAATTCCCTTCCGGCGTCGGGTCAGCACTGATCGAGCCGCCGCTCTGGGGGTTGGGCGACGGGGTCGAGGAGTTCAAGTCCGGAATCCGGTTCAGCCGGTCCGCCACTGCACTGAAGGGATTGCTGATGCCGATGGCACCTAGCTGGTGCGCCAGGGGCGGTAGCGCCGGTGCTGGTGCGGGGCTCGGCGGCAGGATCTGCGTCGGCTGCGTTGTCGTTGGTGTAGTCACCGGTGGTGTGATGATGACCACCGGTGGCGGAGTAACAATAACCGGTGGCGTCACGATGGTCTCCTTGGGCGGGAAGACCGCGATCCAGGTGGCGGCCAGCCGCAGGTCGCTCGTCTGGCTGCTTTCAGCATTGGCTACGGCCGAGATCTGGTAAAGGCCGGGAGTAGCCGAAGCCGGGATCTGAACAAGGGTTCCGGGTAGTACGCCGTTCGAAATCTCTACGCCGCTGGCCAGTACCGCTAGCACCGAGGTGCCGTCCGCATCGTAGATTTTCAGGTCCACCGGGTAGGGGGTGTCGTTGTCGGAGAAGCCGCTCCCGCTCACCGTGGTGCTGAAACCGGCTTGGCCGCTGTCCTGTTCGACCTGGAGGGTGGCATTGCCCTTGCGCACGTAGACAGTCAGCTGCTGCTGAATTCCCGTCGCCGGGTCGGTGACCGTCACCGGATATTCGCCTTCCGGTGCGAAAGGGCTCACCTTCAGTTCGAAAGTGAAGTTTCCGTCCTGATCTACCGCAGCTTGGCCGCCCGTCAGGTAAAAGGTAGTGGCGATCTGGAGCGTGCTTCCGGGTTGGTAGCCGCTGCCCTTGATGCTGATGCTGGTTCCAGGGGAAACCGGCAGATTGGGGCCGCTGATCCGAGGGTCGTAGAGGTAGACCTGAATATCGTCTGATGACGTTGTCACCGACTGCTCATCCGCATCCTGGTATGTCGCTGTGAGCCGGTAGGTTCCCGGGGCCTGATCCTGCGGGATGTCGCAGCTGATGGTCTGTCGCAGGGCGCCAGGGGCGACGGTGCACAGCAGGTCATCGGGCTTATCGGCTGAGTTATCTGTGGAGACCAGCGATGCGGTGACGTGCTGATCTGCACCCAGGCCCTCGATGGCACCGGTCAGGGTCTTTCCGGCAGCGATAGCGGCTTTGTCTGCGCTGACTTTTACGGTGGTCGCCTCTGCTATCGGAGACTCCGGGGCTGCTGATGGGCGCGGATCTGATGCCGGCGTGGGGGTGGCCGGAGCGCTGGGTTGCTGCTCTGCTGGAGTCTCGGCCTGGACTTTCTCCTGAGATGCAGTGTGCACGGTTTCAGGGGAAGCCGCCGGGGTAGCGGTTTCCGGAGTGACCGGCTGGCCCGGGGCTGGTTGATCAGTGCCGACTGATGGCTGGTGGCTGGTGGCTGGGGCCTTGTCCACCGGAGCTTCGGTTGCTTGCGCGGTCACGGCAGGCAGAGCAACCAGGCCCCCGATGACGAGCGCCGCTAAGCTCCCTCTGATGATCTTGGTTTCTCGTTTCACGACTGATTTCCTCCATTGGATTCCGTGCGGGCTAGTCGGCGACCGGGTCAAGGCGTGAACCTCTGCAGCTCTCTGTCTGTGGAGATGAGAACGATGCCGTCCTGGGCGATCGCCAACGGCACTATTCCGGAGAACAGTGTTGCCTTCTCCTCTTGTAGGAAGACGGTTCCTTCGGAAAGCTCGCCGATGATCCCGTTGCCTAATATGTCTGAAACTTTGATGTTCTGCGCAGTGATGTCCTGGATTGGTAATCCATTGGATAGATTATAAGCATATCCAGCATAAGATGCCCAGACAAAGCCTTTGCCACGGTTCCACGAGGGGTTTTCGTCGACCCTGGACTTCGTCACCTCCAAGCTAGAGAGCAGCTCGCCGGTGGTCAGCCGGTAGGTCGAGATTGTGATCGGGCTGTTCGCATCGCTGCTGTTCGGATAGGCGGACCACAGTGTTACTGCGAGCCCGTGGCCTGCAGTCACCCAGTCGACGAACTGCAGATTCTCTTGGGGGGCATTCAGCGGAATGTCCTGACGGTCCTTTCCGTCCGGGCTGCTGATGGTCAGCGTGCCGCTGGATCTCGTGCTGATCAGTTTCCCGTCATCGACACTTCGCGCGAAGGCCCCCTCGGGGTGGGTCATTTCAACCAGCCCGGTGGTGTCGGGAGTGAAGAACTTCCCCTCGTCGTTCTGCACCAGGATGTTCGTCCCGGCAGCGCTGACCTGGGCATCGGTGTCGATATCCATCGCAACCGCAGCTGACTCACCCATGGAAGGGGCCCAGCCGTAGAGCTGATTGCCGCTGCGCCAGATGAGCCCGGCTTCTTCACCGAGTCGGGTTTCCTGGGTGAAGGCGACATCTCCGTCGAGCGGCAGTTCATTGATGGTCTCGCCGGTGCGGTTATCCAGGATCGTCAGTTTCCGGTTGTCGAAGATGAAAGTCCCGGCTTCGGTGGAAACGGCGCTGGCCGCTGCGCCGAGCTGTCTTTGCCAGGTGGGGCCATCAGCGAAGCCGGGGAACCCGCTCGGGACGCTGGCGGCCAGCGGCACCTTCTGCTGCGCCAGGGCAACGGCACTGAAGTCGGTCGGACTGTCGAGGTGGATGCTCGGCTGCAGGGCGTTCGAGGTCCAGGCGGCGCTGGTGGCTAATGCTCCGATGATCACGAAGCTCGCTACGGCTTGCAGGCCGGGGATGAGCCATGCGGGCCTGGCTGTGCCCGGCTGGTGTTCCTTGGGCGTTGAACTTCGCTGGGGATCTTCGCCCGGGGCGTCCGCAGCCTTTGGGCCGGGTGCTGTTTCACCGGTGCGGTAGGCGGCGGACCACGGTTTGGGTGCGGGCGGGTAGGTGTTGAGCTTCGCCTGGGCCTCGGGGCTGACCCACTCTTCTGGATATATCGGATAGTAGGCGGGTTCAATATTGAGCGGGTCCACGCCCTGCCTAATATCCAGAACGGTGCTTCCGCCGAGTTTGTGCTGCCAGCTCGTCTCGTCCGATGGGTTCTTGCGAAGCTGCTGCCAGGCCAGGAGCGGCCCGGCTGCCAGGCTGAGTATGCCGCCGAAGAACGCTGCCCCTCGAAGTAGTGTGGCGCTGAACTTAGCGGGGTGGCCGGTCTCTGCCGAGACGACGCGGAGCCCGGTGATCCGCTTGCCGAGGCTCTGCCCGCTATGGGTCAGCATGGTCACCAGGATCAGGGCGTAGAACACTCCGGTCGCGGCGAGGATCGTCAAGCCCACGATGCCCGGGCCCACCAGTGGGCTGAACCCCTCGGTGAAGACCAGTACGGCACTGACGGCGACGGGCAGCGCGAAGATCAGAAGGTCGAGGATATAAGCCGCCGATCTGCGGATCAGGGAGGCTTGAATAACTCCTTCGGGCACGGTGGTATCTTTCGCTGTCGGGCCAGGCGGGGTAGCTGGAGCTTGGGAAGCGACCCCTGGGCATGATAAATACATTTAAAAGTGTAATTGATTGTAATCCAATCGTGGATTTTAAGAATAAGACTTAGTGTTTTGTTACGCGGTCACACAGCGCTCAGCTGCAAAGAGCAGGCTAGCTCCGGCTCAATCGCCTCGCTAGTCTTTCCGCTGCCTTTCCCAGAGTTGCCTCACACCAAGCCCCGTCAAGGCCTGGCAGTATTGATTCGGGAAATCTTTACAAGGAGCGAGGATGAACACCACCGGCATCAGAACCCTTTTCATCGACGGGCAGTGGGTGTCCGCCGCTGAAGGCGGAACCCGCGTTATCCACTGCCCAGCGGATAACACTCTGGTCGCAGAGGTCTCCGAAGCCACGCGTGCTGATGCGGAAGCCGCTATCGCGGCAGCTCGCCGGGCTTTCGACAGCGGAGTCTGGTCCTCCGTGCCGGCCGGGGAGCGCGGCAACTTCCTGCTCCGGGTCGCTGCAGGTCTGCGCGAGCGGCGGGAGGACTTCGCCCGGGCAGAGAGTCTGGACACCGGCAAGCGCCTGGTGGAAAGCCGGATCGATATGGATGACATCGCCGCCTGCTTCGAGTACTTCGGCAAGATCGCAGACCAGGATGCAGGCCGCATCGTCGATGCCGGCTCCGCGACCGTAGTGAGCCGGGTCGCCTACGAGCCTGTGGGCGTCTGCGGGCTCATTGCTCCCTGGAACTATCCGCTGCTGCAGGCGGCCTGGAAGATGGCCCCGGCGCTCGCCGCCGGATGCAGCTTCGTGCTCAAGCCGAGCGAGCTCACCCCGCACACCGCGATCCTGATGATGCGCCTCTTCGAGGACCTTGGCCTGCCTGCGGGTGTCGCCAATCTGGTGCTCGGGGCCGGCCCGGAGGCGGGCGCGCCGTTGGCGGAGCACCCGGACGTGGACTTGGTGTCCTTCACCGGCGGCCTGGCCACCGGCCGGATCATTGCCGCGGCGGCTGCGAACACCGTGAAAAAGGTCGCCTTGGAACTGGGCGGCAAGAATCCCAATATCGTCTTCGCCGATGCTGATCTCGATGCCGCTCTGGATAACGCGCTCAACGCTGCTTTCGTCCACTCCGGGCAGGTCTGCTCCGCGGGCGCCCGACTGCTCGTGGAACGCCCCGTCGCCGAGGATTTCGTGAACCGACTAGTGAAACGCGCCGAGCAGATCCGTCTGGGCGGCCCCTTCGACGAGGCCGCGGAAACCGGGCCGCTGATCTCCGAAGCGCACCGGGAGAAAGTGGCCGGATACGTGCAGACCGCGCTCGCTGAGGGGGCGCGGCTGCGCTGCGGCGGGAAAGCGCCGGACACAGCGGAGCTGGCCGATGGCTACTACTACCTGCCCACCGTGCTCGATCAGGTCAGCCGAGGGGATTCGGCCTTGGTCGACGAAGCCTTCGGCCCCGTGGTCACGGTCGAGGTCTTCGACGGTGAAGACGAAGCCGTAGAACTGGCCAACGATACGCATTACGGCCTGGCCGGTGCGGTCTGGACGCAGGATGCCGGGAAGGGCCAGCGGGCTGCGGCACGGCTGCGGCATGGCACGATCTGGATCAACGATTTCCACCCCTATCTGCCGCAGGCCGAATGGGGCGGGTTCAAGCAGTCCGGGGTGGGCCGCGAGCTGGGGCCGACGGGGCTCGACGAATACCGCGAGGCCAAGCACATCTATCACAACATCGACCCTGCGGTGACGGGCTGGTTTCCCGAACACGGGGCAGCGGCACAAGCGGCAGCGAAGTAGGGGAGCGGCAGTGACGGGAACAGAATTCGATTACCTTGTGATCGGCGGCGGCTCGGCAGGTGCCGCGGTCGCGGCGCGACTCAGCGAGGATCCGCAGAGCAGTGTGGCGCTCATCGAAGCCGGCCCGGATGATCGCGGCCTGGACGAAGTGCTGCGCCTGGACCGCTGGATGGAACTGCTCGAATCCGGCTACGACTGGGATTACCCGGTTGAACCGCAGTCGCACGGCAACTCCTTCATGCGGCACGCGCGGGCGAAAGTGCTGGGCGGCTGTTCCAGCCACAACTCCTGCATCGCCTTCTGGCCGCCGCGCGAGGACCTCGACGACTGGGCGGAGCGGTTCGGCTGCGAAGGCTGGGACGCGCAGGCCATGTTCGAGGTGCTGCGCCGGCTGGAGAGCAATGACGATGCAGAGCCGATGGCCGATGGCGGCCAGCACGGCCAGACGGGCCCGGTGCACCTGATGACCATCCCGGCCGCCGATGCCTGCGGGGTGGCGCTGCTGGACGCCTGCGAGCAGGCAGGGATTCCCCGTGCCCGGTTCAATTCCGGGCAGACAGTGGTCAAGGGCGCTAACTTCTTCCAGGTCAACCGCCAGGCGGATGGTACGCGAGCCTCTTCCTCGGTGTCCTATCTGCACCCGCTTATGGAACCCGGGGCGCGGCCGAACCTCACCGTGCTGACCGGTAAATGGGCCAAGCGGCTGACCTTCGCCGTGGATGCGGAGGGGCAGCAGCGCTGCACCGGTGTTGAAGTCGTCGACAACGCCTTCGGCAAGGCGCAGCAGCTCACCGCCCGCCGGGAAGTGGTGCTGAGCGCCGGGGCGATCGATTCGCCCAAGCTGCTCATGCTCTCCGGCATCGGGCCCGCGGAGCATCTGCGCGAGCACGGCATCGAGGTTCTCGTGAACGCCCCCGGAGTCGGGGAGAACCTGCAGGATCACCCCGAAGGCGTGATCCAGTGGGAGGCGAAGCAGCCGATGCCCCAGGAGTCGGTGCAGTGGTGGGAGATCGGCATCTTCACCCAGACCGAGCAGGCTTCTTTCGGGGAGGAGCCCAATGCCGGGCGGCCGGACCTCATGTTCCATTACGGTTCGGTGCCTTTTGATATGCACACGGTGCGCCAGGGCTACCCGAGCACGGAGAACGGTTTCTGCCTCACCCCGAATGTCACGCACGCTCGCTCGCGGGGTACCGTCCGGCTGCGCAGCCGCGACTACCGGGATAAGCCCATGGTGGATCCCCGGTACTTCACCGACCCGGAGGGCCACGATATGCGCGTGATGATCGCCGGGATCCGGGAAGCCCGGAAGATCGTTGCGCAGCCGGCGCTCGCGGACTGGGCGGGTGCGGAACTCTACCCGGGGCCGGAGGCGCGCAGCGATGAGGAGATCGCCGACTATCTGCGCCGGACCCACAATACGGTGTACCACCCCGCCGGGACGGTGCGGATGGGCGCCACCGATGATCCGGACGCCCCGCTTGACCCCCAGCTGAGGGTCAAGGGCGTCGCGGGATTGCGGGTGGCTGATGCTTCGGTGATGCCCGAGCTGACGACGGTGAACCCCAATATCACCACGATGATGATCGGGGAGCGCTGTGCTGAGCTGATCCGTGCCGCTGACGCGGGGGCCGGCTCTCACTGAGACCTTTCGACTCTTCCATGAGCACGCCTAGCAGGAGACTGGCCTGACGCATGGTCAGTGATCCTAGTGCGGCGGGACTATGCGGGGTGCCATCCACAGGGCCGTCAGCGGCTCCGCTGAATACGCTCCGAGTCATCCGGAATCGGTCTACATAATACGGATCCAGATCTCCGCTGTGTTCATTGAGCCACTTCTGGACGATGCTCCTGATCTCTTCTGTTGCAACCTGCGCGTCAGGTGCAGAGGCTCCTGTGCTATCACGGACGGAATTCATCAAGCTGTCCGCTAAGGCGCAATCGACATCGAACTCGGCCGGCGGCAGAAGAGATAAGATCGGCGCGGGCAGCAGAGTGAAGTGGGGAGAGGCGGAAATTTCTTCAAGTCCTGCCAGCGCATTGCTGATCTGCCGCAGCGTCCTGCGATTCGCCCGCCGGCTGAAGTACCCGCCGGAGATTGGCGGGCACCCGGCCATGCTGACCGCTCCCCAATGCGTATGAATCGGGCTCTTCGTCTGAAAGCAGTCGATATAAGCGAAGAGGCACAGTAGTGCGGTAGCGCCGAGCAAAGGGAGATAGTGATCTTCCGGGTGCGGGACGGAATGCGTCTCTGGGTGATCGAGCGCGCCGAAGCGCAAGCCGGAGATCGTAGCCTCGACCAGATCACCGATTGAACCGTATCGGGTGCCGGAGACAATGAACTCCGAGCCCATAACCTCCGGTGCGGCACCGCGTTTGCCCTGATAGCTCACGCTCGAACCGAAGACTTGCTTCAACGAGAGCTCGCCCGGGGAATTCAGCGCTTTATCGACCAGAGCGGTCAGCGCCCGGTGCAGAAGCTCCGGGTCGTCGCAGAGGATCGTGGGAATGGTCGTGGCTTCATCGAACATTTCCAGCTCTTCGGCCCGGGACTGAATGAGCGGGGCTATCCCGGTTCCCGTTTCCACATAGGCGAATGCGGCGCAGATGCTTTCATCCGGGCTGGTCTCGATGAACCGCTGACCGCGTTTGATGAAAACAGGCAACCGGCGGTACCTCTTCTGATGCACCTGGCCGGCTGGCAGATAGATGGTGTCACCGTCGTCCATTGCGAGCGTTTCCGTGAAGGTATGGGCGTGAACCACCGGCGTCCCGAGCCGAAGATCCCGGCAGATGTAGCGGTTGTAATCGAGTAGCCCGGCTTGGCCGGCCCAGATCGTCTCCCAGTTACCGATATGACCGCTGCGAACCGCTCGGCTCGGAGCAGTGGAAACGGCTGCGAAAACATCAGACACCGTGTAATTGCTGAGCCCCAGATGACTCAGCCTCAGCTCAGCGCTTTCCCGTGCTGAGGCTCCGGCAAGATCCTTTTCCAAGATCCGGTCAAGCGTTCGCATCGGGCTCTCCTTCGCTTCTGCTAAGTAACCATTCGGCCACAAAATGCCGCTTCGGCACGACACGATCTGCGTTATAGCTCCAGGTTCTCTACGCTAGTAGATGTGATCTTCAAATCAGTAGGAGACCAGCGGCCGTATCCCGAGCACGGTCTGCGCAGCCCCAAGGACTGGGCTGCTGTTCCCCCACGCCAGGTTCGGCTGGATGAGCTGATCACCACGAAGAGTACGCTCGACCTTGCGGCGCTACTCGCCGAGGACTCCACATTCTTCGGTGATCTCTTCCCGCATGTGGTGCAGTGGCGAGGCTCGTTGTATCTGGAGGACGGCCTGCACCGAGCGGTGCGCACTGCACTGCACCAGCGAGCCCTGCTGCACGCACGAGTGCTCAATCTCGACGAGCGCTAAAATCTTTTGGATATTTTTAGAAAAACTGCGTCATGATCTGCTTCTTACGGATACACCTGAATGTCGATCAGTAGCAGATATTGAGGGGGGCTTCTGGCCGGCATTCGCCGTTCACGCATATTCCCACCAAAGATTATGCGCTCGTTCCGGGGGTGGCCTTCGTTGTGTGAAGCGCCACCCCCGGAACGGGAACGTTACAACTTAGGCGTTCAGGAAATTAAGCCGCACCGTCGATGGACTCATCCGCTGCATGCACGAACAATGGCCTACCCGATTCATCGAAGCGCGCTCCCGCTCCAGCCTGAATGAAGCGGACGGTCGCCTCGATCTGCTCCTGCTGTTCGGCGGATAGTTCGGGGACCGCCTCGCTCTGAGGGCTGCGGGAGATATTCGCGGTGAGCGAGCCGTGGATCAATTGCGCCAGCTGGTTCACATCCGTCTGCGGCAAGTAGCCTTCGGCCATCGCGCGTTCCAGGATGTCTTGGAGTAGCGCGCTCAATTCGCCTACGTGGCCCGATAGTTTCGCGAAGGACTCAGCGGAGAGTACGGACCGTATGGTCGGCCCCGGCGGCACGTGGCGCTTGGAGAGGTCTTCGATCTGCGCCCGGACGTAGCAGGTCAGCTGATCCACGGGATTGTTCAGCCGGCCGAGTTCCTTTTTGAGGCCTTCCAGAAAGCGTCCCGTCTCATCGAGGGCGTAAGCGACCAGAAGCTGTTCCAGGTCTGCGAAGTAGTTGTAGACTGCAGTGCGCCCCACGCCGGCGCGGCGTGCGACATCGGTCATGGTCAGGCCGGGTAGGCCGTGGCTGAAGAGCAGTTCCCCGAAGGCGTCGAGCACTTTGCGCTGAGTGAGTTCGCGCTGCTCGGCGTTACTTGAGGCGATGATCCGGGGCATGCGGACATTTTACCGGATTCCGTCAGCAAAAGCTCTTATGGGC
This sequence comes from Acaricomes phytoseiuli DSM 14247, assembly GCF_000376245.1. Lineage (GTDB taxonomy): Bacteria > Actinomycetota > Actinomycetes > Actinomycetales > Micrococcaceae > Renibacterium > Renibacterium phytoseiuli. The sequence continues at coordinate 14,486 of NZ_AQXM01000062.1, read as the reverse complement.
TGAGTAGCTTCTGACCCAGCTCAGCGAATCAGTGGAAGCTTCAGCCCATCGGGAGGGCAGCGCCCGTCTCCAAGAGACTCTTGAGGCTCGAAATCACCGAGGGCCAGCCGCCGCAGACGCCTTCCCGGATCGCGCTACCGACCTCGAATCCGTCATGGGTGACGGTCAGTTTCACTCAATCACCCGGGAGCTCCAGTTCGAAGGTTACGGCGGAGCGCTGCTCTGCGACTTGCGGGGCGAATTCTTCTTCCGTGAGCCCCAGCATGCCGCGGAACTCATCGGTCATCGTGTGCCAGGTGTAGCCGAGCCGATGCGGGGCGTCCGCCACCGTGACCACCTGCTCGGGGCCCTCGATAGTGACCTGATCGAAATGATGCTCCCAGTGCTCCTATCACGGTATGGCCAGCGTCTTTCTCGACAAACTACCGGAAGCATCAAGACAAGACGCAGGGTGCTGATCGGGGAGTTCCTGTCAGCACCCTGCGTCTGTCTGTCCCCTTGATTTCAGAGGAATCTTATCGGTATCGGCCTCACACCGCGGCGGCGAGCTCCCGTTCCGGTGAACCGCACAGGTACCGGGCGTAGGCGGGTACCGTGAGGAAGGTCGGGAAGGTCTCGCCGAGGGAGACTTCCTCGAAGATCTCCCGCGCTTCATCGAAGCGATCTCCCTCGAATCGCTCCATTTTGCCGAACTCCTCTTCGGTCAGCTCCCGGACCCAGTCTTCGGTGATGACTTCGCCCTCATCGGTGATGGCCTCGGAGTAGATCCACTGCCAGATCTGCGAACGCGAGATCTCCGCGGTGGCGGCATCCTCCATGAGGTTGTGGATCGCAGCCGCACCATTACCGCGCAGCCAGGATTCGATATAGCGGATGCCCACCTCGATATTCATCCGCACGCCGGTCTCGGTGATCGCCCCTTCCGTCTCCGCGATGCTCAGCAGGGCTTTGTCGTCCGGGGTGACGTCCTCGCGCTGCTTGTGGATCTGATTCGGCTGATCGCCCAGTACCGCATCGAAGACTTCCATCGCCACCGGAACCAGATCCGGGTGCGCTACCCAGGAGCCGTCGAAGCCGTCGTCGGCCTCCCGGGTCTTATCCGCGCGGACTTTCTGCAAGGCGGTTTCGTTGGCTTCCGGATCCCGCCGGTTGGGGATAAACGCCGCCATGCCCCCAATGGCCATAGCGCCGCGCCGGTGGCAGGCGCGGACCAGCTGCTCCGTGTACGCCCGCATGAACGGTGCCGTCATCGTGATTTCATTGCGATCCGGCAGCACGAACCGCGGGCCCCGGGTGCGGAAGTTCTTGATCACCGAGAACAGGTAGTCCCAGCGCCCGGCGTTCAGCCCGGAGGCGTGATCCCGCAGTTCGTACAGGATCTCCTCCATCTCGAAAGCCGCGGTGATGGTCTCGATCAGTACGGTCGCCCGGATCGTGCCCTGTGGGATGCCCAGCAGGTCTTGAGCGAGTACGAAGATATCGTTCCAGAGCCGGGCTTCCAGATGATTCTCGATCTTCGGCAGGTAGAAGTACGGGCCTTTGCTCTGTGAGATCAGCCGCTGGGCGTTGTGGAAGAAGTAGAGACCGAAATCGACTAGACCGCCGGCCACCGGCTTATCGTCGATCAGCAGGTGCTTCTCCGGCAGATGCCAGCCGCGCGGCCGGACCACGATGGTCGGGTTCTCTGCGTCCAACTTGTACTCTTTGCCCTCGGGGGAGGTGAAGTCGATCCTCCGCTCGAGGGCGTCGATCAGGTTGAGCTGGCCGTTGATGACGTTCTGCCAGCTGGGTGTGGAGGAGTCCTCCATATCAGCCAGCCAGACTTTCGCCCCCGAGTTGAGTGCGTTAATGGTCATCTTCCGGTCCACCGGGCCGGTGATCTCGACGCGGCGGTCCTGCAGGCCCGGTGCCGGGGGCGCTACTCGCCAGTGGGATCCTCGCGGATGGCGGAAGTCTCTCGGAGGAATCGGGGGTCCACGCCATTGCCGATCTGCTGGCGGCGCAGTTGCCGGGCTTGCAGGAGTTCTTGCCGCTGCCCGGAACTGGCCCGGTGCAGAGCCGCGATGAAGTCGAGCGCCTCCGGGGTGAGGATTTCATCCTGGCGAGGAATGGGCGGCGAAGTCAGGGTGATCCCGTTGACGGTGATCCCGTTCAGGCTGTTCGTGGAATTCATGGTGCTTCTCTCCTTCGGAGGAATGCGTGCGTTCGGGGTGAAGGCCCAGTGGGGTGGGGCTCAGAGTGTTGAACTCAGTGGAATTGTTGAGCCTCGGTGGAGCCCGCCAGAGCCAGGGTGCCGCTCGTCGGGTTCAGCGCGGTGGCGACGAGGTCGAAGTAGCCGGTGCCCACTTCGCGCTGGTGTTTGGTCGCGGTGTAGCCGCGTTCTTCGGATCCGAATTCGCGCTCCTGCAGCTCGACATAAGCGCTCATGCCCTCCCTGGCGTAGCCGTGGGCGAGGTCGAACATCGAGTAGTTCAGGGCGTGGAAGCCGGCCAGGGTGATGAACTGGAACTTGTAGCCCATGGCACCGAGTTCCCGCTGGAACTTGGCGATCGTGCCATCGTCCAGGTGCTTCTTCCAGTTGAACGAAGGTGAGCAGTTGTACGCGAGCATCTGATCCGGGAACTCGACCTTGACGGCTTCGGCGAATTTCTTGGCGAGTTCGAGATCCGGGGTGCCGGTCTCCATCCAGATGAGATCCGCATAGGGTGCATAGGCCTTGGCCCGGGCGATGCTGGGCTCCAGGCCGTTGCGCACTTCGTAGAAGCCCTCGGCGGTACGGCCACCGGTGAGGAAGGGCTGATCCCGCTCGTCGACATCGGAGGTCAGCAGGGTCGCTGCCTCGGCGTCGGTACGGGCGATGATCACCGACGGCGTGTCGGAGACATCCGCTGCGAGCCGGGCCGCATTGAGCGTGCGCACATGCTGCTGGCTGGGGATGAGCACCTTGCCGCCCAGGTGGCCGCACTTCTTCTCGCTGGCCAACTGATCCTCCCAGTGCACACCGGAGGCCCCGGCGGCGATCATGGACTTCATCAGCTCGTAAGCGTTGAGCGGCCCGCCGAAGCCTGCCTCGGCATCGGCGACGATTGGCACCAGCCAGTCCTCAACGGATTGCTTGCCTTCGGAGAATTCGCTCTGATCGGCGCGCAGCAGCGCGTTGTTGATGCGGCGGACCACCGCGGGCACCGAGTTGGCCGGGTAGAGCGACTGATCCGGGTAAGTCTGCCCGGAGAGGTTAGCATCCGCGGCGACCTGCCAGCCAGAGAGGTAGATCGCCCGTAGCCCGGCCTTGACCTGCTGCACCGCCTGGTTGCCGGTCAGGGCTCCGAGGGCGTTGGTGTAATCCGGGTTGCTGCCGGTTCCGGCATTGCGGATCTGATCCCAGAGCTTCTCTGCGCCCCGCCGGGCCAGGGTGTGTTCTTCCTGAACCCGGCCGCGGAGCTTGACCACATCAGCGGCGGTATAGTCGCGCTGGATTCCTTCCCAGCGCGGATTCGCAGCCCAGTCCAGTTCCAGGTTCTGCACGGCCTGTTCCTGCTGAGTGCCCTCGTGGTGACCCGGGGTGGTGTGCTCCGACATGTCCTTGCTCCTTCAGCGTGTTGCTTTCACTGGGCCGGGGAAGAACCTCGGCGGAAATTCTTGATAAAACATACTTTTCTCTGGTTTCAGAGAGGTTTCTAGAGGAAAACTCTGGAAATATTTGCATTTCTTCTCATATTCTTAAGAAATGGCGCTTGATGAGAGCGCTCTGAGCAGCTGGCAGCGCCCAGCCCCTGCTGCGGACCGCAAAAATCCCGCTGAACTCGACGTCATCAGCCTCGACCGCCGCATCCGTCATCTGCGCAAAGCCGCGAAGCTCACGCTCGATGATCTGGGGGCTAAGGTGGGCGCGGCGCCGAGTCAGCTCAGCCTGATCGAGAATGGCAAACGGGAACCCAAGCTCGGCATGCTCCAGTCCCTAGCACAGGAGCTGGGCGTCGGCATCGACGAACTGCTGGGCCAGGAGCCGCCGAGCCGCCGGGCAGCGCTGGAGATCGAACTTGAACGGGCCCAGCGCAGCTCGCTCTACGCGACGCTGGGGCTGCCGACGGTCCGGATCTCATCCCGGCTTCCGCTCGATGCCCTGGAAGCTCTCGTGGGGCTGCAGCAAGAGCTGGAGCGAAAGCTCGAAGAGCAGATCGCCACTCCGGAAGAAGCCCGGCGCGCCAACACCGCACTGCGGCATCAGATGCGCGAGCGGAACAACTACTTCGGGGAGTACGAAGCAGAGGCCGAGGCGGTGCTGGCCGCCGTCGGTTATTCCGGCGGCCCGCTTTCCCAGCACGTCATCGCCGATATCGCCCAGCATCTCGGCTTCACCCTGCATCATGTGAGCGATCTGCCGCATTCCACCCGCAGCGTGATGGACCTGAAGAACCACCGCATTTACCTCACCCAGTCCAACCGCAGCGAGCACGACCCGCGTTCGGTGCTGCTGCAGGCTCTGGGGCACTTCGTGCTGGGCCATCAGACCCCGAAGAGCTACGGCGAATTCCTGGAGCAGCGAGTGGCGACGAACTACTTCGCCGCGGCCCTGCTGCTGCCGCAGCGGCAGACCGTCGACTTCCTGCAGCGCGCGAAGGCGAATAAGAGCATCGCGGTCGAGGATCTTCGGGATGCCTTCGCGGTGTCTTATGAGACCGCAGCGCACCGCTTCACGAACCTGGCAACGGAGCACTTGGGCATTCTGACCCACTTCCAGAAGGTGCACGAATCCGGCATCGCCTACAAGGCTTATGAGAATGATGGAGTCACCTTCCCCACGGATCACACCGGGGCCATCGAGGGGCAGCCGATCTGCAAGTACTGGACCTCGCGGGAAGTCTTCAGTGTCAGCGATAAGTTCAGTGCGTACAACCAGTACACTGACACCCCCGCGGGAACGTACTGGTGCACTGCCCGGACTGAGCGCTCCGGCGGAGGGCAGTTCTCGCTGAGCATCGGGGTTCCCTATGCCCATGTGAAGTGGTTCCGGGGCCGGGAGACCACGGAGCGATCGGTCTCCCGCTGCCCGGACGAATCATGCTGCAAGCGCCCGCCCCGGGAACTCTCCGCGCAGTGGGCCGGTAACGCCTGGCCCAGCGCCCGGGCGCATTCGCACCTGCTGGCGGCTATGCCCCCGGGGGTCTTCCCGGGCGTTGACGAAACCGAGGTCTACCGGTTCCTGTCGAGTTATGCGCCGGAGGATGCTTGACCCGGCTCCTCAGCCGTAGACAGGCTTTCTAGATTCTCCGGAATGCCGCCGGGGTGAATCGTCCAGGGCAGCCCTGCCGCGCGTGAGATCGAGGCGATGTCTTGCCGCTGGCAGTGCAGATGGGGTTGCGTGGAATTCCCGGAGTTCCCGCATTCGGCGATGACCTCGCCCAGCGCAATCGTTTGCCCCGGGGAGACCCGGACGCTCCCGCGGCGCAGGTGCGCGAAGACGAAATGTGTGCCGTCTTCCAGGCGGAGCACCACGTGATTACCCACTATCCGGTTCGCACCGAGAAAATCCCGGACCACTGATTCCAGGTAGAAATAGGCGAGCGCCCAGGTGGAGGTCCGGCTGCGATGATCCCTGGCCCGGTCGTAGACCCGGACGACGATTGCCGGTGCCGGCGCATACAGTGGTTGCCCGAAAGAGAGGAAGTCTGACGGTGGCTGAAAGCCGGAGCCGGCCTTCTTGGCGTCTGTGTTCTTGGCGTCAGGCTTCAGCGCATCTGAGTCTGATTCCAGTAGCAGATCCACTGCGAAAGTCTGCCCGTAGCCGTGCGTCCCGTGGCTAGGAACTTTCGAGGACGGTGAGTTGACCGCCGTCCAATCTCCTCGTACCGGGGAAGCCAGGGGCAGGGGTTCTTAATCCGGAATCGGGCTGAGAATGGTGAGCACAACGCCCAGGATGATGCATGCAGCAGCTACCAGGCTAGCCCAGGGGCCCGTCTTCCCACTGCCGAAAACGGCAGGGCCGGCATAAGCCCAGATGATCGAGCCGAGTGTGATGAGTATGCCGATGATGACTAACGGCCGCCGGATACGGGCAGCAATGCGGACCATGGGTCAACTTTCGACGCTGAAGAGGACATGCCGGGCAACTACAGGCTCTTGAAGGTCAAGCCAAACTCATCGTCAGCAGACAATCAAGCAGATGACAGAGCAGCATCCGGCAGAGCAACGGTAGGCTGGGTGTGACACCCGGCCTGCCGTTGCTCTAGTGATGACGTGGGATCAGTGCCTGCGCGGCCTCACCGAGAGCATTGCCGCTCCGCCTAGAAGGGTGATCAGCACAGCTGCCGCGCCGAGCATCAGTAGCCATTGGGGAACCCCGGTGTCGCTCAGGGTATCGCCCGCGGTCGTGACCGTCCCGGAGCCACCGCCCCCGCCATCGTTTCCGCCGCCATCCGTTCCAGGGGAAGGCGTTGCCGTCGTCGGTTCTCCGGTGTTCCCCGGAGGGGCCGTCGTGTCGGTCGGTGTGGGAGTTGGGGTGCTGGTGGTGGTCGGTTCCGGCTCAATGACCGCGATCGGCAGTACTTCGGCGCGCTGGCCGCCATCGCCGTCCGCACCCAAGTTCCCGGTCGCATTCTGCAGGTGCAGGAAAAGGGCTTTGGCGTCGGTCAGCCCTGCGCTCCGATTGGCTGTCAGCGTGGTCTCCGGCTTATCCAGGAACAGCGCGCTGCCGGTGCCGTCATCGAACCATAGTGATGGGTTAGCCGGGTCGAAGGTCTTCGGCTCGGTCTGATCCACGGGTACCAGCCGGCCGTCTTTGACCTTCAGTGATGAATAGGTGGTGACCTGGTAGCTGAGCGGTGCCGGGTTGTTCAGATCGAGACCCAGATCCCTGGCGTAGACGGGCAGCACCATGACATTGGTGTCCATGGTGTTGCTGTCCACAGAGCCGTCGAGGTCGTTGAGCGGGCGGATGGCATCGGGATTAGCCGCTAGCCGCCCATCGGCCTGGTAGCGATACAGTGCAGCCACCGGAAGATCCACGCCGGTCACGTTGCCGAGCCGCAGCTGGAAGTCGTCCTTCCCATCGGCATTGGTATCAATATCCACATAGACCCGGTAGAAGTTGCTCAATGCCGCCCAGTTTCCCCAGGTGCTGATGCCGAACTGGATATCAGCGTCGTTCGGATCCAAGCCGGCGGCCTTCAGCGCGAGCGCATTCGATGAAACACCTACGTACTGCAGATCCATGGACCGCACTGCGCTGTTCTGCCCGCTGCCCTCGTCGAGGACTTTATCCTGCCGTGGGCTGCTGCTCTGCAGCTCGAAAGCGCCCAGCAGGGAGTTGTAACCATCCCCGCCGATCGGCCCCTGAGCCAGTGGCCTGCCGTTGAGATCGACGCCGGTGCTCTGCGCCTCGGCATCGGAGAACTCCAAGGACTCTCCAGCGGTCATCGCGGAGACCGGCTTCGGCGCGGTATACACGGGAACCCGGAGCGTCGGGGTCTCCGGAGCGCTCAGCTCCAGACGCCCGGAAGCTTCCGCGATGAATTGACGCGGCAGCTTCCGATCGCCCTGCACCCGGTCCATGGTGGGATCCAGGGTCTTGCGCAAGGCGGTGGGGTCGGTGATCGTGAGTGTGATGTCCACGGTGCTCGATCCCTGTGCCGGTACGCTCACGGTGGACCCGATCTGGTACTCCACGCCGGGCACCGTGGTGGCCGGGAGATACTGCACCGAGTAGTCACGAGCAGTGCTACCGGTGTTCTTGACCGTGACCTGACGCGTGATCGAAACGGGCTGATCGGTCACTTCGAGTACCCCGAAGTTCACGCTGGTCAGCTCCGGATCATCGGTGGCGAAAGCGTAAGCCTCCGTAGTGACCGCATCGAGCGCGTCCACCCGGCCCGAGCCCACCCGCCCGGGGCCATAGACATTCTCACCGCGGTAGACGTCCTGATTGGCGGTATTCATGACAATCGACTTCACATCGAGTGCCGGCAGCTTGGTCTTGGCCATCACGAGAGCGGCGATGCCGGAGACCAGCGGTGCGGACATCGAGGTACCGCTTTTGACGGAGGCCCCATTGCCGGAGCCCACCGCAACCGATCCGATGGAGGTGCCGGGCGCCGCGACATCGGGTTTCACGATGCCGTTCGAGCCGTGCACACCACGAGAAGAACTCGGGTTCAGTGTATCCAGAGCGTTGGTCGGCCCGCTGCCGGTGCCTTTGTACTCCGCGCTGAGCCGGATCCGCAGGGTTCCGGCCTCGGCGTCGGGGCGCAGCTGATCCGAGAAACTCTTGGTCAGCTGCACGCCCGGGATCGTCTGATTCCCGGCGATCCCGCTGCCGAAGACCTCGAGGCTCGAATCGAGCACCACCCCTTTTGCCCCGGCCTTCTCAGCATTGTCGAACCGGGCCGTCGAGCCGCAGCGGCGCGTACTGCTGTTCTCATCCCAGCTCAGCCAGACCCACTGCCCGTCCACCCTGGCGGCGTCCTCGGCCGAGAACGGCTGGCAGCCATCGGCGTTCTGCCCGGCCGGCCCGTTGACCACCGTCCCGGTGAGCTGTTCAGCGGTGAATTTGCTCGGATCGAAGCCAGAGTACTGGCCCACCGCCTGCCCTCTTTGCGGTGCCAGCACATCTACGCGATCCAGCGCGATCCTGGAACCCACCGAATTGGCCACGGTGAGTGCGAACTTGGCGTTCCCCGGGGTTCCACCGATGTCATAGAAGTCGCCGGAGTTGCCCGAGGAGATCACGGAGAGCACGCCGTTCCGGGTCAGCGCACCGATCACGTCGTTCTCCGGATCCGCGGCCGGGGCGTAGGTGGAGCCCAGGGAAAGATTCACGATGTCCGCGCGGTCATCGAAATTACCGTCCTGGTTTGGGTCCAGGGCGCGGTCCAGAGCCTGGATGGTCAGATTGGTGCTGCCGGCGCAGCCGAAGACCCGGAACGCCATGAGCTGAGCCTCCGGTGCCGAACCCGGGCCGATCCGCATCCCGCCGACCTGATCGGCGGTGAGTTCGGAGTACTGCGGGTTGCCGTTCTGCCCGGCCCGGAAGGTCGTGCCGTCTTCGTTCACCCCGTACCCGGCGACAGTGCCGGCCACATGAGTGCCATGACCGCCGGCCCGGCAGTCCAAGGGGTTGTTATCCGGGTTCGGGACCGGCTGGTAATCCGGGCTTGATGTGCTGGCGTTGTAGCTATCCCCGGCGAGATCGTAGCCGCCGATGAACTTCTGCGGATCGTAAGTTCCGGGAACCAGCTCGGGTGAGGCCGCCGCCTGATTGAAGGCCTCCTGGGTTCCAGGGCCACCGAAGCCGGTGTGGGTGTAATCGACACCGGAATCGATCACGGCCACTTTGACGCCCTGACCGGTCTGGCCGGTTTTGACCCAGGTGTTCAGGGCCCGGGTATCGATGACGGTGTTCTTGTTCTCCGGGATGGTCTTGGGGACGATCGGGGTGATTTTCACGACGTCAGGACGATTGCTGAGCTCCCGGAGTTCGGCGGCATCGCCGTTGAGCGCCACCCCGGGCAAGGTGTTCGTGGTGGTGTAGAGCGCAGTGGCAGAGGCTTCCGCGCTGACATCCTGGGCGGTCTGCTCGATCTCGTCACGGATCTGGCTCACGCGCTGAGCGGCATCCACCGGGGCCGCACGGTTCTCCTTGACCGACTCCGGCTGCGTGGCCGCATAAGCGCCCTGGCCGGAGAACTGGACGTAAACGGCCACCGGGCCGTCAGCTGCAGCCAGTTCCGGGCTGATCTTGACCTCGGGCGGGATGGTGGAGGCCGCCTCGCCACTGGGGACTCGATCGGCGGCGAACGCCGGCATCACGGCGCTTCCGGCAAGGGTCAGGGCGATGGCCCAGGCCAGGGAGATTCGACGTTTTTTCCTGCGGGCGCTGTCGATCATCGACGCGTGGATCATGGGTTCCTCCCGATGAATTCGCGGTATTCGCGAGCGGCCCCCCACGGACCGTTGATTGATACCATACGTGACCCATGTCTCACCGAGAAACATTACGTCTTCTTAGCGCTTTCTCAGCACCGGTTTCGTCTCGGCCTGACGCCTCCCACCCTTCAGTGGTGCGCTGTGGCGGCTCAGAATCGCTCTGAGCCGCCACAGCGCACCACTGAACTTCATCGCGCAACAGGGAGTAACCTACTTCCAGAGTTCATAGCTTTCTCAAGGAGGAGAACATGAGCCATAGTGCTCAGCCCGATCCGGCTCCCACTCCCGGCGTTGGAACTGTTGAAACGATGCCGCCGGCCGCAGTAGATCCGGAGCAGCTCGAAGCCGAAACCCAGCATTGGACGCCGGTGAAGATCGCGATCTGGGTCGGCATAGGCCTGCTCGGCGGCCTGGCCTGGGTGATGCTCGCCGTGGTCCGCGGGGAGACGGTCAACGCCATCTGGTTCGTCTTCGCCGCGGTCTGCAGCTACCTGATCGGCTACCGCTTCTACTCCAAGTACATCGAGAAGCATCTGCTGCGCCCGGATGATCGCCGGGCCACTCCCGCGGAGTACAAGGCCGATGGCAAGGATTACGCGGTGACGGACCGGCGGATCCTCTTCGGCCACCACTTCGCCGCTATCGCGGGCGCCGGGCCCCTGGTAGGGCCGGTGCTGGCAGCGCAGATGGGGTTCCTGCCGGGAACCATCTGGATCATCGTCGGGGTGATCCTGGCCGGAGCGGTTCAGGACTACCTGGTGATGTTCTTCTCGATGCGCAGGGGCGGGCGCTCCCTGGGGCAGATGGCCCGGGATGAGCTGGGCGTCATCGGCGGCACCGCGGCGATCATCGCCACCATCGTGATCATGGTGATCATCGTGGCGATCCTGGCCCTCGTGGTGGTCAACGCGCTCGCGGAGAGCCCCTGGGGTGTCTTCTCGGTGTCGATGACCGTGCCGATCGCCCTGTTCATGGGCTGCTATCTGCGCTTCCTGCGCCCGGGCAAGGTCACCGAGGTCTCCGTCATCGGCTTCGTACTGCTCATGGCCGCGATCATCGGCGGCGGCTGGGTGTCCAATACCGAGTGGGGTGGAGCGTTCTTCCACCTCGACAAGGTCACCATCGCCTGGGGCATCATCATCTACGGCTTCATCGCCGCGGTGCTACCGGTCTGGTTGCTGCTGGCACCCCGTGACTATCTCTCGACCTTCATGAAGATCGGCGTTATCGTGATGCTGGCGCTGGCGATCATCATCGTCCGGCCGGAGATCAGCGTCCCGGCGTTCAGCGAATTCGCTTCTCGCGATGACGGGCCCGTGTTCACCGGCTCCATCTTCCCCTTCCTCTTCGTGACCATCGCCTGCGGGGCGCTTTCCGGATTCCACGCCCTGATCTCCTCCGGCACCACGCCCAAGCTCATCGAGAAAGAGCGCCAGACCCGGTTCATCGGGTACGGCGGGATGCTCATGGAATCTTTCGTGGCCATCATGGCGCTTGTCGCCGCGCTGTCCATCGACCGGGGCATCTACTTCGCGATGAACTCCTCGGCCGCGGCCACCGGTGGAACCGTCGAGGGCGCAGTGGCCTTCGTGAACTCGCTGGGCCTCTCCGGGGTGAACCTGACCCCGGAGATGTTGACGCAGACCGCCCAGGACGTGGGGGAGCAGTCCGTGGTCTCCCGTACCGGCGGTGCGCCGACCCTGGCTGTGGGCCTGGCGCAGATCATGCATCAGTTCGTGGGCGGCCAGGCCTTCATGTCCTTCTGGTATCACTTCGCGATCATGTTCGAGGCCCTGTTCATCCTGACCGCAGTGGACGCCGGGACCAGGGTCTCCCGGTTCATGCTCCAGGATGCGCTGGGGAACTTCGTCCCCAAACTCAAGGACACCGCCTGGCGGCCGGGGGCGTGGGGTGCCACCGCGGTGATGGTCGCCGCCTGGGGCGCTGTGCTGCTCATGGGCGTGACCGACCCGCTCGGCGGGATCAATACGCTCTTCCCGCTCTTCGGTATCGCCAATCAGCTGCTTGCGGCGATTGCGCTCGCGGTCTGTCTGGTGATCTGCGCCCGTTCCGGGAGGTGGAAGCGGCTCTGGATCGTCGGCGCTCCGCTGGCCTTCGCCGCGGTGGTGACGACCACCGCCTCGTTCCAGAAGATCTTCTCCCCGGTGCCGGCGGTGGGGTACTTCGCGCAGAACGGGGCTTTCCGCCAGGCGCTGGCCGATGGCAGAACATCTTTCGGTACCGCGAACAGCACCGCGGCGATGGAAGCAGTGGTGCGCAACACCCTGGTCCAGGGTGTGCTGTCGGTGACTTTCGTGGTGCTGGCGATGATCGTCATCGCGGTGGCCTGTTGGGTGACGTTGCGCCTCTGGCTGCGCAGCCGCGGAGATATTCAGGCCGATGACGCCCAAGTCGAAGATGCCGGTGTGGTCGAGGGCTTCGAGGATCCGGCGGTGCCCTCCAGGATCTACGCACCCGCGGGTTTCCTGGCGACGCCAGCAGAGAAAGAGCTGGAGGCGGAGTGGCTGCGCTACCTCGAGTCCTTGCCGGCATCGGAGCGGGCCCGAATGGTCAGGAGCGGGCATTGAGCGGCTCTGTCACCCGTCAGTCGGCCGCTGCTGTGCGTCGGGCTTGGCGCTCGCTGCGCTGGCTGATCCGGGGAGTTCTGGGCGAGGACGCCTATGAACGCTACCTCGCTCATCACGTAGCGACGCACCCGGAATCAGCGCCGATGACCGCGGCTGAGTTCTGGCGGGATAAAACGGACCGGCAAGACGTCAACCCGCAGGGCCGCTGCTGCTGATTCAGGGTTTCTGAAATTTCTGGCCCGCGGCGCGGATGACGTGCAGTAGCGCATCCGTCATGTCATCGGAGAGATCACGGGTATTCACCGGAAGCTGCTCAGCCAATTTCGATTCCGGATTCTCAACATCCAGGCCGAGGCTGGCGGCATAAGCGAGCACGATGGTGCGCACCGGCAGTTTCAGGATCAGTGCTAGAGCTCGGAAGGTATCCGGATTCTTCGGCCAGCCTTTGGGGCCGGACTTCGCCAGCTCGTTGAGGTACTGGAATTTGATCGAGAAACCGGCTTGTTCAGCACGGGCGGCAAGCTCACGATAGGAAGCGCCGCTGCTGCGCCGTTCGGCGAGAATGAGCTCGCCGATGGAGCTGCGGTCTTCCGATGCTTCGGAGCTGCGCTGATGTGCCACCTTGCTTAGCCTTCCCTCGATCCCGAGATGTCAGAAGTTTATCTAACCGTCTACCAGATTTCTGCCCTGCTCTGCGTGCATTTCCTGCCGTTCATATTGTGAGTGCTAGCCGGTATAAACATACCGTCTACCAGTTGTAGATAAAAAGTACCTCAATAATTGACAGTTGTTTATTTTCCAAGGGACACTGGTGCGAATCGCGGCGGATTGATACCGGCCGGAGGGGAGAGTCGGAGGGGATGATCGATGCGCCTGAAGAGTTCAGTAACGCTACGCGCCTTGATGCAGCAGGAAGGGTTATCGCTGAATCAGCTGGCTGTTCGCGCGGGTTGTTCTAAGGGCTTCATCTCGCATCTGCTATCCGGCCGGCGGACATCCTGCACCCCGGCTCTGGCGCAGCGCATCAGCAGAGCCCTCGGCGTGCCGGTGACCGCGCTGTTCAGTCTTTCCACGCCCTTGCCGGAGGGGTTCGACCCTTTTGCTGCTGTTCAGCGCTCGACCGGTTCGGGGCCACCGCGTATTCCCGGGCGGGGTCCGTACGGCTTGCCGGGCCGGAGCGCCCGTGAGCCGGGAAGATTCTGAAAGTATCGCAGGCCCGGTGCGCGGACTGAGCGCTGCATGAGATTATGACTTTGTGAATCGCACCGAGCCCGCCTGCCGCTGCCGCGCTGGCAGCTGACGTCAGGGCTGTTGAATGCGATTATTCTCCAGGTTCCGGGCTGAACGGCGTCTCGAAGAAGAGCTCGGCAAGGGCGTGTGGCGGCGCGTGCACGACAGGTTCCGTCGCGGCCTGGATCGTTTCCATCAGATCCTCGAGGGCATTGATGACCCTGCACTTCACGAGGCGGCGGTGCCCCTGGCGGATCAGCTGGCCGAAGGCCTGCCCAGAGTGCACCGTTTGTGCCGGCGCGCTCAGAAGATCGCTCCCAGTGAGAATTTCGAACTTCCCCAAGGCGATCTCAATGCGCTGCACCGGGAGCTGAGCCAGGCGGCCAATGCGCTGGCCACGGCCGCGGAGGCACTGGCCATGGCCCGCTTCGGCGAGGCCGATATGCCCGCGGTGCGGCGTCGCGTCGCGCGGGTAGAGGAGCATCTGAGCGCTGCGGAGCAGTTACCAGGGCTGTAAATCTTGATCCAGGTACTTCCTACTCTGAGCTGATGCCGAAAGCCGCGCGCGCGATATTCAATGATTTACGGCGAGAGTCATCCAGCGCTTTTCTAGAGGGAGGTCTTATGTTTTGGGTCTGTCCCGGGTTTGGTTGACAGTTGGGGTTTGGGGTGATCAGGCCGCTTTCGCGTCCGTGTAGATCGTCTCAAACTCTACGGGAGTGAGTTTGCCGAGGCCGCGTTGCCGGC
>NZ_AQXM01000061.1 GCF_000376245.1 Acaricomes phytoseiuli DSM 14247 | reverse complement strand
TTCAGCCAGTTGAACAACGAGGCTTCGGAAATCCCGAAGTCTCTCGCAATCTGCGATAACGGGGCCCGGGCTTTACGGGCCACAGCCACGACATCGTCACGGAACTCTTTCGGATAGGGCTTGGGCAAGAGATACATCCTTCCAGCGAGGACGAATCCTCACAGATCAGATGTCAACCAAACCCGGGGCAGACCCCCCTTCGAGCAGTGTGTTTCTGTTTCCGCGGTGCCGTCGTATCCGCCACCAGCATCGCATCGATGAAGGCCTTGAATGGCTCCAACCGCCACGCCACACCCTGTTTAGGCTTCCGCTCCGGAGGTACTGGCGATTCCAAAGCCTGCCTGACCGTGCGCCGGTGCACCTGATACTTCTCAGCCAGAGCACGGATCGATAAACCCTCAACCCGGGCATCCCGCCTTATCTGAGCGAACAAATCCATTCTCGACCCCATCCAGGCCGCCCCTTCCTGACGAAAGAACCTGAAAACATCTGACAGGACCAACGCTGAAGGGTGGGGCCAAAAATAATTACCACCATGCCCGGCGAGTCACAAGGTGGAGCCAAATAAAGTTGCCCTACCGGGGCCAAACAAACCTGTCACACTCACCGGGGTTTGTGCGGACTGAGTTTCATGAGCGCATGAGTGCCTCCATCAAGGGGATTCCGGGCTGGATGTGGCTGAGCGCCGAGCCGGTCGTCCACTCAGGACTCCGGGCTTCAGCTGCTGGTCGATCCGTCCATGTGCCGACGCTGCGCTACCGGATCTTCCTTCTGCTCAACAGGCTTCTACCGGAGCGGTTGAGCTTCTTAGCCGGACGGCGGGGGCGTTGAATTCTAATAGCCGTTCGGCTCAATTTTCGATTCAGCCCAGTTCCGCTGAGGGCTTGAACTCGAGGGTTTCGCCGGACTCCTCTAGTTCGAGAATACTGACCCGGTTAGCCCCTTGCATAAACATTCCTTTAGGGGCATATAAAGTTTTCTGCGGCCCGCGGCTCCAGTAACGGCCCAGCAGGGTTTCGTTGACCCAGAGGAAGCCTTTACGGAACCTGGGAAGCGCAAGGTAGCTGTTCGCCGGCTCTACGAGCTCGAAGTCGATGTCGAAGAAGCCTGGTTCGCCACTGGCAGCACTCGCACCGGTGCTGAGGTGCTCAAGGTCTGAGGCGTTGAAATCATCCAGAGGCAGCGCTATATGCTCCCAGCCGTACGTCATCCTCTGATTGATCAGCACTCCGCCCAGGATGCCCTTGCCCTGGCCTAGAAGATGGCCGTAGTTGATCCTGCCCTGATTCTCTACCAGGATCTCCAAAGTCGCCGGTTGCCCGTCTCCTTTGAGCAGGAACGGCTCATGGGCTTCGGCTTCGAAGATCGTCACGGCTTCGCCGTTGATGAAGACCTGCGCCCTGTCATGCAGCCCGGCGATGCGCAGGCTGAACTGTCCCGCTGGCAGGATGGGCTGCGCCCGATAGAGCACCAAGCCGTTGGGGCAGTCGAGCTCGTCAAAGCTGAGTGGTGTCGGGCTGATCGCGATCACGGGCCTGCGTCGGAGCGCTGCCAGGAGCCCGATTCGCGGCCGGAGAGCTAAAGCCCGCGCGGGAATCACGGGAGCCGGCACCATCAGCTCCTCCGGAACCTCAGCCGGTGCGTGCCCCAGCTGCTGCCGCATATCGTTGAAGACCTGGCGCAGCCGCCAGAATTTATCCGAGAGCGTGCCATCTTCGGCAATGGGCGCGTCGGAGTCGTAGCTGGTGATCGTCGGCTGTAGAGCTCCTTCGTGATTCGCTCCGGAGCTTAATCCGAAGTTCGTGCCGCCGTGTGCCATGTACAGGCAAACGGAGCCTCCACCCGTCAAGATCTCGCGAACTTCCCCGGCGGCTTCCTCCGGGTCTCTGCGGTGATGCCTCTCGCCCCAGTGGTCGAACCAGCCGTTCCAGAATTCGGCGGCTATGAAGGGCTCCCCGGGGCGCCTACGCTGCCAGGTGCTGATCGCTTCAGGGCCTCGGCTGCCCAGGGTACCTGTAGCGAGCATGCCATCGATAGCGCCGCCGTGGAGGAAGAAGTCGCTGCCGCCATCGGCGCTGAAAATCAGCTCGGTTACTCCGCGCTCCTGCAGGATTCGCTGAGTCCAGGCAACGTAGTTCGGGTCATCGCCGTAACTGCCGTACTCATTCTCGGCCTGGAAGGCCACCACTGGCCCGCCGTGCGCTGCCTGTAAGGGAGTGAGTCGTGGTAGCAGGACATCGAACCAGCGCTCCACCGCGGCCTGGAAGCGCTGATCTATGCTGCGGAGCTGGATATCCGGGATCGAAGTAAGCCACGCGGGCAGCCCCCCGTTATCCCACTCCGCGCAGATATGGCCCCGGTCGCACGATCACATCCAGGCCGCGTTCCCCGGCGAGCTCTATAAAGCGCACGAAATCCCGGCTGTCGGAGAAGTCAGGATCCATCGCCTTGTGCTTCTGGTGGAAGTTCCAGGCGATATAGGTATCCAGGGTATTCGCACCGAGTGCTACGAGCCGATCGATCCGGTCTGCCCACTGATCGGGATGGACTCTGAAGTAGTGGATGGCTCCGCCCAGGATGCGATGTTCAGAGCCGTTCCGGTATAAGACCTCGTCTTGATAGCTGAGCAGTGGGCCGGGTTCTGTCGTCGATGGCAGCACAGTCTGATCCTAGCGCGTGGGCCGCCGTCGGCGCTGTCTTGGCTCGGGCGCTATCAGTGTCAAGCAGTTGAGGCTGTAGTGCTTTCAGGGGTTTCTGCTGGTTCGTAGCTGGCATCGAAGGGCATCTCGTTCACGTCCAGGTGAGGGTTGTCCTCCTGGTTGCGTACCAGCTCCCGTGCTTCGGCTTCGGTGTCCACACTCGGCATGGACCCGGGCAGCGGGCGTTGCGCGGATTCCCGAAGAAAGTAGATGGTGATGGCGCCCAGGGTGGAGGTGAACATGAGGTAGTAGGCCGGCATCATGTCGTTTCCCGTGATAGTGATGAGGCTCTCAACGATGAACGGGGTTGTTCCGCCGAAGATCGCGACCGCGAAGTTGTAGGCGATACCCATGCCGCCGTAGCGGCTCGGGGTGGGGAAGAGAGCGGGCAGCGATGAGGCGAGATTAGCGACGTAGAAAGTCACCGGGAAGGCCACCAGGGCGAGCCCGAGCAGCGTGGACCAGATGGCTCCGATGCCGATCAGGGCGAAAGCCGGAATCGCCAGCACGATGGTGCTGAGCGCGCCGACCCAGAGCACGGGCCGGCGTCCGATGCGATCGGAGAGCCTGCCGGTCAGCGGGATGCACAGGGCCATGATGACGAGTACAGGTATGGTCAGCAAGGTGCCGTGGACCGGATCGTAGCCCTTGGAATCCGTTAGGTACGTGGGCATATACGAGGTCAGGGCGTAGCCGGCGGTGTTCGCGGCGGCGACCAGGATGATCGCCACGATCACCTGCCGCCAGTACACGCGAATGATCCCCAACGGGCCTTTGGCTGCGACCTCGTCTTGCTGCTGAATCGATTTGCTCTGCTGTTCCTGAGCGTCCAGGGTGGCCTGGAACTGCGGGGATTCTTCGATTCGCAACCGGAAGTAGATCGCCACTGCGCCCAACGGCCCGGCGATGAGGAAGGGGATGCGCCAGCCCCAGTCCTCCATCACGGCCTGGCCCAGGCTGAGCTGCAGCACGGAGACCAGGATGGCCCCGATCGCGAAGCCTAGGTAGCTACCCATATCCAGGAAGCTAGCGAAGAATCCGCGCCTCTTATCCGAGGCGTACTCGCTCACGAAGGTCGTCGCCCCGGCGTATTCGCCGCCCGTTGAGAACCCTTGGATGAGCTTGAGCACCACCAGCAGCACGCTTGCCCAGATGCCGATCTGCGCATAACCGGGGAGCACGCCGACCAGGAAGGTGGCCGTCGCCATGAGTATGAGGGTCGCCGCCAGCACTTGCTGCCGCCCGACCTTATCGCCCAGCCAGCCGAAAACGATGCCGCCCAGCGGCCGGGCGATGAATGTCGCTGCGAAGGTGCCGAGCAGGAAGAGGTTTTGGGTCGTGGGATCCGCTTGCGGCAGGAATACCGGGCCCATCGTGGTGATCAGATAGCCGAAGACGCCGACGTCGTACCATTCCATGGTGTTGCCCACGATGGTTCCGCCGAGAGCACGTTTAAGCATCGGCTGATCCACCACATTGATGTCGTCGACCTGCAGGCGCCGTTTCTTCAGTCTCGGCGAGCGGGCAGGCTTCGCGGTGCTTCTTCCCGCGGGTCTATTGCGCGGACTGGCGTTCAGTGCCTGGTCCTGGTCGACGGCGCTCTGGTTCATAGCGCTGGGGCCTTTTCTGTAGCGTTCAGCGGCAAGACCGCTTGCGGCGGTCGGATGACCCGCTCTGCCTTATGCGTGTCTGGCAGAGTTTTGGAGTTTAGCCTGCGGTTTTGCTGGCTGATCATAAAGGTCATTCTATTGCTTGAGGCAAGCTTTTTTGTTGCGGATTCCAGTGATCGAGCGGCATCGAGAACGTTATGTTATTGTTATATTCTTTCCATCGAATAAAAATTCAGAGGTTCATCTGTGCTCGGTGGTCTATTCAACAATCAGCACAGCCTGGTAATTGATCATGGATATCAGCAGCAGCGCACCTATGCTGAGCGTGATGAAGAGGATGACCGCCAGATGCAGCCAGCGGTACATCATGAGCAGGGCGATGAATTCGCGCAGTGCCGCACTGGGCAGGAAATACCCTGCTGTCGGGGAGCCGACCGCCTGAGCCGGCAGGCCTGCCCGGCGCGCCAGCAATGCGGCACGAAAAACATGGAAATTATTCGTCACGATAACGGCCTCGGAGCTCCCGCCATCGTTATTGATCAGCTCCTGGGAGAAACGAAGGTTCTCCTCGGTGGTCGCGGCCTGATCCTCGATGAGGATGTGCTCCCGGGGAACGCCTTTTCCTGCTAGATATTCGGCCATCGCAGAGGCTTCGCTGCGATCTTCATCGGCGCCCTGCCCGCCGGAGACGACGATCTTGGCGGGTACTTTAGCGGCCCGGGCGTCCCAGTAGATCGAGGCCCCCTTGTCCAACCGGCTGGCGAGCAATGGCGGAACCCGGCCGCCGATTAGCCCAGAGCCCAGAATGATGACGTGATCTGGGTTGCCCCTAGGCTGCATCCGACCGTAGACGAAAGCGTATAAGAGGAAGGTGACCAGCAGATAGCCGAGGTATCCGGTGAGCAGCAGGGCCGTCAAGGCGCTCACGATCAGCACTACGAGTCCGCTGCTCATGGCATAGATCCCCGCGAAACCCAGGATGAGCATGCCGAGCCCCGCGAAGAGGGAGAGCATATTCCCCAGGCTGCGCCCTTCCCGCCTGAGCATCACGACTCCGTTGATGATCAGGAAGACGCAGGTGAAGGCGATCAGCAGGACGACGAGCGCGAAGCCCCCGAAAGCCAGAAGGAGTCCCAGCTGAGTCGGCAATCCGGGCAACAGCAATAAGGCCATGTAGCTGTTGGCCAGAGCCAGCGAGAGATACACCCCGTTGCGCAGCTGACGCCGCTCCCGGAACACGCCCCAGAAGAACGCCGCCCACATGACCAGAGCGAAGACGAGGAAGAAAGTGAACGGGGAAAGCATAGTACGAGGTTATGCGATCAGAGCACCGGAAGGCGGTTACCGCAGTGCGATCATGCGTCGTGGTTGGTTTCCAGGATCTTCACCAGGGCGTCCAGGGCCTCTTCAGCACCGGCTCCCTCGGCGCGTAAGACCACACGGTCACCGTGACCGGCACCGAGGCCCATCAGCGACAGGATGGAGGAAGCGTCCATCGCCTCCTCCGCGGGTGTTCCTTCTGCCGCGATGGTGACTTCCACCGGCTGCTCGGCGGCAGCCTCCGCGAAAATCGCTGCTGGGCGGGCGTGCAGCCCGACAGTGCTGGCAATGGTAGCGGTGCGCTCGGCCATCATGCTCCTTAGCTGGGTGTTTATTTACTGCACTAAATTTTACAGGCCGAGGCTTTCCAGCACGGGCAGTGCAGCCCGCACGGTCTCCCTTGCGGCCTCCGCCGACGGTGCGGCCAGAGCAGCCTCGGCGAGCTCCTGAGCCGTCCGCGAATCTATGCTGCGCAGAACGGCAGCGACCGCTGGGATGGCCCGCGCGGTCATCGACAGGGTCGTGACGCCAAGACCGGCCAGCACTACGGCAAGGGCCGGATCCGCTGCGGCCTCTCCGCAGACGCCTACCGGCTTCGCGCCGTCCTGGCCTCCCGTGGTTTCTGCGGCGGCTTTTGCTCCGGCGACGGTCATCTTGACGAGTGCCAGAACAGCCGGCTGCCAGGAGTCATTGAAATGGGCCAGGGGTGCCAGCTGCCGGTCTGCGGCGAGCGCGTACTGAGTGAGGTCATTAGTGCCCAGGCTGGCGAAATCAACCCGATCTAGAACCTGCTCGGCTCTGAGAGCCGCTGCGGGGACTTCGATCATCACGCCGACTCTCGTCTTGGGTACAGCATTCTGTTGGTTTACTAGGACGGAATCGCCCAGGCCTGCACGGCGGCACAGTTCCGAGAACTCGGCTGCCTCAACAGGGGTGGAGATCATGGGGGCCATCACCCAGACCTCCGCATCGCTCCCTGCCGCGGCTTGAGCGATTGCCTCGAGCTGCCGGGGGAGTACGCCGGTTGAAGTCAGCTCGGTGCGGTACCCGCGGACTCCGAGCGCCGGGTTGGGCTCTTCAGCGTCACTCAGGAACGGCAGCGGCTTATCGGCCCCGGCGTCCAGGGTCCGCACGACGACTTTCTTCCCCGGGAAGGCTTCGAAAACGCTGCGATATGCCGCGATCTGCTCGGCTGCGCCGGGCTCGCTGTCTCGGTCCAGGAAAAGGAATTCGGTGCGGAACAGGCCGATTCCCTGAGCACTTGCCTCAGCCGCGGCAACCGCTTCGGCGGCATTACCCACATTGGCCAGCAGCGGAACCTCACGGCCGTCCGCGAAGCGGCCCGTGCCATCGAAGTTTTGCAGCTGCGAGGCCTGCTCCGCCCAGACTGCCGAGAGCTCTTCTTCGCGGGGTCCAGGGTTGGTCCGCAGCTCTCCGGCGGTGCCATCGACATACACGCTGCTGCCGTCTTCGATCTCGGTGACCGGGGGCCCGGCGGAAGCATCATTACGAGCCGCGACAACGGCCGGCAGGCCCAGAGCCCGGGCGATGATCGCGGTATGTGACTGCGGGCCGCCTTCTGCCGTGACCAGGGCGAGCACCTTGGCAGGGTCCAGGGTCGCGGTATCGGCGGGTGCCAGATCAGCTGCGATGAGCACGAAGGGTTCCAGGCTGTCCGGGATGCCGGGGGCCGGGACGCCGCGGAGCCGGGCGATCACGCGGGATCGGACATCCTGAACATCCCGGCTGCGCTCAGCCATATATCCGCCCAGTCTCTGCAGCATCGCGGAGACTTCCTCAGCGGCCTCCCAGAGCGCGCGCTCCGGATGCAAGCCGCTCGTGATCTTCTGCCGGGCAGATTTGAGCAGCATGGAGTCGGTGGCCATGAGAGCCGTCGCCTCCAGCACCGCCCGGGCCTCGCCCGAGGCGGCTTCGGCGCGCTGCTTGAGCTCATCCCGTACTGCCTCCGCGGCTTCCTGGAGCTGGGAGATCGCGGCCTCCGGCAGCTGCCCTTCGGCCAGCGGCATACCTGCGGCCGGTGCCTCGAGGGCAGCGGGCATGGTCATCGCAGGGCCGAGCACCCGCCCGGGGGCGACTCCGACACCTTTGAAACTGATCATGACTACCTCTTCAGCGTCTCAGCGTGCTGCTGCTGTGGCAGCAGCCGCAGGGTTGTTCTCGGCAGCGAGGGCGTCAGCTGATGCCTCAGCCGGCGCCTGCCGCACCGTCCAGCGCTTGAGGGCGAGCACGAGCAGCGCGGTCACCACGGTGCCGATGAGTACGGCCAGCAGGAACAGCAGGAACGGATCGATAGCGAAGCCCACGAAAATACCGCCGTGCGGGGCCTGTGACGTCACGCCCCAGGCCATGGTCAGGGCACCAGTCACCGCGCCGCCGGCCATCGAGGCCGGAATCACGCGCAGTGGATCCGCCGCAGCGAAGGGGATGGCGCCTTCGGAGATGAAGGAGAAGCCCAGGAGCACAGCGGTCTTGCCGTTCTCCCGCTCTGCCACGGAGAAGCGCTTGCGATCGATGAAGGTCGCCAGGGCCATGCCCAGCGGCGGCACCATACCGGCGGCCATCACCGTGGCCATGATCAGTGCCGGGCCTTGGCCGGCAGCTGCCCCGGCACCCAGGCCGGCCACCGCGAAGGAATAAGCCACCTTGTTGACCGGGCCGCCCAGATCGAAGCACATCATGAGACCCAGAATCACGCCCAGTAGGATCGCGGAGGTGCCGGTCATTCCGGAGAGCCAGTCGTTGAGCCCAGTGGTCAGCGCGGCGATCGGGCCGCCGAGCACCAGGAACATCAGCCCGGACGCGGCGATGGAAGCCACCAGCGGGATAATCACGACGGGCATGAGCCCGCGCAGCCAGCGCGGCAGATTGAAGTTACCGAGCCACCAGGCGACCACACCGGCCAGCAGACCACCGGCCAGGCCGCCCAGGAATCCGGCGCCCATGAACGCGGCGACGGCACCCGCGGTGAAGCCGGGGGCGATACCCGGCCGGTCCGCGATGCCGTAGGCGATGTACCCGGCGAGCGCGGGGACCAGGAAGCCCATCGAGAGTGCGCCGATCTTGAAGAACACGGCCCCGAGGTAGGTTGCGAGCGGGCCCATGGTGTCCGGCAGTGCCTCCGGCAGGTTCCACAGGTTGTTCTGGAGCACGACGTCGTCGGCAACGGAGGTGATGTTGGCGCTTCCCAGCAGGAAGCCCAGCGCGATGAGCAGACCGCCCGCGGCGACGAAGGGGATCATATAGCTCACACCGGTCAACAGCACTCGCTTGAGCTTCTGCCCCAAGTGCTCCTGCTGCCCGGCTGCGGCGGCACCATCCGAAGAGCTGGCCCCGGAGTCAGTGGTGACCCGGGTGGCCTGCGGATCCTTCGCTGCCTGCAGGGCCAGGCGGATCATCTCCGCCGGCTCGTCGATACCGCGCTTCACCGGGCCGCTCACCACGGGTTTGCCGGCGAACCGGGCTTTATCCCGAACGTCGACATCCACCGCGAAGATTACGGCATCGGCCGCAGCGATCACTGCCGGATCCAGCGCCTTGGTGCCGGAGGAGCCCTGGGTTTCCACGTGCAGTTCGACTCCCGCTTCTTGGGCGGCTGCGGCCAGGGAATCCGCGGCCATATAGGTGTGTGCGATCCCGGTGGGGCAGGCGGTGACAGCTACCAGGCGGCCCGCGCCGCCGCCCTGAGCGGTCTCAGTCGGAGTCTCTGGGGTCTGAGGAGCAGTGGGGGTGGCTGTAGACTGACCGTTTTCCGCAGTGGGTGATATCGCCTCTTCGACGAGGGCCACGATTTCTTCGGGACGCTGCGCGGCCCTCAGCTTGGCGGTGAAGTCCTTGCGGACGAGCGCCCGCGCCAGGGCGGAGAGCAGTTTCAGGTGAGTCTGGTCCGCCCCGGTGGGTGCGGCGATGAAGAAGATCAGATCCGCCGGGCCGTCTTTGGCGCCAAAATCCACCGCCCCGCCCTGCGGCAGCCGGGCGAAGCCGAGTGTCGGGGCGGTTACGGACTCGGAACGGCAGTGCGGGATAGCGATTCCGCCCGGAACTCCGGTTGCGGTTTTCTGCTCCCGCGCCCAAGCGTCCGCGAAAAGAGCGTCCGCATCCTGGGCCCTGCCCTGGTCGGCGATACGGTCGGCCAGAGCGCGGATAACGGCTTCGGCATCGCCGCCGAGAGGCTGATCGAGGCTGATGAGGCCGTTGGTGATGAGCTGGTTCATGACTTCGTTCCTTGTACGAGCGGATGATCTCCTGATCCGGAGATCGGCTGAGAATCGACACCGGAGGCATCGATGTGTTCTGGTTTGGGCATCGTGGATCCGGGGAGCGCGGTAGCCGCGGAACCGTGGGCCACAGCCTGCCGGAGCCGATCCTGGGCCGGTAGCCCGGAAAGCTGAGCGAGCAAGTATCCGGAGAGCGCCGAGTCGCCAGCGCCCACGGTGCTGCGGGCGATGATCTTGGGCCCTCGGGCGTACCAAGCGTCTTGTTTCTCGGCGAAGATGGCACCGTGCGCACCCAGCGTGGCCAGGACCGTCATCGTCTGCGGGCCTTCACCCATCCGGCCGATCAGGCGCCCGGCCAGATCCGCCACGAGCCCGGGCTGCGTCTCCAGCTGCTCAGCAGAAGGGAGCTCCGCCAACGTCGAAAGACCAAGGTCCTGGCAGAGCTCGGCGAGTTCTTCGGCATTGGGTTTGATGAGATCCGGGGCTGCTTCGAGTGCTTCGCGCAGGGGTGCCCCGGAAGAATCGACGGCGATCAAGGGCGCGCTTGCGCCCAAGTTTGTGCGGACGGCCCGGATGATCTGCGCATAGAAGTCCTCCGCGACTCCTTGCGGCAAAGAGCCTGCGAGCACCAGCCAGCGCTGATTCTTTGCATGGTCGATGCACAGCTGGATCAGCTGCCGCTGTTGGTCGGCTGAGAGCGCCGGCCCCGGTTCGTTGATTTTGGTCGTGGTGCCATCGGGTTCGGTGACCGTGATATTCGAGCGCAGTGGCTCTGCTAATGGCAGGTTGACGTAGGCGATGCCCTCTGCGCTGAGCGCGGTCAGTACCGGATCCTCTGTGGCTCCGGGCAACAGCGCTAGGCAAGGAGTCTGGGCGGCAGTCACTGCACGAGCGATGTTGACGCCCTTCCCGCCGGGCTGGCGGTCCACGCCGCAAGCGCGCTGAACGGCTCCGCGCTCCAGCGGGCCGCCCAGCTCGATGGTCCGGTCCAGGCTCGGGTTCGGGGTGAGTGTGACGATCATGCGACCACGACCTCTACGGCCGCTGCCTTCAGGGCCTCGGCGATCTCGGACGGCGGAGGCGCATCCGTGATGAGCAGGTCGATCTCTTCGAGGGTGGCGAATTGCACTAAGGTCTCCTGGCCTAGTTTGCTGGCGTCGACGAGGGCCGCGACGAGCCTGGCCGCCTGGACCATGGCGGTTTTGATCGCGGCCTCGAGTGGGTCTGGTGTGCTCAGGCCGAATCTGGAGTGCAGGCCGTTAGCACCGATGAAGGCGATATCCGGGCGGAGCCGTTCCAGTTGTTCGGTCACCTGCGGTCCTACCGCGGCGCTGGTGAGCCCGCGCACTCGGCCGCCCAGCAGTTCCAGTTCGAACTGGCTGCTCTGGGAGAGTCGATGCGCGATGGGTATCGTGTTCGTGATCGTGAGGAGTTTCTGCACCGGTGCTGGGCGGTCCGCGAGAGCTTCTGCGAATAGCTCGGTGGTGGTCCCGGCGTCGATCACGATCGAGGCGGGTCCGGTGACGGGCAGGAGGCGCAACGCGGCCTGGGCGATGCGCTGCTTCTCCATCTGGTGCTGGTGTTGGCGCTCGGTCAGGCTCGCCTCGGTGATAACGGGGTCTTTGATGTCTACTGCGCCACCGTGAACCCGGCGGACCAGGCCGGCCGCGACTAGGGCGTCCAGGTCTCGGCGGATCGTCTCCTGAGTGACGTCGAGAAGTTCCGCGAGGGCGGGGACGCTGGCTCGGCCTACGTCCGAGATCTGGGCAGCGATGCGCTCTTGACGCTCGTGTGCGAACACGACTCCCCGATTCTCCCCAGTGATAAGTGTCACAAACAGTTGGTTTTATGTGACTTTAGTTGGCTTTATCTGTTTCTGTCAAAAAAGCACAGAAAATAACAGATCTTTGGTCTCGTCTGATCGGCGGTTTTAGGCTTCAGGAGTGTCATCGAAGCTACCCGAACCCACTGAACGCCTGCGTTTCCGGGAGATGACCATGGCGGATCTCGACGTGCTGGCGGGGCTTCTGGGTGACCCGCAGGTGATGACTTATTACCCGGAGGTCAAGAGCAGAGACCAAGCCGCTGCCTGGATTCAACGAAACCGGCAGCGCTATGCCGAGGATGGGTTCGGCCTCTGGATCATCGAAACGCACAGCGGCAAATTCCTGGGTGATTGCGGGCTCACCTGGCAGAACATCGGTGGCCGACGTGACCTTGAAGTCGGTTACCACGTTCATCGCGAACAGCAAGGCCGGGGCTTCGCTACTGAAGCTGCCCGTGCTTGCCGGGATTTCGCCTGGCAACTGGGTTTTCAGCGACTTACGGCTAATATCCATACCCGTAACGCACCCCCCCCGGCGCGTCGCTGAGAAACTGGGTATGCACCCGGGCCGGGAGCTGTTTGCCAACGGGGTTCCAGTGGTGGTCTACGCAGTAGAGACTGGGAAGAGACCGGAATCAGAGAATCGATGAAGGCAGACGAATGAAAGCTATTGAGATCGAATCACCAGGGGGCCCTGAGAGCCTGGTTCTCCAGGACGTTCCGGAGCCGGCTCCCGGCCCGGGCGAAGTTCTCATCCAGGTCACCGCAGCGGGCGTCAACCGGGCCGACGTGCAGCAGCGTAGGGGTCTGTATCCGCCACCGCCTGGAGCGCCCGATTATCCTGGCCTCGAAGTCTCCGGCCACATCATCGGTGACGGTGAAGGTTTTCGTGATGGCGACCCGGTGGTCGCCCTGCTTGCGGGTGGCGGATACGCGGAGCGGGTCGCGGTTCCCGCGGGTCAGGTGATTCCGGCGCCCGAGGGTCTTGACTTGCAGGCGGCAGCGGGACTACCGGAAACCGCGGCAACCGTTTACAGCAATCTGGTGCTCGCCGCCGGTCTGCAGGCCGGTCAGACACTTCTGGTGCACGGTGGATCCGGGGGCATCGGAGCCATGGCGATCCAGTTCGCTACGGCGCTCGGCGCACGCGTTGTGGCCACCGCTGGAAGAGCTGAGAAATGCCAGACCGTACTGCGGCTCGGGGCATCTGTCGCTGTGAACTACCGGGACGAGGATTTCGTGGCCGTGCTCCAGGAACTGGGCGGGGCAGATGTGATCCTCGATGTGATCGGTGCAGGGTATCTGGCCCGCAACCTGGAGGCGCTCGCCACGGGTGGGAAGTTAGTAGTGATTGGCCTGCAGGGCGGGGCCAAGGCGGAGCTGAACCTCGCTGTACTCATGGCCAAACGTGCCGCGATCATCGGAACCACCCTGCGAGCCCGGCCCGCAGCTGAAAAAGCCGAGGTGATGCGTCAGGTGCAGGAGCAGATCTGGCCGCTCGTCGCCGATGAGCGGATCGATCCCGTGATCGATAAGGTCTTCCCGCTAGCCGAGGCCCATGCCGCGCACGAGTACTTCGACTCCGGTAAGCACCATGGCAAGATCCTGCTGACTCCCTGAGCGCGCCAGGTGCCGACTGATTGCTAACGCCCCTCAGGCGTCGTGATCCTTCAGGTGCCCGACGAGTTCTGCGGCCAGCCCGGTGTAACCGGCTGGGCTCAGTGCGGAGAGCCTTTCGGTGGCCGCTGCGGATAAACCGAGGTCTGCGATGAACTCCCGCATCCGCTCAGCATCAACGCGCTGGCCCCGAGTCAGCTCCTTGAGCCGTTCGTAAGGATTGTCCATCCCGGGAGTCCCGGCGATCGCCTCGGCGCGCATCACGGTCTGCACCGCCTCGCCCAGAACCTCCCAGTTCTGCTCCAGATCCGCGGCCAACACGGATTCAGCGGTATCCAGGCGGCCCAGGCCGGCCTGCACATTGCTGATCGCCAGCAGGGAATGGCCTAAAGCCACGCCGATATTGCGCTGGCTCGTGGAGTCCGTCAGATCCCGCTGCCAGCGGCTGGTCACCAGGGTGCTGGCGAGATTATCCAGCAGGGCGCAGGAGAGCTCCAGGTTCGCCTCCGCGTTCTCGAATCGGATCGGGTTGACCTTATGCGGCATGGTCGAGGAGCCCGTGGCTCCGGCAACCGGCACCTGGGCGAAATAACCGATGGAGATATAGCTCCAGATATCGGTGCACAGATTGTGCAGGATGCGGTTGTACCTGGCGATATCGGCGTACAGCTCCGCCTGCCAGTCATGGGACTCGATCTGGGTGGTCAGGGGATTCCAGCTCAGCCCGAGGCCTGCTACGAAAGCGTGTGCGAGCCCTTGCCAGTCGGCCTCCGGGGCCGCGCTCAGATGCGCCGCATAGGTTCCGGTGGCGCCGTTGATCTTACCGAGGTATTCGGCGGTTTCGACGCGGTCGAGCTGCCGGTCCAAGCGATGCGCCAATACCGCGATCTCCTTGCCGAGCGTGGTCGGTGTCGCGGGCTGCCCGTGCGTGCGAGCGAGCATCGGCACCGCGCGGTTCTGTTCAGCCATATCGTGCAGCTGAGAGCTGAGTTCCCGGGCCGCCGGCAACCAGACCTGCTCCACCGCGCCTTTGATGCCCAGGGCGTAGGCGAGGTTGTTGATGTCCTCGCTGGTGCAGGCGAAGTGCACGAGCGAGGACAGCCGTTCGAGGCCTAGCTCGGGCAGCCTTCTGCCGATGAAGTACTCCACGGCTTTGACATCGTGCACTGTGACTTCTTCGATCTCCGCCAGTTCGGCGATCGAGGCCGCATCGAAATCGTTCACGATAGCGCGCAGCCTGGCTTTCTGGGCATCATCCAGCGGCCCGGCGCCCGGCAGTACTGAGTTCTCGGCTAGGTGGATGAACCATTCGACCTCCACCGCGATCCGGTCGCGATTGAGGGCGGCCTCGGACAGGAAGTTCACCAGCGGGGCCGTGGCTTTGCGGTAGCGTCCATCGAGTGGCCCCAGCGAGATCGCGGGGTAGGAATCGGCGAGATCACGACGCTGCGCAGCGGGCTGGGATTCAGGCATGTTCCCAGTTTAGTGCTCTTGAAAGATGTTCTGAGGGATCCCTCAGTCGCGACGGTTGACCCCGGTGACCGCATTGCCCACCATGGCGATCAGGCTGACCAGGATGGCCGCGAGGATCGCGGTCCAGAAGAAGCTGTCGATGCTCAGCTGGATCGGGGTGAAACTGCTCAGCCATGAAGTCAGCCAGAGCATCGCCGCATTGATGACTACGGTGAAAAGCCCCAGGGTCAGCAGAGTGACAGGTAGGGAGATGAGACTGACCAGCGGCTTCACGAGGGCGTTGACCACGCCGAAGATCAGGCCGATGAACAGCAGCGCGAGCAACCCGGCCAGGGGAACGCCATCCTGAGCCATCTGCTGGGTGGCCGCGCTGTCGATGCGCATGCCGGGAAGCAGCCAGGTGGCGATCCAGAGGCCGGCCGTGCCGATGATGACGCGAATCAAGAACTTGCCCATGGGTCCAGTCTATGGGTGCGGTGCTCTCACAGCCCGGGCAGGCATGCGCCGTCCAGGATGGAGGATTAGAGTGTGACGGTGAGCACAGCACAGAGCGTTCCGTCCGGTGCGCCCCGGCCACGCGCCGCGGTAGCACGCGTGCCCCGTTACGCTGCGGGTAAGCCGCCCCGCCCGGTGCCTGGGCTCGAAAGCTACAAGCTCTCTTCGAATGAGAACCCCTTCCCGCCCTTGCCGGAGGTTCTGGCTGCGGTCTGCGCGCATGAATGGGCCAATCGCTACCCGGATCCCACAGCGGCCCCGCTGCGTGAAGCCATTGCTGAATTCCTGGAGGTTCCCGCAGAAGACATCGTCACCGGCACGGGCGGCCTCGGGGCGCTCACGCAGATCCTGATGACTTTCGCCGGGGCCGAGGCCGGTGATACGGGGGAAGCTAGTGAGGTGGTCTATCCATGGCGTTCCTTTGAGGCCTACCCCATTTGCGTGGGGCTCACCGGAGCGCGCAGTGTCCCGGTGCCCCTGGCGCCGGATGGGCGGATCGACCTGGCGGCGATGGCGGACGCGATCACTGAGCGCACCTCGGTGATACTGCTGTGCTCGCCCAATAACCCCACCGGGCCGGCCTTGCATACCGCGGAGACCGAAGTTTTTCTGGCTCAGGTGCCGAGCGATGTCGTGGTGGTGCTCGATGAGGCCTATCTCGAGTTCATTCGGGATGCGGACGCCGTTGATGGCCTGCAGCTCTACCGGAAGTACCCCAATGTGGTGCTTCTGCGCACTTTTTCCAAGGCCTACGGTTTAGCCGGGATGCGCGTCGGCTATTCCATCTCGCATCCAGAGCTGACGCAGTACCTGCGCATCGCAGCGCCTCCTTTTGCCGTGACCGTTTCAGCGCAGCAGGCGGCCATCGAATCCTTGAAGCTTTCGGCCAAAATCACCGAGCGCATCAATCAGCTGGTGTGGGAGCGGGACCGGGTGTACCAGGGGTTGCGGGGGCTGGGCTGGGGCGTCCCCGAGCCGCAGGGTAACTTCCTCTGGCTCGAGTTCGGGCAGGGCAGCGCGGATTTCGCCCAGCAGGCTGAGCAGCAGGGGCTGGCTGTTCGGGCCTTCCCGGGTGAAGGCGTGCGCGTCAGCATCGGCGAGTCTGCCGCGAATACTCGTTTCCTGGAGCTCTGCGCGAGCCTTGATCCCAGCCTGACTGCTGGCCTGCGCTGATCCGCTTTGCCGCGATTGAACCGGGCGATATCTTCATCAGAAGCTCGATCAAGATCACACTGCACAGTTGTCGTAATGGCATAACCCGCTGGGCAGAACCGTTACAGTGGTGAGGGGAAGAAAAAACATATTCCACGCCAGCTATTTATTCCTGGCGGGGAATATATGAAGTGGAGGACGGGGTGACAGTGTGACTTTTTCCGAGCTATCGGAGCAGGCAGCGCGTGAAAACATGCTCCCGACGTCAGAAGTGATGCAGTTCCTTGACGCCCAGGGGCGGTTCGATCCATCGGGGTCCGACGTGATGCAGGCTTTCCTCGGCGAACTGGATGCAGAGCGCTTGCGCGAAGCTTATCGGGGCATGGCGCTCACCCGGCGCTTCGATCAGGAGGCCACCGCCTTGCAACGGCAAGGCGAGCTGGCGCTCTGGGTGCCCTCGCTTGGCCAGGAAGCCGCGCAGATGGGCGCAGTCCTGGCCGCGGAGCCGCAGGACTACATCTTCCCCACGTACCGCGAGCACGCCATCGCCTGGTACCGCGGAGTCACCCCCGGCGAGCTGCTGGCGCTTTTCCGCGGAATCGCCCACGGCGGCTGGGATCCGAAATCCACCCGCTTTCATCTGTACACACTCGTCCTGGCGGCACAGACCCTGCATGCTGTGGGTTACGCCATGGGCATCCAGCGAGACCAGGCGCGCGGCGCAACAGAAGCCGCTGAGGCGGTGCTGGCCTTCTTCGGAGATGGCGCCAGCTCAGAAGGCGATGTGCACGAATCCATGGTCTTCGCCTCTTCTTTCAAGGCACCCGTCGTCTTCTTCTGCCAGAACAATCACTGGGCGATCTCGGTACCCTCCAGCGTCCAATCCCGGGTTCCGCTGGCAGACCGGGCCAAAGGCTACGGGTTCCCCAGCATCCGGGTGGACGGAAACGACCTACTGGCGGTTTATGCAGCCACCCGCTGGGCCTTGGACCGCGCCCGCTCAGGCCAAGGGCCGGTGCTCATCGAAGCGGTGACCTACCGGCTCGGCGCGCACACCACCGCCGATGATCCGACCAAGTACCGTAGCCAGGCGGAAGAAGCCCACTGGCAGGAGCGCGATCCGCTGCCCCGGTTGGCGGCTTTCCTGCGGGATCAGGGTTATGCCGATGCTGAGTTCTTCGCGGCGGTCGAGCAGGCAGGCGATGAACTCGCGGGTCAGTTCCGCGAAGCCACGAAGACCTCTGCTGAGGCCGATCTACGGGAATCCTTTGCCACGGTCTACGGCCAGGCGCACCCCCTGGTGAGCGAAGAGCTCGCCTGGCTCGAACAGTATGAGGCCGGATTCCTCCCCGAGGATACGCAGGAGGCGCGATGAGCAGCACCGCTGTCGAGTCCCATGAGATCAGCCAAGGGCAGTTCAGATCCCTGACCATCGCCAAGGCCATCAACGAAGGCTTGCGCCGAGTACTCAGTGACGACTCGTCGACCTTGCTCATGGGCGAGGACATCGGGCCGCTGGGCGGGGTGTACCGGGTCACCGAGGGGCTGGTCGAGCAATTCGGCACGGACCGCGTCGTGGACACCCCGCTTGCCGAAAGCGGGATCGTCGGAACCGCTATCGGCATGGCGCTGCGCGGTTACCGGCCGATCTGCGAGATCCAATTCGATGGTTTCGTCTTCCCCGGGTTCAACCAGATCACCACGCAGCTCGCGAAGATTCGCGCCCGCAGCCGCGGCGCCCTGAGCGCCCCCGTAGTGATCCGGATTCCCTACGGCGGCGGCATCGGCTCGATCGAGCACCACTCGGAGTCGCCCGAGGCGCTTTTCGCCCACACCGCAGGTCTGCGTATCATCACTCCGTCCAATCCGCACGATGCGTACTGGATGATCCAGCAAGCCGTGCTCTGCCCGGACCCAGTGATCATCTTTGAACCCAAACGCCGTTACTGGCTCAAGGGCGAAGTGGACCTGACGGATCCGGGCCGCGGCGCTTTCGAAGCCCAAGTCCTCCGGGAAGGCCGCGATGCCACCGTAGTGGCCTACGGCCCTCTGGTGCCGGTGGCATTAGCTGCCGCGCGTGCCGCCGAAGAGGACGGGCGGAGCCTGGAAGTGATCGACGTGAGATCACTTTCGCCGATCGATTTCGATACTGTCGCAGCCTCGGTGGAGAAGACCGGGCGGCTTCTTATCGCGCATGAAGCGCCGACCTTCGGCGGGCTGGGCGGTGAGATTGCGGCGCGGATCTCGGAGCGGGTCTTCTACTCGCTGCGATCCCCGGCGATCCGCATTGGCGGATTCCACATGCCCTATCCGGTAGCCCGTGCGGAGGAACAGTACCTTCCGGATATCGACCGGATCCTGGAAGCCCTTGATCGGGCTCTGGCGTACTGAAGACCCACACCGGACTTCTCATTGACAGAGAGCGAGTAAGAATGAGGGATTTCAAGCTCCCTGATGTAGGCGAAGGCCTCACGGAGGCGGAGATCGTCTCCTGGAAAGTCGCCGCCGGAGAAACCGTCGCGGTCAATCAGGTGCTCGTGGAGATCGAAACCGCTAAATCCCTCGTCGAGCTGCCCTCGCCGCATGCCGGGAAAGTCAGCGCTCTGCTGGTCGATGAAGGGCAGACGGTAGACGTGGGCACCCCGATCATCGCTTTCGAAGACAGCGAGGCCCCGGGCACTCGACCCGAGCCGTCGGTGCCCAGTCATCCGGCGATCCCGGCCACGGGGGAGCAGCTACGCGCTGAAGACCCCGAGGTGGCGGTTCCGCACCAGGAGAACGCCGCGGCTGCTGCGCCGCTCGTCGGAGCCGGCCCGAAGGCCGATGCGGTGCAGCGCCGTCGCCGTCGAACCGGAGCGGCCGCTGCGCCGGCCGAGGCTGTGCGGACGAATGCGCTGCCTGCGAAGCCGGGGTCTACGGTTCTGGCCACGCCGCCGGTGCGCAAGGCGGCTAAGGACCTCGGCATCGACCTCGCAGAAGTCTCCGCTACCGGTTCCCGGGGCGAAGTCACCCGGCGCGATGTCCTGGATTTCCACACCCGGCGCGGGGCGACTCCAGGGAAGGCGTTCTGGAGCGAGGATAGCCGGATCGAGCGGATCCCGGTGCGCGGGGTACGCAAAGCGACCGCCCGGGCGATGGTGGACAGCGCCTTCTCCGCGCCTCATGTCAGCATCTTCGTCGATGTGGATGCCAGCCGCACCATGGAATTCGTGAAGCGGCTCAAAGCCAGCCGTGAATTCGAGGGTATCAGGGTCTCCCCGCTGCTGATCCTGGCGAAAGCGGTGATCTGGGCCGCGGCGCGTAATCCGCACGTCAATGCGAGCTGGTCCGAAGAAGAGATCCTGGTCAAGCACTTCATGAACCTCGGGATCGCGGCGGCTACCCCGCGCGGGTTGATGGTGCCCAATATCAAGAATGCCCAGGATCTCACGCTCAAAGAGCTCGCCGTGGCGCTCAACGAACTTGCCGAGAGGGCCCGGGCTGGGAAGACCCCACCGTCGGATATGCAGGGCGGGACGATGACCATCACCAATATCGGCGCCTTGGGCATCGATACCGGTACCCCTATCATCAATCCGGGGGAAGTGGCGATCGTGGCCTTCGGCACGATCAAGCAGAAGCCGTGGGTGCTCGACGGCGAGGTCATTCCGCGCTGGATCACCACTCTGGGCGGTTCCTTCGATCACAGAGTGGTCGACGGGGATCTCTCTGCGCGGTTCATGGCCGATGTCGCTTCGATCCTCGAGGAACCGGCCCTGCTCCTCGACTGACTCAAATTTGCGATGCCTTCCGTGACTTTCGAGTGCGTTCGTAGCGCATCAAAAGTCACGGAAGGCATCAAAAAACGGCACGGGGCGCTCAGAGCCAGCGCGGAGGGGGGACCGCCGCACTGTCGCTGAGAAGGCCGCGGCGCCCGCTCATCCACTGCACCTGATCGGCGAGTTCGCCGTCCGGTACGTGGAATTCTTCTTCCCGGGAAGCCCACGTCCCGGCGATCTCCTGGCGCAACCGCTCCAGCACCGGCGTCGGGATATCAGAGAACTGCCCGCCATTGCCCAGATCCATAGCGTGAATCCAGACTTCCCGGATCCGCATCCAAGGCGTCTCGCTGACCGGGACCTGACGTCCCTGCGCGGTGCGCACCTGGAAGTCCCAGCGCTCGTCCGGCAGATCCCGCCACTGCACATTGAGGTGAATGGCAGCGTGATCGAAGAGGTTGCGTAGCGCGATGGGGCTCAGTGTTGCACCCAGCTCGATCTCCTCGTTTCGGGCCTCAGGCGAGGAGTACATCGGATGCTCCTCCCCGGTCTCGGCCCAGTCCACCAGCCGTGCCAGGGCCCGGGCGTTGTAACCGACATGCGCCACGAGATGAGCCCGGCTCCAGCCGGGCAGCCGGGAGTCCTCAGCAAGCGCCGAATCCGGCAGTTCCCGTAATTTCCGGGCGAAATAAGCTGTCCCACGCCGGGCTTGGAGAAGCCAGGCGAGAGTCTGCTCATCGCGGACGAGGTCGGTTCTCGCGGCCACGGTGACTAGGCTCCGGCTCCGTGTGAAGCATCGGCACCCCGGACCGGGTTCTCGAGCTCACCGAGGCCTTCGACGGATGTCACCAGCACATCACCGTCTTTGAGGTACTCCGCGGGCTTCCTGGCATGACCGACGCCGCCTGGCGTGCCGGTGGCGATCACATCGCCTGGGTTCAGCGTGAAGATCGTGGAGATGTAGGAGACCAGCGTCGCCGGGTCGAAGACCAGATCCGAGGTGGGCACTTCCTGCACCGTCCTGCCGCTCACCTGTCCGCGCAGCACACCGCCCAGCTCGAATTCATCCGCAGTGGTCAGATACGGTCCGAAAGGCGTCGAGTTCTCCCAAGTCTTGCCCTGGAACCACTGCGGCGTCCGGTACTGATAGTCGCGCATCGTGACATCGTTGAGCACTGCGTAACCAGCGATATAGTCCGTGGCTTCATCGACGCTGACCCGGCGGGCTTTGCGCCCGATCACGATGGCCAGTTCCGCCTCCCAGTCCACCTGGCCGGATTCCGCGGGTAGCTCGATCACGTCATAGGGGCCGATCAGGGCTTCGGGGTACTTCGCGAAGAGCGTCGGATACTCGGGCAGTTCTCGGCCCATTTCCAGGATGTGGTTTCGGTAGTTCAGCCCGACACAGACGACCTTCGATGGCCTCGGCACGACAGGAGCCAGATCTGCTCCGGAGGCAGTGTACGCGGTGCCGGCAGCTTCAGCCGCCCGCCTGGCCCAGGCCGGATCGCCCAGGAGCTCGCCAACATCCTGGGCGTCTTCGATCTCGACCAGCTGGTCCCCGCGGAGTACCGCAGCAGCGGTGGAGCCGGAGCGGCGAATGGTGGCTAATTTCATGAGTCCTGCCCTTCGATGAATGTGCGGTGGAAGTGGAGGCGCTCGATGATCGGCGCATCGGAGAACTGGAAGAGATCCAGGCTCTCCTCCGGCTCGTCGTTGCGTAGCGACCAGGAGGTCCAGGAGGGAACCACGAAGAGATCGCCTTTGCTCAGCCGCTGTTCCACTCCGTCGAGGGATACGGTGCCCTGGCCTTCGAAGACCTGCCAGACTGAGGAGCCGACTTCCCGCCGGGGGCGGGTCGCCGCTCCGGGACGCAAGCGGTGGAACTCGGCGCGCAGCGTCGGCATGACATCGCCGCCGGTGGTCGGATTCGTGTAACGGACCGCTGCGTGCCCCGGTTCTACCGTGGCGGGCTGGCCTTCGTCTTCCAGGAGCAGCTGTTCGGTCAGCGCCTTATCGGTGTACTCCCATCGGTAAGCGGCGATAGGAGAATTAGTGTGCGGATCCAGTCCGCTGAGCGGCCGCAGGCCGGGGTAGGCCCAGAGACGTTCCGCCCGGGAGATCCTGGGAGTGGCCTCGTCGGTGACCCGCTCCGAGCCGAATTCGAAGAAGCTCGTATCGGTGTAATGCACGAAAGGGATGTCTAGACCGTCGATCCAGGCCATCGGAGCGCCAGATTCGTTGTAGTGGCCGTGGAAGTTCCAGCCCGGAGTCAGGAGGAAGTCGCCGCGGCGCATCGCTACCGGGTCCCCGTTGACGACCGTCCATACGCCTTCGCCTTCGATGATGAAACGGAAAGCGTTCTGCGAGTGCCGATGCTCCGGTGCGGTTTCACGAGGGCCGAGGTATTGGATGGCCGCCCAGAGGGTGGCAGTGGCATACGGGGCGCCACCGAGGCCGGGGTTAGCCAGCGCGATGGCCCGGCGCTCGCCGCCGCGGCCCACAGGCACCAGATCCCCGGAGCGCTGCGCCAGCGGGTAGAGCACATCCCAGCGCCAGACATGAGGCTTCGCCTGCGGGCGGGGTTGCTCCGGCATCAGATCGCCTAGCTGAGTCCGCAGTGGATTGAGGTTTTCCGCGGCGAAATCGCGGTAAAGCTGCGCCAGTTCCGGCTCAGAGACTTCCGGCGGTTGCCCATACTGGGATACCACGGTGTGCGGACCGTTGTCCTGTTTGGCGCCTTTGCCCATGACGATTCTCTTTCAGATGGTGGATGTGCTGTGGGCCAGGCTAGCCGGAGTGGAAACGCAGAAGTCCTTTTATTCTGCTATTCAGAATTTACTTCAGGCCCGGAATCTGCGCCGTGCCGGCCGAGTCCTAAATGAAGGGCCCGTTGTCCTGAGCATTGCCCTCTTTGCTGAAAAGATGCTGCAAGTCATGATCGATCTCTTGCTTGCACATCCGGATGAGGTCGAGCTGACGTCGCTGCAGCAACTGCTCCAGCCGCGTGGACGGGACGGCTACGGCGAAGGCCGCTGCTGCGGGGCCTGGTCCGTGGAGCAGGGCCAGGCCTATTGCTGATACTCCGGGTTCGGTGCTGTTCCGGTTGACGGCATAGCCGGTGGTGTGCACTGCGGCTAATTCCGAGTTCAGCGAAAGATACCGATTCTCGCTCATCAGATCACCGGCCAGTTTGGCCCCTTTGGAGCGGTACAGCTGCAGCAGTGTCGCTTCTGGCAGAGTCGCCAGTATCGCCTTGCCGCCGGAGGTCTCGCGGGCATTGAAGACGCTTCCGCGCCGGTCGCCGATGCGCAGCAGGGTGTCGGATTCGATAGTGCTCAGGAAGCTAACCTTTGTACCCACCCGGATCATCAGATTGACAGTCTCGCCGATTCTGCTGGACAGCAACTCCAGATGTGGCTGCGCCAGTCGTCGTAACTCCTTGGCCCAGGCCATCCCCGCTGGCGGCTGGCCGATCGCGGGGCCGGGCAGGTACTCCCGGTATTCGTCCTGGACGGCGAAGCCCCGATACACCAGCATCGCCATCAGACGATGCGCCGTGGACGGGGCTATGCTGAGCTCCGTGGCAGCGTCTTTGATCCGCAGTCGGCCGAGATCGCGCAGCAGCTGGATGAGCCGCAAGGCGTTATCCACGGAGCTCAGTGCATAGCTGGGCCGTTCCTGCTGGTTCGGGGAAGTCCTTTTCCCAGAACGCGGTGAATCTGGAGCCGGGCTAAACTTCTGCATATCAGAATTCTATTGCTGCATTCCCGTAACTGCCGCAAGAGTCGGATCACATATACAGACAAAGGGTCAGTCATGACCCCATCACGATGAAGACGAGGGCTGCGTCGATGGAGACGAAAACAGGAAAGCTACCGGCATTGCCGGAAACCGGTAGCACTCCGGAATTCGCCCTCGGCAAGCGCAAGGCGTTCATCGTGGTCTTCGTCTGCTGGCTGCTTGTGGTCTTCGATGGCTATGATCTCATCGTCTACGGCACCGTGCAGTCATCATTGCTGGCCGAAGCCGACTGGGGCCTGGACCGAGCCAGTTCGGGAACCCTGGGCAGCCTGGCTTTCCTGGGCATGCTCCTGGGTGCTTTATTCGCAGGCCGGATCTCTGACTCCCTAGGGCGTCGCACCACTATCCTGGCGTGCACTATCGTGTTCTCGGTATTCACCGTGCTGTGCGCCTTCGCGCCCAACCCTATCTGGCCTATCTGGTTCGGCCTGTTCCGACTCATCGCTGGCCTGGGCCTTGGCGGTCTCATGCCATCGGTGAACGCTATGGCCGCAGAGCTGGTACCGCCGCGTTTCCGCGCGCTGACCGCTACCGTGATGATGTCCGGGGTGCCGATCGGCGGCTCGCTCGCGGCTTTGCTCGGAATCGTCTTGATCCCCAGCTTCGGCTGGCATTCGATGTTCTTGGTGGCGGCACTGGCCCTGATCGTCGTGCTGCCGGTCGCGTGGAAGGTGCTGCCCGAGACTCTGCGCACGAAGCCCGCCGCGCAGGGTTCCCCGGCTGCGGTAGAAAGCGGTTTTCGGCAATTACTGCGCCCGCCTTATCGATCTGCGAGCCTGCTCTTCGCGCTGGCGACACTTGGCGGGCTTTTCGCCTGGTACGGCTTGGGCATCTGGCTTCCGTCCCTGATGCAGACTGCCGGGCATGACCTGGGCTCGGCTCTGACGTTCGCGCTTGCGCTTAACCTCGGTGCGGTGGCAGGATCACTGCTCTCGGCGGCGGCCGGGGACCGTTTCGGCCCGGTCCGGGTGGCTATGGTGACCGCGGCGATTGCCGCTGCCGCCCTGGCTGCTCTGCTGTTGAATCCGCCGACCGCGGTGGTCTACGCGCTCCTAGTACTCGCGGGTATCGGCATGCACGGTACACAGTGCCTGATCCTCGCGGCGATCGCCAACCTTTACCCCTCCCAGCTGCGTGGTACGGCCCTGGGCTGGGCGCTCGGTGTGGGCCGGATCGGTGCCGTTGCTGCTCCACAGGTCGGCGGGTTGCTCTTGGTTGTTGGGCTCGGGGTCAATGCGAACTTCCTGGTCTTCGCTATCGCCGCGGCGCTCGCTTCCATAGCTCTGAGCGTGATCTTCGGCCTTTCCCGGCGCAGCGAAGCACTCTAACCCCCGCTCTTCCCGCTGAGTGTTCGGGTGTGGTGACTTAGAGGAGCTCTAAGTCACCACACCCGAACACTCAGCGCCGGATTTACAGAGCTTCCCGGAGGACCCCGGCGAGCCGGCGAACCCCTTCCCGGATCTCTTCCGTGCCCACTGCGCTGAACGCTAGGCGGAGCGCACTGCTGTGCTCCGCGGTAGTGAAAGCAGCTCCCGGCACGAAGACGACGCCGGCGTCGATGCCCTGCTGTAGTAGCGGGTACGTGTCGATATGCTCGGGCAGGCTGAGCCAGACGAAGAACCCGCCCTCCGGGCGGTTCCAGCTCACACCTTCCGGCATGTATTCCTCGAGCGCTTCGAGCATCGCGGAGCAGCGCTCCCGATACAGCTCGCGGTAGCGCTCGATCTGCCCGAGCCAATCATGGTTGCGCAGATACTCAGAGATCAACATCTGATTGAAAGTCGGCGGGCACAGGGTCACCGCCTCATTGGCCAGGTAAAAGCGCTGTTTGAACGCCGGGGGCACAAGCGCCCAGCCCACCCGCAGCCCCGGAGCGAAGATCTTCGAGAACGAACCCAGATAGATCACGTTCTCGAAGTCCCTGGCGCGCAAAGGGGCCAGCGGCTGACCGTCGAATTTGAGCAGGCCGTAAGGGTTGTCCTCCAGCACGAGGATCCCGGCCTCCTGGCAGATCTCGATGATCTGAACACGCCGTTCTTCGGCGAGCATCGCACCGGAGGGGTTGTTGAAATTCGGGATGGTATAGAGCAGCTTGATCCGCTTGCCCTGATTTTTGAGCTCGTGGATGCGCTGCCGCAGAGCATCTGGGATGATTCCCTCGTCATCGACGGCGACCGGTTCGAGCTCTACCTGGTAGACCTCGAAGGTATTGAGCGCACCCACATAGGTGGGGTCCTCGACCAGAATCACATCGCCCGGATCGCAGAAGATTTTAGCGGCGATATCTTGCGCGGACTGCGATCCGGCGGTGACCACGACATTCTCCGGATCAGCATCTGTGATGCCCTCGGCAGCCATGACCTGGCAGATCTGCTCGCGCAGCTCCGGGGTGCCCTGGCCGCCGCCGTATTGCAGGGCAGTGAGCCCTTCTTCGCTGATGATCCTCGCGGCAGCTTCCGCGAGTTCCGGTAAGGGCAGGGACTGAAGATAAGGGTTGCCTCCGGCCAGGGAGATGAGCCCCGGGCGCATCGAGATCTCGAAAACATCGCGCACGGCGGACTGCTTGATGTTCTCGGCGCGCGCCGAGAACATCTCAGCGGCGGCCGGTCCGGTCAGGGCCTGGGAAACTGGGGGAAAAGAGCTATTGGATGTCACCCCCACAGCATAAGCCGACGGAGCGCTGCTGCGCTTACGGGGATCCTCCCGAGGCCTCTTTCAGTTCCCCTCCGATGTGTTCCGGGATTGTTTCAGTGAGGTAAAGAGTCACGCGGTGTGCAAGAGATGAACGGTAGACCGCAGCACATTGTGCTACATTTCACTCCAATGTGATGCACGCAACATTGGTAATCAGGGATTGCTGATCTGCGGTTCAAGAAATCCACTT
Source organism: Acaricomes phytoseiuli DSM 14247 (assembly GCF_000376245.1). Taxonomy (GTDB): domain Bacteria; phylum Actinomycetota; class Actinomycetes; order Actinomycetales; family Micrococcaceae; genus Renibacterium; species Renibacterium phytoseiuli. Next base: position 95,984 of record NZ_AQXM01000061.1, on the reverse strand, counting down.
CCAGGATTTTCCGACAGCGCATCCGGTTTTTCCGTTGAGAGGATAGATCATAGTGTCGCCCATAAGTACCATTCCAGATAGTCAGCCGCTGGACCCCAAGGGGCGGCTGAAACGCTGAGCCCGGCACCGTGTTCATCTATCTGCTCAAGCGGGCTATCCGCTATCTTCTGATGATCTTCGTGACCACTTCGGCCACGTACTTCCTCGCTGTCTCGACTATGCGCCCGGCATTGCTGGAGCAGGAGAAGATCCCGCGGCCCACCGACGAACAGATCCAGCAGAACTTCGCGAACCTGGGCCTGGACCCGTCGAAGAACCCCTTGGAACGCTATTGGGAGTGGTTCCTGGGGGTCTTCACGCGCTGGGACTGGGGCCGGAGCCCCTCCGGAGCCTTCGTCAATGCCGAGTTTGCGGACCGGGTCTGGGTCTCCGCCCGGCTGTACATCGTCGCGATGATCCTGACCATTGTGATCGGCGTGGCCCTTGGTGTCTATGCCGCCGCCCGGCAGTACCGCCTGGCAGACCGGATCATCACCGGCTGGAGCTACTTCGTATACATCCTCCCGGCGCCCATCGGGTACTTCCTGATTCAGCTCGGGGCGATCCAGATCAATGAGGCCGCGGGCAGCCAGATCTTCTATGTCACCGGTATCTCTACAGTGGGTGTCGAACCGGGGTGGCCGGCGTTCTGGGATATGGCCGCCCATTACGTGGTCCCCACCTTCGCGCTCACGGTGCTTGGCTGGCAGGCCTATCAGATCTCGCAACGGCAGTATCTGCTGGATAACGTCAATGCCGACTTCGTGCGCACGGCCCGGGCCAAGGGGCTCACCCGGAACCAGGCAATACGCAAGCATGGGCTGCGAGTTTCCTTCATTCCGGTGGCCCAGTCCATCGCCTTCCAGGTTCCGCTCGTCTTCATGGGAGCCTTCTTCGCGGAACAGATCTTCGCCTGGCCCGGTATCGGCCTCTGGGCGATCGATGTGATCAGCAAAGCCGATGTCAATGCGACGGTGGCGACGGTGGCCTTCGGCTCATTGGTCTTCGCGATCGGTGCGATTCTGGCTGATCTGGCGACGAGTGTCGTCGATCCGAGAGTGAGGGTCTCATGACGCAGCCCAATATCCCGGACCCATCCGATGAGCGCACGGAGGAACGGCTGGCGGCGAAAACCGCCATCGGTGATGCGGTGATCAGCAAATCCCGGATCATCCTGCGTCGCTTCCTGCGCAACCGCACCGCAGTCGTCGGCCTGTGCATTTTCCTCGCGCTTTTCCTCTTCTCCACCGCCGGAGCGTTTCTGCAGCAGTGGGAGAAGACCACGATCGACCCCTTCAGCATTGGCATGGGGCCATCGGCTTCGCACTGGTTCGGCACGACGCAGTCCGGCCGGGATCTCTTCGCGCTGCTAGTCGAAGGCACCCGCACCTCGATCATGATCGGCTTGGTGGTCGGTATCGGCAGCGCGCTGCTCGCCGCGGTCTACGGCTGTACCATGGCGTACTTCGGCGGCCGCTTGGAGCGGATCATGATGCTGATCCTGGAAACCCTGATCATGGTGCCCACGATCCTCATCGTCGCGGTCGTGACGAGCGGCAGCGGGGGGCTGCGCCAGGCACTGCCCGGTTGGTTGCTGCTGACCATCGTGCTGCTGGCTTTCGGCTGGATGGGCGCGGCGCGTCTGATCCGGGCGATGGGGAAGTCGCTGATGAGCAGGGAGTTCGTCAAAGCGGCCCAGTTCATGGGCGTGCACCCTTTCAAGATCGTCTGGCGGCATATGGTGCCCAATATCGGCTCTCTGCTGGTGCTGGAGATCACGCGCGGGGTGACCGTGGCGATTCTGGCTGAGGTCGCGTTCTCCTTCATCGGCATCGGCATCAAAGACCCGGATATCAGCTTGGGCGTGCTGATCGGCCAGGCTTCCTCACAAGTGAATTCTTTCCCCTGGATGTTCTGGTTCCCGCTGCTGACAATGTTCTTGCTGACCGGTTCGCTGTCGATGCTCAATGACGGCCTCCGGGACGCTTTCGATCCGGGATCCAGCTCGGTGGGGCGCGTGCGCAAGCCTAAGCTTCAGGGCCGGGTGGCTTCCGAACGCAAGGATAAGAGCAGGATGGGCGCAGCATGACAGCAGCGGAAACAGTGACTCGGACTCAGCAGCCGGAGGCGGTGCTGAGCGTGCGCGATCTCAGGGTCAGCTTCAACACCGAGAACGGCATCAACCAAGCAGTGCGGGGGGTCGACTTCGACCTCTACCGGGGCAAGACCCTGGGCATCGTGGGCGAATCCGGCTCGGGGAAATCGGTCTCCTCGCTGGCGATCATGGGCTTGCTGCCGGAGACCGCGGACATCACCGGCTCGGTGTTGTACCGCGGCCGGGAACTCCTGGGGCTCAGTGATCGCCAGATGTCCCGGTACCGGGGCAATGAGCTCGCCATGGTGTTTCAGGATCCGCTCTCCTCGCTGACCCCGGTGCTCACCGTGGGTGATCAGATCATCGAGGCGCTCACCGTGCACAACCCCGGAATGAACCGGGCGGCCAAGCGCAGCCGTGCCGTGGAGCTGCTGGATCTGGTCGGCATCCCCAGCCCCCAGGAGCGGCTCAAGGCCTTCCCGCATGAGTTCTCCGGCGGGATGCGGCAGCGAGTGATGATCGCCATCGCCATCGCGAACAACCCCGATGTGCTCTTCGCCGATGAATGCACCACCGCCCTGGATGTGACGATCCAGGCGCAGATCCTCGATGTGCTCAAGGCCGCGCAGCGGGAGACGGGCGCCGCGGTGGTCATGATCACCCACGATCTGGGGGTCGTCGCCGGGATCGCGGACGAGATCATGGTGATGTACGCGGGGCAGCCGGTGGAGCGGGCCACGGCGGAGAGCCTTTTTCGGGCGCCCCGGATGCCCTACACCCTCGGGCTGCTGGGGGCGATTCCCCGGGTGGATACCGTGGCGCGGCATTCCCTGGTGCCGATCAAGGGCACCCCGCCCAATCTGACCGATCCGCCGCCTGGTTGCTCCTTCGCCGCACGCTGCCCGATCGCCACGGATGAATGCCGGCACGGCGAGATCCCGATGCTCCAGGTGGATCCGCAGCATGAGGCCGCCTGCCTGAAAACCGAACAGCTGCGCGATGCCGACAGCGCACGGGACATCTACCCGGTGCCGGAGATCGAGACTTCGGAGCTCGTTGCCGTTCCGCGCTCGGAACGCCAGGTGGTGCTTCAGGTTCAGGATCTGGTGAAGCATCACCCGCTCATGAAAGGTGCGCTCTTCAAGCGCCGGGTGGGCACGGTGAAAGCCGCCGATGGGTTGAGCTTCGATATCCGCGAAGGCGAGTGCTTCTCCATCGTCGGCGAATCCGGCTGCGGGAAGACGACCACTCTGCTGGAGATCATGGAGTTCGATGCGGACCAGGTGGGTACCGTGCGGATCGGAGACACCGAGAACCATGGTATCACCAAGGCTGAGGTGCGCAGCAAGGTCCGCAAGGACGTGCAGATGGTGTTCCAGGACCCCACGGGTGCACTGGACCCGCGATTCACGGTCTTCGAGACGCTCTCCGAACCGCTGGAAGGCCGTGGCCTGAGCAAGTCTCAGATCCGGGAGCGGGTGCTGGAGCTCATGGAGCTCGTGGGTCTGCAGCCGGATTTCGTGAATCGCTTTCCGAACCAGTTCTCCGGTGGGCAGCGGCAGCGGATCGGGATCGCCCGGGCGCTTGCGACGAACCCCAAGCTGATCGTCTTGGATGAGCCGGTTTCGGCCCTGGACGTTTCGGTGCAGGCCGGGGTGATCAACCTCCTGGAGCAGCTGCGCGTGGAGCTGGGGCTGAGCTACCTCCTGGTCTCCCACGATCTCTCCGTGGTACGGCATATCTCTGATCGAGTGGCCGTGATGTATTTGGGCAAGATCGTGGAGATCGGTCAGGTGGATCAAGTCTTCGATAACCCGCAGCACCCGTATACCCGCGCTCTGCTCTCCGCGATCCCGATTCCGGATCCGGTGGCCGAGCGCAGCCGCGAGCGGATCGTACTCAAAGGGGATCTGCCGACCCCGCTCAATACTCCTGAAGGCTGCGTTTTCCGGAGCAGGTGCCCCATTTACGTCATGCTGCCGGAGGCCAAGCAGGAGCAGTGCCGGGCGGAGATGCCGCCGTTGTTCGATGCGGGGCCGGATCACCGGCAAGCGTGTCTTTTCCCGGAGGAGGAGCTCGATGTGGCGGTGCTGGCGGGCTGATCCGGCGGGAAAGCAAGCAAGACAGTAAGTACTAGAAGAGATCTAGAAAGACCAGAGAAGACCTAGAGAAGACTAGAAAGGAAGGCAGGTACAGGGATGAAAATGTCATGGAAAGTTGCCGGGGCCGCGATGATGGGCTCGGCGTTGTTCCTCACCGCGTGTGGTTCGGGCGGCGGCCAGGGCCAGGGCGGCCCGGATGCGGGAGCGGCGCAGAGTGCTGGGGCGGATATCAGCTCATTGGTGAGTATGAACACCCAGCCGCGGGAGAACTTGCAGGACGGCGGCAGGGTCACTCTACCGGTGCTGAATATCGGCCCGGATTTCAACCGCAATAGCCAGAACGGTAATAGCAGTGCCAATGTTCTGATGCTTGGGGTTTACAACACCGCGGCGACGCAGGGCTGCTGGACGTATCAGCCCGATGGCACCGCGGTGCTGAATCAGGATTTCTGCCAGTCCTTTGATTCCAGCACTGAAGACGGCAAGCAAGTGATCACGATCAAGGTCAACGATCAGGCGGTCTGGAACGATGGCACGCCGATCGCTGCCGATGCTTTCATCAATACCTGGAAGATGCGCAATGGCGAGGACCCCTCGATCAATATCGTCACCCCGGGCCTCTATGGCAATATCGAGTCCGTGGAGCAGGGCGCAACGCCCAAGGATGTCACGGTGACGATGAAGCAGCCGAGCTATCCGCTCGCCGATATCTTCGGGACGATCATCAACCCGAATATCAACACCCCGGAGATCTTCAATAACGGCCTGGTGGGAGACCCCAAGCCCGAGTGGGCTGCGGGGCCGTTCAAGCTGGAGAATTACGACTCCTCGGCCAGGACCATCTCCTTCGTCCCGAATGAGAACTGGTGGGGTACTGCGCCGGTGCTGGACCAGCTCGTTTTCCGGCAGATGGAGGACAGCGCCTCGATCGCGGCTTTCCGGAACCAGGAAATCGATGCTGTTGATGGGCGTACGCTCAACCGGTACAACCAGTTGCAGGGCAGCCCCAATAGCGAGATCCTCCGAGGGCAGAGGCTCTTCGCGGGTGGGCTGAATATCAACCCGCAGCAGGCGCCCATGGATGATGTCGATGTCCGTGAAGCGATCTGGACCGCGGTGGATCGGCAAGCGATCGCTGCGATCCGCTACCAGGGCCTCAACTGGGAGGAGACCACTCCCGGTTCCATGATGCTCATGCCGTTCTCGCAGTACTACCAGGACAACTGGCCGGTCACCGAGTCCGGACCAGCGGCGGCGAAGCAGGTGCTGACCGATGCCGGCTACACCGAGGGCTCCGACGGGAAGATGACCAAGGACGGCCAGCCGATCAGCTTCCGGATCACGAACTTCGGTGATGATCCGACCGGAATCGCTTTGGTTCAGACCCTCCAGCAGCAGCTCAATGACGCCGGTATGGATGTCAGTATCGACCAGCGCGGTAACAACGAGTTCGGCCAGGTGCTCGGGCAGCGCAGTTTCCAGCTGACCATTTCCGGGTACACGGTTGGATCAGATGCTACGAGCGCAGTCAAGCAGTACTATGACTCCCAGACCGGCGCGGTCAAGACCGGGGATGCTGAGCTGGATCAGCGGATCGCTGACCTGCAGGGAATCGCCGATGACGCGGAGCGCAACAAGGCCGCTATGGAGGTGGAGAAGGATCACATGGCGAAGTACTACACCATGGGCGTGCTCTTCAACGGCCCGCAGATCATCTTCGCACGGACCGGCCTTGCCAATTACGGTGCCTCTCTGTTCCAGGACAGTGGCTATGTCGACTGGACCCTGGTGGGCTGGCAGAACTAGTCACACCAAATAAAGATACCCCTGGGCTTTTGATGACCATCAAAAGCCCAGGGGTATCTTTTTGCCCGGAGTCAGGCGCTGAGCAGCTTGTTCAGTGCCTCGGTGAGCTTTTCTGTGACCTCGGCATCCTCGCGCGGATGCGCTTCGGCGAATCGGCTGAGCGAGCTGGGGATGGAGAGCTTCACGTCTTCCACCACGGTTCCGCCGGCGATCTGCAGAGCCTTCCGGGCCTCATCGTGCGCCCAGACTCCGCCGTACTGACCCAGCGAGGTGCCGATCACTGCTACCGGCTTATTCTTGACTGCACCATCGGCATAAGGCCGGGACAGCCAGTCGATCGCGTTCTTTAGAACCGCGGTGATGGTGCCGTTGTACTCTGGGGTGAAGAAGATGACGGCATCTGCTGCGGCCACAGCTTCACGGAGTTTACCGGCGACCTCCGGAGCGCTTCCCGGCTGATCGATGTCCTCGTTGTAGAACGGCAGTTCCCCCAACCCTTCGAAGATTTCTACGCGGCTGCCCTCCGGTGCCAGCTGCTGCGCGGCCTCGGCGAGTTTCCGGTTGGTGGAAGCTTCGCGCAAGCTGCCGACAAGAGCCAGGACGGTGCGATCAGACATAAAACACTCCTTGAGTAAAAACACCAAGAGCCCGATCGGAGGTATCGCTGGGTTCAGCGATCAGACCGGCGGGCTCATAATCGAGAAAGGTGGCTATAGAAACGTGAACGGCCGCCTCGCTGATCGAGGTCCGGTGTGCCTTGGGGGGGGTAGGCACACCGGACCCCGATCAGCGAGGCGGCTGTTTAGTTTGGCTACCTTATTAATTACTAGTTTAGAGGATATTGATCCCAATATTACTAGTTTAGAGGATATTGATCCCAATGCGAATCAGATCAGGGCGAACCAATCTTGTGTGAGCTCCATCTCATGTGCTAAAGCTACTGAAGGATTCACTATTTTCCCGCCAGCAACGTTAAGTCCGCTGGCCAGGGCAGGATTTGCCATCAAAGCATCCTTGGCGCCTTTGTTAGCAAGCTCTGACGCATAACGTAATGTTACATTCGTTAGCGCATATGTCGAGGTATTAGGAACCGCCCCGGGCATATTGGCAACGCAGTAGAAAAGCGAGTTATGCACCCTGAAGGTCGGCTCCTCGTGAGTTGTGGGCCGACTGTCCTCAAAGCAACCGCCCTGATCCACGGCAATATCCACCAACACGGATCCCGGCTTCATACGTGCGACCAGTGAGTTCTTCACCAATTTAGGTGCTTTGGCGCCGGGGATCAGCACCGAGCCGATTACCAGATCTGCCTCCAGAAGAGATTTCTCGATTTCCAATGCATTGGATGCGATAGTTTTGAGCCGGCCCTGATGGATCGCATCCAGTTCGCGCAGCCGGTTGATATTGATATCCAGAATGGAGACTTCCGCTCCCAGGCCAAGGGCCATGGTTGCCGCATTGGTGCCGGCGACTCCCGCGCCCAAGACCACTACTTTAGCGGGCCGCACTCCAGGTACGCCGCCCAGGAGCACCCCTTTCCCTCCCGCCGGCGCGGTCAGAGACTGGGCCCCGACCTGTACCGATAGCCTGCCGGCAACCTCGGACATCGGCGCCAGAAGCGGCAGGGCCCTGCCTTCTTGGACGGTCTCATAGGCGATCGCGGTCACACCGGAACGAACCAGCTCTGCGGTCAGCTCGGGTTCGGCGGCCAGGTGCAGGTAGGTGAAGAGGATGAGTCCCGGGCGGAAGCGGTGGTATTCATCGGCGATCGGCTCTTTAACCTTCATCACCATATCGGAGCGGGCCCAGAGTTCATCCGCGGAATCGATCAGCTCGGCCCCCGCGACGGCGTACTCTTCGTCGCTAATGGAGGAGCTGATTCCCGCGCCGCGCTCGATCAGCACGGTGTGCCCGTGGCTAGTGAATTCGTGCACTCCTGAGGCAGTGATGGCTACCCGGAATTCGTTGTTCTTGATCTCTTTCGGGATCCCGATGATCATCGTGCCTCTTCCCTGGTGCTGATGCGCGTTTAGCGGCTGAATACGAAACAGAGAAGAGGGCGGTTCAGGACAGTTCAGGCATCGCGCACCACTGCGCAAGGCTGTGACTCCAGTTCGGTTCCCCTGCTTTCTCTTGAATCTCCAGGATAGTCGCGAATGTGAGCTAGTGAACGTTGTGTCGGTGCTCGTGATTGGCAAAAATACCGGAAATACAGGGAATAAATCGAAAAGTATTCGATATATGTCGAATCTGAAAGCATCGAATGTCGTATTCTGTCGATATGCAGAACCGGGATATCGAATCCGTCGTGGAGACCATTGCGCTGCGGCTCGGCCGGGGCCTGTCCCTGGAAGACCTTGACGGGGTGCTGCTCGCCTACAGCTCCAATCAAGATGAAGCCGATCAGGTGCGGGTGAAGTTTCTGTTGAGTAAGCAGGTTCCCTGGGATGTCAGCCAGTGGCAGCTTTCGCACGGCGTAGCTGAAGCGGTGCGGCCCGTGGTGATTCCCGCGAATGATCAGCTAGGCATGCGGGGCCGGGTCTGCGTGCCGCTGATGGTACGAGGATTTCGGGTCGGCTATCTCTGGGTGCAGCAGCGCGAAGGGGAAGAAAGCGCCACCAGTATCCTGGGGCAGCTGCCGCAGGTTGGTGATCAGCTGGAACTCCTTGCCGGCTTACTCCTGGACTCGAATACAGCCAGCTCGGAGGTTAGACAACGGCGGGAGCGGGATTTTCTCGCCGCCTGCCAGGGCGACCCTGCCCTACTCGCTAGTGTCGCGGGCTGGCGTGAAGTGCATAATCGCGGGCCCTGGCAGCTCATCTGCCTCCTGGAGCTCAATAACGCTGTGGCAGCAAAGGAGGCCGGGCCGGCGCTGACCGAACCGGAAGACCCGCTGGCCGCAGCGCTCACCCATCGCACCGCAGCGTTGCAGGCTACGGTGGGGCTGGACGCGATCCTCTTTAGCTCGGGAACGGATACCCATGCGGTACTGCTCGCCCAGGCGCAGCCGGGGCAGGTGCATTATGCCTCAGCGATGGTCCGGTATCAGCGGGAACTGAGTAAGCGCCTGGGGCGATCCGCAGGCCGGGTGGTTCTGGGGGGCAGCGAGGCTTTTGCTGGGATGGCTGCTCTTCCGGAGGCGTACCGGGAGGCGAAGGTCTCGGCGCAGGCGGCTGCTGTAGACCCCGGATTGGGGGAGTTTGTGGAAGCCGCGACGGCTGGGGTGTATCAGCTGTTCGCGGCTCAGCCAGCTCCGCGTCGATATTCAACCAATTACCGCCGGCTGGTCGAGCAGGACCGCAACCGGGAACTGCTGCCCGTTCTGGAGCTGCTTTACGATAACAATGGCTCAGTGCAGCACGTGGCCGAACAGCTTCATCTGCACAGAAGTTCGGTGTACAACCGGCTCTCCCGGGTGCGGTCGATCCTCGGTTCTGACCCCTTGCGCGGCCGTACTCGCCTGGAGTTGCATACCGCGCTCAAGGCTGAGCGCTGGGCTCGTCACCCCCGACTTTGAGCCGCGGTTTCCTGCTTTTCGCTGGGGTGCTCGCTCGGTGTGCGGATGGCATTGATGAGGTCGTTGAGGAAGGTGGCGACGGTTTCCAGCTCGGCCTCGCTCAGGCCATCGGTCACGGCGATCATCCTCTGATGCATCTCGTCGAGTGTGCTGCGAACTTCTTCATCGCTTTCTACGGTCGGCTCGATGAGCGTCGCGCGGCGATCCTGAGGGTGCTTCACCCTGCGGACGTGCCCGCTGCGCTCCAGCCGGTCGACCAGGATTGTGGTCGACGCGCTGCTGATGCGCAGGAGCTGGGCGAGGTCCCTCTGCAGGACGGGCAGATTCTCCTTGTAGCACTTCATGACGTAGCGCAGGGCGATCAGGTCCGTTTCGCCCATGGCCATCGATGAACGGATATGCGCCCGCATCGTTTTCTCTTCCTCGCGGTAGTGGCGCAAGAGATTGAGTACATCAACTGCTGTGGGCCGATAGGCGTGCTCGTACCAGTAACCACTGCTTTTAGTGGTTACTGCCGGGCTGTTGGTGATAGTCATTGCGCCTAGTGTCCTCAATGTTCTCGACATGGTTCTCGACATGGTTCTCGACAAGAATCAACAGTGCCTATATTACCTAGTAGAACTAGTGAGTTGTAAAACTAGTGGCTAGATAGTCTAGCTATTTAGTTATTAGATTTTTTCTTATTACTAGTTGACGAGGCTTAGGCAGATTATTGAGCATCCAAGTACCAGCGCCACCGAACTCATCCGTAGATGAGCCAAGCAGGGCCGGAGTGACGATCGATGGCCCAGGAGCTGAGGTCGCATCAGCCATTCCCCTTGCGGATCCTCAGCCCGAAGCTGTTCTCGAAGAGGCGAACCCGGAGGATGCCATCAAAGAGGCTGAGGATATTCTGACCCCGCCGCTGCCACATAAGAACATCCTGGTACAGGCGAGTTTCACTTCGCAGGAACTGGCGAGCCAGATCGAAGGCGTTCAAGATGCCACGGTGAACATCGAAGCATCGGAGGGGCTGCTGATCCTTGAGTCCAGGATGGATATGAAACCTGCGGCGTCACTTTCACATGTCTCCCGGGCCATGGAGGTCATCGTCATTCCGGCGATCGAGCGCACCTTGGATCACAAGATCACGGAAAAGACCATCCATTACCAAGTCGCCGAGGAAACTCGCGAAGCCTCCTGAAGAAGAGCCCCGAAGCCCCTAACGTGACCTGACGTAAGAGGGCGGACCTCAGGCCCGGCTCGTTATGCTTTCGCTCTGGTCGGCCGCTTCGGGCTGAGCCTGCCGATAGTCGGTAAGCCGTTTCTTCGGCAAGAAGAAGGTCACCAGGAAGGCGACTGTGACGAGCCCCGAAGCGCAGAGCATGACCAGGTCGATGGACTGCGCGAACCCCTCCCGAATCGGTTTCGTAAGTTCTGGATTCGCAGAACGCAGCCAGGAGGTGTCATCGAGGCTGAGCGCACCGCCTTCGCCGGCATTGGCCATGAAATCCAGGAACTTCTTGTTATCCGGATCGGCGAGCGTCGCCGGGCTCCGCAGCAGAGCCGTATAAGCCGGATCCCGGAGGGCATCGCCCATCAGGCTCGCTACCTTATCCTGCGCGGCGATGAAAAGCACCGAGAGGAAAACGGCGGTGCCCACGGTGCCGCCCATGGAGCGGAAGAAGGTCGCAGTGGAGGTCGCTACCCCCATGTCCTTGGGTGGAACCGCCAATTGCATGGAAAGAGTCAGCGGCTGCATGCAGAAGCCCAGGCCAAGGCCGAAGACGATGGCGATCCCACCGGGCACGAGCAGCGAGGTATCCGCTCCGAGCAGCAGCCCCATGCTCAGCGCGGAGACGGAGAGCAGGAAAGTGCCCATGATCGGGAAGATCCGGTAGATCCCGGTCCGTGAGAGGGTCTGCCCGCTCGTGACCGAACCGATCAGGATGCCTATGGTGAAGGTGATCATCATCAGACCCGCCTCGGTCGGCGTGAGGCCCCTGACGATCTGCAGGTACATCGGCAGCATCGCGATAGCGCCGAACATGCCGATGCCGATGATGAAGTTCAGTAGTGCGGAGATGCCGAAGGTGGGAATCCTGAAGAAGCGCAGCGGGATCAGCGCGGAGTCCCCGGCGGCGCGCTCGACGAGCACGAAGGCCGCCAGGCCGATGAACCCCAAGCCGAAGAAAAGCAGCGAATTGGTCGAAGTCCAACCCCATTCCCTGCCTTGTTCGGCGACGACGAGCAATGGCACCAGGGCCAGGGTGATAGCTGCCGCTCCCCAGTAGTCGACCCGCTGCTTGACGTTCTTACGGGGCAGGTGGAGGTACCTCCAGACTACGGCGAATGCGGCTATCGCGATGGGCACATTGATCAGGAAGACCCAGCGCCAGCCTTCAAGGCCCAGGATCTGTTCCGAGCCGGCGAAGAAGCCGCCGACCACCGGGCCGATGACCGATGAGATGCCGAAGATCGACATGAAGTACCCCTGGTACTTGCCGCGATCCCGGAGCGGCACCATATCGCCGATGATGGCCAGCCCCAATGACATCAGGCCGCCGGCGCCGAGCCCCTGGAGGCCGCGGGCTATGGCCAATTCGGTCATGGAGTGGACGAAGCCGGAGTAAACCGATCCGAGCAAGAAGAGCACGATCGCGATGAGGTATAGCGGGCGGCGGCCGAAGATGTCGGAGAGTTTTCCGTAGAGCGGGGTGGTGACTGTCGAGGCGATGAGATAAGCGGTGGTAGCCCAGGCCTGCAGGGAGAGGCCGTTGAGATCATTGGCGATCGTGTAGATCGAGGAGGACACGATGGTCTGATCGAGGGCGCCGAGGAACATGCCGAGCATCAGGCCTACCAGAACGGTCATGATCTGACGGCGTGTGTAGACGGGTGGAGCCTCGTGGGCGGCTGGCTTGGTTGCGGTGCTGGCGACGTGTGACATAACGAGTCTTCCCAGGAGCATTCATGCTCTTAGATTCGAGGGCTTCGAGGTGGTCAGGACATGAAATTAGTTGCTTTAGGAAAGCAACTATATTCCTATGTTGCCCTCGTGCGGAAAAATAGTCAACGTTGAATACTGTGATGTTCACTCTGAACAGATCTGCCAAGCAGATGCCCCTGCTCAGGAGTGAAGCCGATACCGTAGTATCTTCTGCAGAAGGACTGAGACCAACGCCATAATCGCAGCAGAGTAGCTGCAAAGTAGCTGCAAAAGGGGAACTGTTGCTTCACGATCCACCAGCATCTGCGCAGCCGGCGGCAGCTACCGGTCCAGCCGCTCTCAACGAACCCACGGCCAGAGTCAAGCCCCTCTGGGTAGCGGCTGTCGTGCTGGTCAATGTAGGTATCAACGCAGCGTTCTTCGGCCCCATCCAGGTGCTTCTGGGGAATCAAGCGATTGCTTTCGACGAAGGCCGCAAAGAAGCTATCCTCGCCCTGGTGACCAGCTGCGGTGCCGTGATCTCGCTCTTCGCCAATCCGCTCTTCGGGGCTTTCTCGGACCGGACCACTTCGCGCTTCGGCAGAAGGGTTCCCTGGGTGGTGATCGGCGCTGCGATCGGCGCTTCAGCACTGCTGGGGCTTTCGATCGCGCCGAGTGTGGCGATGATGGCGCTGTTGTGGTGCTTCGTCCAGCTCGGCTGCAACGGCATGCTCGCGGCCATCACCGCGGCTATTCCGGATCGGGTGCCCCTGCGCAACCGTGGGGGAGTGGGCGGCCTGGTGGCCATGGGCACGGTGATCGGCATCCTCTGCGGCGCTGCAATCGGCGCCATTGTCGGTGAGAATTTCGCCCTGGGATACGTGCTCTGCGCTGCAGCGCTCGTCGCCGGCCTGCTGTTGTATCTGTTCCGGAGCGATGACGTACCGCTCTCCCGGGACGATCGCGAGCCCTTCAGCTGGGCCGGCTTCCTCTCCGGCTTCTGGATCAGCCCCCGGCGTTATCCAGATTTCGGCTGGGCCTGGTTGACCAGGTTCCTGGTTCAGCTGGGAGTCCAGCTCTGCATCGTCTACCTGCTGTTCTTTCTGCGCGATCGGATCGGCTACCCGGCCCCTGAACTCGGAGTGCTGATTCTCACCGGTCTTTTCAGCCTGCTCACCTTGATGACCGCCGCTATCGGTGGATTCTGGGCGGACCGCGTCGGCCGGGTCAAGCCTTTCGTCATCGCATCGTCTGGGATGATCGCCGCGGCGGCGCTCACACTGGGGTTCGCGCCGACGTGGCCCGGTGCGCTGATCGGGGCTGCGCTCCTCGGCATCGGCCAGGGCGTCTACCTCGCGGTGGACTTGGTGCTGCTCACCCAAGTCCTACCGGCAGCCGCCCACCGGGGTAAGGATCTCGGTGTGATCAACGTGGCCAACTCCCTGCCCCAGGTGCTCTCCGGCGTCCTGGCGGCGTTCTTCGTAGTCGTCATCGGCAGCTATGTCGTGCTGTACGCGGTCGCCGGTATCATCGTTGCCCTAGGGGCGGTTTTCGTGCTCAAGATCAAGGGCGTGCGCTGAGCCGCCGCGGCACCGACCGGATCGCGTGACGGGGAACTTACCAATCAGTAACATGACGGTATGCATCTGTTGCTGCGCACGATCTTTCACCTGATCCAGGCGATGCTCCGGCCTGCGATGAGCCTCTGGGGACACTCTTCGGTGCGGATGCGGGCCTGGCCCACGGATATCGACATCGCCGGGCATATCAACAACGGCATGTACTTCTCCCTGATGGACCTGGGCCGCTTCGACCTCATGGTGCGTAGCGGTATGTGGAAGCGCATTAGGGCGCGCGGTTGGCGACCCGTGATGAGCGCGGAGACCATCTCCTTCCGCCGCTCCATCGACCTCTGGCGCCGCTACAGTATGGAATCCCGGGTGCTCGGCTTTGATGCGAAAGCCATGTACTTCGAGCAGTGCATGGTGGTCAAGGGCCAGATCTATGTCCGAGCTGTGATGGCGATGCGCCTGGTCGACCGCAAGGGTAGGCCTGTGCCCAATGCAGACCTCTTCGAGCTCATCGGTGCGCCCCCGGCGGATCTGCAGCTGCCGGAATGGGTGGACAGCTGGCGTGCCGATACCGCATTGCCGGGAGCGCGGAAGCCCGCCCCTTTCACCTGGTGATCGGTTGAGCGGACTCCAGCGACGGCCGTCGCTATCGGCTACTACCGGAGCTGGCCTATCTGAGCTGGTCGGTGAGGTCGAAGCGGTATCGTCGCATCGCCTCGGCGATCCCGAACTGTGCCGGGAAAAGTTCGGGAGGGTCTTTGCGCACCAGAGCTCCGCCGCAGGATTCGATAGTCCGGGCAGAACCGATATTCGAATCCCGACACGTCACAATGGCCTCGGGTATACCCCTGAGCTTCGCCTCATCGAGCGTGAACCGCAGCGCCATGGCAGCCAGGCCCCGGCGCCGCGCCGAGGGTCGGACGCCGTAGCCGATATGCCCGCCGGCCAGTTCGAGATACTCATTGCCCAGGGTGTGCCGCAACGATATCGCGCCCAGGTACTGCTGCCCCTCGATGATCCAGAAGCTGGTCTGGTGCACGAAGCCTTCCGGTACGGCGAAATCGTCACGCGCGAAATCGTTGAGCAGCTTCACCCAGGCCGCGAACCCCGAAGGCTGCTCGAGATCCAAGCTGAACTCATCAGCCAGAAAGGTGGAAGCGCCGTCCTGATCCGGAGTGCCCCATTCGGCTAGACTCTCCAACCAGGAGTGATGGAATTGCACTGCCGGCGGGATCAGGCGGATCGGAGAGTTCATGGGAGTATTCAATCAACCGAATACTTGATCAGCCGTGAACCGCCATGATGAATCGCTCCAGCCGGTGGTGCAACCCGGCGATCTGTTCCCGGCGGTGCGCCTCCGGGTCCGCCGGTCGCAGACTGGCAGGTGGTTCGGTGCGGGCATTCGCCGAGCACTGGAACCCGGAGCAGATCAGTGTTCCCACGGTGTTCCCATCCCGGCCGGAAGGCCCTGATTTACGGGCCACGTAAAGCAGCGCCTCCACATCGCTGCGAACATCCCGGCAGAGCTCGCAGAGCACCTTACGCGCCCGGCCCCCGGACTCGGGCGCACGCAGCAGCACTCCGGTGAGTCCCGAAGTGCTGGGGTAGAGCAAATAACCGCGCTGCGGCATCTTGGGATCTCGCCAGCCGAGGTAATCCAGGGAATCCCAAGGACGCTGCTCCAGATCGGCGGGGAAAGTGATGGCTTTGACCTCGCTGCGCGAGGCGTTGATGAAACTGCGACGGATCTCGTCGGGGGTGATGCTGTGCATGATGAAAGACGCTTTCGCATGAAAGTCTGGGAAGCCGCTGGGCAGGACTAACCTCCCGGCTGCTCTGGTCAGCTCATTGCGCCGCATCGGGTGGCGTCAGTCGGTGTGACTGCTCAGCCGATAAGAGTGAATTCTCTGAGCGGCGCGGAGCCCGAGATCAAGAGGGCCAGCACGGCCGCCTCGCTTCCCGCGGTGTTTCCGCCTCCATCGAAGTTTCAGACAGCTCGAGGGTACCACTCATCACTGCTGATTGATAGAGCTTTCTGATGCTCGCTCAGAGCCAACCGGTAGTCTGGGTCAATGATGGGAACGTATCTGGAAATCGATATTCCCATGCGCTGGGGTGATATGGATGCCTATGGGCATATCAACAACGTCGAGATCGTGCGGATGCTCGAAGAAGCCCGGGTGCATGCCTTTGGGCGGCCTGCGGGCACCGGAGCACCCGGCGTGGAGCCGGAATTCCCGGTATTCCCCGACCTGCCTGCAGGGGTGCAGATCTTGGTAGTGGAGCATTGGATCAAATACCGTGCCCCGTTGCGATACCGTAACATCCCGGCGAAAGTTCAGGTCTGGATTACCGCGCTCAAACCGGCCTCTCTGACTCTAGCATATCGGATTAGCGATCCTGTCGATGGAGTCGAATGCGCGCTCGCCGAAACGGTCCTGGCTTTTTACGACGAACCCGCTGGGGTTCTCAGGCGGATCGACGCAGCGCGCAGAGCTTCGCTTGAACCGCTGCTCGGCACCTCGATCTTCCCCCGCTGATCCCTCCGCTGAGTGGTCGGGTACGGCGGCTTGCTGCGCTTCTAAGCCGCCGTACCCGACCACTCAGCGGGTGGGTCGGAAGGCGTAGGCTTGGCTCATGAGCGATAAGCCTGCAGCAGACCAGCCCAGCGCGGACCAGGACCAGTTCAGTACCCAAGGCGCTTATGTCCACACCGGGGAGGAGTTCGTCCGGGATACGAATTACATCGAGGATCGGATCACCCGGGATGCCGACGCCGGGCCGAACGGGGAGCCGGGCTGGCCGGTCGAGCCGGGCCGTTACCGTCTGGTGGTAGCGCGGGCCTGCCCCTGGGCGCACCGTGCCACCATCGTGCGGCGGCTACTGGGCTTGGAGGACGCGATCTCGCTCGGCATCTGCGGGCCCACGCACGATTCGCGGAGCTGGACGTTTGATCTCGACCCCGACGCCAAGGATCCGGTGCTGGGCATCGAAAGGCTTCAGGAGGCCTATTTCCAGCGATTCCCCGACTACCCGCGCGGCATCACGGTGCCCGCAATCGTCGATGTTCCCAGCGGCGCGGTGGTGACCAATAACTTCCCGCAGATCACTCTGGATCTCAGCACTGAATGGGTCGATTATCATCGGCCCGGAGCTCCGGACCTGTACCCGGAAGAACTCCGGGAGGAGATCGATGAGGTGAGCAAGCGGATCTTCACCGAGATCAACAACGGCGTGTACCGCTGCGGTTTCGCGGGTTCCCAGGAATCCTATGACAAGGCCTATGATCGGCTCTTCGCCGCACTGGACTGGCTGGAAGAGCGCCTCTCCGGCCAGCGCTACCTGGTCGGGGACAGCATCACCGAGGCCGATATCCGGCTCTTCACCACGCTGGTCCGCTTCGATGCGGTGTATCACGGGCACTTCAAGTGCAATCGCAATAAGCTCACCGAAATGCCCGTGCTCTCGGCCTATGCCCGCGATCTCTTCCAGACCCCGGGTTTTGGGGATACCGTCAACTTCGAGCAGATCAAGCAGCACTACTACATCGTGCACACCGATCTGAACCCCACGCAGATCGTGCCCAAGGGCCCGGAGGAAGATGTCTGGCTCGCCCCGCACGGCCGGGAAGCGCTCGGCGGACACCCCTTCGGCGACGGCACTCCGCCGGAGCGCGCCGCCACCGAAGCCTAGGAGTCCGTGGGTTTTGCCGGAGGTTTCCCCGGAATTCAACATCGCTTCAGTCCTATTTTGAGACGTAGCGGGGCTGAAGCCCGATGATGGAACTGTGCTTGATGCGGTGTGCAATGCGGCGCGTGAAGTAACCGAACGGTCGGCCGGCCATCGGGTCTTCGTCGCGATCGGCGATTCCTTCACCGAAGGGGTGGGTGACGACGCCCCGCACCTGCCCCATGGCGTCCGAGGCTGGGCGGACCGAGTCGCTCAGGAGCTGCAGGCCCGGGATGATTCGTGGCGTTACGCGAACTTCGCCATCCGGGGTAAGCGCCTGGAGCACGTGATCTGCGAACAGCTTGAGCCGGCACTGCGTCTGCGCCCAGAGATCGTGAGCATCTACCCCGGTGGCAACGACTTACTGGCCCTGCGGGCTGATCTTCCCGCGTTGATACGCCGTTATGATGCGCTGGTTCAGCGGGTGCGCGAAAGCGGAGCGCAAGCGCTGCTTTTCACCGGATATCCGGTTCCGCTTTCACCGCTTCTGGAGCCACTCAAACTCCGCAACGCCGCTTATAACGCAGGTGTCCGGAGTATCGCCCACCGTTACGGTGCCATGCTGGTCGATTACTGGTGCTTCGAGCAGTTCCAGGATCTGCGGATGTGGGCTGATGACCGCCTGCACATGTCGACCCGCGGCCATATCTATCTGGCCGCCAAGGTCCTGGAGATCATCGGGATTCCGCACCGCTTGGAGTCCGCCCCACTAGGCCAGCCGCCGAAGTACACGCGCTGGCAGCAGGCGCGTTCCCGGTGGGATTGGAGTCGCAGGCATTTCGCTCCCTGGCTCGGCCGCCGTTTGCGCGGGGTCTCCAGCGGCGACGGGCTTGGCCCGCGCTACCCCGCACCGATTCAAGTGCCGGTTCAGCGTGTTAACGGCTCAGCTCTGCCTGGACCGAAAGGGCAGGCGGCCGCGACGCCTTCGCCCATCGTGCACGCTTAATAATTATCGATTAGCTAACACAACTGTTTCTTAATTGCATGAGGCTAGGCTAATCTTGGGTTAGTTTGGTTAGCCTAACCAAGTCTAGAGGGGCTGGACTGGTACGTGACAGTCGGGCACCCACACTGCTTTACAGACCATTCAGTGCACAACGTGAGAACCTGAGGTACCTATCGTGAAGTCAGCCCGCCGATCTTTTGCCATCGGCTTCTTCGCTATCGCCGCAAGCGCTAGCCTCGTCCTTTCCGGTTGCTCGACGAGCACGACTCCTTCCGGCGACGCTGCCGGCACGGGTTCTGCCGGCACCGGAGCCTTTCCGGTCACGCTCCAAAGCGCCCTCGGCGACGTCACGATCGAGCAGCAGCCGCAGCGCGTGGCCACGGTCTCCTGGGTCAACGACGACGTTGCCCTTGCGCTCGGTGTAGTGCCGGTGGCTATGCCCACAACGACCTGGGGCGGCGATGAAAATGGCCTGACCCCCTGGAAGGCGGCCAAGCTTGATGAGCTAGGAGCCTCGCTGGGCAGCGATAACGCTCCGACTCTCTACCCCGAGGAATCCGCGCAGATCAATTTCGATGAGATCGCCAAGGCCCAGCCGGATGTCATCCTCGCGGCGTACTCCGGGCTGAACCAGGAGAGCTACGACAAGCTCGCGAAGATCGCCCCCGTGGTCGGTTACCCGGAGAAGCCCTACGGCACCTCCTGGCAGGACAGCACTAGGCTGATCGGTCAGGCACTCGGCAAGAACACCGAGGCGGAGAACCTCATCAACAGCACGCAACAGGCGATCTCGGACAAAGTCCAGCAGTTCCCTCAGCTCGCCGGAAAGACCTTCATCGCCGGTAACATCGAGGCCCAGGCGCAGGCCGGGGTTAGCCTCTACACCCCCCAGGACAACCGCCCCCGGTTGCTGACCGAAATGGGCATGACCATGGCCCCGGTCGCGGCGCAGGCCACTCAGGGTTCAGATGCTTTCTTCGTCGACTGGTCCCGAGAGAAGGCCAATGAGCTCGACTCCGATCTCTTCATGACCTGGCTGCCGGATGGCATGACCGCAGAGACCCTGAAGAATGACCCGCTGATCGGCCAGATTCCGGCGATCCGGAACGGCGGCCTGGTGGCCACCGAAGACAAGACGCTCAG
Source organism: Acaricomes phytoseiuli DSM 14247 (assembly GCF_000376245.1). Taxonomy (GTDB): domain Bacteria; phylum Actinomycetota; class Actinomycetes; order Actinomycetales; family Micrococcaceae; genus Renibacterium; species Renibacterium phytoseiuli. The sequence goes on along the minus strand of NZ_AQXM01000061.1, from coordinate 76,128 downwards.
CCTCTCCTTCTCCGCAGCGTCACCGCTTAGCATCCCGTGGATGCTGGACAGCTTCGTCCCGCAGCTTGCAGCTGCGGTCGATGCCAGTGCTGCCAGCTCCAGTAGCAGTAACTGAGTAGTCAACGAGTTCCAGCATGAGTACTGAAGTCAGCCAGGCCGCCGGCCGGCTGGAGGCCGGCCCGGCTCGGGCGGCCCCCAGCCGGCTCGGCTCGGCTCGCTCGGGTCCGGGCGGATCAGCCCCGGCCCGGCTGATTTCGGCCGGGCTGTCCCAGCGCATGCTGGTGCTCGGAATGCTGGTCATCGTATTGCTCGTCGCATGCTTCGCCTCCGTGGCCATCGGCGCGCGAGCGGTTTCGCTACCAACAGTATTCGACGCACTCGGCAATCTCGGCCAGCCTCTCAGCAATGACGACTGGGCGGTGGTCCACAACCGGATCCCACGCACAGTGACTGGCTTGCTCGTTGGGGCGTGTCTGGGCCTGGCTGGAACCTCGATGCAGGGGCTCACCCGTAACCCGCTTGCCGACCCAGGACTTCTGGGGGTCAACGCCGGTGCCGCCCTGGCCATTGTCAGCGCAGTGGTCTTCTTCGGCGCCGTACAGCCGCTGAGCTACGTCTGGTTCGGTTTCCTTGGTGCGGCCTTCGCCGCCGTCGTAGTCTATTCGGTGGCTAGCATGGGGCGGGAAGGTGCCACTCCGGTTAAGCTCGCCCTCGCGGGAGCGGCGCTGACCGCCGGGCTGTTCTCTCTGCTCAACGCTTTGCTGGTGAGCAACCAGGACGCCCTCACCGCATTCCGGAACTGGCAAGTGGGCTCTCTCGCGGGGAAGGACTGGGAGCAGATCCTGACTCTGCTGCCTTTTATGCTGGCCGGTGTGCTCCTGGTGCTCGGCACCGGGCGTTGGCTTAACGGACTCGCCCTGGGCGATGATCTCGCGCGCGGGCTAGGGCAGAACCCGGCTCTGGCCCGGGGCGTGAGCGGTCTCGGAGTAGTGCTGCTGTGCGGCTCCGCAACGGCCCTGGCCGGCCCTATCGCTTTCATCGGTCTGGTGGTGCCGCATCTGCTGCGGACGCTCATCGGCACTGACTACCGCTGGCTACTGCCCTACGCAGTACTCACCGCACCGATCATCCTCTTGGCGGCGGACGTTCTCGGCCGGGTGGTCATGCTCCCCGGTGAAGTCGCCGCGGGCATCCTGACCGTCTTCATCGGCGGCCCCATGTTCATTGTCTTGGTCCGCGCTCGGGGAGCGGTGAGCCTATGAAAACCGCCCAGGAACTCCCGGTGGCCCGGGAACTGCCTGCCGAGTCTTCCAAGGCCGGGGAGAGCGCCTCTGTGTCCGCTGCCATCGGCAGGCTTCAGCAGCAGCGGAACCGAACCCGCAGGCACACCGTGATGGTCGGCGCCGGTCTCGGGGCAGTGGTGCTCGGGCTCTTCGCCATACTCGTTCTGCTGGGCCGATTCATGGTCAGCGTGCCGGATTTCTTCGCGATCCTCTTCGGCGAGAACATCCCCGGTGCGTCCTTCATCGTGATGGAGAGCAAATTGCCCAGGGCGCTGCTCGGGGCACTGGTGGGAGCCGCTTTCGGAGCCGCCGGGCTCATTTTCCAGACGCTGCTGCGGAACCCGCTGGCCAGCCCGGACATCATCGGAATCTCCAGCGGTGCCAGCGCCAGCGCGGTGCTCGCGATCGTGCTCTTCGCAGCAGGCGGTACCACGGTATCGGTGCTCGCGATCGTCGGCGCAGTGATCGTCGCCTTGCTCATCAGCATGCTCTCCCGGCAGCATCACGGTCAGCAACTGGAGCGGCCGGGCTCGGCCGGCAGCAGGCTGATCCTGATCGGCATCGCGATCGCCGCAATGGCGCAAGCGGTGGTGATCTTCTTGATGCAGCGCGCTGAATTCGCGCGGGCGCAGGAAGCACTGGTCTGGACCATCGGCTCTCTCAACCCGGCGAACTGGGAACGAGTGGGCGCTCTGTTCATCGGCTTGGCGGTCCTCGCCCCGTTTGTCATCGGTATGGCGACCCGGCTGGGTATCTTGCAATTAGGTGATGACGCTGCGGCCGGGCTGGGGGTCAGGGTGGGGCGCAGTCGAATGGGCCTGATCCTGCTGGGTGTAGTGCTCGCGGCACTCGCGACCGCCGCGGCAGGCCCCGTCGCCTTCGTGTCCTTTCTGGCCGGGCCGATTTCCCGGCGGCTACTGCAGGGCCGGGTGAATCTGGCCGTTGCCGCGCTGGTGGGCGCCGCTATCGTGCTGGCGGGTGAGTTCATCGCCACCAATCTGATTCCAGGCGGCCCCTTGCCGGTGGGCGTCGTGACCGGAGCCGCGGGTGCACCCTTCCTGCTCTGGCTGCTGATCCGCAGCAACCGCAGGGAGAACAGTGTCTGAGCAGAGATCACCCCAGCAGAACCAGCAGAAACAGATCAACTCCCGGAAGGCCCCGATGATGAACCGCCCCCAGCACAGCCTGGCAGCTCAGGGAATCTCCCTGGGCTATGCAGAACGTGCCGTGGTGAGCGATTTGGACGTACTGCTCCCGGAAGGCCGGGTGACCATGATCGTGGGCGCCAATGCCTGCGGGAAATCCACCCTGCTCCGGGGCCTGGCGCGTTTGCTCAAGCCGACACGGGGCGCGGTGCTGCTGGACGGTGAGGATATCCACCGGCTGCCCGCCAAACAGGTGGCGTGCAGCATCGGGCTGCTTCCGCAGGCCCCCGTGGCCCCGGATGGCATCACCGTGGCCGAGCTGGTCGGCCGCGGCCGCTACCCTCATCAGGGCTGGTTCCGAACCTGGTCGGAAGCCGACGATGCTGCTGTCGTCTCCGCCCTAGCCGCTACTGACACCCTGGAACTTGCTGAGCGCAGAGTCGATGAGCTCTCCGGCGGTCAGCGGCAGCGGGTCTGGATCGCCATGGCCCTGGCGCAGGAGACGCCCCTGCTGCTGCTCGATGAGCCGACCACCTATCTGGATATGGCCCATCAGATAGAGGTCCTGGATCTGATCACCGAGCTCAACCGGGAACGAGGCACCACGGTGGCCATCGTGCTCCACGAGCTCAATCTAGCTACTCGCTACGGCGACCACCTGATCGCCATGAAAGAGGGGGGCATCATCGCCCAGGGAGCACCCGCCCGGGTGATCACGGAGGAGCTGGTGCGGGAAGTCTTCGGCCTGGAATCCACCGTTCTCGCAGACCCACTCACGGGAGCACCCATGGTAATCCCGCAGAGCCGGCATCACTCAGCCGCTCTGCGTCCGGAAGCTCCGGAGCTTCCGTCCCTGGAAGACCCCCCATTCCTTGAACACACCGAGGCAGCGGTCAGGAGTTCGCAGGACTTGCAGGAAAGGAGCAGGGCATGACGATGAGCCAGAGCACTGTAGTGCAGAGGCTGCGCGCCTTCAATACAGAGGTGACGAAAGTACAGGATCTGAGCCCGCATTTCCGGCGGATCACCTTCGTCTCCGATGACTTGCGCTTGATGGGTGCTGACGTTCAAGGCCGCACCCTGGATCTGCGGGTGAAAGTCATGGTGCCCTCGGCGGGAAATCTGCAGCCGGATCTGAACGCGATGATGCGCGAATATCCGGAGGACTGGTACCGCCGCTGGTTGCAGATGGGCCCGGAGGCGCGCGGATACATGCGCACTTATACAGTGCGCGAGCGCCGGCTCGATGCTGGAGAAGTGGATATCGATTTCGTCTTGCACCCGCCGGTGGCTGGGCAGGCGCCCGGGCCCGCTTACGGCTGGGCCCGGCAGGCTGAAGTAGGCGACCCAATGGTGCTGCTTGGCCCCAATCTGGATGCCGGCCCTTGCGGAGGCATCGAGTTCCGGCCGGGTGGTGCCAGGCGTTTGCTGTTAGTCGGTGACGAGACCGCGGTGCCTGCGATCGGGTCGATTCTCGAATCGCTTGGCCCGGATGTCTGCGGGCAAGTTGTCCTCGAAGTGCCTCAGGCCGGGGATATCACCGGCCTGGCGGTGCCCCCTGGCCTCGAGCTGACCTGGCTCGTCCGGAACGGCCACCAGCACGGCGAGCAGCTCATCGCTGAAGTGCGCAGGCTCTGTGGGCTGGGCGCGCTGCTATGCCCTGCCGGTTATCCGGGAGTCGCCCAGTGCGAGGAGTTTGAAGAAGTCGATATCGACAAGGAGATCCTCTGGGATACTGCAGAAGGTCAAATGGGCGCTGCTGGTGGCCGTTACGCCTGGATCGCCGGGGAAGCCGGGATGGTTAAGGAGCTGCGCCGTTATCTGGTGCGGGAGGTCGGGATGGGCCGCAAAGACATCGCTTTTATGGGTTATTGGCGGCTGGGCCGGGCGGAGAGCGCATAGCTTCCGTGCCCGGGCTTCGCCTGCGCCCGCCTGGTTCGTAAGATGTAAGGCGTGGACTTTGCACAGCGATATGTGGCGATGGGCGATTCCTTCACCGAAGGCGTGGGGGACGAGGCCCTGGAACTGCCTGATGGAGTGCGCGGCTGGGCTGATCTGGTTGCGGCTCAGCTGGAAGCGCATGAGGGCGGCTGGGGGTACGCGAATCTGGCGATCCGGGGACGGAAAATGGGTCAGATCCTCGATGAGCAGGTGGAGCCGGCCCTCGCGATGCAGCCCACGCTGATCACCATCTACTCCGGGGTGAATGATCTACTGCGCCCCACGGTGGATGTCGATGCCATGGTGACCCGGTACGCGGAGGCGCTACGGACCATGACTAGTACCGGGGCGCAGGTGGCGGTTTTCACGGCCTTCGATCCCAGCGCTTCCAAGCTCTTCGGGGCGCTGCGCGGGCGGATGGCGGTCTACAACGAGCTGGTGCGCGAAGTCGTCGAAGAGTGCGGTGCCACGCTGGTCGATTACTGGCGGTTCCGTCAATACGACGATTCTCGGATGTGGGCAGAAGACCGGATTCATATGTCGAGTGCTGGTCACGAAGAGATGGCCCGCCAGGTGCTGAACGTGCTCAGGAAGTCGTGTTCCTTGCCGGAGAGCCCGCTCGAGGAGACCGCGCAGCGCAGCGTTCAGCAGCGCTTGCGAGCCCATTCGGCGTGGGCCCGCGAGCACGTCGGCCCCTGGATCAGCCGTCGGCTGCGCGGGGCCACCAGCGGGGATGCGCTGAGCCCGCGCTGGCCCGAGCTGCGCACACCGATTGCGCTGCCCTGAGGCCGATCCCGCTACTTTTGATGTCTTCCGTGGCTTTTGAGGGTCTCCGAACGGCATCAAAAGTCACGGAGACCCTCAAAAGTCATAGCGGTCCGGTACGTAGCGTCCCGAGCGGGATGATTCGCTTTAACTGTGCTGCGACCGGTAGACTAACTAGGCGCGTGTAGCGTGGAATCGTGTGATTGCTCCGGTTGCCACCCGTAATTCAACTGCGGGGCGCCGGTAGTTAGGGGCTCAAGTCACATCGATCCGCTATCAGCCTGTTCCGGAATTCTGCGAATTTCTCTGATCTCCGTTCGGCGCTGCGCGGGCACTATATAAATCACATGATGGAGGCAAATCCATGGCAGCACGTTGCCAGGTGACTGGAGCAGAGCCGGGCTTCGGGCACAGCATTTCGCACTCGCATCGCCGTACCAAGCGGCGGTTCGACCCGAATATTCAGAAGAAGCGGTACTGGGTTCCGTCCCTGCGCCGCAACGTCACGCTGACGGTTTCCGCGCGTGGCATCAAGACCATCGACGTCCGCGGCATTGACGCGGTTGTCGCGGACATCCTGGCACGAGGGGAGAAGCTCTAATGGCCAAAGATAAGGACGTCCGTCCGATCATCAAGCTCAAGAGCACGGCAGGTACCGGTTACACCTACGTGACCCGGAAGAACCGCCGTAATGACCCAGACCGCCTGGTACTGAAGAAGTACGATCCGGTAGTCCGTCAGCACGTTGATTTCCGAGAGGAGCGCTAAGCATGGCTAAGAAGTCCAAGATTGCTCGTAACGAGCAGCGCAAGGTCATTGTCGAGCGCAACGCGGAGAAGCGCTTGGCACTGAAGAAGGCGCTGGTTGACCCGAATTCTACCGACGAGCAGCGGGAAGAGGCCCGTCTGGGTCTGCAGAAGCTGCCGCGGAACGCTTCACCGGTGCGGCTGCGCAACCGTGACGCGATCGACGGCCGCCCGCGCGGCACCTTCCAGAAGTTCGGTATCTCCCGCGTTCGTTTCCGGGATATGGCACACAAGGGTGAGCTGCCCGGTGTGCGGAAGTCCAGCTGGTAAGCAGTTTTCGCAGTAACCCTAAGGGGCGATGGTCTTCGGACCATCGCCCCTTGAAGTTTTCTAGGTTTTAAAGTGAAGTTAAAAACACTGCCGGGCTGCTATCGTTCCTGTTCAATAAGTGTTTTCCCCGCACCCGCGGGGATGATCCGTCCGCGCCTCGAGCAGAAAGCGATGCGAATTCGTTTTCCCCGTACCCGCGGGATGCGATTCATGCTGAGTGACGGTACGGTAGCGGCGTACCGGCCAGCTGAGTGTTCAGCTGTGGCGGCTTAGGGCACTTCTAACCCGCCACAGCTGAACACTCACGTTTGAATGTTAGAAAGACGTGTGGCCGGCCCCGATGATCGGAGCCGGCCACACGTAAAAGCTATAAGAAGACCTATTTCTTCTTGGCAGCCTTCTTCGCAGGAGCCTTCTTGGAGACAGCAGCCTTCAGCTTGGAGCCAGCGGACAGCTTGACGCTGTAGCCAGCCGGGATCTGAATGGTCTCGCCGGTCTGCGGGTTGCGGCCGGTACGAGCAGCGCGCTCGGTTCGCTCGATAGCGAGCCAGCCCGGAACGGTGATCTTCTCACCGGCAGCAACGGAGCTTTCGAAAACGGAGAACAGCGCGTCCAGCACGTTGTTCACAGCGGCCTGGCTGGTCTCAGCCTTAGCAGCCACCTCAGCGACAAGCTCACTACGGTTCTTAGCCATTGATGTCCTCCTGGACCTTGATTGGAGCTAGAACACTTCGCCCTAGCCACTGCACGAAAACATACCAGTTATCGCGCACCAATGGGCTCAAAACGCCCGGAAAGCCGCGGAAAATTAGAGATTTCAAGGGTTTATCCACAGATTTAGGCGGGAATTTCGCTACCAGAGGAGTTCCATCATAGTTTGCCGCCTCGAGGAACGCGGGCGGCTTTTCTGAAATCGGTATTGTCTACACAAGCTTCTGGGTTACGATCGCTCTCGTGGATATATCGCGTAGAATGCTCCTGCTCACCGGGGCTACTGTTTCTCTGAACGTGGCCGGTACCGGCGCTGCAACAGCGGATGCTTCATCGATGACCCCTGATGAGCAGGTCCTCTTCGCTGAGGATCGCCTTGTTGGCCTGGGCTGCCCGCTGGGAAAGGGCTAGGCCGGGATGGTGAACGCTAAATAGGTACCCTCGCCGCATTACACTGCGGGCCGACCCGGGGGACCGAACGGCACTCAGAACGTCGTTGACAAAATCGTGATCCATTACATCGTGGGGACTCTGGCAGCTGCCGATAGGGTCTTCATGAGTAATGATCGTCAGGTGAGTGCGCATTACGGCATCGGTGAGGGCGCGATCCATCAGTACGTCAGAGAGCGGGACACCGCGTGGCATGCGGGTCATTTCCCCACCAACACGCAGAGCATCGGCATCGAGCTTTCCGCTGATCCCAACCGACCACCGGATCAGTTCACTTACAACGCCTCTATCCAGCTGTGTATAGAGCTCTGCCGCAAATATGGGCTCGATCCCCGCAGAGCGATCGTTCCGCATAAGCAGTTTGCGAAAACACTCTGCCCCGGGACGGTCGATATCAACTACATCATCGACAATGTAGCCCGGGGTATGTCCAACCGCACGTATCGGCCGGATGCTGCGACGGAGCGCGGGCCGATGGCGGCGTTCTTGTATCGGATGAGTGGTTCTCCTGCGGTGACGCTTCCGGTGACGTCGCCGTTCCGGGATGTGCCGACGAACCATGTGTTCTATCGCGAGATCGTGTGGATGAACCAGTCTGGGATTTCCCAGGGTTGGCCGGATGGCACGTATCGGCCGGATGCTGCGACGGAGCGCGGGCCGATGGCGGCGTTCTTGTATCGGATGAGTGGTTCTCCTGCGGTGACGCTTCCGGTGACGTCGCCGTTCCGGGATGTGCCGACGAACCATGTGTTCTATCAGGAGATCGTGTGGATGTGGCAGTCCGGGATCTCCCAGGGGTGGATCGAATCCTGACCGGGCTGCCCAGCTAAGCAGCCTCCCGCGATTCGCACGTCCTACCTGCGATACCGGACAATGATCAGGTGCCCGTCCTCACCAAGCCCAGCGCCCGGGCCCCACAAGAGCCCTCGCGCCATCATGCGGTCAGCAGCCCCTGGTTCATCGCCGCGGTTCTGGCAGCGGTGCTGGGGCTCACCGGGGCACTGCTCTTCGGCGGGGCTACACCCGCTCGGACGCTCCTAGACCCGGGCCCTGTGGTGCGCTGGGGGCTGCCCTTCGCGCTGACGGTCAACAACATCGCCATCGCCCTGGTGATCGGCTGCCTGGTCTTCGCGGCGGGCATCCTGCCCAAGGAGAAGAACCCGCTATCCCGTCATGCTGAGCAGTACCGGAGCAACAGCGGCCGGCAGATCGAACCGCGCCCCGAGCATCCGGCGTTCACCCGGGTGCTCACGGTAGCCGGTGTTGCCAGCGCTGCGTGGACCCTGGCGGCGATCACGGTCCTGCTCCTGACATATCTGGATCAGGCCGGCATCCCGCTCTCCGGGAGCCCGGAGTTCACCCAGGGCCTGGTGTACTTCATGACGGACTTGGCTTCCGGCCGGGCTTGGCTGGCAGTCAGCGTCTTCGCCGCGGTGGTCACCACGCTCTGCTTCGGCCTGCGTTCCCGCACCGGGTTGGCCGTGACCCTCGCACTCACTCTGAGCGCGCTGGTGCCGCAGGCCTTGATCGGCCATTCGGCGTCCTCCCCGGACCATGAAGGGGCGGTCAGCTCGCTGCTCTTGCACATCGTGGGTGCAGCACTCTGGCTCGGCGGCATCGTGGCCCTATGCTTTGTTTCCAGCCGGATTCTGGAACCTCGCCGGCTGACCGCGCAGGTGCTCCGGCGCTTCTCCGCCCTCGCGCTCTTCGCGTTCTGCTTGGTCCTGGCCTCCGGCACGATCAATGCTGTGATCCGGCTGACGAGCTGGGAGATGCTCTTCGGCTCAGCATACGGCCAGCTGATCCTGCTCAAGACCCTAGCGACCGTGACTGTCGGCGCTATCGGTTTCATGCACCGGCGCTGGATCATCCCGCAGCTGGAATCAGGCGAGCACAGTGCACGCCGGGTGCTCTGGCAGCTCATCGGTGTGGAACTCGTCATCTTGGCCGCGACGAGCGGTGTGGCGGTCGGGCTGAGCCGATCCGCGCCGCCGCAGCCCACGGAGTACGCTCCGGATACTTCCCCGGCAGAGATCCTCTCCGGCTACCCGCTTCCGCCGGAGCTCACTCCGGTACGGTGGCTCACCGAGTGGCGGATGGACTGGCTCTGGCTGGCTATTGCGATGAGCGCAGCAGCCGCATATCTGCTCACCGCGCGCAGGTTGCGCAGCAGCGGGGGTGCCTGGCCGCGTCTGAAGACCGGATGCTGGTTGCTGGGTATCGCGACGCTGGTCTACCTGACCTCGGGTGCTCCGGAGGTCTACGGCAGGGTTCTTCTCAGCGTGAACATCACCACGCAGATAGCGCTCATCGCGGTAGCGCCGGTTCTTCTCGTGCTGGCAGCCCCGGTGGCGCTGGCGTTCAGGGTGCAGCCGGCCCGGGAGGACGGCAGCCGAGGGCCGCGGGAGTGGCTCCTGACGCTGACGCATTCCAGGCTCGCCGCGGTGCTCACCCATCCGGTTTTCGCATCGCTGAACGTCATTGCGGGCCTGGCCGTCTTCTACTCATCGCCGCTTCTCGGTTTCGCATTGCGGGATTATCTGGGCCGTGAACTGACGACCTTGTATTTTCTGATCTCCGGCTGCCTTTTCACGCTTTCGATGATCGGCCCGGCCGGGGCATCGCGCCGCTTCGGCTCCCCGCTGAGGTGGTCGCTGCTCGCGGCCGTGCTCGCCGGGTACGCCGCTGCCGGTTACCTTCTGACCTCCACGGATGCTCTGCTGCAGGCTTCGTACTTCGGGAATCTGGGCCGTGATTGGGGGGTATCGGCGATCGCCGACCAGCAGCTCGGCGGTGCGCTGCTTTGGGGTGCCGGCGCGGCAGCCATCGTCATCCTCGTCACCGCTATGGCGATGAGGGCATTCGGCCCATCGCGCCGCGCGCACCAGCAGGAGCCGGGTCCGAAGACCGGCCGGAATAACAGCCCCGTTCCGGACGCTGATCAGATCAAGTCCAGCCGGACCACCAATTCTGAGGAGAGATGATGCCAGAGCAGCTCAGCGCACGCCCCGCCAGCCGGGTGCGGGCTTCGGAACTGACCGGCCGAGCCTGGTTGAATACCGGCGGCCAGTCACTGGACCTGCAGAAATTGCGCGGGAAGATTGTGCTGCTGGATTTCTGGACGTTCTGCTGCATCAACTGCCTGCATGTCCTCGACGAACTCCGCCCGCTCGAAGAGCAGTACGCTGATGTGTTGGTGACCGTGGGTGTGCACTCGCCCAAATTCGAGCACGAGGCGGATCCGGAGGCCCTCGCCGCCGCGGTGGAGCGCTACGAGATCCGCCACCCCGTGCTCGATGACCCGGAGCTGGCGACCTGGCAGGCCTATTCGGCCCGAGCCTGGCCCACTCTGGTCGTTATCGACCCTGAGGGCTATATCGTCGCTCATCTTTCCGGTGAGGGTCACGCCGCCGGATTGGCGAGCCTCATCCCGGAGCTGATCGCCGAGCATGAAGCCCAGGGCACTCTGCACCGGGGCGATGGCCCCTATATCGCTCCGGAGCCGCGTTCCGGGACCTTGCGTTTCCCCGGGAAGGTGCTGCCGCTGCCCGCAGCGCAGGGCGAGCCGGTCAGTTTCCTGGTGTCGGACACCGGGCATCATCGGCTCGTGGAACTGGCAGGGGATCTGCAGACGGTGCTGCGCACCATCGGCGCAGGCCCGGAGAGCGAATCCGGGCAGCGCGGATTCGCGGACGGCCCGGCGGCCGAAGCCCGTTTCAACGAACCGCACGGTCTGGCGCTGCTGCCCCGGGATGTCGCGGAACAAACAGGGTATGACGTCGTGGTCGCCGATGCGGTCAACCACCGGCTGCGTGGCCTCAGCCTGGAAACCGGGCAGGTCACCACGCTTGCGGGGAACGGCGTTCAGAGGCTGCTCGATGCCGGCCCGGCCCGGGTGAACGCCGAAGGCGGGGCTGCTCTGGGCTGACTGCCCGGGGAGCCGCGGGAGATCTCGCTCTCTTCTCCCTGGGATGTGGTGTATTCCGAGCAGTTGGGTCAGGTGGTGATCGCCATGGCGGGGACTCATCAGATCTTCGGCTTCGACCCGCTGAGCAGAAAGCTGAGCATCCTGGCGGGCACCGGACTGGAGGGCGTTCTTGACGGTGCCCCGGATCAGGCCTGGTTCGCGCAGCCCTCAGGGCTCGCCGTGGATGCTCAAGGCGATATCTGGGTGGCCGATTCGGAGACCTCGGCGCTGCGGGTGCTTCGGGTTCAGGACGGTGAGCTCAGCGCTGTCGAGACCGTGATCGGGGAAGGGCTCTTCGACTTCGGATTCCGGGATGGTCCTTCCGAGCAAGCCCGGTTGCAGCACCCTCTCGGTGCAGCGGTGCTGCCAGATGGCTCCGTGGCCATCGCGGATACCTATAATGGTGCGGTCCGCCGGTATGACCCCGTCCAGCGAACCGTGAGCACCCTGGCCCGAGGGCTGGCTGAACCCTCTGACGTGCTGCTGGATGGCAAGCACCTGCTCGTGGTGGAGGCCAACCGGCACCAGCTGACGCGCATCCCGGTGCCGAGCGAAGCACTGGCTGTGGACGAGGGGGCTGCGCAGATGCAGCGGCCGCGGACGGATCTGGCCCCAGGAGATCTTCAGCTGACGGTGCGCTTCGCTGCGCCGAGCGGGCAGAAGCTGGATCACCGCTGGGGAGACCCGACGCAGCTGAAGATCTCAGCGACCCCGCCGGAACTGCTCAGCGCAGGTTCCGGCACGGCTCAGGGGCTGAACCGCACCCTGGTGCTCAACGGCGATGTCACAGAAGGTGTGCTGCATATTACGGCCCGGGCTGCGGCGTGCGATGGTGAGCCCGATGGCGAGATCCCGGAATACGCGGCCTGCCATATGTACCAGCAGGATTGGGGCATCCCGGTCCGCCTGGTCGGTACGGGCGATCGCGAGCTGGCTCTCGACCTCCGCGGGATGCACTGAACCGGGACGCTGAAGAGCTGCCGATAGGTCGGGCGGGGAACCATGGTTCCCCGCCCGACCTATCGGCAGCTGATCTCAGATTTTCAAGCCGAGGGCTCAGAGAGCGCCGCCGGCGGCCTCCGGTGCGGAGGCGTCCTCGCCGCCGTCGCCAACGGTTTCGCGGGCCAGGAAGTTCTCGATTTCGAAGAGTGTATCGGCGCGCTCAGCGATGTTCACCAGGGTGTTCATCGAGGCGACCTCTTCGACCTGCTCCTTGAGGAACCAGAGCATGAACTGCTCGCCTAGGGCGTCATTCTCCTCACGTGCAGTGGCGAAGAGCCGCTCGATCTGCTCGGTGACCTGCTTTTCCTGGTTCAGGGCGAGTGTGAGCGGCTCCAGGACGTCAGCGAAGTCATTCACGATGCTGTTGCCGCTGATTCCTGGGATCTCGATCTGCAAATCGCGATCCAGCATGTACTGCACTATCATCATGGCGTGATTGCGCTCCTCGAGCGACTGCTTGTAGAAGTGCGCTGCGAGCTGAGGCAGATCCTGCGCGTCAAACCACACGGCGACGGCGATGTACTGCTGCGAAGCGGTGAATTCGTGGCCGATCTGTTCCTGAAGAAGAGTGGTGTATTTGCTCATGAACTCATCGTAGTTATTCCGACTCATTCACGATAGGCAGCGTAGCCAATCCTCAGCGAGCATAGCTAAACCTTGCTCGATTGCGCACGGGCAGTACTGAACTCAGTACTGAACGACCGGCGTGACGTTGACGCTATCGCCGTTGATGGTGAGTTTCGCGCTGAAACCGTAGCTCTCTTCCTCGTCGACCTTGCGGAACGCGCCGGTGAGGTTGTTCTGCTCGGTGAAGGTGATCCGGGCCTTCAGGGACAGCGGCGCAATAGACCAGCCGCCGCCGTAGGCTGTGATCTGCGCTTGCGGATACTCGGTGATCGTCCAGGTGATCGGGGAGGCTACCCGGTTGGCGGTGCGCCAGCCCAGAGGGCATCCGGTAGGCAGCAGCACGGCCTGCCGGCTACAGCCGTCCAGGTATTCTTTCAGCCTGGCATCGACCTGATTGTTGAGCGCTGCGGTCGGCTGAGTGATCAGGGTGGCGGTCTGCGGAACCGACTTCCCGTTTTCCACCAGCACGACGCGCTCGGGAGCTTCGAAAAGCGGGCCTTGCAGTGAGGCCCGGTAGTTGCCCGGGAAGAAAGTGGCGAAAGTGCCCCGCCCTCCAGGGGTGCCCACGGTGACGTTGTTGATTTCCACTACTTCGGAGTTCACCACTGAAACGTTCATCGTGGGCAGAGTGATGGGTGTGAGCTGCCATTTACTGAAGAACATCCACTCCGTTCCGACCGGTTCCAGCGTGAAATCCGCGCTGTGCGGCGTGTTGTCCGCGGAGTATGCGACGTTGATCTTCACCCGCTGGTTGCCGATATTCTGCGGCTGCCCTATTTTGACGTCCTCGATTCCGGCAGCGGCCTGCTTGAGCGCCTCGCCATCGAGCAGTGCGGGGGAGGCCGGTGGAATATTGGCGCGGAGCAGGCCGAGTGCCTTGGCGCCGTTGCCATCCCGCATTGCCTGAAGGTAATCCCGGATGGGCTGCTGCGGCCCGTAAAGATTGGTGCTGACCAGCTGAATGGTGATGATTCCCGCGGCGATGACCGCCAGCAGCCCGAAAAGCCAGGCTGCTGCGGCCCGGACGAGCGGTGTGCCGGGCCGGGGGGGTCTGGTCTCGGCCAGATGCGCATGCGGAGTCGTCAAGGTATACCTGAAATGTTCTGTGCGGGGTCAGCGCCGTCGTCGCCGGCTCGTGGTGCCGAAGACATCGCGCATGATGTTACGGCCCAGAGCGGTACCCATGGACCGGACCATGGATTGCAGACCGCCGCCAAGGATGCCGCCCAGAGCCCCGGCGATCTCGTTGCTCATGCCGTTGCTGTTCTGGGTCTGCTGCGGTGCCGGCGGGGGCGGAATCGGGACCGGCGGTGCCGGGGTGGGCGGCTCCGGCTGACCTACGGATTCGCCCGTGGTGGGTGCTGCCGGAGTGTTCTGTCCCTGCAGTTTTTCGTAGGCGGAGATCGGATCCACTTCGGTGCCGTAGGTGGCGAGCAATGGAGAGGCAGCCACGGTGGACTTAATGAGTTCCTCAGGGCTCGGGCCCATGACGGATTCCGGTGCGCGGAGCCGAGTCAGCGCGACCGGCGTGGGTGCGCCTTTCTCGTTCATCACGGTGATCACGGCTTCGCCGATGCCGGCGCTGGTGAGGGTCTTCTCCAGGTCGTAGTCGCTCACCGGGAAGGTGGAGACGGTCGCCTTGAGCGCTTTGGCGTCGTCCGGGGTGAAGGCGCGCAAAGCATGCTGCACCCGGTTGGCGAGCTGGGACAGCACATCCGCGGGGACATCTTTGGGTGTCTGGGTGACGAAGAAGATGCCGACGCCCTTGGAGCGGATGAGCCGCACCGTCTGGGTGATCGCGTTGAGGAAGGCTTTGGAGGCACCTTTGAACAGCAGATGCGCTTCGTCGAGGAAGAAGACCAGTTTGGGCTTGTCCTGATCGCCGACTTCCGGCAGATCGCGGAACAGGTCGGCGAGCAGCCACATCAGGAAGGTCGAGAACAGCAGGGGCTTGTCCTGGATGCTCGGCAGTTCCAAGCAGGTGATCACGCCGCGGCCATCGGGTGCGGTGCGCAGCAGCTCTGCGGTATCGAATTCCGGCATGCCGAAGAACTTGCTCATGCCCTGGGCCTCCAGGGTCGCCAGCTCGCGCAGGATCACCCCTGCGGTGGCCTTGGAGAGGCCGCCGAGGTCCGCGAGTGCGCTCTTGCCCTCATCTGAGGTAAGGAACTGGATCACGGCGCGCAGGTCTTTGAGGTCGTAGAGTTCTAGGCCCTGCTGATCCGCGTAATGGAAGATGAGCTGAAGCGAGGATTCTTGGGTATCGTTCAGGCCCATCACCCGGGCGAGCAGGATCGGGCCGAACGAGGTGATCGCGGCGCGGACCGGGACCCCGTTGCCCTCCCCGCCCAGCGCCAGGAATTCCACCGGGTACGCTGTGCCGGACCAGTCTTGGCCCAGGCTGCTGGTGCGGGCGGTCAGTTTTTCGCTGGCGGTCCCGGCGGTGGCTAGGCCGGAGAGGTCGCCTTTGATGTCTGCCATGAAAACCGGAACCCCGGCTGCAGAGAGCTGCTCGGCGACCATCTGCAGGGTCACGGTTTTGCCGGTTCCCGTCGCTCCAGCGACCAGCCCGTGGCGATTCATCATCGAAAGCGGTAGCCGGACCTGGGCGTCCGGGTAGGGCTCATCGTTCACAAGAGCCGCGCCCAGGGTGATAGCCGGGCCATCGAAGGTGTAGCCCTGCACGATGTTGGCGACGATATCCGCCGCGTCTTTGGAAGCCATGTAGTTAGGTTACCCAATAAGGTCTGGCAGATGCTGGATAAGGCGCGCAGGTGTTCTAATGCGCAAGCTCAGACGCGCACAGCCAGCGGCGGCCGCAGCTGAGCTGAATCCGCCGGCTCCGCAGGGTCCTCGCCGATCCGGGCGATGCGGTTCTGCGCGTCCACGTGAACGACCACGGGAGTGAAGCTCCGGGTCTCAGCATCGCTGAGCTGGGCGTAGCTGATCAGGATCACGAGGTCACCGACGTTGATAAGATGCGCGGCGGCACCGTTGATGCCGATCACCCCGCTGCCGCGCTCGCCGGCAATGGTATAGGTCTCCAGCCGGGCGCCGTTGCTGACGTCGACGATCGAGACCAGTTCGCCCGGCAGGATATCCGCGGCCTCGAGCAGATCGGAGTCCACCGTGACGGATCCAACGTAGTGCAGGTCGGCATGGGTCACCGTGGCGCGGTGGATTTTGGATTTGAACATGGTACGGATCATCGGTCTTAGTCTAATCCTGTTCTCAGTTCCGGTTCAGTTCCGGGAAGGGTGCAGTTTCCGGCCGAGGATGGCCTGTTCCAGGGCGTCGATCACTTCGGTGCGGGCCAGCGAATTGCGGATCAGCGTGAAATCTACTTCGCCCACCGGGGGCAGATCGAAGCGGCGGGTGATCGCGGCCAGATCTTCCGGGATCAGCGTGCTCGGCATGACGGTGACGCCGATGCCGGCCCGCACGGCGGCGATGATCCCGTTGATCTCACGGGTATTGCAGGTGATCCGCCAGGTCTTGCCGGCCTTCTCTAGGGCGTCGATCGCCAGTGTCCGGCTCAGGCTGGGGGCCGGGTACGTGATGAGCGGTACCGGCCCGTCCGGATCGAGCTGGGTCTGCTCTAAGCCGACCCAGGAGAAGTGGTCGTGCCGCACCACTACGCCCTCGGGTTCCCCAGACAGCCCATTGACCCATTTCACGAAGACCAGATCCAGTTGCCCGGCTTTGACCTTGCGGAACAGCTGATCGCTCTGGCTGACCGTGAGCTCCAGATTGATCTGCGGGTAGAGCTGGCGGAAATCCCGCAGGATGGTCGGCAAGCGGGTATGCGCCAGATCATCGGCGGTGCCGAAACGCAGCCTGCCCCGCATCGCGGCTCCGGAGAAATAGCGAGTGGCATCGTCCTGGGCCGCGAGGATGCTGCGCGCGAAGCCGGCCATGGCGTCCCCGTTATCGGTGAGCCGGACATCCCTGGTATCCCGGAGGATCAGCTGCCGTCCGGCGGCCTCCTCGAGCTTGCGCACATGCTGGCTCACGGTGGGCTGGCTCAGGCCGAGCCGCCCGGCGGCTTGGGTGAAGCTGAGGGTTTCCGCAACGGAGAGGAAGCTGCGCAGCTGATCGTTATCGAACATCGTATGAGGGTTCCTGAAGGGTGTGCGGATCGTGCATCTTTGGGGAAGGCGGCCCGCTGACCAACTTATTAGCATTCGTAATAGGACTTATAGGGATTATATCTCTTATCAATGCGGTTATCGAAGAGTAGCGTGAAGATGTTCCCCGGATACGCGCAGGGATGCGGATCCAAGCTCAGCCGACCAAATCAGCCCGTGAATCTTCCAGCATGAGAGGTGCTCTGTGGCTCCCCGCAGTCCTGACTCCATCACCGAGACCGCACCTGCGGAATCGGCAACTCCTGCTCCTGCGGCGGCGTCCGCCGTCACCGCACCGGTCACCCTGGTGAATCAGCGCACCGGCGTGAAGGGCATGCTCGCGCTCTTCGCCATCCGCAACTACCGGTACTTCACCGTGGCGCATATCGTCGCGATGACCGCGTTGTGGATGCAGCGCATCGCCCAGGATTGGATCGTGCTGCAGCTCTCCGGCTCGGTCACCGCCGTCGGCATCACCGTCGCGCTGCAGTTCGCCCCAACGCTGCTTCTGGGCCCTTGGGGAGGAGTGCTCGCTGACAGATTCTCCAAACGCGCTCTGATCATGATCGCGCAGAGCGCCGCAGCAGTCCTGGCCGCGGTGATGGGCGTGCTCGCGCTCACCGGAGCGCTGCAGGTCTGGCATATTTATGTCATCGCGCTGCTGCTGGGTCTGGTCACGGTGATCGATCAGCCAGCGCGTCAGGTCTTCGTCAACGAGTTGGTCGGGCCCGCGCAGCTGCGCAATGCGATCAGCATCAACTCATCGATCTTCCAGCTCGGCGGCATGATCGGGCCGGCTATCGCCGGTGCGATGCTGGTTGCCATCGGCGGCGGCTGGGCCTTTATCGTCAACGCCTTGGCCTGCGTCTTCACGGTGAGCATGCTCCTCGCGATGCGCCCGGCAGACCTCCTGCGCTCGGCTCTGGTGCCGCGGACCAAGGGCATGCTTGCGGAGGGAGCCCGTTACCTGGTCGGCAAACCTGCCATCCTCTTCACCACGATCATGGTCGCTTTCGTCGCGGTCTTCGCGCTGGGCCTGCCCGTGCTCATGGCCGCCTTCGCGGATCACGTCTTCGACGCCGGCCCCGGAGGGTACGGGCTGTTCAATACCTTGATCGCAGTTGGCGCGCTGGCCGGCGCGCTGGCTTCCACCCGGCGCAAGGAGCTGAGACTGCGCTCCGTGATCATCGGCGCGGGCGCCTATGGGGCGGCCCTCATGGTCGCAGCGCTGATGCCATCGCTGTGGAGTTTCGCCGCGGTGATGACCATCGCCGGATTCACCTGCCTGCTCTTCCTGACCGCATCCAATCAGCTGGTGCAGATCTCGACCAATATGCAGATCCGGGGCCGGGTGATGAGTCTCTACATCATGGTGCTCATCGGCGGCCAGGCCATCGGCGGCCCGGTCATCGGCTGGCTGGCCGAGCATCTGGGCCCGGAGCCGGCGCTGCTGCTCTCCGGCGCCGTACCGGTGCTGGCCGCGATCGTGATCGGCGTGATCCTAGCTCGCCGCGGAGAGTTGATGCTCCGCTTCAACGTCCGCCGCCCGGGGCAGTTCGTGCAGATCGTGCACCGCTGAGCCGTGTCAGTGGATGTGACTTGAACGGTGCCTCAGTGCCCGCGGTCGATCCACTCCTGACGCTGCGGAGCCTCAGCGTCGATACTGCTGGCCTCGCCATGGCCCGGGAGCACCTCGGTTTCCGGCGGCAGGGTGAGGAGCTTGGTGGTGATGGATTCGATGATGGTCGGGAAATCGCTGAAAGAGCGCCCGGTGGCTCCAGGGCCGCCCTGGAACAAGGTGTCGCCGGTGAACACGGTGCGCAGAGCCGGTGCGTAGAAGCAGCACGAACCGGGGGAGTGGCCGGGAGTGTGCAGCACAGTCAGGAAGAGGCCCGCCGCATCGTGCGCCTCATCTGCGGTGCGCAGATGGAAGCGCTGCCCCTCGGCAAGCGGCTCCGGTGCGGGCCGCCCGGGGTAGACCCGCTCCCACAGCATCGTGTCCGCCGGATGCAGGTAGAGCGGCGCCCCGGTCAGCTCGCTGAACTCCAGCGCAGCGCCGATATGATCGTCGTGCCCGTGGCTGAGCAGCACGGCCTTGACTCTGCGCCCCGCTACGGTGTGGGCGATCGCGGCGGCATCGTGTGCCGGGTCGATCAAGATGACCTCTGCCCCGGCGGCTCCGTCGCCGATGATCCAGGTGTTGTTTTCTACTTCCCAGCTGCCGCCATCGAGCGAGAAGGTGCCCTCGGTGCGGATACGCTCGATGCTCATAGTATGACCACCGATCGCAGTACCGCCCCGCCGGCCATGGTCTCGAAGGCTTGTGCTACATCTCCGAGTCCGATGCGCTCGGAGACGAAAGCATCCAGGTCGAGCCGACCCTGGGCGTAGAGCTCCACGAGCGCCGGAAAGTCCCGGCTCGGCAGGCAATCGCCGTACCATGAGGCTTTGAGCGCCCCGCCGCGACTGAAAACATCCAGCAGCGGCAGCTCCAGCATGAGCTCCGGAGTGGGGACGCCCACCAGCACCACGGTGCCGGCGAGATCCCGGGCATAGAACGCTTGGCGGTAGGTTTCCGGCCGGCCCACGGCATCGATCACCACATCCGCACCGAAGCCTCCGGTGAGTTCCTGAATCCGCGTTATGGGATCTTCCCGGGAGGCATCCACGAGATCCGTCGCGCCGAGCTTCTCGGCGGCCTCGAGCTTGCCAGCATCCAGATCGACGGCGATGATCCGCCCCGCACCTGCCAGCCCGGCTCCCGCGATAGCGGCGCAGCCCACGCCGCCGCAGCCGATCACGGCCACCGATTGGCCGCGGCGCACCTGCCCGGTATTGACCGCCGCCCCGATTCCCGCCATCACGCCGCAGCCGAGCAGGCCGACCGCTGCAGGATCCACATCGTCGCGCACCGGGGTGCACTGCCCTGCGGCGACCAGGGTGCGCTCGGCGAAGGCGCCGATACCCAGGGCCGGGCTCAGCTCGGTGCCGTCTTCCAGAGTCATCTTCTGCCGGGCGTTGCCGGTGTCGAAGCAGTACTGCGGCTCGCCCCGGCGACAGGCCCGGCACTGCCCGCAGACCGCCCGCCAGTTGAGGATCACTCGGTCCCCTACGGAGACCTCGGTGACGCCGGGCCCGGTCTGCGCCACCGTACCGGTGGCTTCATGGCCCAGTAGATAGGGGTAGTCCTGGCCGATGCCGCCCTGCAGATAGTGCAGATCGGTATGGCACACTCCGCAGCTGATGATGTCTACGAGCACTTCGCCAGGCCCAGGCTCCGGCACCAGGATGGTCTCCAGGCCGAGTTCGCCCTCGCCGAGGGCGACAACAGCTCTGGCCCGATGAACCGTCATGGAACCATCCCTTCTCGGAGTAGCGCTGAAGGCTTCCGTGCACTCGTGATACCGGTATTAGGTCACGAGTGTACGGAAGCCTTCGCAGATGGGATAGCCCCCTTAGCTAACCTTCACCTGATCCAGGGCCCAGAACCAGTTGTTCACGCCTGCGTAGCGGAAGGCGAACTTCACACTCGTGGCTCCGGCCGGCGCTTTCACCTGGAAGCTCTCCGGGCCGGCGTAGGTGCTTTGGTAGCTCTTGACCGGGGTGACCGCACCGTTATCCCAGATCGCGGTCAGCTCGGCGACCTGCCCGGATTCCTGCTGGTACTGAGTCTGGTACTCCAGGGTTACCGCGCCATCGCCCACCGGGTAGGCCGGTGTGATCAGCGTGGAATCGAAATTCCGGCTGCTCTTGGGCAGGTTCAGATCATCCCAGGCATCGGAATCCGCCACGGCGATGACATCGCGCCCGCGCACGAAATTCTCCCGGCCCTGATTCTTGTCATCAGCCGGCGAGCTCCAGAATTCGTTGGTGGTGAAAGTCCAGCCGCGCCATTCCGGTACACCGCCGGTGGGCATCTTCGAATTGTCGATACTCCAGCCCGGCGGCGGCGTCTGCGTGTACCCCTTGAGATCAGCCGGGATCTCCGGTTCGGTCTTCTTCGTTTGCAGCAAGGGCCGGAGCGCGTCGAAAGCATCCGAGCGCAGTTCGTCCATCGGGGCGCCGTCCAGATTCCATGCCGGATCGATCGGGATACCCGCGCGTTTGAACACGGTCGGCGCAATATCGACGGGCTTGAGGTTGTAGCGGACTTCCTTGCGGTTCTGCCCCGGAGTGTAAACCGCCGTCATCACGTTCCGCTCCGCGAGCGATGTCCCGTTGCCGTGGCTGCCGCCATCGCTCAGGCCGTGATCGTTGGTGAGAATCACCTGCCAGTCCTCATTCGCGAAGCCCGGGCCGGATTCGATCGCCCGCAGCATCGCGCCGACGTTCTGATCCGTCTTCTCCAGCGCATTCCGGTAGGCGGTCCCGTAGACCCCGCCGGAGACGTTCTCATCGGGAGCGCCCATGTAGATGAAGCTGATATCAGTGCGCTTGGCGTAAATGGTACGGGCGGTGAGATCGGCTTCCCGGGCGTCCTCGGTAAGGTAGCCCGTACCGGAGACACCGCTGCCGTAGCGGTAATCGATGTTCTTGGAGATCACCGGGCCACCCGCGGATTCCGTGGCCAGCGGCTGCTAATCCGCCACGGCGAAAGTGCTCAGCTCCGGTTTCGCCTGTTCGGCCCGGGTGAGCAGATCCGGGTACTGGTCGAAGCGCTTACCGGCGAAGGAATTGCTGGTCACCCCGTGCTTATCCGGCCAGACCCCGGTGAGGATGCTGCTCCAGCTGGGCCCGGAGACCGTCGGTGCCAGGTTCACGGTCCCGGAGCCTTTAGCGGGGGCGAAGGTGTAGCTCATGGACGAAGTGCCCTCGTTGAGGATCTTCTTCAGATTCGGCGTATTCGAGGCCTGCACCCGGTCCCAGCGGACTCCATCGATGCCGATCACCAGGGTTTTCTGTGCGGAGGCACCGGGGTCGAGATCGGGAACCGGAAGCGGGTTGCTCACGCCGAGACCGGAGTCGAATTCGGCGTTCTGCGCGTAGGCGGGTGCGGTTGCGGTGACTCCGGCCAGGCCCAGCGAGCCCAGGAGTGCGGAGCCGGCTAGCAGGGAATTGAGCCGGAGATAAGATCGGGATCGTTTCATGCCTTCAGAATTAACAGCCCTACCTGGAGCACAGCTGGAGCCGGCGTGAACGTCAGATGAACGGGTGCGCAAAGCATGGTGACGAGAGATTCTGGAGCGGGCGACGGGAATCGAACCCGCGTATCCAGCTTGGGAAGCTGGCGCTCTACCATTGAGCTACGCCCGCAGCAGCCCCGGAGCCCGGGGCGACGACCTCCAGCTTAGCCGATATTCGGAGGGCGCCAGGCATCGGCAATGAAGAAGCACAGGGAAACCACCGAGAATCCAGCAATCGGCTCAGGGCACAAGCTCCTGGACCAGTTCCCGGACCGTTTCGGCGACCGACTCGGGGTGGCTCATCATCAGATGGTGCGGGGCCGGCCGGACTGTTTCCATCCGGGCGTCCAGTTGCCGGGCGCTGAGTGCCAGGGAGGTCCGCCGTTTGATCACCCAGGGCAGCGGCAGCCGGGGCTCAGCCGCCAGGAAGACAGAGCGCCAGGGCGGCGGATCTACCTCTGAAATTCGCTGCGCGCTGATGAACCTGCTGCACTCCGGGTAGCGCGAGAGCTCCAGGCGCAAGGCAGCCAGTTGCTCCGGAGTGGAATGCCGGTGCCGGGCTGCCGTCTTGTTTGCCACCCGACCGGCTACTCGTGACAGCCTCGGCGTGCTCAGCCTGCGCAGTACCCCGAATAAAGGGCCCGGAATGAGCCGCGAAGCCACCGGAAGCATCGTGTCGGGAAACGGCAGGTAGCCGTCATCGTCGCCGGGCTCCGGCACGCTCGGGTCCAGGAAGAGCACGCCTGCGCAGCGCTCGGGAAAAGCCCGGGCGAACCCTTCCGCGTAGAAAGCACCCATGGAGTGAGCGAGCACGAGCACTGGTGAAGCCGCCCCCAGCTGATCCAGGACATCTCGGATCCGCTCGGCTTCGGACACCACGGTGTATGCCGTCGCATACTCTGGGGTGCCCTGGGCCGGCATCGGGCTTAGGCCCGAGCCCGGGCGATCGAAGCAGACCAACCGCAGGGGCCGACTATGAGCCGCTGCCCCGGTAGTTTCTGTCAGCTTCGGTGACTGCATCGCCAGGAAGAGTGGCAGCCATTCGCACCAGCAGGAACCCAGCCCGCCGATGCAGAGCACTGTCGGCATACCTGACACGTCGGGAATACCCGATGCAGCCGGGATCTGTCCTACCAGCTGCTCCACGATATGTATGCGTTCCCCTTGCAGAGACGGCAGTGAGGAGACCGGCGTGATTGTCATGACCTTGCCACCTCTCGGCAGATATTCTCAAGATCATAGATCACGGCCTTGAGCCGAGTTTCAAAGACGGGTTCAGCAGGTAGCCTGGAGCTGTGAACGTGCGCAAGAACACCCGAGCCCTGGAAGACGGCATCGCCACCGACCTGCGCGGCACGATGACCTACGGCGGATACCTGGGCTTGAATCAGCTGCTCTCCGCGCAGCACCCGGTGAGCGAGCCGGAGCACCACGATGAGCTGCTGTTCATCATCCAGCACCAGACCTCCGAGCTCTGGCTCAAGCTGGTCCTGCATGAGCTACGGGCGGTCCGGCAGCAGCTGGCCGCGGATGATCTGCGAGCCGCACTCAAGGGCGTCGCCCGGGTCAAGCACATTCAGCGCTCGCTGACTGAGCAGTGGAGTGTGTTGGCGACGCTCACCCCCACCGAGTACGCGCAGTTCCGGGGCGCGTTGGGCCGGTCTTCCGGGTTCCAGTCCTACCAGTATCGGGCGGTCGAGTTCTTGCTGGGCAATAAGAATCAGGTGATGCTCCAGGTTTTCCAGGACGATCCGGCGGCGCAGCAGATGCTCGCCGAACTGCTCGAGCAGACCAGCGTCTACGACGAATTCATCCGTCTGCTCGCACGGCGCGGGTTCGATGTTCCGGCGGAGCTGTTGGAACGGGATCTCCACGAGGCGCACACCTTCACCCCGGATCTCGTCCGAATCTACCGGGAGATCTACGAGGATCCTGAGCAGTTCTGGGATCTTTATGAGGCCTGTGAAGAACTGGTGGATTTGGAGGAGAACTTCCAGTTCTGGAGGTTTCGGCATCTGAAGACGGTGTTGCGCACTATCGGTATGAAAAAAGGCACCGGCGGGTCTTCGGGGGTCGATTTCCTGCAGCGGGCGCTGGAGCTGACGTTCTTCCCGGAGCTTTTCGCGGTGCGCACCGAAATAGAACAACCACCAGCTACGTAGGCTATTTTATTAGGGTGTTGCTCTCAGATCGCGATATCCGGGCCCAGGTTGATGATGGTCGTATTGTTCTCGACCCTTACGAACCCTCGATGATCCAGCCGTCGAGCGTCGATGTGCGCATCGATAAGCTGTTCCGGCTCTTCGATAACCACAAGTACGCTCATATCGATCCGGCGCTGGAACAGCCCGAACTGACCCGGCTCGTCGAAGTCGAGCCGGATGAAGCGTTCGTGCTGCACCCCGGTGAGTTCGTTCTCGGTTCGACCTACGAAGCGGTGACGCTTCCGGAGGACATTGCGGCGCGTCTGGAGGGCAAGTCCTCACTGGGGCGCCTCGGCCTGCTGACGCATTCCACGGCCGGTTTCATCGACCCTGGGTTCTCCGGCCACGTCACCCTGGAGCTGTCCAATATGGCGACCCTGCCGATCAAGCTTTGGCCGGGGTCGAAGATCGGCCAGCTGTGCTTCTTCCAGCTCTCATCCCCGGCGGAGCATCCTTACGGTTCGGGCGAGTACGGCAACCGCTACCAGGGTCAGCGCGGGCCCACGGCGTCTCGAAGCCACCTCAACTTTCATCGCAGCGGCGTCTGAGCGTTTCCCTCCCCGCTGAGTGGTCGGATATGGCGCGATAAAACGCTTCTAGGCCGCCATATCCGACCACTCAGCGAGGGGGATATCCACAAAGGCGTGAGTTTCCCGGTCCCCGGGTTCCCGATCTGCCGATGCTGTACGAATGCGAAAACCAGCACCGCTCCCGCCGTCTCTGGCTCATCGTTCGTTCACCATCCAGGAAGCGCGCGCCGCTGGGCTCAGCCGATCTCGTACTAGAGCGCGGGATCTGCTGACCGTCAGCCGAGGCTTACGTGTGCCCTGGGGAGTTCCTCAGGAGCTAGCCGAGTCGCTGCGCCCGCTGCTGGCGGTCTCACCGGGTGCAGTGATCTGCGGGGTCACGGCAGCCCGTCTATGGGGCCTTGCCCTGCCCGCTAGGCTGCTCGATGACCCTCGGCTCCATCTCGCTACCGTCGGCACCAATAATCCGGTGCGCCGATTCGGGGTCTGCGGGCATCGGTTGAAGCTGACGCCCGAAGAGGTCCGGTGGCGTGACGGCCTTCCCGTCACCGCGCCGGAGAGAACCTGGCTGGATCTCGCGCCGAAGCTGACGGAAGACGAGTTGATCGCGCTCGGCGACGAGCTGGTGTGCGAGCATCGTCGGAGTTTCGGCCCGGTTCGGCAGGCGCTGGCCTCTGCGGATCGACTGAAGGCGGTTGTGGGTGCGCATCCGGGGAACCGGGGCGTCCTCCGAGCCAGGGCTGCCTTGGAGTTGATCCGGGTGGGTGCCGATTCGCCTCCGGAAACGCATCTCCGGTTAGCGCTGATCCGTGCCGGGCTCCCCGAACCGGAGCTGAATGCGGTGATCCGCGATGCTCGGGGAGCGGAATGCGCCTGGCCGGACCTGGCCTATTCGCGCTATCGGATATCTGTTCAATACGACGGAGCTCATCATCGGACCGCAGCGCAGCAGGCCAGTGATGCAGAACGGGATTACGCCACGGCACGGGCGGGCTGGGAGAGCATTCTGGTCACGAAGCATCTGCTGGGCGATTATTTCCCGGGCAGCGAGGGGTTCGCCCCCGCCGTGGCGCGCATCCGCGAAGCGCTGATCCGCCGAGGTTGGCACCGCTGAGCGGTCACGTCTGGCGATATAAAGCGGCGCTATATCGCCATAACTGACCGCTCAGCGGGAGTGGGATGGGGCCCGGACCGGAAGCAGCAAGGCGATCCCGGCGACTAGGACGATGATGATGCCCAGGATCCCCCAGCGCTGCCCGCCGAACCAGGCGATGAAGCTGGCGAACAGAAGCGGTGCGATGAATGATGCCCCCCGGCCGGTTGTGGCGTACAGCCCGTAGAGCTCCCCGGCCTTGCCCTCCGGAGCCAAACGGCCCAGGAAGGTCCGGGCCGAAGATTGCGCCGGGCCGACGAACAGGCACAAGGCCAAGCCGAAAACCCAGAACAGGCTCTTAGCGGACTCCGGTATCAGCACCGGCGCGAAGAAGAGCACCACACCGGAGACGATCAAGCCGATGAGCGATGTCACGATAACGGTTTTCGGCCCCAGTCGGTCATCGAAGTACCCCGCAGCGAATGCTCCCGCTGCCGCCACGACGTTCCCGGCGATCGCGAAGATCAGCACATCGCCCCGGGCGAAGCCGAAAGTTCCCACCGCGATTACCGCTCCGAAAGTGAAGATCGCGGCTAGACCGTCCCGGAAAACAGCGCTGGAGACCAGAAAGTAGAGTGTCTGCCGGCTTTCCCGCCAGAGTCGGCCGATGGTTTGGAAGAGTTCCCGGTAGGAGGCCAGAACGCCGGTGACGGGCTTTACCGGATCAGCAGGCTTCTCTGGAATCGCAAACAGCACCGGCAGCGAGAACACCGCGATCCAGGCGGCGCTCACGAGCGCCACTACCCGGTAGCGGGTGTTCTCATCCAAGCCGAAGAACTCCACCCCGGGCGCGAGCATCCCGAAATACAAGGCCACCAGGAGCACGATGCCGCCGAGGTATCCGCTGGCCCAGCCGATGCCGGAGACCTTCCCGATGGTCTGCGGCGTGGAGATCTGCAGCAGCATCGCATTGTAATTAACCGTCGCCAGTTCCAGGAAGATATTTCCGCCCGCCAGCAGCAGGCAGCCCAGCAGCAAGAAGGCCGGATTCGGTAGGACGAAGAAGCAGGATGCGGTCAGCACCACCACGGCTGCGGTGTTGATCCCGAGCCAGAGCCGCCGCCGGCCGCCGCGATCAGAACGTTGGCCGATCACCGGGGCCAGCAGGGCGATCAACACGCCGGCTCCGGAAAGCGACCAGCCCAAGACCGTGGAAGCATAGTCCACGCCACCGAAAGTATCGGAAACCAGATAGAAGGCGGTGAAGACGAAAGTCGTCATCACCGCGTTGAAAGCCGCCGACCCCCAATCCCATGAAGCCCAGGCGATAACGGGCCAGGCTCGCGCCCGAGCGCTCGGATCGGCAGCAGTCTGTGTCATAGCTGAATGCTATCTGGACGTCCGGTCATTCTCGTATTGATAGAGTAAGTAACCGACCCGACCGGGTCCTTCGAAAGTTATGAGATGGAGCCGATCGTGTTGCTGATCCTCGTCCTGCACTTCGTGCTGGCGTTGATGGCACCATTCTTCTTCCGCGCCTGGGGCAGAAATGCCTTCTACGCGCTCGCCGCGGTTCCCGGGATATCCTTCATCTGGCTGCTGGCTCAGTACCCCGCGGTGATGGGCGGTTCACCGCTCGAGCAGCGCTTTGAATGGGTTCCTGCCCTTGGGCTGGGCCTGGATTTTCGCCTCGATGACCTCAGCTGGCTGATTTCCTTGCTGGTGCTCTGCATAGGCGCTCTCGTACTAGCCTACTGTGCCAGGTATTTCCATGCAGATGACCCGGTCTTCCAGATGAACGGGGCGGGTTTCGGTGCCCAGTTGCTGGCCTTCGCCGGAGTCATGTTCGGCCTGGTCATCTCGGACGACTTGATCCTGCTGTTTATCTTCTGGGAACTCACCACGATCCTGTCCTATCTGCTCATCGGCTACTCCCGGACCAAGATTGCAGCGCGGCGCTCAGCGCTGCAGGCGCTCATCGTCACCACTTTCGGCGGCCTGACCATGCTGGTCGGATTCATCATGATCGGTCAGGGAGCAGGGACGTACCAGCTTTCGGTGATCCTCGCCGACCCGCCGCAGGGCATTGCGATCGACATCGCCATCATCCTGGTGCTCGTCGGGGCGCTCAGCAAGTCCGCGCTGATACCGCTGCACTTCTGGTTGCCCGGAGCGATGGCGGCGCCGACGCCGGTGAGTGCGTATCTGCACGCCGCCGCGATGGTCAAAGCAGGTATCTACCTCATTGCCCGGTTCGCCCCGGGATTTACCGAGACGGCTTATTGGGTTCCCGTGATCGCCAGTTTCGGCCTGGCCACGATGCTCGTCGGTGGCTGGCGGGCGCTGCGGCAATACGACATCAAGCTGATCCTGGCCTATGGCACGGTGAGTCAACTGGGTTTCATGGCCATGGTCATCGGCCTGCCCGGAGCCGGCGCGGCACTGGCCGGAATCGCCTTGGTGCTGGCGCACGGAATGTTCAAAGCGATCCTGTTTCTGGTGGTCGGCATCATCGACCGCCAGACGGGAACCAGGGATATCCGCAAGCTTTCCGGGGTTTTCCGCAGTGCACCGGTTTTGGGGGTAGTGGCGGCCATCGGCACTGCTTCAATGGCCGCGGTGCCGCCATTATTCGGTTTCGTCGCCAAAGAAGCCGTGTACGAGGCGCTGATCTATGGCGGCAATGTCTGGCTGCTGATCGGCGCGGTGGTCGGCTCCATCATGACCGTGGCCTACAGCCTCCGTTTCTTCTGGGGCGGGTTCGCCACCAAGAAACTGGCGGACGGTGCTCCTGCACCGGCCACCGAAGTCCGCAGGATTTCCTATGCTTTCGTGGCGCCCCCGGCGATCCTGGCACTGCTCACAGTGGTCACCGGCGTTCTCTACGCCCCGGTGCAGAGCTGGATCGAGCCTTATAGCAACCAGTTCCTCGCGGCCGGAGATAAAGAGCCGTATCTGACCCTGTTCTCCGGGTTCAACTTGGCGCTCGGCCTGAGCGCCCTGACCCTGTTGAGCGGCTGGCTGCTCTTCCTGGCACGGAATCCGGTGAGTCGGCTGCAGGCCAGGGTTTACCCGCTGTTCGATGCCGAGCGCGGTTACCGCAAGACTATCGTGGCCCTGGACGCCGTTGCCATCTGGGTGACCGGGCGCACGCAGCGCGGTTCCCTGTACTTCTATCTCGCGGTGATCCTTTCTACTACGGTCCTGGTGAATCTGGTAGCGGTCTGGATCAGCGGCAAGCCCTTCCCCGAGGTCTATTTGATAGATCCGGGTAACCCGGTCCAGATCATCTCCGCGGTCATCATCACGCTCGGCGCGGTGGCTGCGGTAAGGGCGAATAAGCGCTTCTTCGCTCTACTCATGGTCTCCGTGAGCGGTTACGGGATCGCCCTGATCTTCGCCTTCCAGGGGGCCCCGGATCTCGCGCTGACGCAGATGTTCGTAGAGTCGATCATCCTGGTGGCCATGATCTTGGCGATGCGCTCACTGCCCGCGAAGCTGCGGGACCGCACTACCGGTAAGCAGCGCCTGGCTCGGGTGATTATCAGCCTGGGCTTCGGCGCCACGATGGTCATGGTCGCGCTGATCGCCCTGGGCTCGCGCGTTTCGGCCCCGGTTTCGCTTGAATTCCCGAGGCTCGCCTACGAGGAGGGCGGCGGCTACAACATCGTCAATGTCACGCTCGTGGACATCCGCGCCTGGGACACGTACGGGGAGATCTCCGTGCTCGTCATCGCGGCCACCGGCTTGGCGAGCCTGATCTTCGTGCGCAGCAGGGGCAGTGCTCTGCCGCGAGCGGTGGATACCGAGTCGGGCAGCGTTGGACGCAGACACATTGGCAGCGGCAGAGACGCCGCTGTGCTGAAGCTCGCACAGCGCTTCGCGGTCTCTTCCCGGGATGCGTGGCTGGTAGCCGGACGCACGCTGGCGCCGCAGCGGCGTTCGATCATCGTAGAAGTGATCGTCCGGCTGATGTTCCACTCCATGCTGATCTTCTCGCTCTACTTGCTTTTGGCGGGCCATAATTTCCCGGGCGGAGGCTTCGCCGGCGGCCTGCTGGCCGGGCTTGCCCTGACGCTGCGGTATCTGGCCGGCGGCCGGGTCGAGCTCTCCGAAGCGACCCCGGTCAGTGCCGGAGCCATGCTCGGCATCGGCCTGGGCACGGCGACGATCTCCGGTCTACTGCCGCTGTTCTTCGGCGGGCAGGTCTTCCAGACCGGAATCTTCGAGTTCTGGCTTCCCGTCTTCGGCGATGTGAAATTCGTGAACTCGACGATCTTCGATATCGGCGTCTACATGATCGTGGTGGGTCTGGTACTGGATGTTCTGCGCACCCTGGGCGCGGAGATCGATGAGCGCGAAGAAGAGCGCCGAGACGAGTACGTCGCCCAGCCCTCCTCAGCCTCTCCAGGATCCCAGGAGGCGGATCGATGACCGTCAACCTGACTCTCCTGCTCATCATGGGAGTGCTCTATTCGGTGGGAGTTTATCTTCTGCTGGAGCGCAGCCTGACTCGGGTGCTGATGGGCCTGATGATGCTCGCCAATGGCACGAACGTCTTGATCCTGGCCACCGGCGGCTACGCCGGTATCGCCCCACTCTTCGGCAATGATGTGCCCGGGGAGGAGTACAACGATCCGTTGCCGCAGGTGCTCATCCTGACCGCTATCGTGATCTCTTTCGCGATGACGGCCTTTATGCTGGGGCTCGTCTACCGCAGCTGGGTGCTCGCCCGCCAGGACGATATCCAGGACGATATCGAGGACCGCAGGGTGGCTAATCAGCCCCTCTACGATGTCGAAGAAGACGCTGAGATCCCTCAGGAGACCAGCGAATTCGAAGATGAAGTACCACCCACCAGGCTGCCAGGAGAGGAGGAGCAACGATGACTCTCGCCTCTTTGACTCCGCTGGCGATTATGCTGCCCTTCCTGGGGGCTGCCGTGGCATTCCTGCTGATCCGACACCGTCGGGCCCAGCAGACCGTTTCGATCTCGGTGCTCACAGCGACGCTGATCCTGGAAATTCTGCTTCTCGCCGAGGTTTGGAACGGCGGCACGCTAGCGGTCCAGCTGGGCGGCTGGACGCCGCCGTGGGGTCTCGTGCTCGTCGTCGACCAGTTCTCCGCTCTGATGCTCGTCGTCTCGACGGCGGTCGGTCTCGCGGTGCTGCTCTACGCAACCGGCCAGGGCGCTGCCGACGGCGATGTCGAAGGCCCGGTCTCGATCTTCCACCCGACGTATCTGATCCTGATGGCGGGCGTTTCCAACGCCTTCCTCTCGGGCGATTTGTTCAACCTCTACGTGGGCTTCGAAATCCTGCTGACGGCTTCCTATGTGCTGATGACCCTGGGCGGTACCGGGCCGAGGATTCGGGCCGGGGTGACGTACGTCGTGGTCAGCGTGGTGTCCTCGATTCTCTTCCTGATCGCCATCGGCATGGTCTACGGAGCCACCGGAACCATCAATCTGGCGGACCTGGCGCTTAAGCTCGGCCAGCTCGATCAAGGCACGCAGACCGTGCTGCATCTGATGCTGCTCATCGCCTTCGGCATCAAGGCGGCGGTCTTCCCGCTGAGCTTCTGGCTCCCGGACTCCTACCCAACTGCACCGGCTCCGGTGACCGCGGTTTTCGCTGGCCTGCTGACTAAGGTCGGCGTGTACGCTATGGTGCGCACGGAGACTCTGCTCTTCCCGGGGGATACGCTCAACAGCTTCTTGATGATCGTGGCTCTGCTGACGATGGTGGTCGGGATTCTGGGTGCGATCGCGCAAACGGATATCAAGCGACTTCTGTCCTTCACCCTGGTCAGTCATATCGGCTACATGGTCTTCGGGCTGGCGATGTCCTCGGTGCTCGGTCTTGCCGCTGCGGTGTATTACGTGGTCCACCACATCATCGTGCAGACCAGCTTGTTCCTGGTCGCCGGGCTGATCGAGCGCCGTGGCGGAAGCACCGCTATCGACAGACTCGGCGGTCTGGCTAAACTGGCCCCGCTGCTGGGCATAGTCTTCTTCATCCCGGCGATGAACCTGGCCGGCATTCCGCCGTTCTCCGGGTTCCTGGGCAAGCTCGGCCTACTGCAGGCGGGCAGTGCCATGGGAACTCCGTTGGCCTGGGTCCTCGTGGGAGCTTCGGTTGCAGTGAGCCTGATGACCCTGCTGGCGATTGCACGGGTCTGGAACCGAGTGTTCTGGCGTAGCCCGCAGGAGGCCGAGAACCCGGACCCTGTGCTGCTCGAGGGCCTGGATGAGAGCTGCCGGGCAGGCAAGAGCCAGCCCGGATCGCGGACCAAAACCGGCCAGCGGCCCGCGAAACTGATGTTCGGTTCCGCCATCGGCCTGGTGGCGCTTGGGTTGTCCCTGACGGTTTTCGCCGGCCCCCTGATGCGATTCGCTGATCTGGCGGCGGAGGATATGCTCGAACGCCGGCCGTATATCGGGGCGGTTCTGGGCGAATCCGGATTGACCGTGTTGGATGAGTTGGATGAGGTAGCCGCCGCGAACGATCAGGGTCAGTCCGATCAGCAAAGCCAGGCAGACCAACAGGGTCAGCAAGATGCTGCAGCGGGAACGGGGCAGTGATGGCACGTCAGAAAATCTCCTTGCGTCAGGAGCTGCCCCTGCTGATCTGGTTGGTTGTGGTCTGGGGTGCGCTGTGGCGGGATTTCAGCCCCGGTAACCTCGTCTTCGGTTTGATCCTCTCCTTGCTGGTGACCCGGATCTTCTACCTGCCGCCGGTGCAGCTGAGTGGCCGGTTCAATATTTTCTATGCGCTGGGCTTCGCGTTCATCTTTCTGTGGCGAGTGGCGGCGGCGAGTGTCGAGGTCACGATCGTCGCCTTGTTCCGAGGGCCGAGGACGCGCAATGCCGTAATCGCGGTTCAGCTGCGCAGCCATTCGGATCTCATGATGACGGCGACCGGTCATGTGATCTCGCTGATCCCGGGGTCCTTCGTGGTTGAGGTGGATCGCTCAACATCAACGCTTTATCTACACACCCTCGATGTCGACTCCGTAGAGAGCGCGGAGCAGGTGCGGGAGCAGGTGCGCGGCACCGAGGCCTGGCTGATCCGGATCATGGGGACTTCTGCTGAACTGGCCGAATTGAAGGCTGCCGAGGCCGGGGCCGACGCTGGGAAGGAGCAGGCATGACCTTCTTCGATACGCCCTGGCAGGTGGTCGTTGGGATTGTGGTGGGGGTGATCCTGGGTTTGGCGGCGCTTGCCGCGATCTACCGGATCGCCAGAGGGCCTTCGCTGCTGGACCGGGTGATCGCCTCGGATGTTCTGCTGGCGACGTTCTCCGCCGCTCTGGCCACGGAGATGGCGCTCAATCGGCACTTGGATAATCTGCCGCTGCTAGTGGGTCTGACGGTGGTCGGCTTCATTGCAGCGGTGACCGTGGCCCGGTATGTGGCGGAGCAGCGGCAGGAGGCGCCATGAGCTGGGAAGCCGTTGTCGATACGATCTCTGCGCTCGCTCTGATCTTCGGTGCGATGATGTCGCTTTCCACGGCTATCGGCTTATTGCGCTTCCCGGATCTGCTGAGCCGGATCCACGCTGCCGCCAAACCGCAGGTGCTGGGCTTGTTCCTGCTGCTGCTCGGCATGGCTTTGCAGCTGCGGCAGTGGGAAGTGCTTCCGGTACTGCTGATCGCCTTGATCTTCCAGCTGCTGACCGCGCCGGTGACAGCTCATATGGTGGGGCGTTCCGGCTACCGTACCAAGCATTCGCGCCGGAAGAACCTCAGCCAGGACGATCTCGATGATGTGGTGGAAGCGGCCACGCTCGAGGAGGAGCGCGCTCACGAGGATGGACGCTAGCCTTCCGGCCGAGCGCTGATCAACG
The DNA here is from genome assembly GCF_000376245.1 of Acaricomes phytoseiuli DSM 14247. Classification (GTDB taxonomy): domain Bacteria; phylum Actinomycetota; class Actinomycetes; order Actinomycetales; family Micrococcaceae; genus Renibacterium; species Renibacterium phytoseiuli. The sequence goes on along the minus strand of NZ_AQXM01000061.1, from coordinate 42,240 downwards.
CCATCGTGGTTTTGCTTTAGCCTTTCCGGGTTCTGTGGTCGGCCTCATCGCTGATCCTCCGTTAGCGCAAGCCGATTATGCTACCGCCGGCAGATCCTTATCAGCTCAGGAGCGCTACGAACCCGACCCGGCTCGATGAAGCCGCTACGGTCTACCTAGGCCGCACCGCTCCGGATTCCGAAACGGGACCAGGCGTTTCCATCACCACCGACGACACCATCGCAGTTGTGGACGAAGGTGTCTCTCAGCTACTGACCAACGGTGCCTCCAGCTTCCCTCCGTTACTACTCGGGCAGCGAAATTATGCGCTGAAACTAGTCTGCTCCGGTAGTGATGCCATATGCGCGGCTGGATCGATGGCAATGAAAATGGGGTGTTCGACTCTCAGGAGGCCGTCTCCGAAACCTGCTAAAACGGTACTGTCACCCTAAACTGAGTAGTCTTCTCCCCCAGGCGGAGCCGTCGGGGGCGCTCTTCGCCTGGTTCCGGATCGCTTCAGCCGCTGGGGATGTGGCGCAGCCCGCGGGCACGGTTGCCACGGTGAAGTGAAGTAGAGGATTACCTGCTCAGGGCACCGCAGCAGACCGGCTGCCCGGCACCCGCAAGGCTCATCAATGGCGGTTTCGAGACTCCTGTCCCCCGGGCAGTTCGGGTACTTCAACCAGAATCTTGCCCCTTACTGGATGACAACTGCCGGATCGCGGCAGGCGACGCCGTGGACTACCGCTTCGAGGTGACCAATATCGGCTCGGGGCCGGTGGCAGCCTCCGGGCAGGTCACCAACCCCGGTCAGGAGCCCGCCGATATCGTGGTGACCGTGGATTGGATTACTCCGGAATCAGATGTCTTGGCTCGTGCCTACTCACTGCTGTGCCAAGTACCGCCGGGGGCAAGTCTTGAGATGTTTCCGTCCAGGTGGACTATTCAAGTCAACTGCGTGCTCACCGTTCGAGCAGGGAAAGCGGCAGTGTGAAGCACGTCCAACAGGCGGTGAACCGGAATATTGTCGGGTCGGTTAGGCTGGTGCTATGAACGTGGTCTTCAAGCTGCTTGCCGCCGGTATCAGTTTCGGTGCAGGATTCGCAGCGAATAAGCTCGTGGATACGCTCTGGACTAAGGCGACGGGGAATGAACCGCCCAAGGACGGCGACAACCTGGAGCACAGCCTGCGATCCGCTCTGACCTTCGCGGTGGTTTCCTCGACTGTCGCCGCGATCATCCAGACGCTGACCGGCAGGGGTGCGCAGCGGGCGATCTCCCGCTTTGATAAAACCAGGGATCTCACCTAATCCCGGTGCAGTAGCAGCAAGTTGAGATAACGACAGGGGAGCGCCGCGAAGGCGCTGAGAGTGCGGATTCCCGCAGACCCTCGAACCTGATCCGGTTAGTACCGGCGAAGGGAGTCGAGCGATCTTCGGTGCCTCCATAGGGAAGCGCCGCCCCTCCTACCGAGGAGGATTCATGAAACAGGCCAGTGGCACCGCAAGCTATCAGTGGCGCGTCGTGGACATCGTCGTCACCGCGGTGCTCGGCGTCGCCGTGGGTGTGGTCTTCTGGGCCTGGTCCGCCGGGTACGGAATAGTCTCCGGGGTGACCGCCGCGTTCCCGCCGCTATCCGCGCTGTACGGCGGCGGCTGGCTGATCGCCGGAGTGCTCGGCGGTTTGATCATCCGCAAACCCGGTGCCGCTCTCTTCTGCGAGCTCATCGCAGCAGCTACCGAGGGCGCCCTGGGCACGCACTTCGGCCTGACGGTTCTGCTCTCCGGCCTGGTCCAGGGCCTCGGCGCGGAACTGGGCTTCGCGCTCTTCGCGTACCGGCGTTTCACGCTGCCGGTGGCCCTGCTCTCCGGCGCCCTCGCGGGTGCCGGAATGGGGCTGACCGACAACATTGTCTCGAACGTGGCTTGGCAGTTCGGTTGGAAGGTCGTCTATTTCTGGCTTGCAGTGCTCTCCGGCGTCATCATCGCGGGCCTGCTCTCCTGGCTGGCGGCACGAGGCCTGGCGCGCACCGGAGCGCTGGCTAATCTGGCCTCCCGCAAGGCAGCCAGCGAACGGGTTTTCTGATGGGCGCTGATGCCGGGCGCGCTGTCCCGTGAGCGGGCAGCCCTTAAGCGAGCCGATTCGTCCTGCCCGGCTGCACGCCGAGGGCTGGGGTTGGCAGCACGCAGGCCGAGAGCGCCCGGCCATCCAGGGTTTGGACCTGACCATCGAGCCGGGCGAACGGGTGCTGCTGCTGGGCGCCTCCGGATCTGGTAAATCAACCTTCTTGCAAGCTGCGGCCGGCCTGCTCAGCGGGGAGCTGGACGCGGAAGAACAAGGCCGGCTGCTGGTCGACGGCCGGCCTGCGGCAGAGCAGCGCGGACGCTCCGGTCTGATGCATCAGGATCCAGAGGCGCAGGTGGTGCTCTCCCGGATAGGCGACGATGTGGCCTTCGGGCCGGAGAACCTCGCAGTGCCCCGAGCCGAGATTTGGCCACGGGTGCGCGCCGCCCTGGATGCGGTAGGCCTCCGGCTGCCCTTGGAGCATCCTACGGCGCAGCTTTCCGGCGGTCAGAAACAGCGGCTCGGGCTGGCCGGACTGCTCGCCATGCGGCCGGGGCTCTGGCTGCTTGATGAGCCCACGGCTAATCTGGACCCTGCCGGGGTCGTGGACGTCCGGGATGCGGTGGCGCGATCCCTGGATGCCAGCGGCGCTACCCTGGTGGTGGTCGAACATCGGGCCGAGGTCTGGCTCGGCCTCGTGCACCGCGTCATCGTGCTAGGCCATGAAACCCGGGGCGAGTCCGCGGTGCTCTTCGACGGGGCCCCGGAGGCACTCCGGCCAGGCATTGAGCAACGGACCACACTGCTCGCAGGGCTGCGGGAGGCTGGCATCTGGGTCCCTGGGGAGCGGCCGGTAACCCAGCGGCGCAAGGCTTCATCCGCGCAGCGCGTTGACCCCCGGGACGTTCTCATGACTGCCCAGAACCTCTCTGTGTCCAGGGAGCGTAAACCACGCAAACGTAGATCTGCAGGGCTTCTGCAGCAGGCCGCGGCGTCCGGGATAGACCTGAGCATCGCTCCGGGAAACGCGTTGACCATCACCGGCCCCAACGGGGCCGGGAAGACCGCCCTGGCGCTCACGCTCGGTGGTCTCCTGCCGGCGCAGGCGGGATTCATCCGGGCAGAGCCTCGCCTCGCCCGTGGCCTGGAAGCCGAGCCGACCTCCTGGACCGGCCCTCAGCTCATCGAAAGACTCGGTTCGGTCTTCCAGGAACCCGAGCATCAGTTCATCGCCGCCACAGTGGCTGCGGAATTGGATTTCGGGCCGCGGCTGCTGGGCCGCGGGATGGACCGGGTGGGGCAGCTCATCGAACGATTGCGCCTCGGGCCCTTGCTGGCAGCGCACCCCTTCACGCTCTCTGGCGGAGAGAAGCGCAGGTTGTCCGTTGCCACGGTTCTCGCCGCAAGCCCGCAGGTGCTGATCCTGGACGAGCCCACTTTCGGCCAGGACGCGAAAACCTGGGCGGAGCTTGCTGATCTGCTCATCGAACTGCTCGATGAGGGCGTCGCGATCGTCTCCGTCAGCCATGACGAGGCATTCCGGGAGGCCATCGGCGGAGCAGAGCTAGCCTTGACTGCGAGGCAAGTGCGATGAGCGTCTGCGCCCGGCCGCCGGAAGCGGCTCTTGCGCCGCCGCTGCTGAACCGGGCGAATCCGCTGAGTAAGATCATCGCTGCGATGATTGTGCTCTTCGCGCTGCTGCTGAGCCTGGATCTCGTTTCGGCCGGTGTGGCACTGCTGTTCGAACTCCTGCTCCTGCCACTGGCCGGTCTCCGACTGGGGGTGCTGCTGCGCCGCGGCTGGCCGATTCTGCTTGCAGCCCTTGGTGGAGCGTATGGGACCGCGCTGCTTGCCGAGAAGACCGGAGAGGCGGTCTTCGACGCCGGGCCATTGCTCTTGACGACGGGGTCGATCGCCGCTGCGGCCGCTGTGCTGCTCAGAAGCCTGGCTATCGCCGTGCCGGGGCTCCTTTTGCTGGCGAGCACAGACCCCACCGATCTAGCCGATGCCCTGGCGCAGCGTGCCAGATTGCCCGAACGCTTCGTTCTGGGCGGGCTTGCGGCGATGCGCCTGGTGGGCTTGCTGGTGCAGGAGTGGCAGATCTTGGGGCAAGCGCGCCGGGCGCGTGGCGCGAGCGGAGGAACCAGGGGTCTATCGGCGGTGCGTGCTACCGCGGCACAGAGCACGGCGCTGCTGGTTCAGGCGCTGCGCCGTGCCGGCCGACTTGCGGCAGCGATGGAGGCGAAAGGTTTCGGCGCCGGGCGCCGCACCTGGGCTCGGCCTTCCCATTTTTCCCGGCTCGATTTCTTAGTGATCTGCGGAGGTATCGCTATCGCGGTGGTTTCAGTGGCTGCTGCGCTCCTCTGGGGAACCTGGAATCCGGTCTTTTGGTAACGAATTTATTTCATGTAATGACTATGGTTACACTTAAGCAACGATTTTGTTTCTGAAATTTTCTTGAATATGCAGACTGTGATATTTTTTGTTCGTGACTGTAGAAGCACAGGAAACGTCAGAGACCGTGGCCCAGATCGTGCGTAATGCACGGCTCGGAAAAAGCTGGACCCAGGGCCAGCTCGCTGCCGAACTGGGCACGAGCCAGAGCGCGGTAGCGCGGATGGAACAGGGCAAGCAGAATCTCAGCCTCAAGATGATCCAGCGCCTGGAATCGATCTTCGGCCAGAGCATCGTCAACGTCGGCGGTGGAAAGCGTCGTATGACCCACCTGCGTGTCACCGGCGGCCGCAAGCTCTCCGGCGCGGTGGAGGTCAACTCCTCCAAGAACGCCGGGGTCGCCCTGCTCTGCGCCTCGCTGATCAACCGCGGCACCACGATCCTGCGCCGCCTGGCCAGAATCGAAGAAGTCAACCGCATCGTCGAGGTGCTTACCAGCATCGGCGTGGAGTGCACTTGGCTCAATGCCAATGACCTTCGCATCAAACGTTCCGCCAAGCTCGATCTCGACTCCATGGACATCGAGGCCGCCCGCCGCACCCGCAGCGTCATCATGCTACTCGGCCCGCTGCTCGATGAGCCGGAGCTGTACCACTTGCCCTACGCAGGCGGCTGCGATCTAGGCACCCGCACCGTGGAGCCGCATATGCAGGCGCTCCGCCAATTCGGGCTCTCGGTGAACGCGCATCAGGGTTTCTACCAGGTGCGGACCCCGGAGGCGGATTCCGGGGACCGGACTTTCGTACTGACCGAGCGCGGCGATACCGTCACTGAGAACGCGATCATGGCTGCCGCCCATCGCGAGGGCACCACGGTCATCCGCAATGCTAGCCCCAACTACATGGTTCAGGATCTGTGCTTCTACCTGCAGGGCCTGGGCGTGGAGGTCGACGGGATCGGCTCGACGACCCTGACCATCCGGGGTAAATCACAGATCGACACGGATATCGAATACGCCCCCAGCGAGGACCCGATCGAGGCGATGAGCCTCATCACCGCGGGAATCGTGACCGGCTCCGAAGTCACGATCCGCCGAGTGCCGATCGAGTTCATGGAGATCGAGCTGGCCATGCTGGAGCAGATGGGCCTGCGCTATCACCGGACGTCCGAATACACTTCGCGCAACGGGCATACCCGGCTCGTCGATATCACCACGCTGCCTTCGCAGCTGCAGGCCGCGCCGGATAAGATCCACCCGATGCCCTTCCCGGGCTTGAACATCGACAATCTGCCGTTCTTCGCGGTGATCGCCTCCTGCGCGGAGGGCACCACGCTGATCCACGACTGGGTCTACGAGAACCGGGCGATCTACCTGACCGAGCTGAACCGGCTGGGTGCACGGGTGCGTCTGCTGGATCCGCACCGCATCGACGTCGAGGGCCCGACGCGCTGGCGCGCTGCCGAGGTCGGCTGCCCGCCGGCGCTGCGCCCGGCCGCTTGCATCCTGCTCGCCATGCTCGCTGCTCGCGGCACTTCGGAGCTGCGCAATATCTACGTCATCGAACGCGGTTACGAAGATCTCGCGGAGCGGTTCAACGCGCTCGGTGCGGAAATCGAGTACTTCCAGGACTGACCCCGGTTGACTCCGGTTGACCCCGCACTTTTGATGCCTTCCGTGACTTTTGATGCCGTCCGTAGACCATCAAAAGTCACGGAAGGCATCATTTTTTGCGGAGTCCGGCGCGGAGCAGGAGCTGCGCTAGTCGCCCTGGATGCTGCGCTTCGGCCCAGGTCCAGCGCACCACGCCGAGGCCCAGGGCGCGGAGGCGATCCTCACGGAGCTTTTCCGCGACGACCACTTCATCACTGGAGCGGCCGTTGCGGAACCGGGCATCGGCGTACTTGATCTTGCCATCGAATTCGCCGACCACACCGACACCCGGCCAGAAGAAATCGGTGTAACCGATCAGGCCGCGTGCATCATCGAAGCGGGCCTGCAATTCCGGCGGAGGAAAGCCGGCCAGGATGATCGATGCCCGGCTCAGTGATTTGCCCACTGAACCGGAGCGGGCATCCGCCAGCTTCAGCACCGCGGCCGCTTTGCGTCGTTTCGCTCCGCTGCTGAGTTCTTGGGCGAGTGTGTTGAGCTCCGCGCAGCGAGTACCACGCGCCAGCGCATTATCTGCAGCTGCCAGCGCCCAGCCGAGCTCGGTGCCGTGTGCTGCGATTTCCAGGACGGTGGCGGCCAGCCCGGTGCAGCGGAGCTCGTCCAGCAGCACGCCTTCGGTATCGAGAGCGTGATCCCGTTGTCGCTGGATCTCATGAGTGCTGCTCAGACCGCTGTCGTACGGAACCCAGACCGACACCCGGCGTGGCGGCTTCGGCAACGGTAAGTTCCAGGCCAGAGCAGCCGAGCCCCGGCAGAACAGCGGCGGCCGCCGTGCTGCACGGTGAACGGCTCTCATCATGAGCAGATGTCTTTCGGCCGGGGTAAGACTCTGCCATTCTGCGGGCGGAAGATAGTAGCCCCGTTTGATGCGCCTGAGTTCACCGCGGTGTTCCGCCCGGGCCAAGGTGAAACGGAGATTCTGGTCGAAGCGGTTATCGTCGGGGTGCTGTAGCTGAGTCATGCGCTCGAGCCTGCTGGGCCGCGGCCAGAGCTGCCAGGGGTCAGCGGCTCCTTGTGAGTATCACCCCGCGGAAATTGATGCCGTCCGTGACTTCTGATGGTCTCCGAACGGCATCAGAAGTCGCGGACGGCATCAATTGTGGAGAGCTTGTTGGAGGTCTGCGCGGAGATCATCAAGGTCCTCCAGGCCGACGGAGAGCCGTACTACGCCGTCGCTGAGCCCGATGGCCGCACGCCCTTCCGCGCCCATCGCCCGGTGCGTCGTGGTCGCAGGATGCGTGATGAGCGTTTTCGCATCGCCCAGATTGTTGGAGATATCGACGATGCGCAGCGCGTTGAGGAACGAGAATGCCGCCGGCTTGCCGCCTTTCAGCTCGAAAGTCAGCACGGTGCCTCCGGCGGACATCTGCCGGGCAGCCAGCTCGTACTGCGGGTGCGATGGCAGCAACGGATAGCGCACCCAGGACACCTCGGGCTGCTCCGCCAAGAAGGCTGCCAGGCTGAGCGCACTATCGCAGGAGCGCGCTACCCGGAGACTCAGCGTCTCCAGCCCCTTGCTCAGCGTCCAGGCATTGAAGGGCGACAGCGACGGCCCGGTATGGCGCATCAGCTGCTTGACTGGCCCGTCGATGAATTCGCTGCTGCCCAGAATCGCTCCGCCAAGAACCCGTCCTTGACCGTCGATGTGCTTGGTCCCCGAGTACACGACAACATCGGCGCTCAGCTCCAGGCAGCGCTGCAAAAGCGGGGTGGCGAAAACATTGTCGGCGACGACGGTCGCCCCCGCCGCGTGAGCCAGCTGGCAGATGGCACGGATATCGACGATCTCCTGCATCGGATTCGACGGGGATTCGAAGAAGACGGCCTGCGCCGGTTCGCTCAGTGCTTGCTCCCACTGGGTTAGATCAACTCCGTCGACGAAGACGGTCTCGACACCCCAGCGCGGCAGGATCTCGTTGAGGATCACGAAGCAGGAGCCGAAGAGTGATCGGGAAGCGACCACCCGGTCTCCGGCTCCCAGCAATGCGCCGAGTGCGACGAAAACAGCCGCCATCCCGGAGCCGGTGGCGAAACAGGCCTCTGCGCCTTCGAGCAGTCTGAGCCGCTCCTGGAAGGTCGCCACGGTCGGGTTCCCGTACCGGGAATAGACGAAGCGCTCATCCTCCCCGGTGAAAGCGCGCTCTGCCGCTTCCGCGGATTCGTAGACGAAACCGGAGGTGGCGAAGAGTGCTTCCGCGGTCTCCTGGAAGCCGGTCCGGTCCAGGCCGCCGCGGACCGCCCGGGTATCCGGCGCCCAGTCCGGGGCGAACGGGTTGAAAGCCATCGCTCAGTTTCCGGGATGATCAGGGGCAGAGTGTTCAGGGGCAGGGCCGAGCCGGGCCCAGGGCAGCCCGTGGTTCTTCCAGCCGTTGATGCTGCGCTCGCCGTAGTGGTCCGGAACGCCCTCGAAGCCTTCCAGGATGTTGTAGCCGGTGTATCCCGCTGCGGTCGCGGCGGCTGCTGCGGATGCTGAGCGAACCCCCGAGCGGCACAGGAAAACGATCTCCGCCTGCTCCGGTACCGCGTCGCGCAACTCCTCGAGGAACCCCGGATTGATGAGGCCGCCGGGGAGGTTCCACTGGATGAATCGCGGCTCGGCGGCCAGCTGGGAGATATCCGGAACGCCGATGATCCGCCATTCCGCCTCGGTGCGGACATCCACCAGGACGGCTCCCGCGCTGATCCGATGCCAGGCCTCGTCCAGGCTCAGATCCCCGGCGTAGCTCATCGCGCGGAGCTTTCTTCGGCGGGAGCCGCGCTGACGCGTTCGCAGAATCCATTGTCATTGGGGCCGGTGAGTAGCCGGTAAGCGAGCTGTTCGCTCATGATCTCTCCTTCCGCTGGCGGCCAGGGAGCCGCCGAGTAGTCACCTGAGGCACCCCGCCGGAATAGAGGGTTGCCGGCCAGCAGGTCAGGGCAGTGGCCATGGGTGACTCACGAGGGAATCAGCTGCGGCGTGCTGGCGCTCATTACTCGCTGCCAAGCTACCACAAGGGTTCGAGGCGCATCAGCGGCAGGTCATAAAGCCGTCATATCCCCGGGCGCTGCCACGCAGCCGGTGTTCAGGGGATTTCGTCGAACAGCTGGTTCAGCTCCTCGGTGAGCGCCTTATCGACGGGGATGTCCTGGCCGTCGATGCGCCGTACGGGTACCAGCCCCCGGATGCTGGAGGCTAACCACACTCCGCTCGCCTCCAGCAGGTCTTGGGGAACTAAGGGACCATAGCCCAGCTGCCAGCCCTGCTGCTGCGCCGCATCGAAGAGCGCGCGCTGGGTGGTACCCGGCAGGATTCCGGAATCCAGTAGCGGGGTGACCAGCTGCTTGACGGGCTGGTCTGCGTCCTGATGCCCTTGATGTCGCCGGGCGATCAGCACCGATGAGGTAGGGCCTTCCAGGACGCGCCCGTCGGCGCTGTAGAAGATCACGTCCCCGGCACCATGCTGCCGGGCATAGCGCAATGCGGCCATATTGACGGAGTAGGAGAGCGTCTTCGCGCCCAGCAGGAGCCAGGGTGCTCGCTCGGCGATACCGGAATCGTAACCGCGCTCCAGCAGCAGAACGTCGATGCCTTCGGTGTGCTGCCGCTGCCCACCGTGAGGTGCCGGCGAGACCTGGACCCAACACGTGGGGCGTTCTGCACCGGGAGCCGCCTCGAGGCCGCGGGTCGCTAGAAGCTTGACCACGGCTTCGGGTTCGCCGAAAGCCGCCAGGGCGGTATCGATGGCTGCCCGCCAGCGCTCCGGTGCCGGAACCGCAAGTTCCAGTATCTGGGCTGAGGACTGCAAGCGGTCCAGATGGGCTTGCAGCTTCCGCGGGTTTCCATCCCGGGCCAGGAGGGATTCGAAAATTCCGTCACCGCGGGTCACACCGAGGTCCAGCACTGAGAGCTGAGGCTCGGCGGCATCGGCCAGCCGCCCGCCGGGGTGATCGTCATCAAGGAAGACCAGGGCGGTTCTGGCTGGTTCAGCTGCGCTCATGCAGCCAGCCTACTGCCCCGGGGAACATCCGTCTCCGGGGCAGTAGGCGCAATAGGCCCGGGCCTGCTGTCTGTTAGTCGTTGAATTCCGAGAGCAGGGCCAAGGCGGAGTCCTTGCCGAGCTGGTTGGCCGCGAGCGGGCTGTCCCCGGTGAGCAGATTCCGGTCCCGGGTGGTCGCGCCGGTCATATCGCTGTTGATGATCTCGATGCCGGCCTCTTGGAGACGCTCGCCGAGTTTCCAGGGCATCTTCCCGGGGATGTAGCCGATCTCGAGGTTCGCCCCGAAGTCCAGAGAATCCGGGAACGCGACGATCTTGTACCCGGCGAAGGGGTTGGCGGGGCGATCGACGCCGGCGGCCAAGAGGGCTGCTGGGCCGTGGCACAGCGTGATGACGAGGCGGTCGTTGTCCTGGAAGAAATCCAGGGCGTCGCGCAGATCAGAACTGAAGGGAATGCCGTTCATCGCGCCGTGGCCGCCGGGGATAAAGATCGCGGCGTAGTCGTCGAGACCTTCCGCGATGACTTCGGAGAGCTTCTTCGGTGCTTTGAAGTCTTCTTTCGTCGCTTCCCAGGTGGTCTTCGCCGCCTCATCGTCCTGGGGGTAAGCCCACCATTCGAATTTGCCCGGCTCGCCGCTGAGGGTGGCGATCTCGATGCCGTAGCCCGCCTGAGCCATGTGGTGGATGGGCAGGAGCGTTTCGACGGGATGGTTTCCGGTGGAGAAGAAGGTCTCGTTCTGCATGAGCATGTACCGCTCGTCAGCAGCGATGACCAGTACCTTCCAGCGGCCTCCGGTGTACTTCTCCTCGCTGGCCAGGCCGTCGTAGTCCGTGGTGGCGGCGGTGTACTGAGACAGCGAGTAGGGGGAGGGGAAGAATGCGTTGTCCTCGGCCGGGTCCGGGGTTGGGTTGCGGTCCTGGGTGGATTCGGTGGTGTTTTCGGCCATGAGCTTTCCCTTCGACTACTTGTTGCGAGTTGTGCGGAGGTGCTGATTGCGGCCGGGCAGGGCCTTGTGAGCTCCGCACGTTGTGCTCTGATCCGCAAGGCCAGCCATATATAGAACATATGATGGGCTTGGTTTATCCGGCAACTAGTTAGCTTCGTTGTGGAGAGGTCAGGTGGTATCGATTCATGAGTCAATCACTCGCAGTTGCCGATTTTTGGGTACAGTGCGGGAACGCTGTCCCGGGCCTCCCTGAAGCTGCGCCGGAAGCGTGGGCGTTCGGTGCAGATCCAGAACAAGCCGATCGGCTCCTTGCGCTCGTACTCGAGGGTACGAAGACGGCGACCTCATCATCGTTCATGGATTATGAGGAGGCCGGCGACCCGCTGCCCGTAGCGGGCGAATACAGCATCATCCTGGATGGCCGTGGAGTTCCAAGAGCGCTCGTTGAAATTGTTTCGGTTCAGCTGGTGCCTTTCGGCGAGGTATCCGAGCAGCACGCCTTCGATGAAGGAGAAGGGGACCGGAGCCTTTCGTATTGGCGCATAGCTCATGAGCGTTTCTGGCGCGAGCATTCGCAGAACCCGATCGGCTTCGAGCCGGGCATGACGGTCGTCTGCGAAGGCTTGCGTTGCGTCTTTCCAGTGCCGCACGATGCTTAGGCTGACTTGGCTCGTACCCAGGCTTTCAGCTGAGTGCTCAGGCGGGTAGTGTGTACCCCTCAGCCGGCCCCTCGGTATTCGGCTTCCATCCCAGCGCCGGGGCGACGTGCTGGGCGAAGGACTCCAGGATGTGCATATTGAAGTCGACGCCCAGCTGGGTGGGGATCGTGAGCATCAGGGTGTCGGCGCTCTGCACGGCACTGTCCTTGAGTAGCTCATCGATCAGGCGGCCCGGCTCGGCGGCGTAGGTCTTGCCGAAGGTGGAACGGTAGCCGTCGATCATGCCCACCTGGTCCCGACTCGAGCGGTCGAAGTACAGCCGATCCGTGTCGTTCATGAGCGGGAAGACGCTGCGGCTCACGGAGACTCGGGGTGTGCCCTCGTGTCCCGCTTCGCGCCAGGCGTTCCGGAAGCGCTCGATCTGCTCGGCCTGCAGCTCGTGGAAGGGAACCCCGGCGTCTTCGGTCAGCAGGGTCGAGGACATCAGGTTCACACCCATCTTGCCGGCCCACTCGGCGGTCTCCCTGGTCCCGGAACCCCACCAGATGCGCTTCCTCACTCCCGGTGAATGCGGCTCCACACGCAGCTTGCTGCCCGCCGGCGCCAGCTGCGGGTCCGTGTTAGCCAGGCGCTCGCCGTCGATGCCGCGGAGGAAGAGCGAGAACTTCTCCCGGGCGATGTCCCCGCCCCGCGGGTCTGATCCGCGGTAGCCGAAGTTCTCATAGCCCCGCAATGCGGTCTCCGGTGAACCGCGGCTCATGCCCAGGGCCATCCGGCCGCCGCTGATCAGATCCAGCGCAGCGGCCTCCTCGGCGAGGTAGAGCGGGTTCTCGTAGCGCAGGTCGATCACCCCGGTGCCTGCCTCGATGCGCTGAGTCTTGGCCGCGATGGCGCTCAGCAGCGGAAAGGGCGCGGCTTGCTGCTTGGCGAAGTGATGGACCCGGAAATAGGCTCCGTTGACTCCGATCTCATCCGCAGCAACGGAGAGGTCGATGGCTTGGTGCAGAGCATCCCGGGCGGTGACCGCCTGTGAGCCGTGACCTGCGCCGTAGTGGCCGAAGGAGAGGAAACCGAAGCTTTTCATAATCACCTGAACCATGCGTTTGCATGGAATATTCCATGCGATGCCTCATCTGGAAGCCTGGGTTGAGCCTACCGGTTCTCCGGAAAGTCGAGCCCCAGCCCGCCCAGCACGCCTGCCGCTTTAGCCCGGACTTCCTGCCACTCCTCTTCCGGAGCCGAATCCGCGGTGATCGCCCCGCCTAGGCCCAGGCTGGCCTGCTCGCCGTGCAGCACCAGGGTTCGGATGGCCACGGAGAGATCCGCGGAGCCGTCCCGCCAGAAGTAGCCGATCGCCCCCGAATACACACCCCTCGGTTCGCCTTCGAGCCCCTCAAGGATCCGCATCGTGCTGATCTTGGGGGCTCCTGTCATCGATCCCGCGGGGAAAGCAGCAGCAACCACCTCGGCCCGGGAAGTGCCGGGTTCCAGAACGGCTTCGATGCTGCTGACCATCTGATGCACGGTGGTGTAGCTCTCGATCGCGCAGAGACGGCTGACCCGCAGTGACCCCGGCTGAGCGAACCGGGAGAGGTCATTGCGCATGAGATCCACGATCATGATGTTCTCCGCGCGGTCCTTGGCCGATTCCCGCAGACCCTCCCGCAAGGCGGCGTCCCGGGCCGGGTCCGCATCGCGGCGCCGGGTGCCCTTGATCGGCTCGGCGAGCAGCTCGCCGCCCGCCTCGACCCGCAGCAGCCGCTCCGGCGAGGTGCTGAGCACGCTGAGTTCGCCGAAGCGCAGGTACGCGGCGAAAGGCGCCGGGCTGGCGCGGCGCAATCTGCGGTAGAGCTGCCAGGGCTGCGCACCCGGAGCCAGTTCGAAGCGCAGCTGCGTGGTGAGGCAGACTTCGTAGCTATTGCCTTCGACGATCTCGGCCTGGGCCCGGGCGATCTTGGCCTTGTACTGCGAGGCGCTGTCCCGGAGCTGCACGCCGTGACGCGTGAGGAGCGGTTCCGCGCCGGGCGGCTCCAGAACCTGGAGGCCGTCGACGGCATGGCGCACGGTCTGCGCCCAGCTGCGCTCAGGATCCTGGTGCCCGGAGCCCTCCAGGCTCAGTGCCCAGAGCCGCCCTGCGGCATGGTCGAGCACGATAGCCCGTCCGGCGAAGAGCAGAGCGGCGTCGGGTGCGGCGTCGTCGTCGGGCGCGCTGTGATTTCCACCAGCGATCTCATAGCCCAGGTAGCCTAGCCAGCCCAGGGCGAACCCGGCCTCGCCGGTGATTCGTGTGATCGGCCAGTGCGCGTCGAGCCAAGAGAAGAACGTGCCGGGGGAGCGCACCGTGATGCCCCGGAAGGTCTGCGTCGTCACCCCGAGCTGATGAACCGCCAGCCGCCCCGCAGAGCCGCCGGCATCGGCCATGATCGAGCGTCTACCGCGGTTCTCATCCGCTGCGGAGCTATCGAGCCACACCGAATGCTCAGAATCGCCGAAGAGCGCTTGGAAGAGCGCTTCCGGATCCCCGCGAAAGTCCAGCTCCTCGGCGCGCACCGGGGTTTCCAGCCAGCGCTGCTGCTCAGGGGCCAGAGCTGCTGCCAGTAGTCGCACAGAGCCCAGGGCCTGGGCCACGTCGCAGGCCAGATCCAGCTGCTGCCGCTGCTGATGGCCTTCCTCGACTCCCCGGACTTCGATATCTGCATGCTCGCTCGGTGAGTCTTCAGCCAGCAGCGCTGATTCCTGGTCGGCCCAGAGCTCCCAGTAGGGCGCGTACTGATCGCCGTCGCGCGTCAGGGCCCGGTGCTTGCGCAGCTCTGCGGGAGCCTCCACCCAGATCACCGCATCGAGGAGATCCCGCGCTGGGCCGTGAGCGGCGCCCACGCCTTCGAGGATCACGACCTCGGCGGCAGGAGTGGTTCGGGATTCGCCGTCGTGGCGGGCTTCCCAATCCCAGGCAGTCCACTGGGCATCCCGGCCCTCCCGCAGCGGAGCGAGCACGGTCGTGACATAGCGCTCGATCCCGGCGCGCAGCCCGTTCCAGCCTGGGTAGATGTCTTCGAGATGGAAGAGCGAGACCTTGCGGTGCTCGCCGAGCAGCGCGGTGAGCTCGATGGCCAGCGTGGTCTTACCGGCGCCGGAGCGGCCATCGATGGCGATCAGCAGCGGCCGGCGCTCCCCGGGGGGAGTCATGGCGCTCCTCGCTCCGTGTTGCTGAGCCGAGATCGAGCGATCAGGCCAGAGCAAGCTGCGGTGAACCGGCGGATAGAAGGCACAGCAGCCAGCTTACTCATCGGGCTGTCGGTGGGGCGAGAAGTCATAGAGAGGAGATTGCCCTGGTTTTATGTAAGATGAAAAAAATACATAGTGGTATCTCAGGTTTTCGATTATCCTGAGCACGGTTCTCCACGAAGGGGCTCCTGTGAATCTGCAGGGAGATTCTCTTCTCGTCACTCACTTATTCGGTCTTATTGTTTCTGCACCGTCGCAGGGACAGGATGCCCAGATCTTCAATTCATGATCGATCAACATCAAAAATCAAGCATAACTACGGGGGGTAGCTATGACTCGATGTGGCAAAAGGTTTCCTTTGATCTCCGCATTGACTGCTATTTTCGCAACATTCTTTTTATTTCTGACAGCTTTCAGCATCGGTACCGCCGCGGTGGCGGGCACGCCTCAGGCGCAGATGCTTTCCGAACCCACGCCGTCTCCGGGCTATGAGCATTCGAAGACTTCGGATCCCGCTCCGGGGTCGCAGGTCTCTCCTGGCGCACAGATCATCTATACGGTTGAGGGCCGGAATACCGGTAATACTGTTCTCGATCCCGTGGTGATTCAGACCGATATGTCGCAGGTGCTATCTTCCGTTTGGCCTAACTCCGATGCGACGGTAAGGATTCTGGATGCCCAAGGAAGCGTAGTCAACAAAAGTACTTTGAGCCTTGATTTGTCATCGGAATCAACATTGTCATGGTCTGGTGCTCTGCAACCGGGGCAGCGTGTGCAGATCGTGTATGGCGTAGTAGTGAGCCCGAATGTTTTTCCTTATACGATGCTACGCAATCGTCTGGCATCTGAAGCCACCCCTCCCAGCGGTTCGACGCTTAAGCCCGAGCCGGTCGTGGTCGACCTCTGGGCGTCGCCGGGTGAGCCGGTGGCGGACGGTCCGAGGTATGAGCACTCGATGACTTCTAACCCGGCTCCTGGTGTCGTCGTGCCTGAAGGCTCGAAGGTCACGTACACGGCAAGCGGCAGGAATCTCGGTAGCACTAATAGCGTATCGTTCGACGTCGATATGTCGCAGGTGCTGAATAAAGCCTCCTATAACAATGACGCTGTCATGCGGATCCTGGACGATCAAGGCAACGTTGTTGTGCGTGAAGTCCAGCCGCCTTCGCCTCCCTGGCTGGAGGAGGCAACGCTCAGTACATGGAGTTTCGAGCTGCTGCAGGGGCAGCGGTTGCAGATGGTGTACTCCGTGACGGTGAACGAAGGCGTCGCCGAGGGATCGATGCTGCGGAGTAAGCTCACGTCCCGGGTCGCGGCGAAACCTATTAATGAGCTTGCTCCGGTGGTTGTCGAGCACAGCACAGCTTCAGATAGCGTCGAGCCGCCTGCGTCAAAATATGAGCAGTCGAAATCCTCGGATTTGAATCTGGGCGCGACGGTTCAACCGGGGTCGAAGATCACCTACACGGTTGAGGGCCGGAATACCGGTAATACTGTTCTCGATCGGGCGCGTGTCGAAGACGACCTCGCCCCGGCATTGGCTAATGCCTCGTATAACAACGACGCGACAGTACGAGTGCTCGACGCGCAGAACGAAGTTGTCTTGAGCCGCATCCAGGAGGCCGCGGTACTGGACGGCACGATGCTGTTATGGTCCGGTGTTCTGCAGCCCGGCCAACGAGTTCAGTTGGTCTATTCGGTGACGGTGAACCAGGATGTCTCTCCTGTGGTTGTACCTGAAGTCGTAGCACCGGAAACGACGAAGCCCGGTACTACGGTTATTACCGGCGCTGTTACGGGCCCAGGCGCTCAACCCCTTCAGCTCTCTATGGATCCGCTGCTGCCGAATAAAGCTACGGGTCCGGTGGCCATCGGCGGCTCAAGCACCTCCGGCAGCGGAGCCTTGGCCGTGACGGGTGCGGGCGGTTGGATGTCTGCTGCTATGGCTTTCGCTGCTATGGCTGGGATTTCCGGTCTGGCTCTGCTGCGCCTCGGCAGGCGTCGGCTGAACCAGGCCCCCGGCGGGGAATGAGCTGAAGCACACCGCCTGCTAGTCTGGTCAGGTCTGCTTGCAGTGGGAGGCTTGATGTCCGGAACAGCGAGGCCCGGCGCGGCTGAACCGGGGGCGGTCCGGCGATCCACCGTGATCATCATCGGCACCGGCTTCGGTGCGATGGCCGCTGCAGCACAGCTGCGCCGCCGCGGTATTGACGACTTTCTGCTGCTGGAGCGGCGCGACTTCATGGGCGGCACCTGGTTGCAGAACACATACCCGGGCGCAGCGGTGGATGTGCAGTCGCCCTTGTACTCGCTCTCCTTCGAACCCTACCCCTGGTCCAGGATGTTCGCCAAGCAGCCGGAGCTCGCCGCCTATTCGGAGCATGTCATCGATCGGCTAGGCCTGAGGGAACGCACCGTGCTGGGTGCCGAGGTGACGGCCTTGACCTGGGACGAGACGACGTGCGAATGGCGGATTACAACACGGCAGCGAGGGGAATTCCGGGCGCAGTTCGTGATCAATGCCAGCGGCCCGCTCAGCACTCCGGTGGTCCCGGACTTCCCCGGTAAGGACAGCTTCGGCGGAGCGGCCTTCCACACCAATGACTGGGATCACTCAGTGTCGCTGCGCGGTGCCCGGATCGCCGTCGTGGGTTCGGGTGCCAGCGCAGCTCAGGTCATTCCGGCCATCCAGCATCAGGTGAGTGAACTGCACGTCTTCCAGCGCAGTCCGCATTGGGTGCTGCCGCGGCCGGATCGAGAGTTCGGCCGCGTCCAGCGCAGGCGCTCAATGCACCCGTGATCCGCCAGCTGGTCCGGGCGGCGATCTATGGTGCGTTGGAGACCAGGATCGTGGGCTTCAAGTATTCCGAGCGAATGCTCAATCTGGTCGCCCGGCGCCGGGCGCTCCAGCATATCCGCACCGGTGTTCCGGATCCGGAGCTGCGGCGCAAGGTGACCCCGGAATTCACCATCGGCTGCAAGCGGATCATTCTCTCCAACTCTTATTACCCGGCGCTCGCTGCGGAGAACACCACTCTGCATGACGCCTCAGAGCGCATCGAACGGATCGACGAGCAGGGGGTCTGGACCGACTCGGGCCGGCATATCGCCTTGGATGCCATCGTCTGGTCTACCGGATACGACGCCACCGACGGCCTGATCTCCTATTCGGTGACCGGCCGGAACGGCCGCACCCTGGCCCAGCAGTGGCATGCGTACCCGAGGGCATATCTGGGCACCACGGTTCCGGGTTTCCCCAATCTTTTCCTGGTCACCGGGCCGAATACGGGGATCGGGCACACCAGCGCGGTTTTCGTCATTGAGGCTCAGATGGAGTACATCATGAGGGCCATCGAAGAAGTCCAGGAGCAGGGAGCGGCTGCGATCCAGGTCAGTGAGGCCGCTGAGGAGCGCTATACCAGCTGGGTCCACCGGGACATGGAGCGGACGGTCTGGAAGAGCGGCGGCTGCCATTCCTGGTACCAGTCGAAAGACGGGCACGTCACCGCGATGTTTCCCGGATTCACCTTCACTTACCGTCACTGGGCGAAGCGCTGGCGAGGAGATGACCATATCGTCACTGGCGTCCCCGGGCCGGCGCAGGAAGAAGCAGCGGAGCAGCAGGAGGCGAGGTCATGAAGTCCCTCCACGGGAAAACCGTTGTGGTTACCGGAGCGGGCTCCGGTATGGGCCGGGCCTATGTTCTGGAAGCTGTGCGACGGGGTGCGAAAGTGGCTTTCAACGATATCGATGCCGCAGATCTAGTGGAGACCGCCCGGCGCTGCGGCACCGCTACGATACTGGCCCGTGCGGTCGATGTCTCGGATGAGGCCCAGGTGGATGCCTTCGCCCGGGAAGTCGAGGAACAGCTCGGCTCGGCGGATGTGGTCATCAACAACGCGGGCATCGAAGGTGAGGGGCAGCCGTTCTGGGCGACGTCTCAGGAATCGTTCGATCGGGTGATGGGTGTCGATTTTTGGGCCGTGGTCTACGGCGCCCGGGCCTTTCTGCCGCAGCTGCTGGAGCGCGAGCGGGGGTACCTGGTCAATGTCTCCAGCCTTTTCGGGCTCGTCGGCCCGCCGCATCACACCGACTACAGCGCGGCGAAGTTCGCCGTCCGGGGGTTCAGCGAATCGCTCGCAGCAGAGCTGCTGGGCACCTCGGTGATGGTCTACACCGTTCATCCCGGCGGGGTGGCCACCAGGATCACCCGGAGGCAGGCCACCCAGGCCTTTCATCAGAAATACCTCAGAACCGAGCCCGCGGCCATCGCCCGCTGCGTTTTCGACCGGTTGGGCAGCCCGCGGACTCGTATCGTCTGCGGCAATCGCGCGCAGACTACCTGGCTGGGCGCTAGACTCCTGCCCCAGCGGCTGATGAATCGGCTGACCTCGCGAGACCTCGGGCCCATTCTGGACCGTTCGGCGTACCCGGTCCAGGACTGGCTGATGAAGCGTCGGGCGGAGAGCCGCCGGGGCCGGTCATGACCACCTCCGGCTGGCTGCGGCGCGGCTATGAGCGCTTTGGCCAGTTCGCCTATGCTGCGAACTGGTTCGTGGAGGCGCGGCTGCGCGGGTTGAGGTCCCATCAGATCATGATCGAAGGCATGCCGCTGAACTACCTGGAGGGCGGCCCCCAGGACGCCGAAGGGACGATCATCCTGCTCCACGGGTTCACCGCGGATCGGCGGATCTGGATCCGTTTCGCCGGGCATCTGCTCGGTACCTACCGGGTGATCATTCCGGACCTCCCAGGGCACGGAGAAACCCCGTTCCGCTCTGGCCTGGGCTATTCGGGCCCTGCGCAAGCCCGCCGGGTCATCGCGCTGATGGATATGCTCGGGGCCCGCAAGGCCCATGTCTATGGAAATTCCATGGGCGGGTTCATCACCGCTCACCTGGCCCTGAATCATCCTGGGCGCATCGCCACCGCCGGTCTCAGTGACGCGGCAGGGGTAACCGGGCGGGCCCCAGCGAACTCGACCTCGCGGTCGCCTCCGGTGACAACCCGTTTCTGATAGATTCACCAGCCGTTTTCGACCGGCTCTACCCGCTGACCATGAACCGGCCTCCGTTCAACCCGGCCCCGGCGCGCGCGGGCCTGGCCCGGGATTACATCGAACGGCGCGAATCCTATGCCGAGATCTTCTCCGACTTCTATCTCGCGGATCTTCTGGGAGAGCAGGAGCTCTCCAGGATCTCAGTACCCGTGCTGATCATCTGGGGTGAGCTGGACCAGCTGGTCGATCTCAGCGCGGCGCGCATCCTGCACCGGATGGTGCCCGGTGCGGAGCTGACGGTCTACCAGGACATCGGTCATATGCCGATGCTGGAGGTTCCGGGCAGAGCTGCATCGGATTATTTCGAGTTCTTGCAACGGCATCAGCGGGGCGGCGGTTCTGCGTGAAAAGCTTCGAGGGGAAAGTCGCCATCGTCACCTGTGCCGGTGGAACCGGCATCGGTAATGCGCTGGCCCAGGAGCTTGCGGCTCGCGGAGCCAGCGTCGCCTGTTGCGATATCGCTGGTCTGGAGCAGACTGAAGAACAGCTGGCGGCCAGGGGTGCTGATTTCCTCACGGAGACCGTCGATGTCTCCGACCGCCAAGCCATGGGCCGTTTCGTAGCATCGGTCGTAGCTCGTTTCGGCCATATCGACCTGCTCATCAACAATGCCGGTATCGCCCTGGGAGACCGCACCTTCGCGGATCTCACCCTGGAGGATTTCGACCGCATCACCGGAGTGAACTACTGGGGCGTTGTGAACACTACGCAGCACTGCTACCAGCATCTGCTGGCGCGCCCGGAGGCGGCCATCGTCAATATTTCCAGCGCTCAGGGGATCCTGGGTCTGCCGTACTTGGTGCCGTATTGCACCACCAAATTCGCGGTGCGAGGTTTTACCGACAGTCTGCGGGCCGAGCATCGCATCCGGGGCATCCGCAATGTCACGGTGCACACCGTTCATCCCGGGGCGGTGGCGACCGACATCACTTTGCACGCCGATTATCAGGACAGCGCCAGCCAGAAGTTTCACGAGCGATTGCAGCGCGGCACTTCTGCGGCTCAAGCGGCCCGGATCATCCTCGATGGGGTGAAGCGCAATACCGGCCGCATTTTCATCAGCGATGGGCGATTCCATGATGTGCTGACGCGGCTGCTGCCGACGGCGAATACCCATATCGTGCGCGCTGTGATGCGGATGCGCCGCATAGCCGTGCACTGAGGATTTCCCGTCATGCCGATCGTGCATGTTCATAGCGATTCTAAAGTTGAGTCTTAGTCGCTCAATCTACCCTTGACAGCAACCCGCTCAAGTGTAGACTTGAGTGAAGAAAACTCAACTATGGAAGGAAGAACATGTCACGTGCAGTAGGTATTGATCTCGGCACTACCAATTCCGTGGTGTCCGTGCTAGAAGGTGGCGAGCCCACCGTCATCGCCAACGCAGAGGGCAGCCGCACCACCCCCTCTGTCGTCGCTTTCACCAAAGGTGGTGAAGTCCTGGTCGGCGAGATCGCTAAGCGCCAGGCCGTCAACAACATCGACAACACGATCTTCTCCGTCAAGCGCCATATGGGCACTGACTGGACCGTCGACATCGACGGCAAGAAGTACAACGCGCAGGAGATCTCCGCGCGCATCCTGATGAAACTCAAGAGCGACGCCGAAGCCTATCTCGGCGAGAAGGTCGGCGACGCGGTCATCACCGTTCCGGCCTACTTCAACGACGCCCAGCGCCAGGCCACCAAAGAAGCCGGCGAGATCGCCGGCATGAACGTCCTGCGCATCGTCAACGAGCCCACGGCGGCAGCGCTCGCCTACGGCCTGGAAAAGGGCAAAGAAGACGAGCTCATCTTGGTCTTCGACCTCGGCGGCGGCACGTTCGATGTCTCGCTGCTCGAAGTCGGCAAGGACGAAGACGGATTCTCCACCATTCAGGTCCGGGCGACCTCCGGCGATAACGTCCTCGGCGGCGACGATTGGGACCAGCGCATCGTGGATTGGCTGCTAGGCCAGCTCAAGGCCAAGGGCATCGACCTCTCCAAGGACAAGATCGCGCTGCAGCGTCTGCGCGAAGCCGCTGAGCAGGCCAAGAAAGAGCTCTCCAGCGCCACGAGCACCAATATCTCGCTGCAGTACCTCTCGGTCACCCCGGAAGGCCCGGTGCACCTCGACGAGCACCTGAGCCGCGCCAAGTTCCAGGAGCTGACCTCTGATCTGCTGGAGCGCACCAAGAAGCCGTTCAACGAGGTCATCAAGGATGCCGGGATCAAGGTCTCGGATATCGATCACGTGATCCTGGTCGGCGGATCCACCCGTATGCCGGCGGTCTCCGAGCTGGTCAAGCAGCTCACGGGCAAGGAGCCCAATAAGGGCGTTAACCCGGATGAGGTCGTCGCCATCGGTGCGGCGCTGCAGGCCGGTGTGCTGAAGGGCGAGCGCAAAGACGTTCTGCTCATCGACGTCACCCCGCTATCTCTTGGCATCGAGACCAAGGGCGGCGTGATGACCAAGCTCATCGAGCGCAACACGGCGATCCCGACCAAGCGCAGCGAGACCTTCACCACGGCTGAGGAGAACCAGCCCTCGGTGGCCATCCAGGTCTTCCAGGGCGAGCGCGAGTTCACCCGGGACAACCAGCCGCTGGGCACCTTCGAGCTCACCGGTATCGCACCGGCTCCGCGGGGCGTGCCGCAGATCGAGGTCACCTTCGACATCGACGCCAACGGCATCGTGCACGTCTCCGCGAAGGACAAGGGCACGGGCACCGAACAGTCGATGACCATCACGGGTGGTTCGGCGCTGTCCAAGGAGGACATCGAGCGCATGGTCGCCGACGCGGAGACCCACGCCGAAGAGGACAAGAAGCGGCGCGAGCAGGCGGAGACCCGCAACAGCGCCGAGCAGATGGCCTATTCCGTGGAGAAGCTCCTGACGGATAACGAGGCCAAATTGCCGGAGGAGGTCAAGACGGAGGTCAAGTCCGATGTCGATGACCTGAAGAAAGCCCTCGAGGGCACTGATGAAGACGCCGTGAAGAGCGCCTACGAGAAGCTACAGGCTTCCCAGACCAAGCTCGGCGAGGCGATTTACGCTTCCGCTCAGGCTGATGCTGCCGGCGCTTCCGAGGGTGCTTCTGATGCGGGCGAGCAGAGCGCTTCCGGGCAGGACGAGGACATCGTCGACGCGGAGATCGTCGACGAAGACGAGAAGAAGTAACCATGTCCGGACACGCTCAGGAGCCAGACCCCTACGACCAGGATTCCCCGCGGGATCCGGAGACCGCAGAAGAGCGGTCTCCGGATCAGGCGCAGGAGTTCGCCGAGGGTGCAGAAGGCGATGCGCTCTCCCAGGCCGAGGAGATCCTGAACGGTACCGAGGTGCCGGCTGAGGGTTCCGTCGCCCAGGGGAGCAACCAGCAGAATGCCGATGAGCTGCGCAATGATCTGCTCAGGCTTCAGGCTGAGTACGTCAACTACCGCAAGCGGGTCGAACGGGACCGCGCCGTGGCCGGGGAGAGCGCCGTTGTCGGTGTGCTGAACTCGCTGCTGCCAGTGTTGGACGATCTCGATGCGGCCCGTACGCACGGGGACCTCAGTGAGGGCCCCTTCGCCGCGATCGCGGCGAAGTTCGAGAACGTGCTGGGCACCTACGGCCTCGAGCGCATCGATCAGACCGATGTCGGCTTCGATCCGATGGTCCACGAGGCCCTGATCCAGCAGCCGAGCGCCGAGGTGGAAGCCGATACGGTCAGCCAGGTGCTGCGCGCCGGTTACCGCAAAGGCGACCGGGTGCTCCGCGCGGCACAGGTGATTGTTGCCGTCCCAGAGTAAGCAGCGGCTTACCCTGCTGAGTACTACGCCGGAGGGGTGGGTGTGCCCGTCCCTGGCCGCTCCCGAAACAAGCAAGCTTGCTTCGGGGTCCTCGCGTCCATGGGCTCGCCGCGATGCCCACCCCTCCGGCTCCGCACTCAGCAGGGTAGCCAATACCAACTCCACGATGAGCAACAGAAAGGAGGTGTCGTGGCTAGTCAGGATTGGGTAGACAAAGACTTTTATGCGACTCTTGGTATCGCCAAGGATGCCTCGGCTGAGGACATCAAGAAGGCGTATCGAAAACTAGCTCGGAAGTATCACCCGGATAAGAACCAGGGCGATGACGCGGCCGAGAAGAAATTCAAGGACATCAGCGAAGCCTATTCCGTGCTCTCCAGCTCGGAGGATCGCGAGCAGTACGATGCGATCCGAGCGATGGGCTCCGGTGCCCGGTTCAGTGCGGGCGGTGCCGGTGGCGGTAACGCGGGGTTCGAGGATCTCTTCGGCGGCCTGTTCAACAATGGGCGTGCGAGCAGTGGCGGTTCTCGCCGGGGCGGCTACGGTTCAGGCGGGTACAGCCCGTACGACGATTCGGGGCTTCCGCCGGAGTTCGCTGATCTGTTCGGCGGTGCTTACCAGGGCTATCAGCCGACACCGGCTAAAGGTGCGGACCGCACTGCTAAGACGACCATCTCTTTCGCCGGTTCGATCAAGGGAACCACGATCGGCTTGCGGGAGCCTGACGGTGAGGTTGTCGAAGTCCGGATTCCGGCAGGCATCAAAGACGGGCAGAAGGTGCGGGTCCGCGGGAAGGGCCAGCCCGGTGCCGCGGGGGCCGGTGACCTCATGGTCGCCGTCCAGGTGACCCCGCATGAGTTCTTCATCCGGGACGGCAACAATATCCGGATCCACGTGCCGGTGACTTTCCCCGAGGCGGCATTGGGCGCAGATATCTCCGTGCCCACGTTGGACGGCGGCGAGGTGAAGGTCCGGGTGCCCGCAGGTACTCCTTCGGGCCGGATCCTGCGGGTCAAGGGCAGAGGCGTGAAGACCTCGAAAGCGACGGGGGATCTGCTGGTGGCCATCGATATCGTGGTGCCGCAGAAACTGGACCAGCAGGCCAAGGCGGCGGTTGAGGCGTTCGCCGAGGCCACTGCCGGTGAGAGCCCCCGAACTGATCTGGCGGTCAAGGCCAGGCTCTAGAGCCAGGATAAGGAAGTGATGGCGGTGTCGGAAGATCTCTATGCCCCGGTTCTCGTGATCTCTGCTGCGGCGGAGCTCGCCGAGCTCCACCCGCAGACGTTACGGCAGTACGACCGCCTGGGCTTAGTATCACCCAGCCGAGCCCCGGGCCGTTCCCGGCGCTATTCGCATCATGATGTCGAAATGCTCCGTGAAGTCCAGCGGCTCTCACATGAGGGCGTATCGTTGGCCGGGATCAAGCGGATACTGGCACTGGAGAACCAGGTACTGGCTTTGCAGTCCAAGGTCCGCGAGCTCAGCGCTGAACTCAAGCTCCGCGGTGATGGCAGGGTCTTCGCGGCAGGTGCAAGCGGGGATGTGGTGAGTCTGAGCCGCGGACGCCGCCCGCAGGCCCGCACGCGAAGCCAGGCAGTAGTGATCTGGCGGCCGCATCGCAAACCCGGTGCTTGAGTGGGTATCCATTCCGTATATCAGTTAGGGCGGGGAGGGCCATCGATGGCCCTCCCCGCCCTACGTTATCTATGAGGTTTTAGTCAGAGCCGAGCCTTGATCTGATTCACATAGGTCGTCACCCGGGTGTAAACGCCGTAGGCGTTGGGCTGGGCGCAACCGCTGCCCCAGGAGACGATGCCGACCAGACGGCCATTGATTACCAGCGGGCCGCCGGAATCCGCCTGGCAGGAGTCCTTGCCGCCTTGCGGGTACCCTGCGCACACCATGGAGTCTTGATAGTACCCACCGCCGTAGGCCGAGGAGCAGTCGGAGTTGCTGACGATCGGTACGGTGACTTTGCGGAGTTGATTCTGGTAGTTGCCGGCGCCGCTGCGGGTGTCGCCCCAGCCCAGGACCATGGCCTGGGTGCCGGCCGCGTAGACGGAGGGGTTCGTTTCCATGGTCGCCACTGGCCCGGAGAAGTTCTTGCTGAGCGTCAGAATGGCGAAATCACCCTGGTAGGTGCTGCTTTTGTACCCGGGATTCATCCAGATATTCGTGACCCGCGCGGTATCCGGCCCGCCTGTACGGTTGGCGCTGCCGCCATTGACACTGAAGAAGCTCGTGCTTCTACCGTCTACGCAGTGCGCGGCGGTGAGCACCTTATTCGGTGCGACCAGGGTGCCGCCGCACCAGTTGCCGCCATTGGCCTGGTTCACCGCGACGATGGAAGGGTAATCATTGATGCTGGCGGTCGTCCCGCCGACGATCTCCGGGCTCGGTGGCGAGGCTGAGCCGGCAGCGTTCGCGGCGGTGGCCGCGGGGCCGGCGAAGAGCAGGCTGATCGCCGCCAGTCCGAGTAGGGCTCTGGTGATGCTTCTTTGCATGAGTGATCCTTCCGTGAGGGCAACGTGGTGGGCTACGGGAACGAGCTGTATGGTGCTTGTCCTCAAAAGAATCCGTGCAGAACCTGGAGCCTCACTGGGGTTTCTCTGGAAATCAGCTCCTAAAACGCATAGTTTGTCAGGTGCCGGCGGAGCCTTTGCTGAACGTCAGATCCCGCACCTGCCTGCCGGCAGCCAGTGCTTTGCGTTCGAAGTTCGTCAGAATCCGGCCGTTGAATCTTGGGGCCCAATCGGGGAAGGCGTTCTGCAAGGAAGACGCCGTTCCGATATTGAGGATCTGCGCGGCGTAATGCTCCCAATCGGTGGCGAGCCGCCAGAGGCCTCCGGGCGCCAGCACGCGTGCGGCCAGCTCCGCGAAGTCTGCGGTGAGCAGCCGCCGCTTCTCATGGCGTGCTTTCGGCCAGGGGTCCGGGAAGAACGTCCATAGCTCGGAGACCGAGCCCGCAGGGAGCATGGTGCTGAGCACCTCGGGGGCATTGGCCTGGACGACTCTGAGATTGCGCACATTCTGCGCCGCGGCCCGTTTGATGGTCTGCGCCAGGCCGGGCAGGTAAACCTCCACCGCCAGATAGTCGCGTTCTGGATGCGTCTGGGCGGCGTGAACAATCGCATCACCGAGGCCTGAGCCGATCTCCACCACCAGCTCAGCGCTGCGCCCGAAGGCTGTTACCGCGTCGAAACGGTAGTCCGGATCCACGGAGGTATCCGCTGCGAGCCGGGGTACGTCGATGAGGTAATCGGCGGAGTGGTCCGTCCACGCTTGCTGCCGGGTGCCCTGAAGCCGGTTGCCGCGCCGGACGAAGGAGACCGGCTGTGGGCGGTAGCTGTGCTCTTGCTCTGTCATCATAAAGATTTTACCGTTGCCGGGTCAGCCATCCCAGAACCAGTGCGATGCTCGCCAGCCCGGTGACCGCGAGGGCCAGGCCGTTCCAGCCCGCGCTCTGGAAGACCAGCCCGCAGACCCAGCCGATCACACTGGAACCCGCGTAGTACCCGAGGTTGTACAGCGCCGAGGCCTGAGCCGGCCCGGTGGTGGCGCGTAAGGGCACCCAGCCGGAGGCGATGGCGTGCGCGGCGAAAAAACCAGCGGTCAGAATCACCAGCCCTAGCAGGATCGCCGGGAGCCATTCCAGCATGGTCAGCGCCGTTCCCGCGATCATCACCAGGGTGCTGGCGGCCATAACGGCCCCGCGCCGGAACCGTCCGCTGAGCCCTCCGGCGATCCTGGCCGAGAAGGTCCCGGAGAGGTAGGTCAGGAACAGCAGGCTCGTGATCGTTGCTGGGAGGAAAAAGGGTGCCTCCTCCAGCCGGAAACCGAGGAAGTTGTAGACCGCGACGAACCCGCCCATCAGCAAGAACCCTTGGGCGTAAAGCGCCAGCAGCCCGGGGTTCTGCAGATTGTGCAGTAGCTTGCGGCCCAGCCCTGGCCCGGAGCGGCCGGGCTGGAAGCCCTGTTCGCGCGGGGCGAGCAGAACGAAGCTCAGTGCGGCAGTGACCGCCAGCAGACCTACCAGGAAAACGCCCGCGCGCCAGCCCAGCGCGTCTCCCACCGGCCCGGCGACCACGCGGCCCAGCAGCCCGCCGATAGTGGTGCCGGCAACGTATGTGCCGGCTGCGGCTCCAGCGTGTCTGCGGTCCACTTGCTCGCCCAGATAGGTCAGGGCCAGTGCTGGGATCCCGCCGAGGGCAGCCCCTTTCAGGAACCGCAGGGCGAGCAGCGCCGGCAGCGTGGGCATGAGCGGGGCGATCAGTGCGAGTGAAGTGGCGGCGATCACCACACAGAACATCGTCCGGCGGCGGCCGAACCGGTCCCCGGCAACGGACCAGGGGATCACCGAGGCCGCTATGCCGAGAGTCGCGGCGGAGACGGTCAGTGCTGCGTCTGCGGCACTGACGCCCAGGTCCGCGGCGATAAGCGGCAGGACGCCTTGGACTGAATAGAGCTGGGCGAAAGTTGCTATCCCCGCGCAGGCCAAGGCGATGAGCATCCTGCGGTAAGCACTGCTGCCTCGGGGGTGGCCCACCCAGGAACTGGGCGGCTGGGAAGAGGGCATGGCCCTATCATAGGGACCAACACGGAGGGATCAGTGCGTCGGTGCTCGATTCACCAGCGCGGCGGCTCCGAGGGGTCTTCAGGATCCGCCACGGTCTCCACTTTGATGACCTTGATCTGCTGCGGCTGCTGCTGCCGCTGCTGCCGTCGCCGGATCCAGCGTAGCCGGTGAATCACCACGCCCATCACCATGGCGAGAGCGAACGCCAGCAGCAGCTTGGGCAGCAAAGGCCAGTTCACGAAGGTGAGCAGCACGAAGACCGCGATGAAACCGGCGAATTGCAGGCCGAGATCGGCCCAGTCCACACCCCGACGGCTGTTCGGAGAATTCCTGCTGTACGCTGCCATGGCTGTAGTTTCTGGCCCCCCATCCGGTTCTCAAGTGGTATGCCTCAACGGGCTGTCCGGGTTCATCAGCGAATGCTTCCGACCGTAGCCGAAGTATATCGCTAGACCGATGAGCAGCCAGATGCCGAAGCGCAGCCAGGTATCCGCAGGAAGCTGCAGGATCAGGAAGAGGGAGAAGATCATGCCGATGATGGGTATAACCGGCATGAGCGGCAACCGGAAGGTGCGCGGTGCTTGCGGTTTGGTGTAGCGGAAGACGATCACCGCGATGCACACGACGACGAAGGCGGAGAGGATGCCGATATTCGTCAGTTCCGCGACGAGGCGGATCGGCAGCACCCCGGCGAGCACGGCTGAGCCGATACCGGCTATCCAGGTGACCCGCTGCGGCACTCCGCGGCGGTCCACGTGTGAGAACCAGCGCGGCAGCAGGCCATCGCGGCTCATCGAGAACCACACCCGGGTGACGCCGAGCAGGAAGGTCACCATCACGGTGAGGATGGAGATGATCGCGAAGCCGGAGATGACGGTTGCCACGACCGGCAGGCCGACGCTGGCGAAGGCCGAGGCGAAGCCTGCCGTGGGGTCGATGTCCTGGTAGTTCTGCATGCCGGTCAGCACGAGTGTGGCCGCGACGTAGAGGATCATGGCGATCGCCAGGGAGAGCAGAATGGCTTTAGGCATGTGCTTGGTGCCGTCCTTCGCCTCCTCCGCGGCGGTACTCATGGCGTCGTAGCCAAAGACCGCGAAGAAGACCACGGCGGCTCCGGCGAGAACCGGGCCGAAGCCGTTGGGCATGAAGGGGTTGTAGTTCTCCGGATTGATGAAGAAGACCCCCATGCCGATGATGAACAGGATCAGCAGGATTTTGATACCCACCACGATGAGCTCGAAGCGGCCCAGGGTCTTGGTGCCCCGGCTGAGGATGAAAGCGACCACGAGGCAGATCACGATGGCGGGCAAATTGATGATCCCGCCGTTGTCGAAGGTGTCGGTGAGCTGCGGTGGCAGCTGCATGCCGAGCCCGGCGAGCAGGGCATTGAGATACCCGGAGATCCCGATAGCCACCACCGCCACGATGGCGATGTACTCCAGCAGCAGATCCCATCCGATGAACCATCCGATGAGTTCGCCCAGAGCGACGTACCCGTAGCTGTAGGCCGAGCCGGCGCGCGGGATCATCCCGGCGAATTCGGCGTAGGAGAGCGCTGCCGCGGCAGAGGCCAGGCCTGCGATGAGGAAGGAGAACAGCACCGCGGGGCCCACCGCGGGGTTATCGCTGTCCCCGCTGGCCACTAGCCCGGCGAGGGAGAAGATCCCCACGCCGACGATGCCGCCGACGCCGATGGCGGTGAGCTGCCAGAGCCCGAGGCTCTTGGTGAGGCCACTGTGCTGAGCATCGTCGCGCATCTGCTCAACCGGCTTGCGCCGCCAGATCGAATAGGGGTTAGCCGGCCGCATGTGTTCCTCCTGACTCGTCATTGATGTCCTGCCAGGTAACAGTAACCGGTACTGCCGGTTACTGCCATGCTTATTAATCCGGCTTCAGTCAGCGCGGGTACTGGTTCATGAGCGCCGGTACTGGGGGAGGGTGCCCTGGCTGTTGGGGATGATCTGCTTGCCCAGGGGCATAAGCGACACCGGGATCAGCTTGATATTGGCTATGGCCAGCGGAATGCCGATGATCGTGATCGCCATGGCGATAGCGGTCACGACGTGCCCGATGGCGATCCAGATCCCGGCGACCAGGAGTCAGATGACGTTCCCCAGGGTCGCGAACAGCCCGGTGCCGCCGGGTTTGTCGACGACGACCCGGCCGAAGGGCCAGAGCGCGTAACCGGCGATGCGGAAAGACGCGATGCCCCAGGGGATCGTTACGATCAGGACGAAGCAGATCAACCCGGCGAGTGCGTAGCTCAGGGCCAGCAAGAGCCCGCCGAAGACGAGCCAGATGATGTTCAGAAGAGTCTTCATCTCTCTGAATGTACCGGGTTCTCTGAATCTATTCGGCGCAGCTCGGCGTGCAGGTTGCGCCGGGCGGTGTTTTCCCAGAGGTGCTGGCCGCGCTGGGTCCGGTACAAGGGGGGTCAAGCTCAGCAGGTGCTTCAGCACTGCGCTGCGGCCGGCCCGGAAGTCCCGCTCCGGCACCTGGGCGTAATCCCGGCGGATGGCTATGGCGTACCGGGCGTAGCCCGGCTCGTTGGCACCCAGCACGGATAGATCCGCATCGCAGAGCAGTGCTCCGGAGGTATCGCCGGGCAGTGGGTCATGAGTTTTGGTGAGCAGGATCAGCCGGTGGATCTCTTCGAGTTCGGCGTCCGGGACGATCCCGGCGAGGAGGTCTTCGGCGAGTCGGGCGGATTCTGCTTCATCCTCACCCGGCTGCCCTCGGTAGACCACATCGTGGAACCAGGCGGCGAGCAGGACTTCCCGGGGCGGATCGGCGGCGGGTTCGGCGCAGAGCGAGTCGAGGGCTTCGAGGATTCCGAGCAGATGGGTCGCGGAATGGTAATGCCGGTGCGGTTGGGTCCATCGGCTCAGAAGCTCTGCGCCGACCTCTGGTTCCTGCGGAAGCAGTTTCTCCCAGCGGAGAAGCAGGGCGGTGTGCAGTGATTCCGGGCGTTGCCGTGCCGGAACCCGCAGCCCGCTGCCGATCAGCCGCCGGGTCAGCTCGGCAGCGCTGACCTCCTGCGCCCCAAGGTCGATCAGCTGCTGATAGCGCTGCTGCGGCACATCGTAATGGTCCCGGTCGAAGGCGCGGTCGGAAAGCCCCGCTTTGGCCGCGAAGCTGTGCAATTCGTCAAGTGAATGATCCGATATGAGGTGCGAGAACAGCGTGCCATGGGCGGGCTATAACGGCGGGTCAAGGTATACCGGCATATCTCGAATTCTATTCCGGTTCTCTTTCTCTTCCGGCTCTCTTCCGGTCGCTCAGGCGGGGGTTTCCGGCGCGGCAAACCTTGAATAGTTAACTTGAGTCTAATAGACTCAAGTTAACTATTTGGGGTGGAAGTCAAGCATGAGTCTGCCGGGCGTCCTGAGAAGGGCCCCGGGTGCGGGGACATGGACATATAGGGGAATGTAGGGGAAGGGGACCAGATGGACGCGAAATTCACTACTAAAAGCCAGGAAGCGCTTTCTGCTGCTGCGATGAACGCCTCAACCGCGGGCAATCCGCAGGTTGAACCGGCGCATCTGCTCAAAGCGCTCATGGATCAGCGCGAAAGCGTGGCCGTTGCGCTGCTGAAATCTATCGGCGTCGATCCGGACGCGGTGAGTGTTGCGGCCTCCTCCGCCATCAAATCGCTGCCTTCGAGTTCTGGCAGCTCAGTGGCCCAGGCTCAGTTCTCCCGTGCGGCGCTCCAGGTGATCCAGGCCGCTCAGCACGAGGCGGAATCTATGGGGGACAGCTACGTCTCCACCGAGCACCTGCTCATGGGAATCGCCGCCGGCAATGATCCCTCGGCGCAGATCCTCAAGGATGCCGGGGCCACCTTGGAGGCCATGCGCGCTGCGATCCCGGGCATCCGGGGTGATCGGAAAGTCGACTCCCAGGACCCGGAGGGCACCTTCCAGGCCCTGGAGAAGTACGGCACGGACCTCACCGAAATAGCACGGTCCGGCAAGCTGGATCCGGTGATCGGCCGGGACGGGGAGATCCGTCGCGTGATCCAGGTGCTCTCCCGGCGGACCAAGAACAACCCGGTGCTCATCGGCGAACCCGGTGTCGGCAAGACCGCCGTGGTCGAAGGCCTCGCGCAGCGGATGGTGGACGGGGATGTGCCGGAGAGTCTGCGCGGCAAGACACTCATCTCGCTGGATCTGGGCTCGATGGTCGCCGGGGCCAAATACCGCGGCGAGTTCGAGGAACGGCTCAAAGCGGTGCTGGAAGAGATCAAGAATTCCGATGGGCAGATCGTCACGTTCATCGATGAGATCCACACCGTGGTGGGCGCCGGAGCCTCCGAGGGCGCGATGGACGCCGGCAATATGCTCAAGCCGATGCTGGCCAGGGGCGAGCTCCGGCTGATCGGTGCGACCACCCTGGATGAGTACCGCGAACACATCGAGAAAGACCCAGCCCTGGAACGCCGATTCCAGCAGGTGTATGTCGGCGAGCCGAGCGTCATCGATACCATCGCGATCCTGCGCGGGTTGAAAGAGCGCTACGAAGCGCATCACAAAGTCTCCATCGCGGATTCCGCCCTAGTGGCAGCCGCGACCCTGTCCAACCGCTACATCACCGGTCGCCAGCTGCCGGATAAGGCCATCGACCTGGTGGATGAAGCCGCATCCCGGCTGCGGATGGAAATCGATTCCGCTCCGGAGGAAATCGATCAGCTGCGCCGCGCCGTGGACCGGCTGACCATGGAAGAGCTCGCGCTCAGCGGTGAATCCGATGCCGCTTCTCAGGAGCGCCTGGAAGCTCTGCGCGCTGATATGGCGGATAAAAAAGAAGAACTGGACGCGCTCAATGCCCGTTGGGAGGCCGAGAAGGCCGGGCTCAACCGGGTGGGCGATCTCAAGGCCAGGATCGACGAGCTGCGTTCCATCGCGGAGAAGGCTCAGCGCGAAGGCGACCTGGAGAAGGCCTCGCGGACCCTCTACGGGGAGATCCCCGATCTGGAGGAGCAGCTCGTCGCCGCCCAGCAGGCCGAGGAGTCCATGATCGAAGAGGACGGCGCCGCCAAGCCGGATCTGATGGTCGCCGAAGAAGTCACCGCGGACGATATCGCCGAGGTCATCTCCGCCTGGACCGGCATCCCCGCAGGCAGGCTGCTCCAGGGCGAGAGCCAGAAGCTGCTGCATATGGAAGAGGTCCTGGGGGCCCGCCTCATCGGCCAGGAGCTGGCCGTGCAGACCGTCGCCGATGCGGTGCGCCGGGCCCGCGCCGGAGTCGCCGACCCGAATCGGCCGACCGGTTCGTTCCTGTTTTTAGGGCCGACCGGCGTCGGCAAGACGGAGCTGGCGAAATCCCTCGCCGAATTCCTCTTCGACGATGAGCGCGCCATCATTCGCATCGATATGAGCGAATACTCGGAGAAGCATTCCGTGGCCCGGTTGGTGGGTGCGCCTCCAGGTTATGTCGGGTATGAAGAAGGCGGTCAGCTGACCGAGGCGGTGCGCCGCCGCCCCTATTCGGTGATTCTGCTGGATGAGGTGGAGAAGGCCAATCCCGAGGTCTTCGACATCCTGCTGCAGGTGCTCGACGACGGCCGGCTGACCGATGGGCAGGGCCGCACGGTCGACTTCCGGAATACGATCCTGATCCTGACCTCGAATATGGGCTCGCAGTTCCTGGTGGATCCGACCTTGGATCAGGAGCAGAAGAAAGACTCGGTCATGGCCGTGGTCAATGCCTCGTTCAAACCGGAATTCCTCAACCGACTCGATGACATCGTGATGTTTGAGCCGCTCTCCGTGGACCAGTTGTCGAAGATCGTGGACCTCCAGGTGCACAGTCTCGCGGCGCGGTTGGCCGACCGCAGGCTCGACCTGGAGGTCAGCGATGGTGCCCGGGCCTGGCTGGCGATGACCGGTTATGATCCCGCCTACGGAGCCAGGCCGCTGCGTCGTCTGGTGCAGCGGGAGATCGGGGACCGGCTGGCCAAGGAGCTGCTCGCCGGCGATATCGGCGATGGCGATACTGTGCTCGTCGATACGGCTGCCGATGTCGACGAGCTGGATGGCAGTGGCAAGGGCAAAGAAAGCTCTGGCCTTACCGTCCGGAAACGCTGATAAGCGCTGGGCCGCGCCCGCTAAGAACACAACCCCGATGCGTCCGGGCCGCCCATCGTGCCGGTGGGCGGCCCGGCCGGGGTGCGGGCTCTGATCACCAGTGTGATCTGGGCCGGGTGAGCACGCGAAAACTCAGCAAAGCATGTACCCTAGGTATACGACAGATTTGACCGATAACTCCGGGGCCTTGCCCGTCGTCCGGGCAACCACCTCCGGTATGAGCATACAAAGGGGGTCACGCCATGGGGCGCGGCCGTCAAAAGGCAAAAGCTACTAAGCAGGCTCGGGATATGAAGTACTACTCCCCGAGCACTGACTATTCGGCGTTGGAGCGCGAGCTGCAAGGTCCATCCAGCCCTGCCTCCACGAGCGATCCGACTGATCCGGATTACGCCGATTATTCGGACTACGTCGATAAATACGACGAGCTCGAAAGCGATGACGAGGTTGAGAACCGCCGGATCGGCTGATCCGGTCGGCTAACCCTTCGCTGGTTCTGTCGCCCTTCCGGTGATCCGCGCTCGCGCCTAACCACTATGCCAGAGACTTAGGCGTAACGCCCCATGAGCTGTACCGCGCCGCCGTCGACGCCTTTAGCGCCCTGGACATAATCGGCGCTCGGCGCGCTCGGCTCCGCTGCATGGCTGACCTCGCCGATGACCCAGGCCGGTACTCGGCGTTCGGCCAACCGTGCGACCACGGCGTCTGCGGCTTCCGGGCTGACGATGGCGATCATGCCGACCCCCAGATTGAGCGTGCGCTCCAGATCCGCTAGGGGGACGTTCCCCAGCTCAGCGACCAGCTGGAAGATCGCCGGCAGCTCCCAGGTGCTGCGATCCACCGTGGCGGTTAGCCCGCGCGGCAGAACCCGGGCCAGATTAGCGGCCAGGCCACCACCGGTGACGTGGCTGAAACCCCGCACCGCGCGTTCTGAATCGACGGGGAAGGCCCGGGTGAGGTCCAGGCAGTCAGCAGCATAAACCCGGGTCGGTTCGAGCAGTTCCTCGCCCAGGGTGCGCCCCAGTTCACTGACCTGACGGTCCAGCGCCCAGCCCGCATGATGGATCACCTGACGGACCAGGGAGTAGCCGTTGGAGTGCAGGCCGGAGGAAGCCATGGCGATCACGATATCGCCGGCTTTGACGCGCTCCGGGCCGAGCAGCCGATCGGCCTCGACGACGCCGGTGGCGGCACCGGCGACATCGTATTCGGAGGGCGTCAGCAATCCGGGGTGCTCTGCGGTCTCACCGCCGACCAGTGCGGTGCCGGCCTGTGCGCAGGCCGCAGCTGTGCCCCGGACGATATCGGCGATCCGCTCCGGGACGACCTTCCCGCAGGCGATGTAATCGGTCATGAAAAGCGGCTCAGCGCCGACGACCACGATGTCATCGACGACCATGCCGACCAGGTCGAAACCGATCGTATCGTGGATGTCCATCGCCTGCGCGATGGCTACTTTCGTGCCCACGCCGTCGGTCGAGGTCGCCAGCAGTGGCCGCTCATACCGCAGCAGCGCGGAGGCATCGTAAAGCCCCGCGAAACCGCCTACCCCGCCCATGACCTGAGGGCCATGAGTGGCGCGGACAGCTTCTTTCATCAGCTCGACGGCGCGGTCACCGGCTTCGACGTCCACTCCCGCACTGGCGTACGTGATCGCTTCACTCATACTTTTTCTCTCCGATGCGAAGTGGACTCTTCCATTAAGCTCTCCAGCTCTGCCCCGGGGCCCGGATCGCAGCCCGAAGCGCCCGGGCGCTCCAGCAGATTCTTCCCCAACCGGTCCGCGGCGGGCAGCTCGATCGGATACTGGCCGGTGAAGCACGCGGTGCAGAGCCGCTCCCGCGGCTGCTCCGTGGCATCGATCATGCCCTGTTCGGAGATGTAGCTGAGCGAATCAGCGCCGATGGACGCCGCGATCTCATCGACGGCTGCGCCATTGGCGATCAATTCCGCGCGGGAGGCGAAGTCGATTCCGTAAAAACAAGGCCAGCGCACCGGCGGCGAGGAGATCTTGACGTGCACTTCTTTCGCCCCGGCCTCGCGGAGCATTCGCACTACGGCCCGTTGCGTGTTGCCGCGGACGATGGAGTCATCGATCACCACCAGTCGCTTCCCGCGGATCACCGACTCTAGCGCATTGAGCTTGAGCCTGATGCCCAGCTGGCGCAGCGTCTCCGACGGCTGGATGAACGTTCGGCCCACATAGGCGTTCTTCACGAAGCCGTGCGCGAAGGGGATCCCGGATTCCTCCGCGTAACCGACCGCGGCCGGGGTTCCGGATTCGGGCACGGGGATCACGATATCGGCGCTGATCGTGTTCTCCCGAGCGAGCTGCCGGCCCATCTCCACTCGGGATTCGTAGACGGATCGGCCGGAGATCGTGGCATCGGGCCGGGCGAGGTAGACGTATTCGAAAACGCAGCCGGTGGGCGTCGCCTGGGCGAAGCGCTGACTGCGCACACCGGCTTCATCGATCGCGATGAACTCACCGGGCTCGATCTCCCGGATATAGCTGGCACCGACGGTGGCCAGGGCGGCGCTCTCCGAGGCGACGACCCAGCCTCGCTCCAGCCTGCCCAGCACCAGGGGACGGACGCCGTGCGAGTCTCGGGCAGCGTAGAGGGTTCCTTCGTTCATGAAGACGAAGCAGAAGGCCCCTTTGATCCGTGGCAGGAGATTCATGGCGGTGGCTTCAAGGCTTTCACCTTCGCTGCCTTGCAGTAGGGTGGTCACCAGCGCGGTATCCGAGGTGTTGCCCTGCGCCATCTCTCCACTACGGGGGCGGCCGTAACGCTCCAGCACCAGATCCCGCAGCTCTGCGGTATTGGTCAGATTCCCGTTATGCGCCAAGGCCACAGTGCCGGTGCGGGTGGCACCCAGGGTCGGCTGGGCGTTCGCCCAGGTCGACGACCCGGTGGTGGAGTAGCGGCAGTGCCCCACCGCGATATGGCCGCCGAGAGTGTTGAGTGTGGATTCGTCGAAGACCTGGGAGACCAGGCCCATATCCTTGTATACGTTGATTCGCTGACCATCGCTGGTCGCTATACCAGCCGATTCCTGGCCCCGGTGCTGCAGAGCATACAGCCCGTAATAGGTGAGCTTGGCGACTTCTTCGCCAGGGGCCCATACCCCGAAGACCCCGCATGCATCCTGGGGGTCCTTTTCGCCGGGGAGCAGATCGTGGGAGAGAGTGCCGTCGCCGCGTGCCACTACCCCATTCTACGTCATACCGGCCGGATGCCTGCTAGTCGGTATCTGCTCCTGCTACGTCCTCCGCCGGCTCCACTCTGGCCAGGCGGCTCCGCCGCCGTCCGAGCCAGTCCACGAGCAGAGCCGCCGCGCCGCCGAGGGTCAGCCCGAACACCATGAAGACGACGGCGAAGAAGCCAAACAGTGTGCTTCTGTCATATTCAGAGTCCGGTGGCACGAAGGTCGCGACCAGAGCGGCGATAACCCCCAGTGCTAATCCTGCGATCAGGAAGGGCACGTACCGTGGTGCGGTGCGCACACGGACCTCTGAAATATCTTGGGCGGGTTCGGTCATCTCTCTAGTTTACGTCTCGTTTGCTTCCCGCCGGCTGCCCATTGAGTCCGGCGACCATAAAGGAAGCCATTCGCTCAGATCGGCGCGAGTGCCGGAGGCCGTGATCCGGCCCTGGTCCAGGCTCTGCCTCCAGGATCGCAGCCCGATCACCATCGCCAGCCAGGTTTCGGCATCCGTCTCCACGATATTCGGCGGTGTGCCCCGGGTGTGCCGGGGGCCGGGAATGCATTGGGCAACACCGTAGGGTGGCACGCGGACTTCCACCGAATTGCCCGGTGTGCGTTCCGCCAGTTCCGTCAGGGCGTAGCGCACGGCCGTTGCCAGGGTCTGCCGATCCCGAGCGCCACCCTGCCAGGCCTGCAGAGCCTCCGCTCCTTGCTGCGGGTCGATTCTCCGCCGGGCGGGCATCAGAAGTTTCTCTGCTGATTCTCTAGCGGTCCAGCAGTGCGGAGACCGCGGGGGCGAGGCGCAGCTGGCCGACCGTCATATCGCCGCCGATGATCGGATCGACGATCTTGGGCAGGGTCGCGGCCACAGCATCGGCCGAGACGGCCTCCGCGGCGGCGAGCATCGTGAGGCCGACCAGGCTCGCCGCCCGGGCGGACCCGTCGAGGATCTTGATTGCCACACCCACGCCGCTGGGGGTGGCCAGGCAGAGCACTCCTTCGGCCCCCAGCTTCGCGATCACGCCGAGTTCTTCCATCACCACGGTATTGGGCTTGCTGACTCCCTCGACGGCCCAGGGGTAATCGAGCATTGCGGTGGCGATGGTCGCGGCCCTGGCATTGGCGTTCTTGTCGGTGGCCGAGCGCCCCAGGCGGCCATAGGCGCGAGCCAGGCCGATGAGCGAGAGTGCGGAAACCGGGGCTCCGCAGCCATCAGTGCCCATCTGCACTGGCCGCTCCCCGGTGTACTCCTCGATAGCTGCCTGAGCCAGTTTCTGCACCGGGTGCTCTGGGTTCAGGTAGGTTCCGGTATCCCAAGAATTCTCGGTGCAGGCCCAGAGGAAGGCGGCGTGCTTCCCGGAGCAGTTCATCGCCAGCGGAGTCTTATCCCGTTCGGTGCGCAGCATCCACCGGTAAGCCTCGGTGTCCTGCGGCCAAGCCGGCGGGCAGAGCAGATATCGCTCGTCCAGGCCGGCCTTCTCCAGCATCGTGCTGATCAGATCCGTATGTGCCAGGGATCCTGTATGGCTGCCAGCCGCGATGGCTGCCTCTGCACCGCGCAGCGGTACCCCCGCCTGCATCGATCCGAGCGCCTGGAACGGCTTCAAGGTGGAGCGGGCGAAAACCGGTGCGTCCGGATCGCCGAGGGAAATCACCACCGAGCCGTCATTGGCAGTCAGCACCGCGGAGCCGATATGCCGGGATTCAACGAATCCGCTGCGTTCGACAGCAGCGAGTTCTACAGCGTCCTGGGCCAGAAAAGTGTTGAGCACATTCTTCAGTATCGCTGATTCGCGGCGATATTTCCGTTTAGGCCGCGGCCTGCCGTCAGTTATTTGCGCTACATCTGTTCTTCGGACTAGATAGGCTAAGCGCGTGAAGGTTCTTGTTATCGGCTCCGGAGGCCGGGAGCACGCCATTGTCAGGGCCCTGCTTTCGGATTCCTCCGTCCATGAGCTCCATGCCGCCCCGGGGAACGCCGGGATCGACGGCCTCATCCCGACGCATCAGATCGATCCGCAGGATCCGGCAGAGGTCACGGAGCTGGCTCGCAGGCTGGATTCGGATCTCGTGGTGATCGGCCCGGAGGCACCGCTCATCAGCGGTGTTTCCGATGCGCTCCGCGAGGCCGGGTTCCCCGTTTTCGGTCCCTCCAGGGAAGCCGCTGCTTTAGAGGGTTCTAAAGCTTTCGCCAAAGGGATCATGGCTGAAGCCTCGGTGCCCACGGCCATGGCTAAAGTGGCCTCGGACATTATGGAGGCCGGTGAGGCGCTGGATGCCCTGGGGGCACCATACGTGGTGAAAGACGACGGGCTCGCAGCGGGCAAGGGCGTTGTTGTCACCCGGGATCGGGACTACGCGCTCGCACACGCCCAGGCCTGCTTCGACGGCGGCGGTCAGGTGCTCATCGAAGAGTTCCTGGACGGCCCCGAAGTCTCGC
The DNA here is from genome assembly GCF_000376245.1 of Acaricomes phytoseiuli DSM 14247. Lineage (GTDB taxonomy): Bacteria > Actinomycetota > Actinomycetes > Actinomycetales > Micrococcaceae > Renibacterium > Renibacterium phytoseiuli. Next base: position 2,183 of record NZ_AQXM01000061.1, on the reverse strand, counting down.
TCTTCGTGATCTGTGACGGCAGCACCGTGGTGCCGCTGGCTCCGGCGCAGGATTTCAAACGGATCTTCGACGGGGATGAAGGCCCCAACACCGGCGGCATGGGTGCTTATTCGCCGCTGGAATGGATTCCTGAGGGCCTGGTTCAAGAAGTGATCGACCGGGTGGCGCAGCCGGTGGTCGATCAGATGGCGCATCACGGGACGCCTTTCATCGGGGTGCTCTACTGCGGTTTGGCACTGACCTCGAGGGGCATCCGGGTCATCGAGTTCAACGCCCGGTTCGGGGATCCGGAAACCCAGGCAGTGCTGGCGCGTTTGCGTACACCTTTGGGCGCCCTGCTGATGGCCTCGGCAAAGGGCCAGCTGGCTGAAGTGGGGCCGGTGCGCTGGGCTCCGGAGACCGCGGTGGCCGTGGTGCTGGCAGCCGAAGGCTACCCGGAACGTCCGCGTACGGGGGACCGGCTGCGTGGTGTGCGCAAAGCAGAGCAGCTCGAGGGCGTCAAAGTCCTACAAGCCGGTACGTCCCTGGACGAACAGGGCAAGCTCGTGAGTTCCGGTGGCCGGGTACTCAGCGTGGTCGGGCTGGGGACGGATCTGGTGGACGCCAGGGAGCGCGCTTACGCCGGAATCGAACTGATCGAATTGGACGGCTCGCAGTACCGGCGGGATATCGCGGCGAAAGCAGCGTGGGGGACCATCGACGTCCCGGCTGCTTCAGCGCGGCCGGAGAACCGCGGATGAACCAGTCCCTTCCCGGCGCGCCCCCGGCCCTTGAGGGCTGGCGGCATGTCTACTCCGGCAAAGTCCGTGAGCTCTACGTGCCCGAGCCGGCTGATGGCCCGGAGGGGTCTGAGGGAACTGCCGAGCGAGTCCTGGTCCTGGCCAGTGACCGGATTAGCGCCTATGACCATATTCTGCGCACCGAGATTCCGGATAAAGGCGCGGTGCTAACCCAGCTGAGCCTTTGGTGGTTCGAGCAGCTGGCCGAACTGACCGGGATTCCCAGCCACGTTCTCGGTACCAACCCGGGGCAGGGAGTGCCGGCCGAGGTCGCCGGCCGGGCCATGGTGTGCCAGCGGCTGGAGATGTTCCCGGTGGAATGCATCATCCGGGGTTATCTGACCGGTTCCGGGCTAGTGGAGTACCAGGCCGCCGGGACGGTCAGCGGGATACCGCTCGACCCGGGTTATGTTGACGGCTCACGTCTGCCGGAGGCGATCTTCACGCCATCGGCCAAAGCCGAAGTCGGCGAGCACGATGAGAACATCGACTTCGCCACGATGGCCGCCACCGTGGGGCAGGGGCGGGCGGAAGAACTGCGCGAAGCGAGCCTGGCGATCTACCGGGCCGCCGAGGTTGTTGCGCGGGAGCGAGGCATTATTCTGGCGGACACCAAGCTCGAGTTCGGCCTCTCCGCGAGCGGGCTGCTGACCCTGGGCGATGAAGTGCTCACCCCGGATTCTTCGCGCTTCTGGGATGCCGAGGCCTGGGCTCCGGGCCAGGCACAGCCAAGCTTCGATAAACAGTATGTGCGGGACTGGCTGGTCTCCGATGAAGCAGCCTGGGACCGTGCTGGCGGGCAGGAGCCCCCTGCCCTGCCCGAGCACATCGTGGAGCGCACCCGGCAACGTTATATCGATGCTTATGAACGCCTGGCCGGTGAGGTATTCCAAAGAGTGAATTGCTGAGTGATGAACCAGGATCATCAGGACGGTAGGCGATTCTGGGATGTTTTGTTTGAGCGCGTACAACGTTTCGGCTCTAAGCCTCCATTCATTTTTTTGGTGATCGTTGCAGGTTTGTTCGCGGTCACGATTCAGCTGACTCCGTTTTTGTCTGACCCGGACCGGAGCCTTGCCTCGAAACTAGGTGCGATTGCTGGCCAGTGGGATGGGTCTGCCCCGGGTTTGGTTGACAGTTGGGGTTTGGGGTGATCAGGCCGCTTTCGCGTCCGTGTAGATCGTCTCAAACTCTACGGGAGTGAGTTTGCCGAGGCCGCGTTGCCGGCGTCTTCGGTTGTACTTCGTTTCGATCCAGGAAACGATCGGGAGGCGGAGGTCAGCGCGAGTGTTCCAGCATCTCGTGTTGAGCACGTTCTTCTGAAGCAGGCTGAAGAAACTCTCCATGCTCGCGTTATCGCCAGCTCCGTAGGACCGGCCCATGGAGCCGATAAGGCCGTTGTTC